>NZ_JBICUR010000011.1:0-354588 GCF_043198355.1 Streptomyces sp. NPDC048825
CTGGCGTTGATTTTTGGCACGCTGTTGAGTTCTCAAGGAACGGACGCTTCCTTTGTACTCACCCTCGCAGGCTTTCCTCCGGGCTTCCCTTCGGTCTTGCGTTTCCGACTTTACCAGACTCTTTCGCGTCCGATTCCCCGTCGGGGGGTCTCGCTTTCCGACTTTTCGGCCTTCCAGCGATGTCGACTGTAGCAGATCCTTTCGGGCCTGAACCCCAGTCAACTGGTTTTGTCCTCGCGGCTGTTGGGCCGTTCCGACGTTCCAAACGTTAGCGGATGCTGTCGGCAATTCCTAATCGGGCTGCCTGCCCCCAAGGGAATTCAATTCGGGCATGCCGAAATTGACCCCGTAGGGAGATCGCACTAGTGGTTTGGTGTGCCGCTTCTGCGGCGGGAGTTGCTGCCGCAGAACCGTTACGGCCCCGTGGCAACTCGAAGAACCTTACGGATCCACGAGGGGGTTGTCAAGCTTCCCCTAAGCGACAGCTCGGCAAACCTCGGGGGGTGCCGTCAGTCCAGGTCTGTGAGCCGGCCGCCGGCGTCCGGCTGGGCGTGCTCCACGCGGCGGAGGAGGCGGGTCAGAACGTCGCCGAGGACGCCGCGTTCCTCCTGGGAGAGGTCCTGGAGCAGGTCCTCCTCGAAGACGCTGGCCAGGCGCATGGCTGCCAGCCACTTCTCGCGGCCCTCGGTGGTGAGCTCGACGATGACGCGTACGCGGTTGGACTCGTCGCGCTCTCGGGTGACCAGGCCCTCCGCCACCATGCGGTCGATCCGGTGGGTCATCGCGGCCGGGGTCAGGCCGAGGCGCTTGGCGAGGTTGCTCGGGCCCAGGCGGTAGGGGGCGCCGGAGAGGACGAGGGCCTTGAGGACCTCCCACTCGGCGTTGCTGATGCCGAGGGTGGCGGTCTGGCGGCCGTAGGCGACGTTCATACGGCGGTTGAGGCGGCCGAGGGCCGAGACGATCTTCTCTACCTGGGGGTCGAGGTCCTGGAACTCGCGCTGGTACGCGGCGATCTGCTCTTCGAGTGTCGGCTCGCCGGCGCCGGGGGTGTCGCCCATGGGCCGAAGTATGGCATGCGCTCGCTTGGTGTCTAAGTCCTTCAGTGTGTAGAGTTCAGGATCTAAGTTTAGCTTTGAAGTCTTCACTTCTAAGTCCGTGAACTACTGAAGCAGGTGAAAGTGACCAGGGCGAGGGGCGCAGCGATGCGTCGGATCCATGTGGGCAACGCACTCGGCGCGTTTGGGCTCGGCTTCACCGTCCCGTATCTGTACGTCTATGTGGCGCAGGTGCGGGAGCTCGGTGCTGTGACGGCGGGGCTTGTGCTTGCTGTCTTCGCGGTGGCCGCGCTGGTTGTGCTGCCGTTTGCCGGGCGGGCCATCGTCCGGCGTGGTGCGCTGCCGGTGCTGCTTGTCGCCCTGGTCACTGCCGCGTTGGGTGCGCTGAGTCTGGGGCTTGCGAGTAGCGGGGTGACCGTGTTGCCGGCCGCGGGGGTGCTCGGGGCGGGGCAGGCCGTGATGCAGCCGGCGCTTGCGACGATGATCGTGGATTGTTCGACTGCCGGGACTCGGTCGCGAGCCTTCGCCATGCAGTTCTTTCTGCAGAATCTCGGGCTGGGGGTCGGTGGGCTCATTGGTGGGCATCTCGTCGATGCAACGCGGCCGGGTTCCTTCACGTTGTTGTTCACGGTCGAGGCGGCGATGTTTCTGCTGCTGGTCGTGATCATGGCGACCGTACGGATGCCGGATGCGTCGCGGATCGGGAGCGGGGCGCCGCGGGACAGGGGGAGCTGGAAGGAGCTTCTCGGTAATCGGGCCATGGTGCAGTTGTGTGTGCTGGGGTTTGTGCTGTTCTTCGCCTGCTACGGGCAGTTCGAGTCGGGGCTGAGTGCGTACGGTGTCGAGGCGGCGGGGATTTCGACTTCCACGCTTGGTACGGCGCTTGCCGCCAACACGGCGGTGATCGTGGTCGCGCAGTTCGTGGTGCTGAGGTTCGTGGAGCGGCGTCGACGGTCTCGGGTGATCGCGGCTGTCGGGCTGATCTGGGCCGTCGCGTGGGGCGTGGCCGGGTATGCGGGGCTCGGGGGCGGCAGCCAGGCCATGGCCACGGCCGCGTTCATCTCGACGTACGCGCTCTTCGGGCTCGGTGAGGCGATGCTGTCGCCGACCGTGGCACCGTTGGTCGCCGATCTGGCGCCGGCGGGGATGGCGGGGCAGTACAACTCGGCGTTCGCGCTGGTGAAGCAGCTTGCGCTGGCGGTCGGTCCTGCGGTGGGCGGGCCGATGGGGGCGGCGCTGCACGGGCCGTACGTCGTGACGTTCCTGCTGTTCTCGCTGGGCATCACGTTCCTGGCCGTACGGCTGGGGCGCCGGCTCACGCCCGTACAGAATCAGCCGTCGATGGCGGGGAGCCGGGTGGTCGCGCGGAGTGAGGGGCCCTCGGAGGCCGTATCCGCGAAGGTCTGAAGCCGGGGAGAGGCGGCCGTCACCTTGGGGTGGCGGCCGCCTCTTTGTGTCAGCGGAGGGCTGTGACCAGGGTCGAGGTGAAGGAGAGCGTCGCTGTGCCGTCGGGGGCGGTATGGGCCTTGAGGAGGTCGTGGACCGTACGGCCCGCGCTGGTGAGGGCTTCCTGGCCGCCTGTTTCAATGATCGTCTGGCCCCAGGGGACGGCGGAGAAGTGGCTGGCGGCGAAGTCCGCCAGCGGGGGCAGGGCGATGCCGAAGGTGACCTCGCGGTCTGTGACCTCCTGGAAGCCTGCTCGGCGCAGGGCGGTGGTGAGGCGTTCGGCGGGGACGAAGGCGGCCGTGAAGTTTGCGGCGGCTTCCGGGCCGCCGTGTTCTGCGATGGCGCGGTGCTGGGCGGTGAAGTATGGGGACTTGTCGAGCGATGCCCACATGGTGGCGGCGAAGCGGCCCCCGGGGCGGGTCACGCGCGCCGTCTTGGCGAGCGCCGCGTCAAGGTCGGGGAAGAACTGGATGCCCTGCTGGCAGACGACCGCGTCGAAGGTGTCGTCTGCGTAAGGGAGTTGGTCGGCGGGGGCCGCGGTGAACTCGATGTCCGGGTACATGCGCGGGTGGTGTGCTTCGGCCACCTTGAGCATGCCTTCGTTCGGGTCGGCGCCGAAGACCCGGCCCGCGGGACCGACCCGGGCGGCCGCCACCCGCGCCGCGAATCCGGTGCCGCATGCGAGGTCGAGCACCGTGGCTCCGGGGAACAGGTCGACGGCGTCCACGACCGCCTCGACGAAGGGCGCCATGATCGGCGCGACGTACTGCTCGTATCGCTCGGGAGCACTGCCTGTGAGCTGGAAGCCCGATTCCGTTTGCTCTGCCATGGGGGAGCTACTAGCACCGTGTGCGGCGATCGGCCAGATGGCGCGCGGCCTCGGATCTATGTGACACGCGGAAGTGCGAACTCGCACCACACCGACTTGCCGCCGCCGGGCGTGCGGCGTGAGCCCCAGTTGGAGGCGATGGTGGCGACGATCGCGATGCCGCGGCCGGCCTCGTCGGCGGGTTCGGCGCGGCGGCGGCGTGGGAGGTGGTCGTCTCCGTCGGTCACTTCGACGATCAGGCGGCGGTCTGTGCGGCGCAGGCGCAGGCGCATGGGCGGGGTGCCGTGCTGGAGGGAGTTGGCGACAAGTTCGCTGGCGGCGAGGACGCCGAGGTCGTGCAGGTCCGTGGGGAAGCGCCAGCTCGTCAGGACGCCGGAGGCGAAGGCACGCGCGCGTGGGGCCGCTTCCACGCCGCCGAGCAGCTCCAGGGCGGCGTTTCGGAAGAGCTCGCCGTCGGAGCCCGTACGGGACGGGTGCTGGAGTACCAGGACCGCCACGTCGTCGTCGTGGTCGGCCGTCATGCCCGCCGAGCGGACGAGGCGGTCGCAGATCACCTGGGGTGTGCCCGTGGCGCCCGCGAGGGCTTCCTCCAGGGCGGCGATGCCCTCGTCCAGGTCCTTGTCGCGGCGCTCGACCAGGCCGTCCGTGTAGAGCACGGCGGTGGAGCCGGGGCCGAGCGGGATCGAACCGGAGGCGTGCATCCAGCCGCCCGTGCCGAGGGGCGGGCCGATGGGTTCCTCGGCGCGCAGGACGGTGCCGCTGTCGTCGCGTACGAGGATCGGGAGGTGGCCGGCGGAGGCGTACACGAGGCGGCCCTCGTTGGGGTCGTGGACGGCGTACGCGCAGGTGGCGATCTGGTTGGCGTCGATCTCCGTGGCGAGGCCGTCGAGGAGCTGGAGGACCTCGTGCGGGGGCAGGTCGAGGCGGGCGTACGCGCGGACGGCGGTGCGGAGTTGGCCCATGACGGCCGCGGCGCGTACGCCTCTGCCCATGACGTCGCCGATGACCAGGGCCGTACGGCCGCCGCCGAGGGTGATGACGTCGTACCAGTCGCCGCCGACTGCGGCCTCCGTGCCGCCGGGGTGGTAGACGGCGGCGACGCGCAGGTCGTCGGGTTCCTCCAGGTCCTGGGGCAGCAGGGAGCGCTGGAGGGTGACCGCGGTCTCGCGCAGCTCGCGCTCGCTGACGCGCAGGCGGTCGGCTGCCACGGCCTGGTCGGTGACGTCTGCGGCGAAGATCAGTACGCCACCCCCTTCGAGGGTGGCCGAGATGTCGACGGGGGTGCATGTGAACGTGTACGAGCGGCCGCTGGGGACCTTGCGGGACAGGACCGTACGCGGCTTGGAGCTGCGCAGGACCTGGTCGAGGAGAGACAGCAGGCCGATCTCCTCCAGCTCGGGCAGCGCCTCACGCGCGGGTTCGCCGACCGGACGTACGCCGAAGGCCTCCGCATAGGCGTCGTTGACGTACGCGAGGCGGTGCTCCGGGCCGTGTACGAGGGCTACGAGGGCGGGGATGCGGTCGAGGACCTCCCGGACCGGGAGTTCGTCCACAGCGGGGATCTGTGGGGTTTCGTCGTCGCCGACGTCATCGGTGTCGGCGACTTCGCCGGCGGTTCGCCGCTCGGCGCGGGCCGCGGGCACGGAGCCGCCCTCCGAGGGGAGCGCGTTCGACGAACTGCCGGTCCGCGCCTGAGCGCGGCGCTGCGTTCCGGGGAGCCGGGCGCTCCAGCGCGTGAAGTTCACTGTGGGACGGCCTCGTGAGATTGAAGGGCGAGCGGTCGGCCCGCCCATGGTCGTGGACCAGTGTGTCCGACCGGACCGACATCCGTCAGACGCCGGTCCCTGAGGTGGAGTTCCTGAGTCCGGTCAGGACGACCCCTTCGGGTCCTCTGGAGGCTTTCCACCGGCCGCGAGTTCGAACTCCGCACGGGGATGTTCGAGCGAACCGAGGGAGACGATCTCCCTCTTGAAGAGCCCCGCCAGCGTCCACTCGGCCATCACCCGGGCCTTGCGGTTGAAGGTCGGAACCCTGCTCAGGTGGTACGTGCGGTGCATGAACCAGGCGGAGTAGCCCTTCAACTTGCGCCCGTAGACGTGTGCGACGCCTTTGTGCAGTCCCAGGGAGGCCACCGAGCCGGCGTACGCATGGGAGTACGTCTCCAGGGGCTCGCCGCGCAGGAAGTGGACGATGTTGTCGCCGAGGGTCCTGGCCTGGCGCACCGCGTGCTGGGCGTTGGGGGCGGTCTCCGTGCCGGGCTGCTTGGAGCTGACGTCGGGGACGGCGGCGGCGTCTCCCGCGGCCCACGCGTGCGTGACGCCCTCGACGGTCAGTTCGGCGGTGCACTTGAGGCGGCCGCGCTCGTTCAGCGGCAGGTCGGTGGCGGCCAGGATCGGGTGCGGTTTCACACCGGCGGTCCATACGACCGTACGCGTCGGGAAGCGCGCGCCGTCACTCAGTACGGCGACCCGGTCCACACACGACTCGAGGCGGGTCTCCAGGCGTACGTCGATATTGCGGCGGCGCAGTTCGGTGACGGTGTACTTGCCCATCTCCTCGCCGACCTCGGGCAGGATGCGGTTCGAGGCCTCGACGAGGATCCACTTCATGTCCTCGGGCTTGACGTTGTGGTAGTAGCGCGCGGTGTAGCGGGCCATGTCCTCGAGTTCGCCGAGGGCCTCCACGCCGGCGAAACCGCCCCCGACGAAGACGAAGGTCAGGGCCGCGTCGCGGATCGCGGGGTCGCGGGTCGAGGAGGCGATGTCCATCTGCTCGATGACGTGGTTGCGCAGGCCGATGGCCTCTTCGACGGTCTTGAAGCCGATGCCGTGGTCGGCGAGGCCCGGGATGGGGAGGACGCGTGAGACGGAGCCGGGCGCGAGGACGAGCTGGTCGTAGGAGATCTGTTCCGGCTCCGCGCCCTCTTCCAGGGTGGCGAGTGTGGTGAGGGTCGCGGTGCGCTTGGCGTGGTCGATGGACTGGGCCTCGCCGATGACGATCTTGCACTGGTCGAGAACGCGGCGCAGCGGCACGACGACGTGGCGGGGCGAGATGTTTCCCGCGGCGGCCTCGGGCAGGAACGGCTGATAGGTCATATAGGGATCTGGCGTGACCACGACAATTTCTACGTCGCCGCGCTTGAGCTCCGCCTTCAGCTTCCGCTGGAGTCGCAGAGCGGTGTACATCCCGACGTAACCGCCACCGACGATGAGAATGCGCGCACCGTTCGGGCGTTCGGGGGTCGTCCCCCGGGAGATCGCAGTGTTCACCCACCCATGACGCAACGCGCTCTTGATTTTGTCCACAGCCCCGACAATTTGTGTGACCCGCCGCCTGAGACGCGCAGAGTTGGCCGATTTGCCGGAGTGCACGGAAGATGCGCAGGTCAGATGGGGTGGACAGGAGGAGGGTGGGTGTCTTAATCGGGACGTATGCGGTCCGTAGTCCGATCGGGGGGCGCACTGTGCGGAACCTGCCCCTTCTGAATTGACCCTTACTCAACTATGTTCGTGTCTCATCGGGGTGTAGGGGGAAGCACTCGGCGGGTCCGCACGACTGGTACGACGGATACCACGGGTCGTGGGGCCGATGCCTGTTCCGCTCGCTCCGGCTTGTCAATGGCGGGGAGAGTCTCCGGGGGGAGACGTCATTACCGGGGGAACACATATGCATGTTCAAGAAACTCATTGGTCATCCGCGTCTGCCATCGCAGGCGGCGGCGCGGTCGGTGCGGCGATGGGGAACGGACGCGGTGCGGGGGACGCATCGCGGACGACACCGCTGCGCGTGGATGCACAGCGCAATCTGGAGCACGTACTGCGTGCGGCACGCGAAGTCTTCGGCGAGCTGGGATACGGCGCGCCGATGGAGGACGTGGCACGGCGCGCACGGGTCGGCGTGGGCACGGTGTACCGGCGCTTCCCGAGCAAGGACGTCCTGGTCCGGCGGATCGCCGAGGAGGAGACCTCCCGGCTGACCGACCAGGCCCGGGCGGCGCTCGGCCAGGAGGACGAGCCGTGGTCGGCGCTCTCGCGCTTTCTGCGGACGTCTGTGGCTTCGGGTGCGGGGCGGTTGCTGCCTCCGCAGGTGTTGCGGGTGGGCGTCGTGGAGGACGGTGCGGTTCTCGACGAGGCGCTGGTGCCGCAGCAGCGGGCGCAGTCGGTGTCCGGCTTCGGATCCGGCAACGGCTCCGGCTCCGGTGAGCTGCGGCTCGTGGAGCAGCGATCCGGGTCCGACGGGGAGGTCGCTGCGGCGGACGACGACGCGGGGGCCGCTCAGCTGCTCGAGGTCGTGGGGCGGCTTGTGGAGCGGGCTCGGGCGGCGGGTGAGCTGCGGACGGACGTGACCGTGTCGGACGTGCTGCTGGTGATCGCCACGGCGGCGCCGTCGCTGCCGGATGCGGCGCAGCAGGCTGCGGCTTCGGCGCGGTTGCTGGACATTTTGCTGGAGGGGCTGCGGTCGCGTCCCGCGTAGAGCATGGGGCGGGCGTGTTGCACGTTCGGCCACTTCGCTGAGGCCCGTACGGGGAAAGGGGGCTGACCTTTTTCCCCGTACGGGCGCGCGTGCGTGCCTCGCCGCACGTGGGCGGGGTGCCGGTAAGGGGATGCTTGGCGGGGTTTCATTTCCCCAAGCCCGCCCCTTCCCGAAGGCAAGGGGCTCCGCCCCTTCGACCCCGACGGGGCTGCGCCCCAGACCCCCATCGGCCTGACGGCCTCGTCCTCAAACGCCGGACGGGCTGGTTGATGAGGGCCTGCGCTGGAAAGTTCCGCCTGGGCGGCGGAGCTCCGGCGTGGAGCCACAGCCCCTCCGGCGTTTGAGGAGCGGTGAGCCGAGCCTGGCTCCGGGATGGGACGGGTAGGGGCGGGGGGGCGAGAAACCCCTCACCGAAACCCCCACTACCCCTGCCGAGCCGCCGCCGCCCCCAACGCACCCCTCTCAGGCGCGATCCCCCCGGGCACCGCCCGCTGTCGCGCGGGCGTCCCGGTCCAGCACGTGCCCCTGCGGTCCAGCAAGCGGCCGAGCCATAGCTCCAGGGAGACGAGGTCTGCCAGGCCCTCCAGGGGCAGGGGTTCGCCTTCCGCCGCCGCTCGGAGGGCCTTGCGGACGACCCTGGCCTCTATCAGGCCTGCCTGGGCCAGGAGTGGGGTGTCGAAGAGGGCTACCAGGGTGTCCGCGGCGGCGCGCAGGCCCGTGCGCGCGGCAGCTGCCGACGTGGCGTGGGAGGGGGCGCCCCAGCCGGGTGGGAGGTCGGCTACGCCGGCGCCCTCCAGGACCGTACGGAGTATGGCGGCTCGGGCGCCGGGCTGGACTCGGAGGGCCTCGGGGAGGGCTCGGCAGGCGCGTACGACCTGGTTGTCGAGGAAGGGAGCGTGCAGGCGCTGGAAGCGGATCTCGGCGGCCTGTTCCAGGATGCGGAGGTCGGCGGCGTGCCGGGCGAGGGCGGCGCGGGCTCGGAAGTCGCCGGGGCGCTGGCCGGGGCCGACACTCGCCCGGGACGTCGCGCCCGTCAGGCGAACCGATACTTCAGCGAGCGCCTCGCCGGTGAGCCAGCGTGCGGCGGGGCCCGGTCTGGCCCAGGTGAGCGCTGCGAGGGACGCCCCCACGGCACCTCCGGGCTCGTCGAAGCGCCTGTGCAGCAGCCGGTCGGCGAGACCCTGTATGCCGACGAGATAGGGCGTACGGGCGAGCTTGCGCGCCGCGCCGTACACGCGCGCGGGGACCATGACCGAGCCGTCCGCCTTCGCCAACGCGGCGACGGGGCGCACCAGATGACGTCGTTTGCGGTCCATCAGCAGATCGGCGAGGCGTGCCGGGTGCGCGTCCAGGACCTGCCGGGCGCCGTACCCCGTGAAGTGGTCCGCGCTGCCCGCGGCGAGCCGCGCGCGATGGCGGGCGGCGGTCACGAGGGAGGGGCCCGGCTCGTCCGTCAGCGGGCCTTCCAACTCGGCGTAGGGGAGGACCTCTTCGCCGCCGGCGACCACTACGTGGTGCAGCCGGGGGTTGGCTGCCAGCGTCCCGGCGCGCTCCAGTTCGGCCTCACGGCCCTTCACGGCGAGGTCGTTGAAGGTGACCGCGAGGAGGCGCTCGCCGGCGCCGGTGCCGTGCCCGAGGACGGTGCCCGGCATTCCGGGGAGGCCGGCGGCAAGGAGGGCGAGGGTTCCCGAAGCGGGGCCTCCGGAGAGGTCGGCCCCTATGCCGGGTACGGGCATGCCGCGTGCCGCACGCCGCTCAGCGGGCCCCATGCCGGGCACGGGACCGGGGTCCACATCGGCGCCGGGGACATGGCGGGGAGCGGCGAGACGGGCGCGTACGGACTCCACGAGGGCGTCGCGTACGGCGTCCACCGCGCTGTCGGGGTCGACGGTGGCGGCCGCGACGGCGAGAGAGGCGACCGGTTCGTAACCGGCGATCTCGCGTGCGCCGGCGCGCAGGATCAGCGCGTGCCCCGGCGGAATGCGCTGCACGCCCAGGTAGGGCGTGGAGTTGTGCAGGGCGGCGGGTACGTCGGGGGCGGCGAGGATGGCTGCGAGGTGTCCGAAGTCGAGGTTGGCCTCGATGAGGTCGGCGAGGGGGAGCGCGGCCGTGGCATACGCCGTGCCGCCCGCCCAGGGGGTGTAGAACACCGGCCGTGCGCCCGCCAGATCGCCGCACACCATCACCCGGCGGCCCACCTGGACAACGGCGGTGTAGCTGCCGGACCAGGCCGTCAGATGGCGAAGTGCCCCTCCGCGCGCGGCGACCAGGCCCACCCGCAGCTGTTCGTCGGAGGCGCCGCAGGTGCCGAGCACGGCGATCCGGTTCTGTGCGTCGGCCTTCACGACGCGCACCTCGTCGGGGCGCCAGTCGCCGACCGCCCAGAGCGGATCGGGGTCGCCCCACAGGAGTTGGGACCCCACCGGGTGCACCGTCTCGCCATTGCTGCCGGTGGCCCCCGCCGAGCCGATCTCAGGAGCCGCAGTGGCGGTACTGCTCCACCCCACCAACCACCGCATCGCCGCCTCCACAGGCTGTGGACAACCAGTGCACCGTACGAACTGGGCACCATGCTGCCACGAAGAGAGCGCGCCGGTGGGTCCTGCCGCCGCTAGTGCACCCCAGAGTGCGCCCCTGAGGAGATGCCCGCAATGGAGCGAACGCACGCACGGAGCACGGAGATTACGACGCGAATGCGCCCCCGGTTCGCTCCCCCACGACACTCAACGCGCCCTCAAGTGCCATGGTAGGAGGGATTTTCGAGCTCAGAAGGCAGGGGCGAAAATCAGCCAAATCGGCGATGGGCGCACGGGCGTACACACGCTCCGTACAGGCCCTGCGCAACACACGATCCGGGAGGCGCAGTTCGCCTCCCGGACCGGTCCGCCGCCCGCGGGGATATGAGACGGCGGTGTCCCCCAGCCCGCTGGATCCAGTACAGCGGGCCGACCCACGCAGGATCCATGGAAGCGATTCGACGGTGGCCGGAGAAGAGCGCACGGCCGGGCGCACAGCCACACACCAGGAGCACACCACAACGCTGCGTACTTCCCAGCGGACCACAATCTCGCCATCCGGAACTATGCCTCTTAACGCATGGGATGCGGCGAACTACGCTGGGTTTACGAATGCCGCGTGGTTATGCCAACGCGGCAGCCGTCTGTGTCGAGGGGTGGCGCATGTCCAGGGAGCAACGCGGGCCGAACGAAAAACTCGGCGCCGTTCTCGCCCTCGCGGGAATCAGCAACGCAGGCCTCGCCCGTCGCGTCAACGATCTTGGCGCACAGCGCGGACTGACTCTTCGCTATGACAAGACGTCGGTGGCGAGATGGGTGTCGAAGGGCATGGTGCCGCAGGGTGCCGCCCCGCACCTCATCGCCGCGGCCATCGGCCAGAAGCTCGGCCGCCCCGTACCGCTCCACGAGATCGGTCTGGCGGACGCGGATCCCGCCCCCGAAGTGGGCCTCGCCTTCCCCCGTGACGTAGGACAGGCCGTGCGGGCCGCGACGGACCTGTACCGTCTCGACCTCGCCGGGCGCAAAGCCGGCTCCGGAGGCATCTGGCAGTCGCTGGCCGGTTCGTTCGCGGTGAGCGCGTACGCGACTCCCGCCTCCCGGTGGCTGATAACCCCGGCCGACAGTTCGGTGGCCCGCGACGCGAGCCCTGCGGACGGCTCCGGAGCACCGCTGAAAGTCGGCCACAGCGACGTACAGAAGCTGCGTGAGGCCGCCGAGGACGCCAGGCGCTGGGACTCCAAGTACGGAGGCGGCGACTGGCGTTCGTCCATGGTGCCCGAGTGCTTGCGAGTGGAGGCGGCGCCACTGCTGCTCGGCGCGTACTCGGACGAGGTGGGCCGGGCGTTGTTCGGCGCCTCGGCCGAACTGACCCGCCTTGCGGGGTGGATGGCCTTCGACACCGGCCAGCAGGAGGCCGCACAGCGGTACTACATCCAGGCGCTGCGTCTCGCGCGCGCGGCGGCCGATGTGCCTCTGGGGGGCTACGTACTGGCCTCCATGTCCCTCCAAGCGACGTACCGCGGCTTCGGCGACGAGGGCGTAGACCTCGCCCAGGCCGCCCTGGAGCGCAACCGTGGCCTGGCCACGGCCCGCACCATGAGCTTCTTCAGCCTCGTCGAGGCACGCGCACACGCGCGTGCCGGCGACGCCCAGGCGGCCGGCGGGGCCCTGAAGGCCGCCGAGGGCTGGCTGGAGCGGGCCCGCGACGGCGACCAGGACCCGTCCTGGCTCGGCTTCTACTCGTACGACCGTTTCGCCGCCGATGCCGCCGAGTGCTACCGCGATCTCAAGGCTCCGCGCCAAGTGCGCCGCTTCACCGAGCAGGCACTGTCGAAGCCGACGGAGGAGTTCGTGCGGTCGCACGGCCTGCGTCTCGTGGTGTCCGCGGTTGCCGAGCTGGAGTCGGGGAACCTGGACGCCGCGTGTGAGCAGGGCGTACGGGCGGTGGAGGTGGCGGGGCGGATCTCTTCGGCCCGCACCACGGAGTACGTGAAGGATCTTCTGCATCGGCTGGAGCCGTATGGGGATGAGCCGCGGGTGGTGGAGCTGCGGGAGAGGGCTCGGCCGTTGCTGGTCGCTCCCGCGTAGAGCTGGGTCCTTCGCGTCTGCCCGGTTGGTGTGGTTTTGTGGCTGTGGGTTGTCTGTGGCTGATCGCGCCCACGCGGCGGAGCCGCAAATCGACACAGCCCCGCGCCCCATTCGGGCCTACGGCCCTCAATCGGGGCGGCGGGGCCCCTGCGCCGATTTTCGGGGTTTCAGCGCGTTGTCAGTGGCGCAGTGCACTATCTAAGTGGGAGGTGGGAAGGTGCGACGCGTGATCGTTTATGACTGTGATGTGGTCGTGGTCGGCGGGGGGATCGTTGGGCTGTCCACGGCTTATGCGATTACGCGGGCCGCGCCGGGGACTCGGGTGATGGTGCTGGAGAAGGAGCCGGGGCCGGCTCAGCACCAGACGGGGCGCAACAGCGGGGTGATCCACAGCGGGATCTACTACCGGCCCGGGTCCCTCAAGGCGCGGTATGCCGTGCGGGGCGCGGCCGAGATGGTCAAGTTCTGCGCGGAGTACGGGATCGCGCATGCCGTTACGGGGAAGCTGATCGTCGCCACGGAGCGGGACGAGTTGCCGCGGCTGCATGCGCTGGTGCAGCGGGGGCGGGAGAACGGCATTCCGGTACGGGAGCTGGGGGCGTCCCAGATCGCCGAGTACGAGCCGGAGGTTCAGGGGCTTGCCGCCATTCATGTCGCCACGACCGGTGTCTGCGACTTCGTGGGCGTCGCTCGGCAGCTCGCGGACGCCTCGGGGGCGCAGATTCGGTACGGGGCGGAGGTCACGTACATCGACCGGCGGCCCGATCTCGGGGTCGCTGTTCGTACGGGAGATGGAGACGTCGTACGCGCGCGTGTGCTGGTCAACTGTGCGGGGCTGCACTGTGACGAGATCGCTCGCCTTGCAGGGGACGAGCCCAGGATGCGGATCGTGCCGTTCCGGGGGGAGTACTACTCGCTGGCGCGGCCCTGGCTGGTGAAGGGGCTGGTGTATCCGGTGCCGGATCCCGCGTTTCCGTTCCTCGGGGTGCATCTCACGCGCGGGATCGACGGGGGCGTTCACATCGGGCCGAACGCTGTGCCGGCGTTGGCCCGTGAGGGGTATGACTGGCGGACCGTGCGGGCTCGGGAGCTGGGGGCGACGCTTGCCTGGCCCGGAGCCTGGCGGATAGCTCGGCGGCACTGGCGGTATGGCGGGGGTGAGCTGCGGCGGTCTTTGTCCAAGGCGGCGTTTGCCGGGGCTGTGCGGCGCTTGTTGCCGGCGGTTACTCAGGATGACCTGGTTCCGGCTTCTGCGGGCGTTCGCGCCCAGGCGGTCCTTCGGGACGGCACGTTGGTGGACGACTTCCTTCTGCGGGAAGGGCCGCGCACGGTGCATGTGCTGAACGCGCCGTCCCCTGCGGCTACCGCTTCGCTTCCGATTGGGCGTGAGGTGGGGCGGAGGGTTCTGGAGGCGTTGGGGTGACCGCGGGGGTTTCTTTCCCCAGCCCCGCCCCTTCCCGAAACTGGGGCTGCGCCCCAGGCCCCCCGCAAGGGGGTGGGGGTGACAGGTCGTGTCGCGGCTACGGGTGCGTCGTGGCTGGTCGCGCAGTTCCCCGCGCCCCTGAAAAGCAAAAGCCTGCGGCTCCACTCGCCCCAGCCACAACGTGCCCGCACCCTCCCACCGGCGGGAGGGGACGTGGGCCGGTGCGTCGTATGCCCGTCGCGTAGGTTCTGTCTCAGACCACCTGCGCCCTGTGTCAGACGAAGGGCCGTATGCCCACCCTGCGACGGGCTGACGCACCGGCCCACGGCCCCGACCCACCACCCACCCAAGGGGCGCGGGGCTGTGACATCAGCGGCTCCGCCGCGGGGCGCGACCAGCCACAACGCACCCGCACCCGAAAACGAACCCACCCGCCCAACCGCCGGAGGCAACCCGCTCCGTAAAATGAACCGCACTGTGTCTGAGCGCCAAAACACCGAAGAACCCCGCCGTCCCCACCCCCGCGCCAAAGGCGAACCCCGCTTCCCCGACGGCCCCCGCGCCGACCCCGCAGGGTCCCACTTCGAGCGGCGGATCCGTAGCTTTCAGCCGCGGCGGAGTCGGGTCACGCATGGGCAGGCCGACGCCTTGCAACGGCTCTGGCCAAAGTGGGGGCTTGATATCGATGGCCGGCGGAAGATCGACCTCACCGACCTGTTCGGGAACGACAAGCCCGTCGTGCTGGAGATCGGGTTCGGGATGGGCGAGGCCACCGCTCAGATGGCCGCCGAGGATCCCGCCACCAACATTCTCGCCGTCGACGTGCACACCCCTGGCCAGGGGAATCTGCTCAATCTCGCGGACCGACACGGGCTGTCCAACATCCGGGTCGCGAACGGCGACGCGATCATCCTGCTCAGGGAGATGCTCCAGCCGGACTCCCTGAGCGGACTGCGCGTGTACTTCCCGGACCCCTGGCCCAAGAAGCGCCACCACAAGCGCCGCCTGATCCAGCCGGACTTCCTCACACTCGCCGCGTCCCGCCTCAAGCCCGGCGCGCTGCTGCACTGCGCCACGGACTGGGAGCCGTACGCCGAGGTGATGCTCGAAGTCCTCACCGCGCACCCGGACTTCGAGAACAGCCGGCCGGGCGGCGGTTTCGCGCCCCGTCCGGACTTCCGCCCGCTGACCCGTTTCGAGAGCCAGGGCCTGGACAAGGGACATGTGGTGCACGACCTGCTGTTCCACCGCGTGCCGCGCAGCACCCCGCACGACGCCCCACCCAGAACCCCATAAAGCCCGTCCGAATCCAGCGAACCCAGCGGAGCGCAAACGTACCGTCGCAAGCCCAGCCCCTCCCTGGTTAGGGTCGATGTTGTGGCCACCAGTCCCCCGTATCCGGCGTACCCGGCGTACCCACCACCTCCCGGCACCCACGCCGGAGGCACCCGGCGGCATACACACTGGTGGCGCCGCAGGTGGGTGCGCTACGGCGCGCTGATCACCCTGCTCGCCCTCTCCGGTCTCGTCATCCTGGCCCTGGTCCGCGAACAGACCGGCACCGAGGGCTTTTTGGTGGGCCTTGGCCTTGCCGTGCTGCCCGTCCCGCTGCTGATCGCCGCGTTCCGCTGGCTGGACCGGGTCGAGCCGGGGCCCTGGCGGAACCTGACGTTCGCGTTCGCCTGGGGCGCCTGCGCGGCGGCGCTGATAGCGATCGTCGCGAACAGTTTCGCGACGCGTTGGATAGCCACGGCCACCGCGGACCCGTCGAGCGCCGACACGATCGGCGCGACGGTCATAGCGCCCGTCGTGGAGGAGAGCGCGAAGGCCGCCGCCGTCTTACTTGTCTTCCTGTTCCGCAGACGGGACTTCACCGGGATCGTCGACGGCGTGGTGATAGCCGGGCTCACCGCGACCGGCTTCGCGTTCACCGAGAACATCCTCTACCTCGGCACCGCCTTCGGCACCGACCAGCTCAGCGGCGGGGACGGTATCGCCTCCGTCACCGCCGCCACCTTCTTCGTACGCGTGATCATGTCGCCCTTCGCGCACCCGCTGTTCACCGTGCTCACCGGCATCGGCTTCGGCATCGCGGCGCTCTCGGCGGACCGCCAGCACATACGACGCGTACTGCTGCCCTTCGCGGGCCTGCTGCTGGCGATGGGCATGCACGCCCTCTGGAACGGCTCGTCGACCTTCGGCACATACGGCTTTTTCGCGGTGTACGCGGCGTTCATGGTGCCCGCGTTCGGCCTGCTGACCTGGCTGGTCATCTGGACGCGGCAGCGTGAGCTCGGTACGGTGCGCGCCGAGCTGCCCGCATACGCCATGGCGGGCTGGCTGACCGTTCCCGAGCCGTTCGTGCTCGGCTCGATGAAGGCGCGGCGACTGGCCCGCGAGTACGCCACGTATCACGGCGGGCGCCCGGCGGGGCGGGCGGTTGCGGAGTACGAGGCCTACGCGACGTCCCTCGCGTTCCTGCGCCACCGGGGGCGCCGCGGCCGTGCGGGCGCCGATTTCGTCGTACGGGAACGGGAGTTGCTCCACGAGCTGTGGGCCCGCCGCGAGCTGGCCCGTCCCGCACTGGCGTACGCGGCCCGGTCCACGGCACCACTCCCGGTGCCGCCACCGTGGCCTGCGTACGGGAACGCCTACGGGCAGGCGTCGCCCTTCCCGGCGTATGACCCGGCCTACAACCCCTACCGGAACTAGGCGAAAAGCAGGACGCCATCCGCTTCTCGTCCGAAAAGCGGATGGCGTCGAAGAGCTGACCTACGGGTTTACGGGTTGAGCCCCTTGCTCCGCAGCCAGGCCATCGGGTCGATTCCGTCGCCGCCCGACGTCTTGACCTCCATGTGGAGGTGCGCCCCGGTGACGTTGCCGGTCGCGCCTACGCGGCCGATGACCTCGCCCGTGCTGACCTTCTGGCCGACGCTGACGCTGATCGAGGACTGGTGGGCGTACCAGATCTCCGTGCCGTCGTCGAGCTTGAGCTTCGTGAGGTAGCCGTACGAGCCGTTCCAGCCGGCCTCGGTGATGGTGCCGCTGTGGACCGCCTTGAGCGGCGTACCCGACGGGGCGGCGAAGTCCAGGCCGGTGTGGCTCCCGGAGGACCACAGGGCGCCGGACTGACCGAAGGTCGAGGTGATGGTGTACGAGGACGTCGGCAGCGCGAAGCTCCTGGCGAGCTCGGCGAGGCGCTCCGCCTCGGCCTTCTGCCGGGCCTCCTCCGCCGCCTTCTCCTTGGCTGCCTCGGCCTTGGCCCGGGCAGCTTCCCGCTCCTTGGCGGCCTGCTCGGCGGCCTTCTTGGCGGCGGCGGTCGCCGCGGCCTGCCTGGCCTCGCGGTCCACCTGGTCCTGCTGCCGCTCGGCCTGCAGGATGATGCGGGCGCGCAGGGCCTCGCCGGCGTCGGAGTTGCCCTGCTCGGCGTCCGCCGTGGTCAGACCGGCCTGGGTGAGCGGTGTCGCGGAGCCGGCCTCTTCCTCTTCCTCGGGGTCGTCCGAGATCAGGGGAAGGTCGGGCAGGGTGATGGAGACCGGCGGCTTGCCGGTCTGCGCGCTGGCCATGCCGCCCGCGCTGACGGCAGCTATGACTCCGACGCCCAGAACCGTGGAGCTGCGCGCAAGGCCTCCGCCGCGCTGCTTGCCGACGCGGTGCCTGCCGCGAACGGGCTTGAGGGAATCCTCGGTGGGGTTCCACTCCTCCCAGGTCTCCTCGTCCTGGCGTTTGCCGTAGCCGAATGAGTCGGGCTGCTGCTCACTCGGCGCGAACGAAGTCTGGGGGGCAGGCCGGTTGGACGCCACGTAGGCGCACTCCTTTCCTTCCTTGTCGCCTACCGGGTTAGCTGACGGGTTCGGAGCAGGAAGGTCTCCTACGCGCGTCGCTCACGGTGTCTCCACCGGGAACGACGCCCGATTCACCCCAAGTGGTGGTTCCCCGGTTCCCTTGCGGGATTCGGCGCGTGCGCACGGAGCCGACTCTTGTGACGGCTGGGACGACCGCGCTGCGTTATCGAACGTTAATAGAGGCAGGCACCGGATTCCAAGCTGTTCCGGAGATTCGTTGGCGGTCTTGGCCTGGACTTTCAGGTCATGAGCGGGATGAATCGGGCGAGTTGATCCTGACTCGCGGGTAATTCACTGCTGTGACTTCTGTTGACAATGTTTCAGTTGCTAACCGGAGTGGGTTGGTCCGACTACTACCGGTGATATTGACCCCGCAGGCATCAGACCCGGGGCGGTTCAAGAACCCGCCTCACGGCCTCCTGACCGCCAGCAGCGCCATGTCGTCCGTCGCGCCGCCGACTCCCGTGTGCCGGACGACCTCCTCCACGAGCGTGGCGAGCAGCGCCCGCGGTCCGTGGAAGGTCCGGCCCGCGAGGCACTGAGCCGGGTCGAAGAAGACGCCGTGCCGGTCCCGGGCCTCGGTCACCCCGTCCGTGTAGAAGAGCAGGGTGGCCCCGCCGGGGAACGGGACCTCCTGCGCCCGGTCGGGCCACGGGCCCAGTTCGCCCATCCCGAGCGGCAGTGCGGGGTCCTCGGACCGCAGCGTGTCCAGCGAGCCGTCCCGGTACAGCAGGAGCGGCCAAGGGTGACCACGGTGGACGAGGCGTACGACGGCGTCGGCGTGCGGGAGCTCGGCGAGTACGGCGGTGGTGAAGCCCTCGACCGCCTCGAGGCCGCCTCGCCGGGCGGCCTCGCGCACCAGCGCCCGCTCCAGCCGCTGCGCCACCGCCTCCAGGGTCGCCTCCTGCTCGGCGGCCTCCCGGAAGGCCCCGATGAGCACGGCAACGGCCGCCACCGCGCCCATGCCCTTCCCCCGTACGTCGCCGACGACGAGCCGTACGCCGTGCGGGGTGTCCTGCACGGCGTACAGGTCGCCCCCGATGAACGCGTCCGCCTGCGCCGCCTCGTACCGCGCCGCGATGTCGAGCCCGCCGATCCGTTCGGCCGGTTCGGGCAGTACGGCGCGCTGGGCCGCCTCCGCGATCTCGCGAGCGGAGGCGAGACGTTGGTCACTGCGGCGTACGAGGCGGTTGATGGCGAGGGCCAGCACGGCGACCGCCGTCGCGGTGGCGACCTCGGTGGCCGAGCCCACGTCGAAGGGCCCTCTGATGTGCAGCAGGGACAGGGCGGCGACGGCCACGAGTCCGGTACGCAGCGTGTTGCCGAACGTGGAGAGGGGCGCGGCGACGAGCGGGGCGACCGTGAAGAAGGGCACCGCGGTGAAGGGGGGCGGGGTGAGGAAGTCGTAGCAGACGCCCGCGATGATCAGCAGCACAGGGAGCGCACGGACGAGAGTCCGGAGGTCAGCGATCCTCCGCCCACCAGTCTCCACTTCTCCGGGCCCCACCACTGCTCTCCCGCCCTTCACCGCGCTCGGTCACAGGTTTCCCGGCGGGTGGTCGGGGGGCGACCTGTGCGGGCCGAGTGGGTGAGCGGGCCATGGGGGACAGGACCGTCGGGAACCCGGAAAGCACTCAGGGCCGGAACCCGTAGGTTCCGGCCCTGAGTGTTCAGTAGCGGGGACAGGATTTGAACCTGCGACCTCTGGGTTATGAGCCCAGCGAGCTACCGAGCTGCTCCACCCCGCGTCGGTAAGACCAGTGTACGCCATCCGCGGGACGCTCAGCACACGCGTTTTCGCCGCCTGCTGTAGGTTCCGGGTCCGCGTTAGCAGTGTCGGTCGATCTCTAGCAGTCGGCTAGCAATCTTCCGACGCGCGTTAGCAACGCCTGTGGTCGGTGGTGGTCAGTCCCGGGAACTTCTCGGTCATCCGGCCTCTTGGTCCTGGGCGGCTTCCTACGGTCAGCTCATGGTTACCAAGCGTACAAGCGTGAGGGCTGGCAGTCAGGAGTCTGCGACGGCTTCGATCCGGTACGAGGACGACTCGGTCTGCAGCGTGGAGTTCAGCCAGCTGCGCCGGGGCAGTTTCGACGGGTCCGTGCCGTGGCGGCGGGTCAGGTCGGCGAAGGGGCACAAGCATCATCCCGGGGAGTACGCGTCGGCTACGACGCGTGGGCTGGTGGTCTATGAGAGCCGTCTGGAGCTGGCTCGGCTGCTGCTGGCGGACTTCGACCCGCAGGTGGTCGGGATTTTCGCCCAGCCGTGCCGTCTGCGGGCGCGGGTGGGTGGTCGGTGGCGGCTGCACGTGCCGGACTTCCTGCTGGTGCTGGGGGACGGCAACGTGCGCGTGGTCAACGTGAAGCCGGCCGACCGCCTTCTTGATCCGAAGATCGCGGAGGCTCTGGCCTGGCCTGGGGACCTGGTGGAGGGCCACGGCTGGCAGTACGAGATCTGGTCGGGGGCGGATCCGGTGCTGCTGGCCAACGTGCGGTTCCTGGCCGCCTACCGGCGGGCCGGGCTTGTGCCGGACGAGGACATCGCGCGGGCCTGGGAGGTGGTGCAGGACGGGGATCCCCTCACGGTCGCCGAACGGCGCCTGGCGGCGGGCCGGCCGGTCGAGGACGTGCGGCCGGCCGTCCTCGCACTGGTGTGGTCGGGGCGGCTCTCGGTCGACCTGAGCCGCCCGATCGACGGTGACTCGGTGCTGCGGAGGGCGGCATGAGTAACTGGACGGTTCCGTTGCGGGCGGGACTCGCCCTGAGTTTCCAGGGTGAGCCGTTCACGGTGTCCGAGGTGCGAGGCCGCGAGGTCCTGCTCCAGCAGTCCGGGTCCGGCGGGGTGCTGTGGAGGCTGGTCGACGTGGCCGCCCTGCTGGCGGACCCGACGACCCAGTTGCTGGGCGAGTTGCCGGACGAGGGGGAGTCCACGGCCGTCGCTCTGGGGCTACTCGACCAGGCCGAGGAGGACGAGGTCACCCAGCGCTTCCAGCACGTGCAGGAGGTCCTCTGCGGCTACCGGCTGGGCTCGCGGGAGCTGGCACAGGAGGGCGAGCCGCGGCCGGAGTACGCCCCGGGCGTCCCGATGATGCACCGCTACCTGGCCAAGGCCCGCGAGTTGGGGGTCGGCGAGAGCACCGTCCGGCTGTGGGTCACGCAGGTGAAGAAGTCCGGTCCGGCGGGTCTGGTCCGCACGAGCAAGCTGCGACGGAACGCCCAGGACAGGGTGGATCACCGCTGGCTGGAGAGCGCCCGGACGGTCCTGGACAGCTACACGAACGCCAGCCGGCCGGTCCGCGGGCTGATCCTCTTGGAGATCGAGGAGCGTGTCGCGGCCGAGCACGGCCGGGGCACGGTGAAGATACCCGCCCAGTCGACCGGTTACGAGGTGCTGCGCGAACTGGACGCGGGGACGAACGCGTTCACGGGCAGCACCAAGGGGAAGCGGTCGATCGCGAACCGCCCGCAGACCGTCTACGGCCGCCTGCGGGCGACCCGGCCGGGTGAGTACGTGCTGCTGGACACCACCCGGCTGGACGTGTTCGCGATGGAGCCGGTGACCTGCCGCTGGGTGCAGTGCGAGCTGACGGTCGCGATGGACCTCTACAGCCGGTGCATCACCGGACTGCGGCTCACCCCGGTGTCGACGAAGGCCGTGGACGTCGCCGCGGTGCTCTTCGAGACGGTGCGGACGCGCACAGAGCTGTTGCAGGGAAGGAACCTGCCCCGGCTTGGCGTCCCGTCCACGGTGGTCGTCCCTGCGGAGAAGCTGGTCGACGTGGAGGGCAGGCTGCTGCTGCCGTCGGTCGCGGCCGAGACGGTGGTCTACGACCACGGGAAGATCTACCTGTCCAACCACGTCCGCAGTGTCTGCGCTCGGTTCGAGATCTCGCTGCAGCCGGCCCGGCCGCTGACGCCGACGGACAAAGCTCCAATCGAGCGCTGGTTCAAGACCTTGAACCAGGGCCTGCTGGCGGCTCTGCCTGGCTACAAGGGCCCTGATGTCCATAGCCGCGGCCAGTCGGTGGAGGACTTCGCGTTCTTCTTCATCGACGAGCTGGAGATGATCATCCGGGAGTGGATCGGCCTGACCTACCACCGGCGCCGCCACAGGGGTCTGGTGATCCCGGAGGTCCCGGGCCTGAAGCTGAGCCCGCTGGACATGTTCGACCACGGCGTCGCCCGGGCGGGCAGCCTGCGGATCCCGGCACGGCGGAACTTCGCCCTGCACTTCCTTGAGCAGGCCTGGTGCACCATCCAGCACTACGGGGTGGAGCTGGAGGGGATGCGCTACAACGGCAGCGGCTTGGACGGGCTGCGGGAGGCCAAGAGCCCCTACACCGGGGTGCATGAGGGCAAGTGGCCGGTCTCCGTGGACCCGGACAACATCCGGCAGGTCTACTTCCAGCGGCCGGACCACTCCTGGCACGCCCTCCAGTGGGAGCACGCTCCCGCGCTGGACGGGCCGGTGAGTCGCGAGGCCATGCGCTACGCGCGCAAACTCGCGCTCACGACGCATCGCTTCCCTGACTCGAAGCGGGCCCTGGTCGAGCTCTTGGAGCGCTGGGGAGTGGGCCTGACCGGGAACCGGGCCGAACGGCGGATGGCCGTGCGTCTGTCGGAGGACCGCCTTTGCCTGGTCGGCCCCGAAGTCGAGGACCCGGAGGATCCGCTGCGGCTTCCGACGCTCAGGTCGGTCGCCGCCCTGGAAGCGGCCCCCGCCGTTGCCGAGGCCGCCGAGGACCTCGGCGGGGACGACGACGAGGACGAGGACCTGGAGGCCGCCTTCCCTGGCGAGACCGATGAGTTCATCGACGAGGACGACTACTACGCCGACACCTGGGAGAGCCGGTGAGCGCGATCAGCGGCACGGTGTTCGAGGGAGATGATCGTCAGTACGCGTTGACGCGCCTGTCCGGCTGGCTCGAGCTGGTCTTCGGGCCGGAACGGGTCCAGCCTCCCCGGCTGACGCGCCGGCAGATGGGCGAACTGTCCGAGCTGGAGCTGAGGCGCTACCACGACCTGCGGGCCGTCTGGCATGCGAACCTCGGCCCGATCAAGACTCCGCAGCTGATCGCCCTGCATGAAGCTCTCACAGAGATCGTGGACTCGAACCGGCAGGACGGTGACAAGGCCAAGCCCGCGGCCCTGCTCGACGCATACCCCGGCATCGGGAAGAGCACGGCGATTCGTGAATACGCGCGGGACTTCCACCGCGAGCAGGTTCGTCTGCACGGGCAGACCACGCCGGAGGGCCACAGGAGAGTCCCGGTCGTCTACGTCAACCTGACCGGCAACACGCAGATCCGCGGTCTGAACGCGTCGATCTGCCGGTTTTACGGCCTGCCGACCAGCGGCGACGCGGATACTCTCGCTGAGCGCGCGGTCGACGCGGTCCTGAGCATGAGGACCGCGGTCTTCGTCATCGATGATGTGCACTTCCTGGCCCCGGGGAAGTCCTCGGCGGTGCGGATGGCCAACCATCTGAAGTTCCTGTCGAACGTGTTCCCCGTCACCCTGCTTTACGTCGGGGTCGGCGTCGCCGACCGTGGGATCCTGCGTGAGGGCCTGTCGCCGCAGCAGGCCCTGCTCGCTCAGTTCGGCCGCCGCACCACCGCACTGACCCTGCGTCCTTTCCAGATCGACGACGACCAGGGGCGGAAGCAGTGGCGGGTTCTGCTGAAGACCATCGAGAAGAAGATCGTCCTGGCCGAGAAGCACCCGGGGATGCTCGTCGACCTGGCCGACTACCTGTTCGCCCGCACGACCGGGCACTTCGCGTCGCTGATGGCGCTGATCAACCGGTCCTGCCTGCGAGCCGTCCGCTCGGGCGAGGAGAAGCTCGACAAGGATCTGATCGACACGGTGAAGAACGACGCCGCCGCAGAAGAAGCACGCCGCGAACTCGAAGCGGCGATCGAGGCCGGTCTCCTCAGCGCTCGCCCGGGAGGCCCGGCCCGCAAGCGGCGGTCGGCATGACCGGGGCCACCGACCGCTTGCCGATCGTTCTGCCCCCGCTGCCCGGAGAGGCCCTGGACAGCTGGATCGAGGCTTACGCCTGCCGGCTGCGAACGTCCTCCACCGGCCTTCTGCGATTCCTCGGCCTTCCTGGCATCGCGGCGAAGCACTTGGTCTTCCGCCTCGAGGAAGCGGACCTGAAGGCGCTTGCGCGGCTGACCGACGCCGACGCGTCCGAACTCGACCGGATGACTTTGCGGTCCGTCGCGCGATCCGACCTGCTGCCGCAGCTCCCGCAGAACGGGGACGAGACGGCCCCCGTCTGGCGTCACCTCGGGCGCCACAGCCGCTTCTGCCCCCGATGCCTGGCCGACAACGGGGGCCGCTGGCCACTGGCTTGGCGGCTGCCGTTCTCATTCGCCTGCCAACAGCACCAGTGCCTACTGGTCGACCAATGTCCTGGCTGCCGGGACAGGCCACAGCTGTTCACCAATCAACAGCTCGGCCGCAGCACCAGCGGCGCCCACTGCATGCGCCTGACCCTGCGCGACGGACACAAGACGGCCTGCCGACACGACCTCACCCAGACGCCGGCACAACCGTTACCGCCAGACGGAACAGCCCTCGCCAGCCAACAGCACCTGGACGCGCTCGTCCAGGCAAGGTCTCCCGCTCTGCACCATCTGTACTTCCTCAGCCGACGATGCCTGCGCAGCCTGATACTCAGCCCCTGGGCGGCGCCCGAGGCCGTCGGGCTCGCACTGCGCGAATGCAACGGAGGACTTCTGCCCGACAGCCCGCACGACCTGCCCGACGCCAGCCGGCTCGCGATGGGCACCACCCTCGCGATCTGGGCCTCGGACACCGCTACGACCACCGGGAAGGCCGTGTTCGAGTGGCTCATACGAACCGACCAGGCCCACCGCCGGAACGCCTCTACCTCCAATCTGTCCATCGATCAGCGCCTCCTTTCCTGGGGACGGGCCAGCCCCGAGATCGTCAGCCGGGTGATCGCCGACGCAGACCAGAACCTGCCCCTGGACACGCGGCTTCGCTACCGATCTGCGGCCCATCCCCGCAGGCCAGACCTCACAGATGCCGACATCCGGAAACGGGCGGACAAGATCCCGACAGCCCTCTGGCCTTCCTGGACTCTCCGGCTTCTCCCCAACACCCCCATCGACCCGCGAACCGTCGACGGCTTCAGGCGAGGCTGCCGCAGCAAGCTGCTGCTTGCCGGCGCCCAGTCACAGCACCACCCTTGGGCCCAGCCCTCCAACCGGTTGATCATTCGGATGGCGTTTCGACGCGTGATCGCCTCGCCCGAGCACGAGACCGCCATCGCCAGCTGCCTCACCCAGCTCGCCAGTCACCTCGACGATGAAGGCTCCCCGATCGACTACGGCAGACGACGCCACTTGTTCACGTCCGAGAGCATCACGCTCAACCTCGACGAGTACACGCAGCTCTGCCGCCAGCAGGGCTGGGTCCGTGGTGGAACAGGGCGAATCCACATGCTCAGGTGGATGCTTCTGAGTTTCCTCCTCGGCACCCACGCGGACCTGCCTCCGAGGAACATCCACGCCCGTGACGAGTTCCGCTACCAGGTCCCGCCGCTGATGCGCGCGTTCCTGCTGAAACAGGCGGCCACAAACCTCGCTGCCCACCGGATCGACGAACCCGTGCTCTGGGAGCCCCCCACCGAATGGTGCGACTGGACCGACTGGCCTGGGGCTACCCCCGAACAGATTTCCGACAGCGACTTCGACACCTTGATCGCCGACTGGACCCCGGCCGAGGAGACGGCCGCCGCCCTCGGACTGACCACAGAGCACGTCCGGCTCTACTGCGACGCCACCGGCACCACCCAACCGCCGCTCCCTCCCGCATCCCCCGGCCTTGGTCGGCGTCGGCCTCGACGCGGGATGCTCGCCCCGGGCTTCCTCCGCACCACTCACTCCAGCGGAACTCTCAACCAGAGCCTGATCGCCCGCAGTGCCGGCTGCAGCATCTCAACCGTCCAAAACGCCCTGGAAGAAGCCGGGATCCCCGCCACACCACGCCCCGAACCGCTCAGCCTTCGCATCACCCGCGAGGAACTCGAACAGGCCTACCTGCACCGACGCCTCAGCATCCCCGACATCGCCGAACAGTTCGGTCTCGACAGGCACCGCCTCAACCTGCTGGCCAAGAAGTGGGGCATCGAGATCCGCCCGAACAGCGCCACCAGCAACCCGTTCGCGCTCCTGCCGAACGCGCCGGCCCTGTCGGAGCTGATGGCGGCCGTCAGCAACGTCCGCAACTGTGTCGAACGCCTCAGACGCCTGGTCCGACTGCCCGGCCAACGGAACCTCTGCGCGGCCGCCAGGAGCCTCGGAACGCTACCGGCGACGCTCACGCATCAGCTGCATGCCCTGGAAAAGGCCGCAGGCATTCAGTTGATCGAACGGACCAGCCCCCTCGCAGCCACTCCCGCGGGCGCCGCTCTCATCCACGAAGCAGAGCACCTGCTCAGCCTCTTGGACGCAGCGACCGCAACTACGACTGAAGCCAGTGGACCCGCAGTTCCTCCGTGACGACTTCGCCCAGTGGCAGGCGAAATGGCGTCCAGGCTGGCCCGAGAACGTGCCCGGGTGCGAGTAGTTGAGGTACAGGAAATCACGGCCAGCGGCCCCGGCCAGGGCCTGCGCCCCTTCCGCGACCCCGCGGCCGAGGACGACGAGGACTGACCGCCGGCGCACCCAAGATGTTGGGCCGTTCGTTGTACCCCGTGCAGGCCGGGCGGCACCGCCTGGGTACCCAGCGCAAGAAAAGAATGCTGATCGCCGAAAACCTGACGCTCGCCGACCGGCCGTGGCCCAGCCGACGAGTCGAGAGCAGGAGGCTCAGCGGGCCAGCAGGCCCCGGATCGTGGCCGCGATCTCGTCGGGTGCCTCTTCGGCCATGAAGTGCCCGGCGCGGGTCAGCCGGTGGTCCAGGTCCGGCGCCCACGCCTTCCACACCCCGGCAGCGTCGTAGCCGAGCTGCGCGCCCCAGTCCTGCTGGACGACCGTCACGGGCATGGCCAGCTGCGACCCGGCGTCCAGGTCCGCTTGGTCGTGCATGACGTCGATGCCCGCCGAGGCCCGGTAGTCCGCGACGATCGACGTCACCGCCGCGGCGCTCGCGCGCAGGTATTCGGCACGTACATCCTCGGGCATGGTGGTCGGGTCGTTGGCCCAGGCGTCGAGGAACGAGCCGAAGAACGCGTCCGCGCTGCCTGCGATCATCGCCTCCGGCAGGCCCGGCGGCTGCGCCATCAGGAAAAGGTGGTAGCCGACCGCCGCCGAGGCGCCATGCAGGACGTTCCACATGTCGAGCGTCGGCACGATGTCGAGGATGCCCAGGTGCGTGATGGTCTCAGGGTGGTCCAACCCCGCCCGGAAGGCGACCAGAGCGCCCCGGTCGTGGCCGACGAGGGCAAAGCGCTCGTGGCCGAGCGCCGCCGCCAGGGTCACGACGTCGGCGGCCATGGTGCGCTTGGCGTACACATCGGGGTCGGTGGCCGCCGGCTTGTCGCTGGCGCCGTAGCCCCGCAGGTCAGGACAGATCACCGTGTGCTCGTCGGCGAGCCACTCGGCGACGTGTCGCCACATCAGGTGGGTCTGGGGAAAACCGTGCAACAGCACGACCGGGCTGCCGCTGCCGCCGACAGCTGCAGCCAGCTCCACACCGTCCGCACCGGGCAGGCGGATGTGATCGAAGCCGGGAATGGTGAGCGTCATGAGGGACCACCCTTTCGGGTCGGGGACTTGACCGGATCAGCTTGGGCGACGGCGATCAGCAGCCGATCAGTACGGTTGGGCGCAGCCGGCCCCTGGCACGGAGGATGGGGGCATGCGAATCGACGTGCTCGGTGTGGTGCGTGCCCTCCGCGACGACGGCAGCCCGGTTGACCTGGGCGGACCCCGCCACCGTGAGGTACTCGCCCGGCTCGTCGCCGCCGAGGGACGGATGGTCACCACCGACACCCTTGTCAATGACCTGTGGACCGATCCGCCTGCCCGCGCCGTGGGCGCTTTGCGTACGTTCGTCGCCGCGCTGCGCCGCGCCCTCGAACCCGACCGACCGCCCCGCAATCCGCCGCGCGTCATCGTCACCGAAGGTCCCGGCTACGCACTGCGCCTGCCGCGCGAGGACGTGGACGTCCATCGGTTCCAGGACACCCTGGCCCGAGCCCGCCGCAACCCCGCCGCGGTGACCGACCTCGGCACGGCACTCGCGGCCTGGCGCGGACCCGCCTACGCCGATGTGACCGGCTCCGCATGGGCGCAGCGCGAGCGGACCCGACTGGAGGAACTGAGGTTGGAGGGGGTGGAACTGCGCGCCCGCATCCTCCTCGACTCCGGGGAAGGGGCCGATCTCGTCGCCGAACTGGGTGCCCATGTCGCCGAACACCCGTGGCGCGAGCCGGCCTGGGAGCTGCTTGCCCGCGCGCTGTACCGCGCGGGCCGCCAGGCCGACGCGCTTGCCACCCTCCGCCGTGCCCGCGCGATGCTCGTTGACCAACTCGGACTCGACCCCGGTGGCGACCTTCAGCGCCTGGAGACGGACATCCTCAACGGGTCCGCGCCCCCCGAAGCAGCACGTACCGCGTGGACCGGCCCTGGTGTCCGGCTCGGCCCGCGCACCACCGTGGATCTGGCCCGCACCCTCGCGCTGGCGGGTGGCGACGCCCTCGTCCGCTCGCGGCGCGACCGCCTCGCCGCCATCCAGGCGGCGGAACGCACGGGGGACCTCTCCCTGACCGCCCGGATCATCGGCGCCTACGACGTGCCCGCCCTCTGGAGCCGGGCCGACGACCCCGAGCAGTCCCGCGCCGTCGTCGCGGCTGCCGAGCGCACGCTCACCGGGCTCGGCCCAGACGGCCCCGCCGACCTGCGCGCCCGCCTCCTGGCCACGGTCGCCGTCGAGAGCCGCAGCGCCGATCTGTCCGGGACCGAGCTGAAGCACGCGCAGCAGGCGGCGCGTCAGGCCGAGGAGCTGGCACGGGACCTGGCCGATCCCGCCCTGCTGGCCTTCGCCCTCAACGGGGTGTTCCTGCAGTCCTTCAGCAGCCCCGGGCTCGCGGCGGCACGGGACAGGACCGGCGCCGAGATCCTCGACTTGTCCACCCGGCACGAGCTGCAGAACTCCGCCGTACTCGGCCGACTCGTCCGCCTGCAATCCGCCTCGGCCCTCGGCGACCTCGACGCCGCGACCTCGCACGCCAATGCAGCCGACCAGCTCGCCGCCACCACCGAGGCGCCCCTCGTCTCCGTCCTCACCAGGTGGTTCAGGGCCCGTGCCACGGCCGCCCGCAGCGCCGAACCCGGCGGACCGACCGCCGCCACGGCAGCAGCGCACTACCGCGCTGCCGAGGACGCCCTCCGGACGGCCGGAATGCCGGGGTTGCACCGCGGCCTGTTCCCGCTCGCCCTACTGGGACTGCGCCTGCTGCACGACCGGCCCGCGCCCACCGACCCGCACCTCGACTGGGGCCCGTACAGGCCCTGGACGCGACCCCTCGTGCTGCTCGCCCAGGACCGGGGCGAGCAGGCCCGTACCGCCCTCGCTGCAGCGCCCGAACCACCGCGTGACCACATGCAGGAGGCCATGTGGTGCCTGACCGCCCGCGCCGCCGTACGCCTCGGCGAGCGCGGAATCGCCGCGCACGCTGCGGCTGCCCTGCGTGATGCCTGTGCAGAACACGCCGGCGCCGCTAGCGGAATGCTGACCCTGGGCCCGGTGGCGCGGTACCTGGCAGAGGCGGAGGCATGCGCCGGCGCGGGATAAGCGACCGCAATCCGCGAACCCGAGCCTGCTCGACCGCAATTACATCCGGGAGAAGACCCTGGAGGGCCAGCAGACCGCCGCAGCCAAGGGCAACCACGGCGGACGTCCCAAGGTCATCGACGACGACATGCTCACCTTCGCCGTCGCACTGAAGAACACGGGCGTCCCCGTCCCTGACATCGCGAAGAAGCTGACGATCAAGACGGGCAAGAACGCGGGACGCCACCCCTCGGTCGCCTCGCTGTACCGAGCGCTCGCTGAGGCCGAGGAAGCCGCCTCAGCAGACGACGCGCAAGTCATCGGGCCCCGCCGCCCGGTCGGTGAGAAGCTCATCCTGGGCATCGCTCCGCAGCGGATCGAGACCGCCGACTGAACAGCTCCCGAAACCACTGTCAGGCGTCCGAACCTGGCCTCAGCCCAATGGTCCCTCCCGCCGGGCCACACGATTGCTAAAGATCAGCCGATCGGCCCCCTGCTAACGCAACATGGAATCCGGAGTTTCAGCAGGACTCACTGCTAACGGAGCGACCGAACCTACACCTGCCCTTAACCGATCGCCCTGCCCTTGACCGAGCGGGTGCGGTTGCCTCAACCGAGCAGGTGGCGGTTGGGCTCGGCGGCCCGTTCCGCGTATTCCGGGAGTACGACGACATCGGCGCCCTCAGCGGCCAGCAAGCCGCTGCCGTCCGCGGACCGGACGAACGTGTCCGGCTCGCGCCAGGCGGTGACCACGCGGCGTACGCCCGCGTCGAGGATCAGCCGGGCGCAGGGGGCAGGCCGGGAGGCGCGGCGGGCGCAGGGTTCCAGGCTGCTGTAGACGGTGGCGGTGGGAAGGCGCGGATCGGCCGGGTCGAGCTTCGCGAGCGCGGCCTCCTCGGCGTGCGAGACGGGGTCGGACTCGCGGGAGTACCCGCGGGCCAGTTCCGTACCGTCCGCCGCCACGACGACCGCGCCGACGCTGAACGCGGTCTGCGAGGGCGGGCACTGGGTGGCGAGCTCGCAGGCGAACTCCAGCCAGTGTCGGTCGGCGGCGGAGGCCGACCTGCCTGCTCCGGGCGCCGTGGGCACGTAGCGCATGAGCACCACATCGCCCACCGGCCGGGTCTCCACCAGCCGCATCCGGTTGCGCACCCCGCCCGGGTAGCCGCCGGGTCCGAACAGCCGAGGTGCGTCCGGCTGCCCCACGAGGAGGGGCGCGAGAGCGAGCTGCAGCTCGTCCGCGAGGCCCTCCTGAAGCAGCTGCGTGTGCACGCGCCCGCCGCCTTCGACCATGAGCCGCCGTACGCCTCGTACGTCGTGGAGATGCTCGAGTACGGCCGGCCAGTCGAGCTCGGGCCCGACGGGGACGACGTCGACGTCCAGGCCGCGAAGGGCCGCGGTGGCTTTCGGGGCGCCCTTGTCCGTCGTGTACACGACCTTCTCGCCGCCCGTTGACCAGAAGTTGAGGGCCGGGTCCAGGTCACCGCTGCCGCTGACGGTGACCTTCAGCGGGTACTCCGGGCGGCCTTCCGCGATCCTGGCCGCGCGCCGCTCGGCGGAGTTCACCAGGAGGCGGGGATTGTCAGCGCGCAGGGTGCCCGCGCCGACCAGGATCGCGTCGGAGTGGGCCCGCACCTCGTCGACCCGGTCGAAGTCGGCCGGGCCGGAGAGCCGCAGCCGTTCGGGGCCGGTGTCGTCCAGGTAGCCGTCGAGGGAGACGGCGGCGGACAACAGGACGTAGGGGTGGGGCATGAGGCGTACTCTCCGCTCGCGTTGGGCCGATGGTGGTTCAACTTTTAAACAGTACCTACACTGGAGGCATGACGACCCGCTGGCTCACCCCCGAGGAGCAACGCGCCTGGCGCGCGTACATCGCCGCCTCCCACCTTCTGGAAGACGCGCTCGACCGGCAGCTCCAGCAGGAGGCCGGTATGCCGCACCTGTACTACACGATCCTGGCCACCCTCTCCGAGACTCCCCACCACTGTCTGCGGATGACGGATCTCGCCGAGGCGCTCAAGATCACCCGCAGCCGGCTGACGTACGCCGTGACACGCCTGGAGAAGGACGGTGTCGTACGCCGTCAGGACTGCAGCATGGACAAGCGCGGGAGCCTCGCGATCCTGACCGACGAGGGGATGGCGGTGCTGGAGCGTGCGGCGCCGGGTCATGTCGAGATGGTGCGCTCCGCGCTCTTCGAGCACCTCACTCCGGAGCAGGTGGGGCAGTTGGAGGAGATCTTCACGGGGGTCGCGGGGGCGCTCCAGGGGGACGGTGGGAAGGCCGCGTCGGACGACCTGCCGTGGCGGCGGCGGTCGTCCGGCCAGCAGTGCACGTAGGCAGTACCAGCGCCGGTGTCAGGTGGTCGTGAGGATGGCGAGTTGCTGGGTCGCCCGGGTCATCGCGACGTAGTGGTCGACCGCTCCTTCGATGCCGTCGCCGAACTCCTCCGGGTCGATGAGGACGACGAGGTCGAACTCGAGCCCCTTCGAGAGCTCCGGGGTGAGGGAGCGGACTCGGGACGACGTCGTACGGAATCGGGACGTCGCAGGGGGTGTCGTACGGGATGTGGGGGCGCCGATGACGCAGGCGGTTCCGTCGGTGTGTGTGGCGAGCCAGGTGTCGAGGATCGAGTCCAGTTCCGAAGCTGATCCGTGGACGACGGGGACGCCGCCGCTGCGGATGGAGGTCGGCACGTTGGCGTCCGGGAGGGCGGCGCGGATGACCGGCTCGGCTTCCGCCATGATTTCTTCCGGCGTCCGGTAGTTGATGCTCAGGGAGGCCAGGCTGATGCGGTCGAACCCGATCCGCGCCAGCCGTTCCTGCCATGACTCCGGGAAGCCGTGCCTGGCCTGGGCGCGGTCGCCGACGATGGTGAAGCTGCGGGACGGGCAGCGGAGCAGCAGCATCTGCCATTCCGCGTCGGTCAGCTCCTGGGCCTCGTCGACGACGATGTGCGCGAAGGGACCGGCGAGCAAGTCCGGGTCGGGGGTGGGCAGTTCGGACTCGTCGACCAGGCTGACCTTGGCGTCCTCACCGCTCAGCATCCTCACCAGGCCGATGCCCTCGTCACCGTCGGCGCCGGAGTTCGCCACGGCCCCGATCAGGTTGTCGACGACCTGCGCCATACGCTCGCGCTGGGCGGCGAGGATGGCCTGGTGCCGGCGCTTGCGCCGGGCCGTCTCCGGATCGCCGAGCCGCTGCCGGGCCGCGTCCAGGAGGGGCAGGTCGGACACCGTCCAGGCCTGGGGGTCCTCCTTGCGCTGCAGCTTGCGGACCTCTTCGGGGCTGAGCCAGGGGGCGCACTTGCGCAGGTAGGCGGGGACCGACCACAGGTCCCCGACCAGATCGGCCGCCTCGATCAGCGGCCACGCGTGGTTGAAGGCCGCCAGCAGCTCCCTGTTCTGGTTCAGCGACCTCCGGAGCAGGGCGGGCGGGGCCTCCTCGCCGTCGTGCTTGTCCGCCAGGATCGTGAGCAGTTCCTCCCAGACCTGGGCGCGTGCCTCGTTGTGCGGGGTGCCGGGCTCCGCCGCTTCGAACGCCTCGGTCCAGTCGTCGGCGCTCAGCCAGACGTCGGACCAGTGGGTCGTGACCGTCATCCCCTTGGTGGGCGGCTCCTCGTAGAACCTGACGGCCGCCTCGATCGCCTGCACCAGGTCCGCGGACGACTTCAGACCGGCCACGTCCGGGTCGGCCTCGACCGCTGCCGCGGCTCCCTCGGCGACGAGGTCCCTCAGGGTGCAGGTCTGTACGCCCTCCTCGCCGAGGCTGGGGAGGACATCGGCGACGTAGTCCAGGTAGGGCCGGTGCGGACCGACGAACAGTACGCCGCCGCGGCGGTGACCGAGGCGCGGGTCGGAGTAGAGGAGGTAGGCGGAACGGTGCAGGGCGACGACGGTCTTGCCCGTACCCGGACCGCCGTCGACGACGAGCGCGCCGCGGGATCCCGCGCGGATGATGGCGTCCTGGTCGGCCTGGATGGTGCCGAGCACGTCCCGCATCCGGGGCGACCGGTTGGTGCCCAGGCTGGCGATGAAGGCGGACTGGTCGTCGAGCGCGGCGTGCTGCTCCAGCCCGTCGGCGGTGAACACCTCGTCCCAGTAGTCGCTGATCCGGCCGCGGGTCCAGCGATACCTGCGACGGCTCGCCAGACCCATCGGATTGGCATGCGTGGCGCCGAAGAACGGCTCGGCCGCGGGTGAGCGCCAGTCGACCAGCAGCCGACGGCCCGTGCTGTCCGTGAGGCCGAGTCGTCCGACGTATACGGGCTCGGGGTGCTCGGGGTTGTCCGTACTGACCATGTGCCCGAGGCACAGGTCCAGGCCGAAGCGGCGCAGTGTGCGCAGGCGGGAGGTCAGCCGGTGGATCTCCGTGTCCCGGTCCATCGCCTGCCGGCCTGTGCCGCCGGGCGCCCTGCGCTGGGCATCGAGGCTGTCGGACACCTCGGCCATCGTCTGCTCGAGGCACTCCGCGATGGCCGCGAAGTGCCGCTCGTCGGCGGCGATCAGCTTGGGGTCGGCCTTCGGTGAGAGGTGGTCGGGTAGGTCGAACGCGCTGGTGGTCAGGGGGTTCACGGCGATTGGCTCCGATCTGGGGTCGCTGGCGACCGTTGCGCGTAGGAAGGCGTTTGGAACGGTGTGACGAACCTGTGCGTGCGGGTTCTCGCGTCATGGGGGGCCTGGCTGGGCCGTCCCGCGTGGTTCACGCCGGACGGCCCAGCCAGGCCTTACTCAGCTGACCGCGTCGAGCAGCAGCTTCGCGGCCACCGTCGCGCCGTCGGTGCGGATCGTGGCGGCCACGGCGGTGGCTCGTGCGCGGGTCTCAGGTGTCAGGGTCGTCTTGAGCGCGGCGGACAGGGACTCCGTGGTCGGATTCGGACCGTCGTGCGCCGCGCCGATGCCCAGGTCGGCCACCCGGTCAGCCCAGTATGGCTGGTCCGCCAGCTGGGGTACGACCACCTGAGGCGCGCCCGCCCGGGCGGCCGTCGTCGTGGTGCCTGCGCCGCCGTGGTGCACGACGGCGGCCACGCGGCCGAACAGTGCCTGGTGGTTGACCTCACCGACCACGAAGCAGTCGTCCTGGTCGTCGAGCAGGGCCAGGTCGGCCCAGCCGCGGGAGACGAGTGCGCGGCGGCCCTGTGCGCGAACCGCCTCGACGGCCACCTGGGCGACGTCCGCCGACGCGTGCATGGGCATGCTGCCGAAGCCCACGTACACCGGTGGCTCGCCGGCCTCCAGGAACGCCAACAGCTCGGTGGGGAGCGGGCGTTCGTCGGGCAGGGTCCACGCGCCGGTCTGTACGACGTCGAGGTCCGGCGTCCCCTGCCATGGGTCGAGGGCCGGGTCCGTCGCCAGCCACGGCTGGTCACCGATGACGTAGTCACGGACGTTGTCCACCGGGGGCAGGCCGATCGACGCACGGTTGGTGTTGAGCGCCTCGCCGAACAGCGCGTTGATGTTCTGGGCGTCCACGTCCCACAGCGCCCGGTTGTCGGTCACCTCCGGCGGGAGCGGGCGGCCCGGATACGCCAGCGGCGGGCGGTCCGGCGACGGCAGGGTGATCTGCTGGAAGGTCACGGACACGGAGCGGATGCCCAGCTTCTCGGCCACCGACCGCGCACCGGCCGCGGCCGGCAACATGCCGGTCGACACCAGCACGTCATATCCCTCGGCCGCCGGGATGACCACGTCCAGCAGACCGGCGATCACCTCGGCCGCGCGCCGGGGCAGGCCCTCCGCGGGCAGCGACGGCGCCGCCTTCGTGAGCGCGCGCGCCGACGGCCCGAAGGGCACCAGCTCCACACCGACTCCCGCCAACAACTTCGCGAACTCCTCGTCCGCGGGCGCGCACACCCGCACCTCCGCACCCAGTTCCCGTAACCGCACAGCGAGTCCCGCCATCGGCTGAACGTCCCCCCGCGACCCATAGGTCGACAACAACACACGCACTTCGTTACCCCGTTTCCGCAGGTCCTGGCCTTGGCCGGACAATTCTGCGGCACGACGGGGGCCTTGCCGCAAGCCCCCCAGTGCGCTATAAGTTGAGAGTGGCAAGGAGCGGGTGAGCTCCTTGCCTTTGCTTTTTGCCGTCCGCCGCGTACGGGTCTTCTGTGGTCTGCCGCGGCCGTCCTGGCGGCCCGGCCATGACCGCGTCCTGAGCTCACAGGCATCATTCGGAACTATTGCTTCAACTTTGAACCATGAGGTAGGGTCTCGATCCAAGGTTCTGCTTCAAATCTGAAGCAGACCTGAAAGCTGCTCGGATCCTGGATTCGGAGAACCCGCATGCCCGAACTCCCCGCCGCCACCCCGCGCGCACGCGTCCGGGTCCCGCTGCGCTTCCACGACGGCTACGGCGTGGACGCCGACGCGGTCACCTTCCACGGACTGACCGACGGCCAGGAACACGTGGCCCTCGTCTTCGGCACCCCTTCGGCGAACCCGCTGGTCCGCCTGCACTCCGAGTGCCTGACGGGCGACGTCTTCGGCTCGGCACGCTGCGACTGCGGTCCCCAGCTCCGCGAGGCGGTCGAGCAGATCGCCACGCGTGGCGGCGTACTCCTCTACCTCCGCCAGGAAGGCCGCGGCATCGGCCTCTACAACAAGCTCGACGCGTACGCGCTCCAGGACGAGGGCCTCGACACCTACGCCGCGAACACGGCCCTCGGCCTGCCGGAGGACGCCCGCGACTACACGTCGGCCGCCCAGATGCTGACGGCCCTCGGCATCTCGTCCCTCGACCTGCTGTCCAACAACCCGGACAAGGCGGAACAGCTCCGTGCACTGGGCGTCGACGTTCAACGCCGGGTCCCGACGGGCGTGTTCAAGACGGCCCACAACGTCCGCTACCTGCGGGCCAAGGTCCTCCAGACCCAGCACACGCTGCCGCTGCCGGAACTTAGCGCGGGCTGACTCCGTCGGCCGCGAATGCCCGTCATCGCGAAGCCGAAGGCTCACTTCGTACGGCTCGTGCGGCTCGGTCGTCGCGTACGCGCCCGACGAGATCCCGGGCGGCCTCCGGCCACTGGGCATGATCGAAGGCGAAGCCCGCTTCGAGCAGGCGGCCGGGGATGACGCGACGGCTCTTGAGCAGGAGTTCGGTGTCCGAGCGCATCACGAAGGCGCCGAGTTCGGCCATCCATTTCGTGGCCGGCAGGCCCACGGGAACACCCCATGCGGCGCGCAGCGTGCGCATGAAAGTGCGCTGCGGCACAGGATCGGGAGCGGCGAGGTTCACCGGCCCGGCCAGGTCGTCCCGGTCGATCAGAAACTCGACAGCGCGGACAAAGTCGCGATCCTGAATCCAGGACACGTACTGTGCGCCGCCCGCGACCGGTCCGCCGAGCCCGAGCCGCGCCAGCCGCAGCAGGACGTCGAAGACGCCTCCGCGGTCGGGGCTCATCACCATGGCCGCGCGCAGGGCGACCTTGCGGGTGTGCGGGGTTTCGGCCCGTTCCTGTTCCCGTTCCCATGCTTTGGCGATCTCGACGCTGTACGCCCAGTAGCCCGGGACGCCGGGTTCGGCGCCGCCGAGCACGCCGGTCGCCTCGTCATTGGGTGCGTCGAAGCGGTGGGCGTAGACGGTGGCCGTACTCATCTGCAGCCAGACCCGGGGAGGCTGGCTGGCGGCGGCGATCGACTTCCCCACGACGCGGGCGGAGTTGACGCGAGAATCCATCATGGCCTGCAGATTGGCCGCTGTGTACCGGCAGCTGACGCTGCGTCCGGCCAGGTTGATCACGATGTCGCTGCCGTTGATCACCTCAGCCCAGGGGCCCAAGGTCTCGCCGTCCCAGTGGATCTCACCCTTGCGCTGCGGCCGCCTGGTCAGCACCACGACGTCGTGGCCCTCTGCGGTCAGTGCGCGGTTCAGGATCGTCCCCACCTGCCCGGTTCCCCCGGGTATCACGATCTTCATCAGGCCCCCTAGGTATGCAGGAGCGAGCCTACCGCGCGAATCTGAACACGTTCAAAACCTGTGCGGCAAGTGGACGGCAAGCCGGGAGCAAAAGGAAAGGCAAGGAGGGTCACCCACTCCTTGCCACTCTCAACGTATAGCCCACCGGGGGGCTTGCGGCAAGGCCCCCGTCGTGCCGCAGAATTGCCCGGCCAAGGCCAGGACCTGCGGAAATGGGGGGTTCCATGATCGACGTGATCGTTGCCGGCGCCGGACCGACCGGCTTGATGCTGGCCAGTGAGCTGCGGCTGCACGGCGTGGACGTGCTCGTGCTGGACAAGGAGCCGGAGCCGACCCCCGTGGTCCGCGCGCTCGGTCTGCACGTGCGCAGTATCGAGGTGATGGACCAGCGAGGTCTGCTGGAGCGGTTTCTCGCGCTCGGGCAGCAGTACCCGGTCGGTGGTTTCTTCGCCGGCATCCCCAAGCCGTCGCCGGAGCGGCTGGACACGGCACATCCGTACGTACTCGGCATCCCGCAGCCCGTCACGGACCGCCTGCTGACCGAGCGCGCCACCGAGCTCGACGCCGAGCTCCGGCGCGGTTGCGAGCTGGTCGGGCTGAGCCAGGACGACGACGGGGTCACCGCCGAACTCGCAGACAGCACGCGGCTGCGCTCGCGCTATCTCGTCGGCTGCGACGGCGGTCGCAGCACGGTGCGCAAGCTGCTCGGCGTCGGCTTCCCCGGTGAGCCCGCCAAGGCCGAGACACTGCTGGGCGAGATGGAGGTGACCGAGGACGAGGAGACGATCGCCGCCATCGTCGCGGACGTCCGCAAGACCCAGCTGCGGTTCGGCCTCGGGCACCTCGCGGACGGGGTGTACCGGGTCGTCGTGCCCGCCGAGGGGTTGGCCGAGGACCGCGAAGTCCCGCCGACCCTAGAGGAGTTCAGGCGGCAGCTGCGGGTGCACGCCGATACCGATTTCGGCGTGCACTCACCGCGCTGGCTGTCCCGCTTCGGCGACGCCACCCGGCAGGCCGAGCGCTACCGCGTCGGCCGGGTGCTGCTTGCCGGCGACGCGGCGCACATCCACCCGCCGATGGGCGGGCAGGGGCTCAACCTCGGTGTCCAGGACGCGTTCAACCTCGGCTGGAAACTGGCCGCCGAGGTGGGCGGCTGGGCACCGGACGGGCTGCTGGACAGCTACCACACGGAACGACACCCGGTGGCCGCCGACGTACTGGACAACACCCGCGCACAGGCCGAGCTGATGTCCACCGAGCCGGGCCCCCGGTCAGTACGCCGACTGGTCTCGGAACTGATGGACTTCGAGGACGTGCGCCGGCACCTGGTCGAGAAGATCACCGCGATCAGCGTCCGCTACGACTTCGGCAAGGGGCACGAACTGCTGGGCCGGCGCCTGCGGGACGTGAAGCTGAAGCGGGGCCGCCTCTACGAGCTGATGCACGCCGGCCGCGGCCTGCTGCTCGACCAGACCGGCCGGCTCTCGGTGGCGGGCTGGGCGGACCGGGTCGACCACGTCGTCGACGTCAGCGAGGAACTGGACGTGGAGGACGTGCCCGCCGTGCTGCTGCGGCCGGACGGCCACGTGGCGTGGGTCGGTGACGACCAGGACGAGTTGCCCGGTCAGATGGCGAAGTGGTTCGGCGCGGCCGTCGGCTGAGTGCGCAGCCGCCGCTCAAGGCCCCGTCCACGCCCGGCGGGGCCGGAACGTCAGACCCGCCAGCGGCCGTCGCGCATCAACTCGCGGTCGCGCAGCTCGTTCTCCTCGCGCCAGGCCTGGATGCGGCGCGGGGTGATGCGGAACCAGCGGTATGCCGTGGTCAGTGCGCGCGGGTCGAAGCCGGTACGTGCGGCGAACCGGTCAGCCTGCTGCTGCGGCAGCTCGTCGATCTCAAGGACCTCGACCTCGCCGTCGATCATGGACACGTCGCGGGTGTGGCCCAGCCCGAGCCGAGCGGTCCGGGTGGCGGCCAGATTCCTGCCGGTCGGGCTCTTTGCCGGGGTGGCCACCAGCAGTGCCTCGCCGTCCCAGTCGAAGGACAGCGGCACGAGGTACGGTCCGCCGTTCGCCGAGGCACTGGCCACCCAGACGTCGACGTCGTCGGTGAGCTGGTGCTCGGTGTCGCGGCGGCGCTGGGCGCGGGGGCGGGGGTCGGCGTGCACGACGGTCATGGTCACTCCTGTAGGCGGGGGTCACGATCGCTGTGGCCACAGCCTCTCCTGGACCGGATGCGGTCCACCTCCGTGCTGACCACGGAAACCGCCACGGATAAACGGATAATGAGCCGGTGTCCACTCCAGTGATCTCGTCCCGGGAAGCCGAAGTGCTCGCGCTGCTCGGGGAGCACCTCAGCAACGCGGAGATCGCCGCGCGGTTGGTCATCTCCGTACGTACGGTCGAATCGCACGTCTCCTCGCTGCTGCGCAAGCTGGAGGTGCCGGACCGGCGGGCGCTTTCCCGGCGCGCAGCCGAGTCCGCCCACGCCGAGCGGTCGCGGTCGGCACCCGCTCTTCCGGCGCGGCTGACGCCGTTCGTCGGCCGGGCGCGCGAGCGTGCCGAGTTGGCCGAGGCGGTGAAGACGCACCGACAGGTGACCGCGGTCGGCCCGGGCGGGGTCGGCAAGACCAGGCTCGCGCTGGCGGTGGCAGCGGAGGTGGCCGGCGACTTCGCCGACGGGGTGTGGTTCGTCGACCTGGTCCCGGTCACCGATCCGGAGCGGGTGGGGGCGGCGGTCGCGGCGGCCGTGGGTGTGGGGGAGCAGCCCGGGCGTGGCATCGACGACGCGGTGCCGGCCGCGCTGGCGGATCACCGGTCGCTGCTGGTACTGGACAACTGCGAGCAGGTACGCGACGGGGTGGCGTCGTTCGTGGAGCGGCTCTTGACGGCCTGTCCGCGGTTGCGGGTGCTGGTGACGAGCCGGGCCCGGCTGATGGTGCCGTTCGAGCGGGTCTTCCCGGTCCCGCCCCTGTCGCGGGCCGGCGGCGACAACTCGGAGGCGGTGGCCCTGTTCATGGACCGGGCGGCGGCGGTCGGCCAGCCTCCGGGTCCGGCAGTGAGCGAAGGAGTCGTGGCCGTCTGCGAACGGCTCGGCGGCATGGCGCTGGCGATCGAGCTGGCGGCGGCGCGGTGGTCCACGCTCGGCCTCGACGGCCTCACGGCCGGCCTCTCCGACCAGCTGCGGATCCTCACCGGCGGGGCCCGCGCCGACGACAGGCACCGGTCGGTGCGAGCGGTCCTCGACTGGAGCCATGACCTGCTGGAGCCGCAGGATCAGGCCTTGCTGCGCCGGGTGTCGGTGTTCGCCGTGCCGTTCACCGCCGAGGCGGCCACTGCGGTGGCCGGGTTCGCCCCGCTGGATCCGGCCGCGGTCACGGACGGGCTCGGCAGGCTTGCCGAGCAGAGCCTGCTCGCCGTGACACCGTCCGCGTCCGGCACCCGCTACCAGCCGCTGGAGACCATCCGCCAGTACGGGACGGAGCGGCTCACCGACGCCGGTGAGCTGATCGACGTCCGATCCCGCCACATGGACTGGTGCCTGGCCGGCGCGAGGGCCCTCATGGGAGCCGGCGGCGCGGACTGGCGCGCCCGGTTCGACGCTCTGGCGGACGACCTCAGAGCCGCTCTCACCTGGGCCGCCGAACAGCCGGAGCGGCGCGCGGACGCCTGCCGTCTCGCCCTGTCCCTGGCCGCGTTGGCGTTCACCCGCAACCTGCTCGGCGAGGCCCAGCAGCGCTACGAGCAGGCGGCCCGGCTCGCCGACGACGCCGCCGGTGCCGCTGCGCTGCGGCACGCCGCCTCAGTGGCCGGGTGCCGCAGGCTCGGCGACGACATGTTCCGACTGCATCGTGCCGCCGCGGAGGCCGCCCGCCGTGCCGGGGACAGCGCCGGTGCCGGCCGCGACCTGGCGGACGCCGCCACTGTCGCGTACCGCTTCTCCACCTCGTTCACGCGCATTCCCCCTGTGGACGAGGTGATCGCCATGCTCACGGAGGCGCGAAAGCTGTCCGGCGACACCCCGGCCGCCGAGGCGGCTGTCGCGCTCGCCGAGGCGGCGGTGCTCGCGGACGCGTACGGCGCGATTCAGGGAGACACGGAAAACACCGTTGAGGAGACGGTCGAGCGAGCCGAACAGGCCGTCGGGCTCGCCCGGCGCACCGGCGACCCGGTGGCGGAGTCGGCCGCCCTCGACGCGCTCTCCGGCGCCCGGAGCTGGGCTGGTGATGCCTTCGCCGTCGCTGGGCTCGCCCGGCGCCGGATCGACATCCTGGCTTCCGTACCGCCTGCTCCTGCCCGTACGCACGAGTTGATGGACGCCCTCGCCATGGCCGCCGGAACCGCCCTCGGTGTGGGTGAGCTGCCGGAGGCCCGACGGTGGGGCAAGCAGCTCGCCGACCACCCGCTGCTGGCCGAGGCGGGCCACCACGCCACGTCCTGGATCCTGACCGCGGACGCGTTCGCCGGCCATGCCGACGAGGTACTCACCCGCAGCGTGAGGTTCCTCGACGCATGGGAGCACAGTGGCCGCCAGCGCTCACTCTCCCTCGGCGCCGCAGCCGCGTCGGTGGCCATGATCCACGGCTTGCGCGGCGACCAGGACGCGCGGGCGACGTGGCTCGCGGTCGTCGATCAGGCGGACACGGCGATGGAGCAGCACCGTCATGGCTACGGTGCGGTCTTCGACGCCATGGTCCTGCTCCACCATGGAGAGGTGGACGCCGCGCTGGAGCGGGTCGCGCCGAAGCCGGACGAAGTGTGGAAGTGGGTGTGCTGGATCTGGCACCACTGGTACGTGTCGCTCCGCGCGGAGACGGCGGTGCTCGCCGGACACCCGGACGCCCGGGCCCGGATCGACGCCGCGCGCGCCGTGGTCACCGGCAACCCGGTCGCCACCGCCCAGCTGGACCGCGCGGAGGCACTGCTGGACGGCGACCTGCCGCGCCAACTCGCCGCCGCGGCGGCGTTCGACGCGGCCGGCTGCCCCTACCAGTCGGCACGCACTCTGCTGCTCGCAGGCGGCGACCACGCCACCGCCGGCGCGACCGCGCTGGCCGGCCTCGGCCTGGCGCCCAAGTCCGACCGGTAGCCGGTAGCCGGTAGCCGGTAGCCGGTAGCCGCCGCAGTGTGTGCCTTCAGCTGACCGCCTGCTTCACCAGTGCGGCGATCCGTGCCTCCGCCTCGTCCGTCACCTCGGTCAGGGCGAAAGCGGTCGCCCACATCGTGCCCTCGTCCAGCTTCGCCGGGTCGTTGAACCCGAGGGTGGCGTAGCGCGCCTTGAACTTCGCGGCGCTCTGGAAGAAGCAGACGACCTTGCCGTCCAGTGCGTAGGCGGGCATCCCGTACCAGAGCTTCGGAGCGAGGACCGGGGCGTTGGCCTTGACGATGGCATGGACGCGCTCGGCCATGATCCGGTCCGAGTCCGGCATCTCGGCGATCTTCGCGAGCACGTCCCGCTCCGCCTCCGCCGCCTTGTCCGCACGCGACCCGCGACGCGCCGCCTTCTTCTGCTCCTGGGCGTGGTCCTTCATCGCGGCCCGCTCCTCGGCCGTGAATCCCTCGTACGAGCTGCTCTTGGTGCCGGCCATGGTCACTCCTGTGGTCGTGGGTCCCGAGCGGCTCGGTGGGCCCTGCTGGACCCTGCCGCTGTGGTCACAGCCTGTCCTGACCGGAGTGCGGACGCCTCCGTGCTGACCACGGAAACCACCACGGACACGGAGTCGGTGACTGGCGGTCGGCGCGTTCACGGCCGGAACGGGAGCCGGGCGGCCGCCGGTTCGTGAACGGCCGCCCCCGGTCTCGGTCGCCGGTTACGCCGTGCTGCGTTCGGTCGCTTCGGCCTCCGCGACGCCGTCGGCGTCCTCGGTTCCCGCGGTGTCCGGTGCGAGCAGGCGCAAGCCCCGGGACTCGGCGACGCGCAGGGCGTCGGTCAGGCACTCGGCGAGCCGGAGGCCGGCGTAGCGGACCTCGGTGTACGGCGACGCGGGGTCGTCCAGCACGGCGCGGGCGAGGCCGAGCACGTCGGCGCCCATGGCGAGCTGTACGGCTTCCAGGTCGTCGGCGAGGCGGGAGACGTACCCGCCGCCGCTGTCCGTCATCAGGTAGCAGGGATTGCCGTCGGGGGACGGCCAGGGCAGCAGACGGGGGGAGTTGGAGGTCGCCGCGGGGTCGGTGATGTGCTTCATCAGGCGGCCACCTCTTGCGCGCCGACCAGGTGCCGGTCGAGGTCGATCCCGAAGTCGGCGGCGAGGACGAGGGCGAGGCGACGGCGTTGTTGTAGGGCGGCTTCCCGTTCGTGGGCGGCCAGGTAGGGGCGTACGAGGGCGGAGTCGGCGCCGTCGAGGAGGGTGACGAGGCCGTACGGGGAGCGGTGGTGGGGAAGGTTCGGGGGTTGGGGAGAGGAGGGACGGCGTACGACGGTGAGGTGGACGCAGAAGTGAGGGTGCCGGTGGGGGCGGCGCCGTTTGCCCGTGTCCGGGGCGAAGAGGAGGCGCAGCCATTCGAGGGTGCGGCGGATAAGGTCGTGCATGTCGACGCTCCTATGCAGCGTTGGCCGTGCCCCGGGAGGTCTGGCCACCTCGCCGGGGTCTTGTCCTTTCGACCATACCGGAACTGCGTCCCCCTGCACCCCTCTGCGTATTACCGCGTCCCACAGCGTCGGGACGCGTTCGGCCCCTGCGATACGCGTTGGGCTGCGGCACCGTGGAAGGATGAGTGAGCTTCCGCGCTACGAGTACGTGAAACTCGCCGATGCCATCGCGGCGGAGATCGCGTCCGGCAAGCTGCCGCAGGGCGCCGCGCTGCCGGGCGAGCGAGCGATGACGGAGCTGTACCGCGTGAGCATCGGCACCGTGCGCCGGGCCGTCGTCGAACTCCGGAAACGAGGGCTCGTCGCCACTCTGCCCGCGAAGGGTACGTACGTCATCGGAATGCCGGAGCCAGCCAGCGACGCGCCCGAAGAGGACGAACCGAACGCCTGAAGGGGCCGCGCGTTGCATCGCGCCGCGCCTTCAGCGTGAGTCACCCCGGCCCGTCGGCTACTCGGCGGCCGACCGCCGACCGCCCCGCTTCTTCTCGGGGTGCCAGTCGCGGAGTCGGAGAGGCACGCCAGCTCACAGCCACCGCGATGTCCCACCTGGCAGCTCTCCGGCCCACCGATTGGGCCGCGTCAGTTCGACGTCGTCGTAGTCACCACGGGAAAGACCCCAGTCCCCGGAGTGCTGGCGGCATCAAGCCCCGGCCCGCCCCTGCCTGGCTGTCCCCCGCGTTGGGCGGTCGCTCCTCGGTACGTCAGTTGCCCGTAGTGGCGAGCTTTGCCGCGAACCCGAGGAAGAGGGCGCCGGCTCCGCTGGTCAGACCCGCCGACAGGCGCCGCCTGCGGCGGAACTGGGCCGAGACATACGTGCCCCCGAGGATCAGCAGGGTCACGTAACTGATGCTGATCACCTGGTAGATCAGCGCGAGCAGCCCGAAGGACAGCACCGGGTGCGGATAGGACGGGTCGACGAACTGCACGAAGAAGGAGATGAAGAACAGGATCGCCTTCGGGTTGAGCAGAGTGATCAGCAGCGACCGACGAAACGGCCGCTCGCCGTCCTGGGCGCCCTCTGGACCCTGGGCAGGTGCTTCCACCTTGCGGGTGTGCCACATCTCCCATGCCCCGCGGATCATCCCGAACGCGATCCAGCCCAGATAGCCGGCCCCCGCGTACTTGATGACGGAGAAGACGAGCTCGTTGGCGCGCAGCAGCGAAGAGAGCCCCGCGGCGGTGAGCAGCATCAGCAGGGCCTCGCCGATGAACACGCCCGCCGCGCCGCCGCGGCCCGGTAACCGGTCCGCACACCGCGCCGTGCCGCCACGGACAGCGTGTAGAGGGAACTGGGCCCCGGCAGCAGAATGATGAGGAGCGTCCCCAGGGCGTAGGTGGAAAGGTTGGACACTCCCAGCATCTGCTGCTCCCTCCGTGGCGGCTGCGGCTGCCCGGCGTCGTCGCCGGTGACCAGCCGACGTTCTTGGCGGCGCGTACGTTGTGCAACACGACCAACTGATCGACATCCACGCTCCGTTGAAGAGTACGCACAGCCGGGACGAGGAGGGGCCCGATGACCGAGGAGTACGGGACTGAGGCGGAGCTGCGGGAGATCGAGCGCGTGGCCGACGCCTGGGCAGCGGCGATCGTCGCCGACGACGCCGACGCGATGGCGGAGTTCATGGCGGAGGAGTGGTGCATGGTCGCGCCGACCGGCATCGACGGCCGCGACAAGCTGTTGTCGCTGGTGCGCTCCGGCGCACTCTCGCATTCGGCGATGGAGCGCGTGGGCCCGGCCAGGGTACGGGTCTACGGCGACACGGCGGTCTGGTCGGCGCGAGTGACGAACACGGCGCACTACGGCGGCGAGCGGTACGACGCCGACGAGTGGACGACGGACGTGTACGTCCGCCGCCGCAGGCGCTGGGTCTGCGTGCTGACCCAGACGACGCCGGCCGCTCCGGCGGAGTGATCCAGCGCTCGCCCAGCGCAGACCGCACCGGCACACCCCACCTGGGGACGAGCCCATCACAAGCCGCTCCGCCGCGCTTGCCGCCCGAAGGTCGTGATGCGTAGGCAACTCACCGATGAGCAATGGAAGTTGGTCGACCCGTTCTTGCCGGTAGGCGAGTACGGCCCGTACCCCCAGCGGCTGCGGGATCAGTTCGAGGGGGTTATCCGGCGGTGTCTGCCGAACCGTCCGCCCAAGCCGCAGCCAATCCGCAGGCCACCGGCACATCCGCTCACGCATCGCTCACGCACGGGCCCGAAAACGTAGCAGCGCCCGAACCAGCCGCAGCCGACCCGGACGCTGCGTAGCAGGTCAGAAGGGGTAACCCCTCCCCCGCATCCGTAGGCCCTGTGGGACTCGAACCCACAACCAATGGATTAAAAGTCCACTGCTCTGCCAATTGAGCTAAGGGCCCTGGCGATGTTGCTCCCCCGAGCATAGCCGGACGTAGCCGGGTCTCCGATCGGGTATCGGGGTCCCGGCCACGGTGGGTGGGTCGAAGGGTCAGGGATCTACCGGTTCCGGGGCGTTCGCGCGGGCCGCCTCTCGGGCGTGGGTTTTTTCGTGGTCCGGGTTGAGGAACCAGTGGCGTGCCGAGGCGTACCACCACGCGGCGGCGAAGCCGAGCACCACGGCTACGGCGATGGGGGCGTAGTTGAAGGTTTCCCAGGTGACCGGGGAGACCTGGGGGAGCATGAACAGGATCGTGATGACGACGACCCAGGCCACGGCGATCACGCCGATCAGGCCCGACCACCGGCCCAGATGCCACGGTCCGCGTTCGAAGCTGTCGCCCTTGCGGAGCCGGAGCAGGGTCGGGATGACGTACGCGATGTAGAGGCCGATCACGGCGATCGACGTCACCGCCGCGTACGCGGTCACGTTGATCAGGTACGGCAGTCCGAGCACCAGCGCTCCCAGCGCCGCCAGCCATACGGCCGCGACAGGCGTGCGGGTGCGCGGGCTGACCGTGTGCCAGACGTGTGAGAAGGGCAATGCCCCGTCGCGCGAAAAGGCATAGATCATGCGGGAGTTGGCGGTCACGGACGCCATGCCGCAGAACAGCTGGGCGCCGATGATGACCAGCAGGAGCAGCTTGCCCGCCGTCGCGCCGAGCGCGTCGAGGAGGATCTGCGCGGGCGGCACACCTGTGGCGGACTCGAGGGCACCGTCGTACGACTGGATCGCGAAGGTGAAGCCCAACAGGAGGACGAAGCCCGCTATCCACGACGTCCAGATCGACTGCACGATGCCCTTCGGGCCCGCCGTGGACGCGTCGTGTGTCTCCTCCGTCATGTGCGCGGAGGCGTCGTACCCGGTGAAGGTGTACTGCGCCATCAGCAGGCCGAGGAGGACGACGTACAGGCTGCTGCCCCACCCCGTGTTGTTCACGAACTCCGTGAACACGAAGGACGCCGACTGGTGGCTGTCCGGGGCGAAGGTGAGCGCGCCCACGATGACCACGACGCCCACCACGTGCCACCACACGCTGACGCTGTTGAGCAGGCCCACGATGCGTACGCCGAAGGTGTTGAGGAGGCCGTGGAGGACGAGGATTCCGGCGAAGAGCAGGACCGTACGGCCGGGTGTGACCTCGAAGTCGAACTGCAGATTGAGGTAAGCGCCCAGGAAAGAGGCCGCGCCGAAGTCGATCCCGGCGGTCACCGCGACCTGGCCGAGGACGTTGAACCAGCCTGTGAACCAGGCCCAGGCGGCTGCGGTACGCGGGGGTGCCAGCCGGTGCGACCAGAAGTACAGGCCCGCGGAGGTCGGATACGCCGAACAGATTTCGGCCATCGCGAGGCCGACGAACAGCGTCATCAGGCCGACCGCCGCCCAGCCCCACATCATCACGGCGGGGCCACCGGTGTTCATGCCGAACAGGTAGAGGGTCATGCACCCGGACAGCACGGAGATGATCGTGAAGGAGACCGCGTAGTTGGAGAACGCGGACATACGGCGGGCGAGGACCTGGGTGTAGCCGAGCTGCGCCAGCCGTTCCTCGTCGGAGACGGCCGGCGCGGTGGCCGTTGTGGGGGCGGCGACGGAGGCGTCGCTGGCGCCGGAGGGTGGGGACGGTGTTGTCATGCCCGGAGCGTTTCCCGCGCCGGGGGCATGACATGCGCCACGGATGAGCACGGTTTGGCCAAAAATAAGTCCCCCGTAAGCCGGCTGGCTCACGGCCCGCGAACGCCGCAGGGCCCGGACGACCGAAGTCGTCCGGGCCCTGTCAGCGGGAGATCGGGTCAGCCGTTGCGCTTCCAGCGCGGCTTGTCGTCGCGACGGCCGAACGAGGAGCCGGAACCGGAGCCGGAACCTGCGCCACGGTGGTCGTCACGACGGCCGTACGGGCGGTCGTGGCCGCCGGAACGGAAGCCGCCGGAGGGACGGTCGCCCTGACGGTCGCGGTTGAACGGGCGGTCGCTGCCCCGGTGGCCGGAGGGACGGTCGTCCCGGCGGAAGCCACCGGTGGGACGGTCGCCGTCACGGCGGTCATCGCGACGGAAGCCACCCGAGCCGCCCGACGGACGGTCGTCGCGACGGAAACGGCCACGGTCGCCATCACGGCGGTCGTCACGACGGAAGCCACCCGAGCCACCCGACGGACGGTCACCCTCACGGCGGTCGTCCCGGCGGAAACCGCCACGCTCACCGTCACGGCGGTCGAACGAACGGCCACCCCGGTCGTTGTCACGCCGGTCATCGCGACGGAAGCCACCCGAGCCGCCCGACGGACGGTCGTCGCGACGGAAACCGCCACGGTCACCGTCCCTGCGGTCGTCCCGACGGAAACCGCCCCGGTCACCATCACGACGCTCGTCACGGCGGTCGTCACGACGGAACCCACCCCGGTCACCGTCACGACGGTCCCGGCGCTCGTAGTTGCCCCGCTCGTCACGGCGCTGACGCGACTGCTCGTACGCCGGTGCGGACGCCTGCTCCGGCACGGAGGCGGCAAGCGCGGCCTCGGCCGCGGCGGCCTCCACGACGGCGGCGGCCTCGGCGAGCGCGGCCTCCGGGTCGTCGCCCCGCTCGCGTGCGGCGCGGGCGAGGAGCCGGTCCGCCTCCTCGCGCAGCTCGGAGGCACGCCGCTGCGCACGCTCCAGCTGCTTGGTGAGCTGGGCGACCTCGCGCTCGGCCTGCTGCGCGGCGTTGCCCGCCGACTCGGCCTGCACCTCGGTCATCGAGCGGGCGCCGGTGATCTCCGCGACCTCCGAGTCGAAGGCGGCACCACCCTGGATGATGTGACGCGAGGCGTCGACGCCCGCGTCCTCCATCTGGCGGAAGATCTGCCGCCGCTGGTGCGGCAGGGACAGCGACACGACCGTGCCGGAGCGGCCCGCGCGGGCCGTACGGCCGGAACGGTGCAGGTAGTCCTTGTGGTCACCGGCCGGGTCGACGTTCAGGACCAGGTCGATGCCGTCGACGTGGATACCGCGGGCAGCGACGTCGGTGGCGACGAGCGCGTTGACGTAACCGTCCTTGAAGTCGGCCAGCGTCCGCGTCCGCGCGCCCTGCGTCATACCGCCGTGCAGCGCGTCGGCCTTCACGCCCGCGTCACGCAGCTGCTCGGCGATACGGTCGGCGCCCAGCTGCGTACGAACGAAGATGATCGTGCGGCCCTTGCGGGAGGCGATCGCGGCGGTGACCGGCGCCTTGTCCTTGGGCTTCACGACGAGGATGTGGTGGGACATCGTCGTGACGTTGCCCTGGGCGCTGTCGACCTCGTGCGTGACCGGGTTGCTCAGGTAGCGCTTGACCAGCGTGGAGATCTCGTTCTCCATCGTGGCCGAGAACAGCATGCGCTGGCCGCCGGCCGGGACCTGGTCGAGGAGTTCGGTGACCTCGGGCAGGAAGCCCAGGTCGGACATCTGGTCGGCCTCGTCGATCACGGCGACCTGGACGTTCTCCAGGGAGCAGGCGCCGCGGCTGATGATGTCGCGCAGACGGCCCGGGGTGGCGACGAGGATGTCGACGCCGCGCTCGAGGGCGTAGATCTGGTTGCCCATCGACGTACCGCCGCAGACGACCTTCATCTTCAGGCCGAGCACATCGCCGTACGGCTGGAGGGCGTCCGCGACCTGCATCGCGAGCTCACGGGTCGGGGTGAGGATGATGCCGCGGGGCTTCTTCTTCTCCGTGTGGCCGCCGGAGAGCTGCGCGAGCAGCGGCAGACCGAAGGAGAGGGTCTTGCCGGAGCCCGTGCGGCCACGGCCGAGGATGTCCTTGCCGGCCAGGGCGTCCGGGATGGTCGCGGCCTGGATCGGGAAGGGGACCGTCACGCCGTTCTGCGCGAGCTTGCGCACGACACCGTCGGGCAGGCCCAGGTCGCCGAAGGTGACCTCGGGGGTCTCCTGCTCGGCGGCCTCGGCCGCGTCGGTGACGTCGACTGCCTCGTTCTCGGGCACGACGACGTGATCAGTACTGGAAATGGACATGCGAATGCGAAACCTTCCGGAGTCTCGTCGGCACGCGCCCGTCAACTCCGTGTTCGCAATTCGACCGCCTCAATGCGATCCAGCCACGGCAAGGGAGAGTACGCGCCACACGGCGCGCTCTGCTTTGGCGCCGGGCAAATGGGATCAAACGATCTACCAAGATACGCACCCTCCGACCCTCAAGGCAAATTGAGCGGCAACTGAGCCGATAACCCCAGGTCAGCCCCGGTCGGCCCGGGCCGGTCGGCCCCACGTCAGCCGTGGTCACCCTGGTCAGCCGCTCACGCCCGCATGTGGCGCCGGCTCCCGCTCCGCGAGCTGCGGCGTGGGATCCGGGTGCGCCGAGGACGACGGCTCGGCGGTGGTCGGAGTGGGCGACGGGGTGGGCGACTCCTTCGGCGGCTTGGGGGGCTTCGGCCGGGGATTCGGAGTCGTACGGGTCGGTGTGGGCTGCGCCCTCGTCGGCTCGGGAGCCTGCGGCTTCGGCCTCTTCTTCCCCGGCTCGGACGGCGACGAGGAGCCGCTCCCGTCGTCCCGAGACGGCGACCTCGGCCCGTCCCCGCCGCCGTCCCCCGGCGCCGAGTGGGCGGACTCCGCGGAACCGTGTTCTTCGTCACCCGCCCCGCCCTGCCCGGAGCCACCACCGCCGCCCGTCACGGCCGAACCGCCCTCGGGCGCCTCACCGGCCTGCTGCCCCGCGGAGTGCGAGGGCCTGGCCTTGCTCGCATCGTCGTCGTCATCACTGACGTTCATGCAGCCGGCGGTCGCCGTGACGGCCAGTGCCGCGGCGGCCAGATGGACGGGTACGTACATGGCGCGCACGGGCAGCCACCTCCGGGGCGGGGACAAGCAGTCCCCCTGCCCAACTCCTGCCGCCCGCAAGAGGACACGCCGCCCGAAGAACAGTTTTCAACAGTCGTACGGTACGGATCTCATCCGTATCCGAGGGCGTGCAGCCGCGCGTCGTCGATCCCGAAGTGGTGGGCGATCTCATGAACCACCGTCACTTCCGTTTCGGCCACGACGTCTTCCCGCGACTCGCACATCCGCAGCGTCGGCCCCCGGTAGATGGTGATCCGGTCCGGCAGCACACCGGCGTACCACTCACCGCGATCCGTCAGCGGAGTCCCCTCGTACAGCCCGAGCAGCTCGGGATCTTCGCTCGGCGGTTCGTCCTCGACGAACACCGCCACGTTGTCCATCAGCCGTGTCAGCTCCGGCGGGATCCGGTCCAGGGCCTCGGCGACCAGTTCCTCGAACTCCTCGCGCGTCATCTCCAGCACAGAGCCATTGTCAGGTACGGACGTCGCCCGCGAGAGCCGTAGGAGGCCCCGATCGGGCGGCATATCCGGCCCCGGACTTGGGCATACGGGATCAATGGCCCGCGTCCCCGCCGCCGCTCTGCACCGCGTACGCAAGGCGCCACGTGCGCTCGTACGTCACTATCGCGCTCGACACACCCACCCGGTCATCGAACTCGTCCACCAGCCGCACCCCTACACCCGCGCCCTGGGCCTGATCACCGTCGTCCTGGTCGGGGCGTGGCTGGGCCTGCTGATCGTGGGGAACGTACGCGCCCCGGTCGGCCCCATGGACACCACCATGACCCTGCGTCCTTCCTTCACCGGCGGCACGAAGATCAACGTCTCGCCGCTGGGCGCCCTCGAACTGCGCAGCCATGTCGCGCCGATCCGCCTGGACGTCGACGTGGACCAGCTCGACCCCGTCCGCTCCCAGGCCCTCGTCGACCACCCCGAACGGCTCTCCGGCCTCCAGGACGAGGTCACCCGCGACGTCGGCCACGGCACGCTCGACCTGGCCGTACGCTCCGGCGTCGCCGTCGTCTCCGGGGCCACCGCACTCGGCCTCGCCGTCTACCGCCGCCCGCGCCGCGCCCTGGCGGCCGGCGGCCTGGCCCTCACCCTTCTGGCGGCCTCCGGAGCGACGGCCTTCGCGACCTGGAACCCCAAGTCGGTCCTGGAGCCGAAGTTCTCGGGCCTGCTGAGCAGTGCCCCCTCAGTGGTCGGCAACGCCCGCAGCATCGTCAGCGAATTCGACGTCTACCAGAAGGAGTTGGCGCGCCTGGTGACGAACGTGACGAAGCTGTACGACGCCACGTCCACGCTCCCCGCGTACGCCCCCGACCCCTCCACCATCCGCGTCCTGCACGTCTCCGACATCCATCTCAACCCGGCGAGCTGGAAGATCATCGCCTCGCTGGTGAAGCAGTACAAGATCAATGTGATCGTCGACTCCGGCGACACCATGGACCACGGCTCCGCGGCGGAGAACGGTTTCCTGGACCCGGCCGCCGACCTGGGCGCTCCGTACGTATGGGTGCGCGGCAACCACGATTCGCGGGATACGCAGGCCTATCTGGAGGACATGGAGAACGTGCACGTGCTGGACGAGGGGCGCGCCGTGTCGGTCGCGGGCCTGCGGTTCGCGGGCATGGGCGACCCGCAGTTCACCCCCGACCGCTCGAAGGAGGTGACCGCCTCGGAGGAGCTGGCGGGCGCCCGCCTGGCCTCCGCGCTCCGCGACCAGGAGGCGGCGGGCACGCCTGTGGACATCGCCGTCGCGCACAACCCGGACGCCGCGCGCGAGGTGGACGGCGACGTACCGCTCGTGCTGGCGGGCCACCTCCACCATCCGGAGATGGAGATCATGAAGTACGGCACGCGCCTGCGGATCGAGGGTTCGACGGGCGGCAGCGGGCTGCGGGCGCTGGAGCAGCAGTACCCCGACCCCATCGAGACGTCGATCCTCTACCTGGACCGAGACACCCGCCGCCTCCAGGCCTGGGACGAGATCAAGCTGGGCGGCCTGGGCCTGACCACGGCGGAGGTCAGCCGCCACCTGCCGGAGGAGAACCGGCCGGGCGCGTCCCCGTCACCGTCTCCTGGCTCCCCATCACCGTCGCCGGGTTCCCGATCACCGTCGCCTGGCTCCCCATCACAGTCGCCGGGTTCCCCCTCGCCCTCCCCTTCTCCCTCTCCCTCCTCCTAATCCGTTTTGCCGATCCCTCCCGGCATCCCATATGCTGCTGACGTCCCCGACGCGCCGCGAGGCGCCCAGGCAGGCCCCAGCCCTCATCGTCTAGCGGCCTAGGACGCCGCCCTTTCAAGGCGGTAGCACGGGTTCGAATCCCGTTGGGGGCACCACCGACTCTGCGTTATCGCAAGTCAGCGAACTTATTCGCCTTGCGTTTTGCTGAACGCGCCATATCGAGTTCGACACCGCGTCCGACGCTCGTGTTTCACAAAACCGCAGGTCGACGCCCTAAGACGCCACCGGTCATGGCCAGGTGGATCAGGGCTTCTGTCCCCTCACTGGCGTTGAGCACCACGGCGCTCTGCGTGGCACGTGCAGTTTTCCGGGCTGAGCAGCCCCGCACGATGCAGGGTGTCGCGCAGGCGGACGCGTGCCCAGAGCGACGCCACTCGCATTCTGGAGCCGAAGAATCCGCTGAGAAGGATGCCTGCGCTGAGGTTGACAACCTCATGCCACCAGCGCGCGGGGACGTAGAGCACATCGCCCGGTTCGAGATCCACGGCAAAGAAGTCGTCGCCGGCGGCCGGGTCGCCGTCGGCAGCCAGCTCGGCGATGCCCACCCGTGACAGCCGTGCCCAGCTGTCGTACTTGGTGGAGAGCGCTCCGGCTCGTTCCACGGTGCCGGGGCGCGCCAAGTAGAAGCGCTTCGTTCCCGCGATCTGGACGGCGAAGTTGTCCAGCAGGTCGTGGTGCAGGCCGGTTCGTGCCCGGGCAGGCCCGATCCATGAGCTGCAGGAGGTGACGGAGCCGCGCGGAAACATCCGCTCATGCCTCAGATCACCCCGAAGCCCGGGGAACTGCTTGAGAAGGTCGAACTCCTTCAGGTAGGTCTGGCCATGACCAGCCGAGGAGCCCCTCGTCAGGGGTTCCAGGTACTCACCAAGTGTCGACCGGGTGAATGCCGTGCGGTCCTTTTCCCTGTTGCCCGCGACGAGTTGCACCGGCAGCGACGGGGCGAGGGAGGCGAGATAAGGGAACGTCCAGGTGCTGACAGCCGGCCAGTCCGAGGCCATCCCGCGGAAGACCGCCGGAGTCTCACGGTGCAGGTGGGCCACGGGAACACCCGTGGCTTCCGGCAGCGGCCGGAACTCGGAAGTCTCTGTCACTTCTTTGGGGTCCTTCCGGTTTCTCGCAGGTTCCCAGGCCGCCCGCCCAGCACACCGTCGAAGTCGCGGCCCCGGCTCCGGGGGACGTACCCGTGCGGGAAGGTTCTGCGGCGTCCGCCGCACGCTCGCGGAATTCCTTCGCGCTTTTGCGCGGAGAATCAACGGCAACCCGCCCACAACGAATCCCGGGCAGGCGCTGCGAACGCCGCCAGAAGAATACTCGGAAATCGCGGTGCAGCCGGAATATGTAACCGGGATCACATCCGACCCGCACTTCGGGTTAATGCGCCATTTCGAATGTGAACCCGCGGAGAACGTCTGATGTGCAGATCCCGTCAATAGCGCCGAGGGGCTTCCCCGAACAGACGATCGGTAAGGAGTATTGCGCTGCACAGAGATCCGGTTTTCGAGGAGAGCCGCATGGCCATGGCCAGTCCGCGCCGAATGACGCAGAGCCATCCCGGAGAAGAATCGGTTCCCTCCACAGGTTCTGTCGAGGTCCGCTTTCTGCGGCCGGGTGACGTCGAGGCGCTCATCGCGCTGGAGCAGGCGAAGTGGGAGCAGGACCAGGCAGCCGATCGCGCGGAGCTGGCCGCCCGCATCCAGGCGTATCCGCGGTTGAGCATAGGGGCGTTCGAACCGGCGGGCGGAGCGGCACTGGCCTCGCTGTTCATGAAACCCATTACGACCGCGCAGTTGCGCTCGGCAGTCACCTGGGCCGACTGCGCCCGGGTGGAGAAGCCTGCTTCGACAGTAACCGGATCCCTTTTCGGGATCAGCCTGAGCAGTGTCGACGCGGATGCGGTGACCGCCATATTCGAGTTCTTCTGGCCGCACGCTCTCAAGCATGGATGGCGTGACATCTATCTCGGATCCCCGATGCCCGGCCTGCGATCCTGGAAACGCGCCAACCCGGACACGCCGGCGGACGTGTATATGCGTGAAAGACGTCATAGCCTCCCCCGGGACCCGCAACTTCGGTATTACCACCGCAAAGGATTCAAGGATATTGTTTCCTGCAGACCCGGATATTTTCCGCACGCCGCGTCACTCGATTACGGGGCCGTACTCCGCGGGCATATACCGTTGTCCGCCGGTGCCCCGCTCTGGCGTTTTGTGCCGCTGTCGTGGCTGAAGCAGATGCGGCGACTCCTTTTCCGGCTGGTGTAGCCGGCATGAGCAGCGAACACACCGTCGTCATCGGAGCCGGCATGGCCGGGCTGCTGACGGCAGCGGTGATCGGGACGATCGGCCGCCCGGTCATCGTCCTCGAACAGGACCAGCACGGCGGGGGTCCCGTCCCACGTGGCGGTGTCCCTCAGGGCCGTCAGCCGCATGTGCTGCTGCATCGCGGGCTGCGCGTGATCGAAGAGCTGCTTCCTGGACTGCGCGCGCAGTTGGTCGCCGCCGGCGGGGTCCCTCTGGACACGGGCGACCTGGCGTGGCTGGGCGAACGCGGATGGGCGCCGTTCGGCACACCCGCTTTCGAACTGGTCTCCGCCACCCGCCCGTTGGTCGAGCACCTGGTCAGGCAGCGGGTGGCGGAGTTGCCCGGAGTGGAGCTGCGCGGCGACGCGCGGGTGCGCGGCCTGAGCCGTACCACCACCGCACCCGGCGGCGGCTGGCTCGTCGAGTGCTTCGACGCTCCGCCCGTCAGAGCCGGCCTCGTCGTCGACGCCTCCGGGCGCAGCTCCCGACTGCCCCACTGGCTGGCGCGGTGGGGAATCGAGGAGCCTGCGACCACCGTCGTCGACGCCGGGTTCGGCTACGCCGGACAGATGTATGCCGCACCGCCCGATCACCTCGGCCGGGTGGCGGGCATCGTCATGCTGCCGGTTCCCGGCAGCGCACCGGCCGGCGGGGTGGCACTGCCCGTCGAGGGCGGGCGCTGGCTGGTGGCGGCGGTGGGCGCCGGAGACCACCGGCCGCCTCGCGACCAGGCCGGTTTCGACACCTTCCTGGCCCGGCTGCGGGATCCGGCGCTTGCCGACTTCACCCGCAGCGCCCGTGCGCTCGGCGACATCACCGTCCACCGCCGCACCCACAACGTGCGTCGCCGCTACGACCGCGTGCCGCACTGGCCGGGCGGCCTTCTGGCCGTGGGTGACGCTCTGTGCGCCTTCAACCCGGTCTACGGCCAGGGCATCACCGTCGCCGCGACCCAGGCACTGCTCCTGCGGCAGACGCTGGCCGCGGGAGCACGGCCGGGATGGGAGCGGCGGCTGATGCGTCGGCTGCACCGGGCCGCGGACCTCCCCTGGGCCATCGCGACCGGTGAGGACCTCCGCCACACCGGCGACAACCCCGCCTCGGGCGTCGACGCACTGTTCGGCCGCTGGTCGGGGGAGGTGGACCGGCTCGCCGCACACGGCAACCTGCGGGCCCAGCGCGCCATGGACCGGGTCTACCACCTCGTCGGCTCGCCGGCGGGCCTGCTCCACCCGGCGCTGCTCGCCGCCGCCGTCAGGGGACGCCTCCTCGGCCTGCCCGCCCCGTCCCCCCGACCGCCGCTCGCCACCGGCTCCGCGTGGCCGGACCGAGCAGACGCCGAGAAGGTTCCCGGGAGTCCACCACCACCGCCGTAGCCGTCCCGGACGGCCCCATGCGTCGTCCAGCTGTGCCGCCGCATCACTTCACGACGCGGCGGCGGGCGCGCTCTGTGCGCGCTGTGGCGGGCCGGTCGTCGGCTCGTCCGGTCGTCGGCCCGTCCGGTCGTCGGCCCGTCATTCGGGCGCGTCCGTCGGGACCCGCTCTCCCGCCGTGATCACGGGGCGCGGTTCGCCGCTCTCAACGATGCGCTGTACGAGCCGCTGCCTCAGGTCTGCCCGGACGTCCTCGTATGCCGGGTCGGCCACGAGGTTGGTCAGTTCGTCGGGGTCGGAGTGCAGGTCGTAGAGGTAGGCGTCCTGGTAGCGGTCGGCGCGCGGATCGTTCCAGGGGTCGGCGCCCGGGGCGGTCGCGGCGTACTTCCAGCGCTCCGTACGCAAGGCTCGGCCGACCTCCGATTCGCTGATCTGGATGAGTACCTCCCGCGGCCAGTCGGGGTCTCCGCCGTGCAGCAGCGGCAGCAGGGAACGCCCTTGCATCTGTGGGGGCACGGGCACGCCCGCCGCCTGCAACAGGGTGGGCGGCAGATCGACGTGGCCGACCAGTTCCGGCAGCCGTACGCCGCCGCGCAGCCCTGGTCCGCGGAGCACGGTGGGCACGCGTACGGAGGCGTCGTGGACGCTGCGTTTGTACTCCTTGTTGCGGGTCTTGAAGTGGCAGCCGTGGTCGGAGGTGAAGAGGATGACCGTGTCGTCCAGTTCCCCGCGTCGCTGAAGGACGGAGACGATGCGGTCGAGCACCTCGTCCAGTCGGCGCACCATTCCGTAGTAACCGGGCAGGTGCTGGGCCCAGTTGCCGCCGCCGAGGGCCGCGAGGTCGGAGGGTACCCAGGGGGCGTTGTAGCGGTCGCTGTAGCCGGTCGGAGCCGGATAGTCGTCGCGGGAGTTCTGGTGGTGCGGCTCCAGGAACGACAGGAAGAGGAAGAACGGCCGGTCCCGGTCCCGGTCACTCTCCCGGTCCCGGTCCCGGTCCCGGTCCCGGTCGCGGTCGCGGTCGCGGTCGATGAATTCGATCGCGGCGATGCCGAGCGCGTCGGCGCGGTAGCCGTCGAAGTGGTGCGGGGTGCCGTTGCCGTCGTACAGCGTGGTCTCGTAGGCGTCCGAGGTGAACTCGAGAAGGTTGGCGGCGAGCCAGTACTCGTATCCGGCCCGGTCTTCCGCCGGCACCGGACCTGTCGTACCGCCGCCGGCCAGGTGCCACTTGCCGATGTAACCGGTGGCGTAGCCCGCGTCCCGGAACACGCGGGCCAGGGCCGGGGTGTCCCGCGGGAGAGGGAGCCCGTTGCGGAAGACCTCGGTGGTGGTCGGGTACTGCCCGGTCTGGAGGCAGGCGCGCGAGGGCGCGCAGACGGGCTGACAGGTGAAGGAACGGTCCACGCTCACGCCGTCCGCGGCGAGCCGGTCGAGGGCCGGAGTGAGGCCCAGGGGGTTCCCGTGAATGCCGGTGGTGTCCCAGCGTTGCTGGTCGGTGAGGAAGACGAGGACGTTCGGACGGCGGGTGGAGGAAGCGGGTTCGGAAGGCCTGGCGGGGGAAGCGCTGAAGGTCATCGTGGTCCCGTTTCAGTGGTGAAGTGGTCCCGGTCCTTCATGAGTACCCCCGGCCGTTCCTGCCGACAGGCGGAACCGCTCGGACCATGCGACTTCCGGTAGGCGGTCGGGGTCACACCCACCTCTCTTCGGCAGATCGTCCGGAAATTCGCGGCCGTGCCGAAACCCGTCGCTCCGGCGATCCTCTCGACAGACCAGTCGGAGACGGGCCTGACGGGCTGCCCGGCCGGCGGAAGCCACCCACGGCCACAACTCATCGGCCACCAACCATCGGCCACCACCCCGTTGATGACAGATGTCACGAGGTCCCATGACAGACCGCACTCCCAACGGCCCCTGCACACCGCAAGCCTGGAGTACATGGACACAGTCATCGAGACCGCCGGGCTGCGGCGGCGCTATCAGGGCTTCGAGGCCGTACGCGGCGTCGACCTCACGGTCGCCCGGGGCGAGCTCTTCGCTCTCCTCGGGACCAACGGCGCCGGCAAGACCTCCACCCTGGAGCTCTTGGAGGGCCAGGCCGCCCCCGCCGCCGGGACCGTCCGGGTGCTCGGCCGCGACCCGTACCGGGAACGGGCCGCCGTCCGCCCCCGTATCGGGGTGATGCTCCAAGAGGGCGGCTTCCCTACGGAGTTGACGGTCATGGAGACCGTACGGATGTGGGCGGGCTGTACCAGCGGTGCCCGGCCGGAGGCGGAGGCTCTGGAGCTGACCGGGTTGTCCGGGCGGGGGGCGGTACGGGTCAAGCAGCTCTCCGGCGGGGAGCGGCGTCGGCTCGATCTCGCGCTGGCGCTGCTGGGGCGGCCGGAGGTGCTCTTCCTCGACGAGCCGACGACCGGCCTGGACGCGCAGTCCCGCCGCGATACGTGGGAGCTGGTCCGTGAGCTGAAGGAGCAGGGCACGACGGTGCTGCTCACCACGCACTACCTGGAGGAGGTGGAGGAGCTGGCCGACCGGCTGGCGATCATGCACGGGGGGCTGATCGCCACGTCCGGCACGGTTGCCGACGTGGTCGCCGAGCGGCCCTCCCGGATCAGCTTCGAGCTGCCCCTCGACCGCTTTCTCGGCGATCTGCCGCCGCTCGCGGCGCTGGGCGTGACCGGTCACCGGCAGTCCGGCCGGATGGTCCGGCTGGAGACCGGCGATCTTCAACGGACCGCGACAGCACTGCTGTTGTGGGCCCGCGACGAGGGCGTGGAGCTGCGCGGCCTCGACGCCCGGTCGGCGACGTTGGAGGAGGCGTTCATGGAGATCGCCAAGGGTCTGGAGAGCAGGGGCCTGGAGGGCGAGGTTCTGGAGAACGACAAGGGCCTGGAGAGCAAGGGCCCGGAGCGCGAGGGGACGCGACGATGACATCAGCAGCCCGTACCGCACAAGAGCCCTTGGCTTCGGCTACGGCCACGACCCCACAGCGCACCGCCGCGGCCCGTATGGCCGCCCTCGGCCGCGCCGAGCTGACGCTGCTGCTGCGGAGCAGGGCGTCCCTGGTCAACGCGGTGATCCTGCCCAGCGCGGTCGCCTTCGCGATGCGCGGCATGGTCAACGGGCTGGACCTCGAGGGCACCGGCCTGTCGGTGGCCACGGTCATGCTGCCCGCCGCGCTCGCCAATGCGCTGTTCTTCGCCGTCTATACGAACCTGGTCGGCGTGTACGTCGTGCGCCGCGAGGGCCTCGTGCTCAAGCGGCTGCGCACCGGCGAACTGCGCGACTGGGAGATCCTCGCCGGCGGCGCGCTCCCGGCGCTTCTGCTGGTGCTCGTGCAGTCCGTGCTGCTGGGGGCCGGGATGACCGTGTTCCTGGACGCGAACGCACCGGCCGCTTGGCACCTGGTGGTGGCCGGCCTGCTCATCGGCGTGGCGATGCTGGTCGCCGCGGCGGCGCTGACCGCGGCGTTCACCCGGACGGCGGAGAGTGCGCAGCTGACGTTTCTGCCGTTCCTGTTGGTGACCATGGCCGCCTCCGGGGTCTTCGCGCCGCGCGAGCTGCTGCCGGACGCGGCGGCCGACGTCGCCGCCTGGCTTCCGTTCTCTCCGGTGATGGACCTGCTGCGGGGCGGCTGGACGGGAGATCTGGGCGCTGTGGAACAGGTCCGGGCGATGCTCGTCGCCTTGGCGTGGACGGGCGTGGCCGTGTACGGCGTTCAGCGGCGGTTCCGCTGGGAACCGCGGCATTGAGCGACGCGAGCGACGACAGGAACCCGTACACCTGGCCTACGGCCCGACCGGCAAGTGCCGGGCGAAGGCATGCACAGCCCGCGCCGAAAGCCGTTCGCCCAGCGGCAGTTGGAGGTCCGCTCCGCAGACGCGGACTCGCAGGAGCGGGCCGTCCATGCGTACCTGCTCGATCCGGGTGCGCGGAATGCAGTGGGTGTCCAGGCCGTGGCGGCCACCGGATCGATCGGCGTGAACGGGGTCGGCGAGGACGACGAGTTCGCGCGGGGTGAGTACGACAGCGGCGTACGCGGGATCCGCGCGCAGGGGCACCGGCAGCGGGCCGGCGACGACGGCGACCGGGTCGCCGTCGTTCAGGCGTGCCGTGGGCGAGGTGAGCAGGTTTCGCCATTTGTACGGGAGTCCGGCGTTCGGTACGGGAGCGTCGGGCAGGTCCAGCTCGGTGGGGGCGACGCGGCGGCGAAGGGACAGCACCAAGGGGTGCAGCTCATGCTCGGCGACCGCGTTGTAGTGGATGTTCAGGCGCGCGTCCGTAGCGAGGATCGTCAGACGGGCGTACAGCAGGGCGTGCGCCATCTCGATCGCGGCCACCTGCTCCGGACGCAGGGCCACCCGCACTCCGGGCTCGGCGGGAGCACCGACCCACAGGGCCACTCCGCCGGGCCCGAAACCGAGCACGCCGGCCGGAGTCAGCAGGTGAAGGCGGCTGCCTCCGAGGCGGCCGGGCCGGGTGTGGGCAGGGACGACGAACACGTCCCGGAAATCGCTGACTCCGACCGTCTGGCGCAGCACCTCGAGCGCGCCGCCGGGCACGTCCTCCGCGCGGCGCGGACGGTACGGGAACCCCCGGATGCCGGTACGGGTGTGGGCGCGCGCGGTCTGTTCGTCGACCTCCTGCTCCCACGGCTCGAGCGGTTCGAGCCTCGGACGTGCGGCGGGACGCCGTCGCAGCAGCGAGCGGGGGCTCACGGCAAGTCCCGTCAGCCCGTCGATCCGCCACCCAGGGCCTCGGAACACGGCCACCTCCCGGGGGAGTTCCAGCCGGTCGGCATCGTCCGCCGACCGGCATCCTCCACAAACCTACGACGACCAGGGCGGCAGAATGACGCCCACCGGCAGGCCGTACCACGGCCGTGACCAAGTGCCCGGCACCAGGGCCCAGTTGCCCGGCGCCATCCGGCCCTTGGGCGTACGAGGACGTACGAGGAGAGGACGACGTGAGCGAGAACCAGCCCGACGGCATAGAGACCCGCATCGACACGGGGACGGCGCACAACGCCCGCGTATGGAACTACTGGCAGGGCGGCAAGGACAACTACCCCGTCGACGAGCAGGTGGGCGACCACGTTGCCGGGATGATCCCCGTCATCCGCGACATCGCCCGCGCCGACCGGGCGTTCCTGAGCCGTGCGGTGCGTTTCCTGGCCGAGGAGCGCGGCATACGCCAGTTCCTCGACATCGGCACCGGGCTGCCGGCCATGGAGAACACGCATGAGATCGCCCAGCGGATCGCACCCGAGTCACGGATCGTGTACGTCGACAACGACCCCATCGTGCTCTCGCACGCCCGCGCCCTACTGACCAGCACCCCCGAAGGCGCCACCGACTACATCGACGCCGACGTGCACGACCCGGACGCCATCCTGCGGATCGCGGGCGGCACCCTCGACTTCACCGAGCCGGTCGCGCTGATGCTGCTCGGCATCCTCAACTTCGTCCTCGACGGTGCCGAGGCCCGGTCCATCACGAGCCGGCTCGTGGCGGCGCTCGCCCCCGGCAGCGTCCTCGTCCTGACCCACCCCACCACGGAACCCGAACTCGGCGGCGATCTCCAGCTGGAGGCGATGGCCTTCTGGAACGCCAACGCCAAGCCGCCGGTCACCGCCCGCAGCAGGGAGGAGATCGCCACGTACTTCGACGGCCTCACGCTTCTGGAGCCGGGCCTTGTCTCCTGCTCGCGGTGGCGACCGGAAGCCGGAACGGACACCCCGGCCGTACCCCAACTGGGCGCCGTTGCGGAGAAGGCCTGAGGTCAGGGTTCTCCAGCGTCTCCAGGCGTTCCACTCGGCGCTGTCGTCGGCTCGGCGAGATCCGACGTCGGGGCCGGCGTCGGGGCCGAGGTCGCGGTCGGTGTCGGCGATGGGGCGCGGGTGGAGGTGGGGGTGGGAATAGAGGTGGAGGTGAGCGGAGGTGACGGGACCTCGGAGGCGCCCGTAGGGCTGTCGCGGGTGGGCTCGGGGCTGGAGGGCTCGGGGGACGCCTCCGAAGGGATCCCCGAGTCGGACGGCGTGGGCGGGGTCGAAGGGCTGGTCGCGGGAGGGGGGGCGAGTGGAGGCGTCGGCGTCGCGGGCCCCCCGGAGGATCTCAGCAGCGGCAGGGCGACGAGAGCGGCGACCGCGCACGACAGGCCGGCCCCGGCCGCGGCGCGCAGCAGTCGGCGGCGGGCCGCGCCGCGGCGGATCGCCTCGTAGCGGCCGGGGGGCGGGGCGAGATGGTCGGAGGGCGGCCTGAGGATCACCGCGAGGGGGTCGTCGGGGCCCAACTCCGGGCCACCGTCGTCAAAGCGTGTGGTCAAGGCTCCTCCTCAGGTGGGCGCGGAGCAGTTCGCGGGCCGCGTGGAGATCGGCCTTGACGGTTCCTTCCTTGCGGCCGGTCAGTGCGGACACCTCCCGGATCGGCATGTCGGCGTAGTAGTGCAGCAGGATCGGTACGCGCAGTCGTTCCGGCAACGACTGCACAAGCAGCCGAACCGTGGGATCGGCCTGCTCGGTCGGCGGCCGGACGGCGGCCTCCGAGGTGGCACGGCGCACGGCTCTTCGCTCGCGCTCCATTTTGCGCCAGTGGTCCCGGACGAGATTGGCCGCGGTGACGTAGAGGAACCCGCGGGGCTCCTCCACGGAGGTCCACCGGGCCCAGAGCCGGGTGAACGCCTCGGAGGCGATCTCGTGAGCCGTCTCATCATCGTCGACGAGCCGCCGGCACCACCCGGCGAGACGTGGATAGAGGGCAGCGAACAGCTCGGACGCTGCCTCGTCACGGGACCGTTTCAACGCTCTCCAGAGTCGTCGGGACACTCGTACGGAAAGAGCCCGGGCTGATGGCGTACGTTCCATCGACCAGGCATCCGCGCCCCTGAGAGAGGGGGCCGTAGGCCCTCTCAGGGGCGCGGGGCTGTGACATATGCGGCTCCGCCGCGTGGGCGCGACCAGCCAGGACGAACCCGCAGCTTCGAACCCCATGTCCAGCGGAGAGCTACCGCAACACAGCGAAAACGATCACGTTGTCGCGATACCAGTCCCCGCTACGCGGCCCCCCGCACGTAATGAGCCGCAGCTCCGGCCGATCAACGTCGCCGTATACGTCGTCCGCAGGAAACTCCGCCTTGGCAACCGTCCGCACGGCGGTGACGCCGAACTCCGCAGCCGCGCCGTTCTCCAGCCGCGCCACGATCCGATCCCCCCGGCGCAGCCGATTCAGGTGACGGAACACCCCGTCCCCGTACGAGCCGACCGTGACATGACCGAGGATCACGGACGGGCCAACCTGCCCCGGCGTCGGCGAGTGCCGGTACCAGCCCGCCCGGTCGTCCGCCGTGATCGGCGGCACCTGCACGCTGCCGTCCTTGGCCAACCCCAGCCCCATGACCGGGGTGTCGACCCCGATGGCAGGGATCCGCAGACCGACCGGCTCCGAACGCCCAAGCGGCCGCGCCGACTTCACTTTCGAGGCGGACGGTGAGGGCGCGCTGCTGGGCCGCGCGCTCGTGCCCTGCCCGTCCCCGTCGCCGTTCCCGCCGCACCCCACAAGCAAGGAGCCCAGAGCCGCCGTGACGAACAGACGCCTGGACGGCGCCGTCATACCCCCGTCGCCCTCCGCCGCCGTACGAGAAAGACCACCGCACCGCCCCCGACCAGCACCGCAGCACCGCCCCCGATCAGCGCGCCCTCACCGCCGGACTCCTCGGACCCCGGCGTCACACCGGTGTCGGGCGCACCGCTCGGCACGACGGAAACCTGACCCGAGTCCGAGGTCGGCTCGGCCGGGTCCAAGGGAGACGGGGTGGAACTCTCGGCCGGCGCCTCGACAGCGTCCTCAGTCGGGGCGGGCGTGGCTGTGGACGTCGGGGCCGGTTTGGCCGTGGCCGTCGGGGCCGGTTTCGTGGTCCCCGGGACGGTGGCAGTCGGCGTCGGGGTCCCCCCGTCGGCGAACGCGGGCACCGCGCCCCCCAGCACAGCCGTACCCACAAGTGCCATGGCGGCAAGGACAGTTCGGCGCATCAGTCGCTCTCTTTCGTCGCTCCGTCCGCCCACGGATTCAGCGGGCGCGTCACGGATCGAGCGGAGAGACGAGACAGCGGGGAACCGGGTTGTAAAGAACAGGCAAAGACGCCGGAGGGCTTACGGGCCTACTGCTCAGGCCTCCTGATACCGCCGGCTCTCCAGCCGTACATGCAACTCCTCCTCCTGGTCCCCGGATGCCGTACTGACCTCGTACACGGAGAACAGCGAATCCAGGGTGGACCGGAAGCGGTCGATCGCCCAGTAACCGCCCTGGACGTCGGCCGTGACGGACGCCGTGAGGTGGGCGGGACGGGCGCCCTCATGCAGATCGGCCACGTCGAACGTGCCGAGCCACACCGTCGGACGCGTCGCCGACAGCTCCTGGGGTACGTCCTCGGCGCACCGGTCAGAACTGAAACAGGCGCACAGGGTGTCGAACACGACGCGGGCGTCTTCCTTGCTGCATCCGCTGAGTTCCACGGAGACGGTTTCCGGATGCGGTCGTTCCTTGTCCATCGTGATCGCTCCTCTCGTCACCGCGCTGCGGAACCTTGAGGCTGCGGTACCTCGGGACAGCCCGGTCAAACCACGCTCCACCCCCAGAAAACCACCATCTCCGAGGTTGAGCACCCGACGACTGCAAGCGAACTGCAACCGGCTCCAGTCAGCATGTGTCCTGCTATGGACGGCATTGCGGAAAACTCGGCGCAGGACGCGGCACGGCTGCTCGACGCCCAGACCCCGGGATGGGAACGCGGCCTCAGCGCGCTCAACTTCGAGCTGCTGCGCAAGGCCCTGCGCCGCTGGGCGGGGGACCCCGACCTCAAGACGTTCGATGTGTGCTGGGGGCGGTTGTACGGGGTGGTGGGGACCGCTCTGTACGGGCAACTGGCGTACGTCCTCGGGAACATGACCTCCAGCCAGGTCACTCTGGAGTTCTGCCGCCGCATCCTCGCGCACGAACCGGGACCGTCCGCCGAGGACCAGGACGGGTACCGACGCATGATCACCGCGATGCAGACCGTGCTCAGGGCCCACAACCTCACCGCGCCCACGCAGGCCACGCAGCAGCCCCCGCCCACCGCACCCCGCCCGGCTCGCACCGCCCGCCCACAGAGCTCCACCGGCCCGGCACGTCCGGCACAACCAACCCGTCCGGCACACCCGTCGCTCCCCCTCCTGCGCAGGGCCGTGCAGAGCCTCGCCCACGGCGACCGGACCACCGCCGCCGACACCCTGCGCCCTCTCCTCGCCGACCCGGACCTGGCGGGCGACGGCATCGGCAACGCCGTACGCCTGGTGGCCGCCGCACTCGAGCCGGACGAGCCGGACGACGAAGCGACCGTACGGGCGGCAAGGGAACTGCTGGACCGCCACCGGCTCCGCTGGCCGGAGTACTCGCCGGTGGGCGCGGAACCCATCCTCGCCGCCGCGTCCCGCACCGACTTCAAGCTGTTCGCGGACCTGGCGGCCGCGGGCGAACGGCGGCCCGCCCCGCACTCCTGGCCCGACCGGGAAACCCTGCGCCGGCTGTGGTCCCGGCCCGTCCGCGCGCACGTGGCGGAGGCACTGCACCACGCGTCCGAGGGGTACACGGCCGATGCCCTGGACGCCCTCGACGCGGCAACCGCCATCCTGGACCGCCTGCGGGACCCCTACGCCGCACCCCTCGACGGCCTGACCGACCAGACCGAACCGGCCGCCGCCCTCGAGGAGTTCACCACCAGGCTCCGTTCCCATCTGACCGAACGGCTGGCCGCAGAGGCGTACGCCCGACTCGAAAGGGACGGCGAGACCCACCCCTGGTCGGCCGAGTCCGTACGGCTCTGGGAGCTGATCGACGACTCCCCGGCACACAGCCACCACCTCGCGGTCGCTCACCACGCGCGCGCCTACGAGTTGCAGGGCAGCGCACTGGCCGGGACGCAGTCCGCCACCCGGGCACGTACGGAGTGGACGGAGGCGTTGCGCCACTGGGCCGCCGTGCACGGCGACGACGCGTACTGGCAGGAGCTGCACCGCCGCCTGGAGGCGGCGACCGGCACGAGTGTGCCGGTCGCCGTCGTCGACGCGGTGCGCGGGCGGCTGCCGCGGGACCTGTTCGAACCGCATATCGCCCTCGCGGCCCGGATGCACGCCACCGATCCGCGGCACGCCCGGGAACACCTCGCCTTCGTCACCTCCTCCGGTTTCCCCGCGCGGGACATCGCGGCGGCCCGCAAGGTGCTGGTCCGCGATGCCGTCGAGGCCGCGCTGGCCGCCGTGCAGCAGCAGGAGTACGCGGCTGCCTCGGCCAGACTTCAGCCGTGGCTGCGGCTCGATCCCGACAACCCGGATCTGCTCCGCACCGCGCTGATCGTGCTGCGTCACCAGGTGGAGACCGAATGGTTCGACGCCCGGCGCCCGCACCAGCTCGTCCCGCTGCTCACCAAGATGCAGGGGATCGAAAAACGTCTCGGTCCCGATGCCGCCGGGCAGGACCGTGAACTGGCCGGGGAACTCGCACGGTTGGCGTTCTGGCGCGCCGTCGAACTGCATCAGCGCCTCGCCCGCGCCTCCCGCGCCGAGGCCCTGCTCCTCGTGAACCAGATCACCCATCTCGCCGATCAGGCAGTCGAGCTCGATCCGAATCTGCCCCTCGTCGGGATGTACCGGGAACTGGAGACCTTCGCGCCGCGTATGCACGCGCTGGCCGCCCGCCTGACGGCCGCGATGTGGGGCGGCGACAGTGCCGTACGCCGTTATGTCGAACTGGCCGAGGCCAGCGAGCACTTGGAACCCGTGTCGATGTGCCATCTGGTCTCGGCGCTGCTCGATCTGGACCGGCCGGAGCCCGAGGACTGGACGCGGGCGTGGTGGCTCCTCATGGAGGTACGCGAGGACCCCTCGGAAGAGGCCCGGCGGTGCCGCGACGAGGTCACGAGATTCGGATGCATCCTGCGGTCGCGGATGGTGGCCGCGGGCCGGCTGCTGCCGGGACCGACCCCGCCCGAGTGGCTCAGCCGGCCGAACCGTTGAAGCACTCCCGTCGAAGCCTGTCGCAGCCTGTCGAAGCCCGTCGAGCAAAGCGGAGGATCCACGTGTCGCACAGCGAGCACGACAACCCCTGGCAGTGGAGGGACGGGCACAACCCGTACTACCGCACACCGCTGCAGATACTCGGCCTCGACCCCGACCGGACCGGGCGGGCAGCCGTAAGGGCCGCGGCCCGCCGCAGGCGCCTGCGCGTCGAGCGCGGCGCGAACCGCTTCCCGGTGTTCGGCCGCCCACTTGAGATCGCGGAGGTCAACGCGGCCGAGGAGGAGCTGCTCACCCCCACCGGCCGCCTGCTCGCCGAACTGCGCACCCACCGGCCCGTACGCAACCAGGAGGCCGAGCTGCGGACCCAACTCGACGAGCTGGCAGCGGAGTTCGCCAGGATGCCCGAGCCCGAGACACCCGAGCCACGCGTGGTGGCACGGCCGGAGGCGCTGCTGGGGTGGCTGCCCCGCAGGCCAGGTGAGCCCCGGTGACTCCGCCGGAGTCGTCGGACCGCCGACGAGGCCTGAGGCCGCGGACCAGGCCCGTGGCCGCCTCGCGCAGCGCCGCGGCCGGCCCACACGGACCGCGACCGGCTCGTACGGACTCTCCGGGCCGTACGGACTCGACGAGCCGAACGGATTACGCCGACGCGCCCCGCACCGCCCCGGCCCATCGACGGAAGCCGGCCCTGAGGCTGCGTACCCGCCCCATGGCCGCCTCCGTCAGTACGCGCATCACCGAGCGGCCACGCTCCGTACCGGACGGTTCGCCGCCGCTGCCGCAGCGTCTCGTCCATCAGCTGCTGGCCGACGCGGAGCGCGACCGCGGCGACTTGCGTGAGCAGGCCCGCGCGAGGGCGGTCGAGGAGCGTGAGCGGTACGCCCGCCTCGCCGCGGACGTCGCGAGCGCCCTGCACGAACTGCGCGGCTTCCTCGGCGCGACGTCATCCGCCCACGCCCCCGACCCCGATGGGCCAGATGAGGTCCTCGCCGCCGTCGCCCGGCGTTTCGCATCCGCGCTCGCGCAGGCGGGCGTACACCTGGACGACCCGCTCGGCCGCCCGTACGCGGAGGTCGCCCCGTACGTCGACGTGGGGCACGCCCCGGCGGCCGGGGAGGCGTCCGAGCTGGTGATCGGCAGGACGGTGCGGCCGGGGGTGCGGCTGCACGACGGCACCTGGATACGCCGCGCACAGGTCCTGCTGGAGCCCCGGAAGGAGCCCGGCGAGCAGTCCCGGACGAAGGGGGAGGAGCGCGCATGAGCCTCATCGTGGGCATCGACCTGGGAACCACGAACAGCTGTCTGGCGCTGCCCGCCGACGCACCGGTCCCGCACAAGGAGCAGCTCATCGCGGACGGGCGGCTGCGCCCGGTGGGCGACGCCCTGCTGCTCGTCCCGCCGGACGGCTCGCCGACGGTGCCGTCCGCGGTGTGGGTCGGCCCGGACGGAGCCGTACAGGTCGGGCTGCTGGCCAAGCACCGGGCGCGGATGCAGGGTGCGCCGCCCGCGATGTTCTTCAAGCGGAGCATGGGTACGGACCAGCGGTTCACGGCCGGTCACGCCGAGCTGACGCCGCTCGAGGCCTCCACGGAAGTGCTGCGGCACCTCAAGAGGACCGCCGAGGACGTGCTGGGCGTGCCGGTGGAGCGGGCGGTCGTCACGGTTCCCGCCTTCTTCGAGACCCGTTCGAAGAACGACACGACCAAGGCCGGTGCCGCGGCGGGCCTGGAGGTCGTGGAAACCCTCATCGAGCCGGTCGCGGCGGCCCTCGCACACGCCGGGGAACACCTGGGAGACGAACCCCGCACCTTCCTCGTGTACGACCTCGGCGGCGGCACCTTCGACACCTCCGTCGTGACCTGGGACCCCGAGGAGGGGTTCGAGCACCGCGCCTTCGGCGGCGACCGCTATCTGGGCGGCTACGACTTCGACCGGGCGATCGTCCACTGGATGGACGGCAGGCTGCCCGCGTACGACCTGAAGTTCGACCCCGACCGGCCCGCCGACGCCCGCTCGTACGCCGCCCTGCTCTTCCTCGCCGAGGAGTGCAAGCAGGAACTGTCCCGAATGCCCGTGACCGAGATCGTCAGCCAGCACGGCGAGGACCGTACGGGAACCCCGATGAACCTCCATCTGCCCATGCTGCGGACGGAGTTCGAGGAACTGATCCGCCCATCGCTGGAGGCCACCGTCGGCCACTGCGAGCGCACCCTGCGCCAGGCGGGCATCACCCTCGATGCCGGGACCGAGACCGAGACCGACATCGACATCGACATCGACATCGACGAGATCGTCATGGTCGGCGGCTCCTCCCGTATCCCCCTGGTGGCCCGGCTGCTGAAGGAACGCTTCGGTCGTACGCCCGTACTGCTCCACCCGGACCTCGCCATCGCCGCCGGTGCCGCACTGAAGGCGGCTGCCGCGGCGCAGCGCGGGGTGCATCTGGAACTCGACCGGCCCGAGGCGATCGGCGGCTTCGCCGACATCGCGGGCCGGGTCCTCGCGAGCGGCACGATCCCCGAACCTCTCGGCACCCCCGTCGTGCTGGTCTCGGACGACGGAGTGCACCGCGCCGAGGAGACGGCGGGCGCGGACGGTTCCTTCGTCTTCCCGGACGTACCGCTTCAGGAGGGCCGCGAGAACGGCTTCACCGTACGGGTCATGCACGACGGCCGGGAGGCCGAGGCGCGGCACGTCACCGTCGCCGCCGGGGCGCCCGCCGCCGCGCCGGTCTCGGGCGATGTGCTGGCCCACGACTTCTCCGTACAACTGGCCACGGGACCGCACCGCATCGTCGCCTCCGGAGTGCGGCTTCCGCACCGCACCGGCTTCCGCCTGCAGACCGCCAGCCAGGGCAGGCGGCTGTCCATCCGGCTCTACGAGGGGCTGATGCCGATCGGCGCGGTGGAGATCGACGACGTACCGGCCGGGCTGCCCGTCGGCACCGCTGTGGAGGTGACGGTCACCTTCGAGGCGGGCTGGACGATCGCCGCCGAGGTCGCGATCCCCGAGATCGGCGCCCGGGCGACGGCGTCCATCGACATCCCGCTGCGCACCATCCCGGCCTGGGACGACCTGCGCGAGGCCCACCGGGACGCCAAGGGGGGATGGGCGGAGCTGTACGGCGAACTGCCGCCCGCCGAGGCCGACGAGGCAGCGACCGCCGTGAACCGACTGCTCGCCGAGACCGACGCCCTGTTCGCCGAGGGCCAGGACCGGGCGAAGGCCCACTACAAGCTGATGGAGACCGAGACCCTGCTCCAGGGCCTGGCGGAGCGGCGGCAGTGGGCGCAGACGCTGCATCCACCGCTGCACGAGTTCGAGGCCGGGCTCGCCGACATCCGCTCGCTGACCGCCGAACTGGCCCACATCGATCCCACCAGGAGCGCGCGCTACTCAGCCGAACTCGTCGAACTGGAGGCCGCGGGCCGCGCCGCGTACGCCGACCTGAACCGCTACGACTGGCACCAGGCCTGCACCCGCCTGGACGACCTGCTGCACGGCATCCAGCGCGACCTGTACGGCCCCCTCCCCGGCCAGAGCCCCGACGACTGGACGGCCGGCCAGCTGGAGGCCGCCTTCCGCGAGGAACTGGACAACCTCAGGCGTACGGTCCTCGCCGCGGACCGGGACTCGGACCAGCGTCACCGGCGCGAGGCCGAGGGCTTCCTGAACCGGATCGACACGACCGGGCGCGAAGTGAGCGCAGCGGCAGTGCAGTGCACGGACGACGACCTCAAGCGCCGCCTCATCGGGATCTTCACCACTCGCATCGAACCGCTGCGGGTCCAGATCGACAGCTGGCTGCGTGGGCTGCGCAGCAGCGAGGGCATCCAGGTGGTGCTGCCACGCAGCCGTACCGCAGGCCAGGGGGAGTGACGCCGAAATGCTGAGCTGCCCCATGTGCCGCAAGCCCCTGCCCGGCACGCCTTCCCGCTGTTACGCCTGCCGGGGCGACCTGAGCGCACTCCGCCACCTCCGCGCCCTGGCCGACCACCACTTCAACGACGCGGTGCGCGCAGCCCGTACGCGGCGGTGGGACCAGGCAGCCGAACTCCTCGCCGTCGCCCTGGTGTTGAACCCCGCCGACGAGGAGGCCCGCGGACTGCTGCGGAAAGTACACCTCCACCAGAAACGGGTGCGGAAGGGGGCACGGAACCGGACATTCCGACGTTGAATGCTCAAGGACGGGCTCGAAGACGCCCTGGACGACGAGGGCGGCGCATATCGACGGGTCGGACGGGGGCGATGTGTGTGATGCGGTTCGAAATCCTGGGCCCGCTCGGGGTGCGGGGCCCCGACGGACCCGTTGCCCTCGGCACTCCGAAGAACCGTGCCGTCCTCGCGGTACTGCTGGCCCGCCGGCAACACCGGACCTCCGCCGCCGCACTGGCCGACGCGGTCTGGAGCGGACGGATCCCCAAGAACGGCCCGAAGAACATCCAGGTCAACGTGCACCGCCTGCGCCGCGCTCTGGGCGGCGGCGACCGCATCCGCTTCGCCGACGGCTACCAGCTCGTCCTCGCGGACGGCGAACTGGACGCCTGGCGCGCCCAGTCACTCGCCCGCCGGGCCGAACTCGCCCACTCCGCCGAGGAGTCCGGCCGCCTCCTGCGCGAGGCGCTCGCGCTGTGGCAGGGCGACCCCTACGCCGGCTACGAGGACCTGACCCCGATCCGCCCCGAAGCCGAGCGCCTCACAGAATTACGCATGACCCTGCTCGAACGCCGCATAGACGCCGACCTGTCGGCAGGCCACCACACCGACCTGATAGCCGAACTTTCGGCCCTTACCACCGAACACCCCCTGCGCGAACGCCTCCACGCCCGCCTCATGCTCGCCCTCTACCGCTCCGGCCGCCGAGCCGAAGCCCTGTCCAGATACCACCACGCCCGCCGCACCCTGATCACCGAGATAGGCCTGGGCCCCGGCCCAGAACTCCGCACTCTGGAGCAACGCATCATCACAGCGGACCCGTCGCTACTCGGCCCACCGCCGACCTGCACCTGTATCGCTGCGCGCCTACCGACAAGTGAGCCGAAGGCTCCTCCCCCCTCCGCACCGGCGCCTCCGCGCACGCCCCTGCGCCTTGTCCCGGACCCACCGCGACCGGCGCGCCGGATCACCGCCCCACTTCCGCCGGCCCAACCACCCCTGGGCCGCGACCGTGCCGCCGCACCCGACACCACACACCCCTCATCCGCCGAGCCGAACGCCTCCCTCCAGTCGGCCACGGCCCCACCCCGGCGGCCCCGCCAACCTTCCACCCCGCCAGCACCGGCCCAACTCACCCCACCCCTCCGCACCTTCACCGGCCGCCCCACCCCCCTCGCCCACCTGGACGCCGCGCTCGACTCCGGTCAGCACGTGCTCGCTCTCGTCGGCACCGGCGGCGTGGGCAAGACGGCGCTCGCCGTGCACTGGGCGCACCGGATACGGTCGCGGTTCCCCGACGGTCAGCTGTATGTCGATCTGCGCGGCGCCGCCCAGTCCCCGCCGCTGCGCACCGAGCAGGTACTCGCCCGCTTCCTCCCCGCCCTCGGCCTGCCCACCGGACGCGTCCCGGACCAACCCGACGACGCGGCCGCCCTGTACCGCTCCGCACTCCACGGCCGACGCGTCCTCGTCCTGCTCGACAACGCGAGCGGCGCAAGCCAGGTCCGCCCCCTGCTGCCACCCGGCGCGGGCTCGCTGGCCCTGGTGACCAGCCGCAACAGCCTGCGCGGACTCGTCGCCCGCGACGACGCCCACACGCTCACCCTCAAACCGCTCCCCCCGCCCGAAGCCCTCGCACTGCTCGAACGGCTACTGGGGGAGCAGACGATACGAGCCGAACGTACCGCCGCCGCGGAACTCGCCCGGCGCTGCGACCACCTGCCCCTGGCCCTGCGCATCGCCGCGGCCCGCATCACCACCGGCACCAACCGCGTGGGCGCCATCGGCAGCCTCCTCGCCCGTCTGACAGAGCAGCACATCCTCGACGAGCTCTCCCTCGACGACGACCCGGGCACAGCCGTACGACACTCCATCGACCGCTCGTACGCCCCGCTCCCCCCGGAACAAAAACGCCTGTTCCGGCTCCTGAGCCTGCTACCCGACCGAGCCGTCTCCCCCGAAACGGCAGCGCTGCGCGCCGCCCGCCCCGTACCCCGGACCCGCCGCCTGCTGGACCAGCTGGCAGCGTCCCACCTCATCGAATCCCCGGCCCCCGACCACTACCGCCTGACCGGCCTCCTGCGCGTCTACGCCACCGAACACGTCGCCCGCACCGACCTGCCGCCGCAACCCCTCAACGGCTCGAGCACCCCAGCCAGTACCCGAAACCCCGCCGGGTATGGATAAGGGCGGGCTCCTCCTGATCCACCTTGCGCCGAAGCCGCGAGACAAGCTGCTCGATCGCGTTACGGGCCCGGAACTCGCCCCAGACATGCCGGCTGATCTGCTCCTTGGACAGCACACGCTCCGGATTGACCAGCAGATGACGCAGTAACCGGTACTCCGCGGGCGTGAGATCGAAAACCCTTTCCCCGCGCCGCGCCTGGCACGTGGCATCGTCCAGGACCAGATCCCGGTAGCGAAGCGCGCCACCCGGCCGTAAGGGATTCCGGCCACGCAGTAAAACCCGCGCCCTGGCCAGAACTTCGGCGATACGAAAGGGCTTGGTGACGTAATCCTGCTCCCCCGGCCCAAGCTCGGGAACAAGACAGTCCAGCGACTCACACCCGGTCAGAAAAAGCATCCGCGGCCGGTCCAGAGCCGCCACGCGACGCCCCCGCATGAGCCCACCCAGATCCGGCAACGTGGCATCGAGCACCACCAGGTCGAACCGGAACTCCGCGATCAGCAAGGCGGCCTCGGCCCCCGTACCCGCCGTACCGACCCGATAGCCCGCCAACTTCAAGGTGGTAGTGAGGAGTTCCGCGGTCCCGGGATCGTCGACGACGACCAGCACATGCTGCCCGTCCCCACGAGTAGGCGACGGCTTCTCGCTGATACTCCCGTACATGGCAAGACCATCCGTGTAGGTCGTGTGCTCCGGAGGCGGCGGTACCTAGAGTTCAGCCTCCGCCCGCCCGACGAAGTCGTCGACCATCCGGTGGACGAGCGAGGCGAGCTGCCGCAACTCCTCGGGCGACCAGTCGGCGAGAGCCACCTGCATACCCCGGGCACTGGCCTCCCGGACGCGGGCGAACGCCTCCTCGCCGGCCGGCGTGAGCCGAACCTGCTGGGCCCGGCGATCGTCGGGGTCGGGGACACGGCTCGCATAGCCGACCCTCTCCAGATGCTGCACCTGACGGGTGACGTGCGAGGCCTCCACCGACAAACGGGCCGCCAGCTCCCCGAGCCGCAGCGGCTCACTCTCCGCGAGCTGCCTCAGGACCGCCACGGCGGCACGGTCCAGCGGCAGACCTGAGAGCGCCATGAGGCGCTCGTGCTGCCGGGCTCGGCCGGAGAGGTACGTAGCGCGGGTGAGTGCGCGCTCGATCATGATCACATCTGGCGAGACTTCACCTGCTGCTGAGGACGGTGTGGACACGCTTCACACTTTAACAGCTAATTGCCTAACTCAAGCAAGCCGAATTCCGAGACTTTGCTTGCCTCAAGTAACTCCTCCCTGCTTGCCTAACTCAAGTAAGCCGCAACGCCCGCACTCCACCACCAGAGGAGCACACTCATGACCAGCACCGGCCTTCAGGGACGCAGCGTCATCGTCACCGGAGCAGGCTCCGGCATCGGCCGGGCCACAGCCGTGAAGTTCGCCGAGGAGGGCGCGAGCGTCCTGGTGGCGGACGTCAACCAGGAAGGCGCCGAGCAGACCGTCAGGACGATCGACGAAGCGGGCGGAACAGCCAAGGCGGTCATCGGCGACCTCCGCGACCAGCAGGTCATCGCCGAGATCGTCGACACCGCCGTACAGGCCTTCGGCGGCCTGAACGTCCTCGTCAACAACGCCGGAATCATGGACCACATGTCGGCCCTCGGCGAGACCGAAGACGACGAGTGGGACAGCGTCATCGGGGTCAACCTCACCGCGCCCTTCCGCCTGACCCGGGCCGCCCTGCCGCACCTGCTCACCGCGGGCAGCGGGGCGATCGTCTTCACCGCCTCCGAGGCCGCCCTCCGCGGCAGCGCCGCCGGGGCGGCCTACACCACCTCCAAGCACGGCATCGTCGGCCTGACCAAATCCCTCGCCGTGATGTACCGCAAGTCCGGCATCAGGGCCAACGCCATCGCTCCCGGCGGCACCGCCACCAACCTCCGCCCCGACGTACGACCGGACGCCCACGGCCCCGCCGCACTCGGCCCCCACCTCGGCGTCGGCGTCGGCGACAAGCTCGCCACCGCCGAGGAACAGGCCGCCGCCATCGTCTTCCTCGCTTCCGACGCCGCGAGCTACATCAACGGCGCCGTCCTCCCGGTCGACAACGGCTGGTCGGCCGCCTGATCCGACGGGGCTCGTACGAACCCGGGCGGGACCGGCTTCGTACGAGCCCCGCCACACCCCTGGGCCCGGGCGGAGCGATGATCCCCGTACCCCTCGGCCACGAGCCGTCCGGCGAGATCGTCGAGGTCGGCGCCGAGGTCACGGACCTGAAGGTGGGCGACCGCGTCGTCGTGAACCCGCAGGGTGTCCCCTCCGGCATCATCGGCTGCGGCGGCGCACACGGCGGCATGCGCGAATACCTGCTCGTCGAGGACAGCCGGGAAGCCGTGGCCCCGCAGGTCAGAGGTGCGGGCCACGGCCCCCGGTCTGATACGCTGATCCAGCGACATCGAGCCGCCACAGCGTGAACCCCCGGTCACAAATCCCGTTGGGAGCACGCCACCCCGTGTGCGACACTGTTCGCACGCAACAGCTTGGTCCTGTGGAGCAGTTTGGAGTGCTCGCCACCCTGTCAAGGTGGAGGCCGCGGGTTCAAATCCCGTCAGGACCGCTGCAACCTCAAGGTTGCATGGCTGGGTAGCTCAGTTGGTACGAGCGTCCGCCTGAAAAGCGGAAGGTCGCCGGTTCGACCCCGGCCCCAGCCACCACCCAAGGCCCCTGATCCCCGATCGGGGGCCTTCGCCGTGCCCCGCTCCACACGCACTACCGTGGATTCATGACGGCACCGCTGGACGTGCTGGTGGTGGGCGCGGGCCCGACCGGTCTCGCCCTCGCCGCGCAACTGCGCGCGTACGGGAGCCGGTTCAGGATCGTCGACCGTTCCCTCGACCGGGCCCGCGAGTCACGGGCGCTGGCCATCCAGCCCCGCACCCTGGAGGCGCTGGCAGGCTTCGGCGTGACGGAGGAGCTGGTCGCCCGCGGCAACCCGGCGATGCGGCTGCGCATGCACCTGCCCGGCCGCGTGGTGACGCTGCCGTTGTTCGACATCGGGCTGACCGACACCGCGTACCCCTTCCTGTTGTTCCTCTCGCAGGCCGAAACCGAGGCCGTCCTCTCCGAGCACCTGGCCACGCGGGACGTGACGATCGAACGCGGCGCCGAGCTGGTCCGGCTGGACGTGAAGGACTCGTCCGTCATCTGCCGGCTGCGGGACGGCGACGGCTCGCAGGAGGCCGTGGAGGCGCGCTATGTCGTGGGGTGCGACGGCGCCCACAGCACGGTGCGCGCCCAGACCGGTATCGGTTTCGAGGGGTACGCGTATCCGCAGACGTTCCTGCTGGCCGACCTGGAGGTCGACGGGCTGGAGCCGGGTGCCGTGCATACGTATCTGAGCAGGGCCGGGATGCTGTTCTTCTTCCCGCTCGGCTCACCGGCCGGCTGGCGCATGCTCACGATGCGGCCGCCCGACACCCCGGAGCTCGAGGTGGAGCTGCCGTTGCTGCAGAAGATCGCCGACCGCTACACCGACGACCGGCTGACGCTGCGGGACCCCGCTTGGATGACCGACTTCCGCCTCCACAACCGCGGCGCCGCCTCCTACCGCTCCGGCCCCTGCTTCCTCGCGGGCGACGCGGCCCACATCCACAGCCCGGCCGGAGCGCAGGGCATGAACACCGGGATCCAGGACGCACTCAACCTCGGCTGGAAGCTCGCCCTGGTCTGCCGGGGCGCCGCGTCCGAAGAGCTGCTGGGGACGTACGAGGCCGAGCGTGCCCCGGTCGGCCGCAGCGTGCTGCGCTTCACCGACCGTGCGTTCAGCATCGGCACCAGCAGCAACCCCCTCATCCGCTTCGGCCGCACCAAACTCGCCCCGCGCCTGGCACCGTTGGCGCTGCGGCCGCCGGGACTGCGCGGCCGGCTCTTCCGAACCGTCTCCGAACTGGGCATCCACTATCGACGCAGCCCCGCCTCCACAGCAGGCTCGCGCCCGCCAAGGAGCGGACCGCGGGCGGGGGACCGGCTGCCCGACCTGCCACGCGGTCTGCAGGCACGGACGGCAGCGCCGGGCTGGCACCTGCTGTTGTCCGGGCCACCGCCCCTCTGGCCCGACGAACGACTCGCCCCCGTCCTGGCAGGGCAGGCCGATCTGGTCGCTGTGCACCGGCTCGATGGGCAGAGCCCGTGGCCGGGCGTCGTGCACGGGCTTGTGCGCCCCGACGGCTATCTCGGCTATGTCGCTCAGGGTGCCGACCTGGACGGCCTGCGTGCCTACCTGGGCCGCTGGCTGCCGACCGGCCGCCACTGATTCCCTCCGCCCGACCTCCTGTGACATGAGCGGGCAGGACGGAACGCAAATCCATTCGCCACTACTTTTCCCGAGGTGCGATCCTGGACCCCGTATGTCTACGCACCCTGCCCCCGCCCCCGCCCTCGGTGATCTCGCCCCCCGTCTGGCTGAGCTGTCTCTGCGCGATGCGCATCGGCTCGGGCGCAGGCTGGAGGGGGCGCGTCGGATTCGTAAGGATGAGGCTCGGGCTGCCGTACTCGCCGAGATCGAGGCGGAGGTGGCCAGGGCCGAGTCGCGTATGGCTGAGCGGCAGGCGCGGGTGCCGACCGTTTCGTATCCCGAGCAGCTGCCTGTCAGCCAGAAGAAGGACGAGATCGCGGCGGCAATCCGTGATCACCAGGTCGTGATCGTCGCCGGTGAGACGGGGTCCGGCAAGACCACGCAGATTCCCAAGATCTGTGTCGAGCTCGGTCGCGGGGTCCGCGGCATGATCGGGCATACACAGCCCCGCCGCATCGCGGCCCGTACGGTCGCCGAGCGTGTCGCCGAGGAGCTCGACACCCCACTGGGCGAGGCCGTGGGCTGGAAGGTCCGGTTCACCGATCAGGTGAACCAGGACTCGACGTTCATCAAGCTCATGACGGACGGCATCCTGCTCGCGGAGATCCAGACCGACCGTGAGCTGCGCGCGTACGACACGATCATCATCGACGAGGCGCACGAGCGGTCGCTGAACATCGATTTCCTGCTGGGGTATCTGGCTCAGCTGCTGCCCAAGCGGCCGGATCTGAAGGTCGTCATCACCTCGGCGACCATCGACCCGGAGCGCTTCTCCCGGCACTTCGGGAATGCCCCGATCGTCGAGGTCAGCGGTCGTACGTACCCGGTCGAGGTCCGTTACCGCCCGCTCCTCGAAGAGGACAGCGAGGATGTCGACCGGGACCAGATCACCGCGATCTGCGACGCCGTCGAGGAGCTTCAGGGAGAGGGGAAGGGCGACATCCTCGTCTTCCTCTCGGGGGAGCGGGAGATCCGGGACACCGCGGACGCGCTGACGAAGAAGAACTACCGGTTCACCGAAGTCCTCCCTCTGTACGCCCGCCTCTCGCACGCCGAGCAGCACCGCGTCTTCCAGCCACACACCGGCCGCAGGATCGTGCTGGCGACCAACGTCGCGGAGACGTCGCTGACGGTCCCGGGCATCAAGTACGTCATCGATCCGGGCACCGCCCGCATCTCCAGATACAGCCACCGTACGAAGGTCCAGCGCCTCCCCATCGAGGCGATCTCGCAGGCCAGCGCCAACCAGCGCAAGGGCCGTTGCGGGCGCACCAGTGACGGCATCTGTATCCGCCTCTACAGCGAAGAGGACTTCACCGCCCGACCGGAGTTCACGGACGCCGAGATCCTCCGTACGAACCTGGCCTCCGTCATCCTCCAGATGACCGCCGCGGGCCTTGGGGACATAGAGAAGTTCCCGTTCATCGATCCTCCGGACCACCGCAACATCCGTGACGGCGTCCAGCTCCTCCAGGAACTGGGCGCGTTGGACCCCCAGCAGAAGGACGTACGCAAGCGTCTCACCGAGAGCGGCCGCAAGCTGGCCCAGCTGCCCGTCGACCCCCGGCTGGCGCGGATGGTCCTGGAGGCCGACAAGAACGGCTGTGTCCGCGAGGTCATGGTGATCGCCGCCGCGCTCTCCATCCAGGACCCGCGTGAGCGCCCGGCGGACAAGCAGACGCAGGCGGACCAGCAGCACGCCCGCTTCAAGGACGAGACGAGCGACTTCCTCGCCTTCCTCAACCTCTGGCGGTACATCCGCGAGCAGCAGAAGGAGAGAGGCTCGTCGGCCTTCCGGCGGATGTGCAAGCAGGAGTATCTGAACTTCCTGCGGATCCGGGAGTGGCAGGACATCTACTCCCAACTCCGCACGGTTGCCAAGCAGATGGGCATCCATCTCAACGAGGACGACGCACCCGACCAGCAGGTCCACATCTCGCTCCTCGCCGGCCTCCTCTCCCACGTCGGCATGAAGGACGTGAAGGAGGGCTCGAAGAACGAGTATCTGGGCGCCCGGAACGCCAAGTTCGCGATCTTCCCGGGCTCGGCGCTCTTCAAGAAGCCTTCGCGTTTCGTGATGTCCGCCGAGTTGGTCGAGACGTCCCGCCTCTGGGCCCGCGTCAACGCCAAGATCGAGCCCGAGTGGGTCGAGCCCCTGGCCGAGCACCTGCTGAAGCGCACGTACTCCGAACCGCACTGGGAGAAGGACCAGGCGGCGGTGATGGCGTACGAGAAGGTCACGCTGTACGGCGTACCGATCATCGCCCAACGCAAGGTCAACTACGGGCGGATCGACCCGGAGACGTCCCGCGAACTTTTCATTCGCAACGCGCTCGTCGAGGGCGACTGGCGAACGCACCACAAGTTCTTCGCCGACAACCGCAAACTCCTCACCGAGGTCGAGGAGTTGGAGCACCGCGCCCGCCGCCGCGACATCCTGGTCGACGACGACACACTCTTCGACTTCTACGACCAGCGGGTGCCCGAACACGTCGTGTCGGGCGCGCACTTCGACTCCTGGTGGAAGCACAAACGGCGCGAGGAGCCCGAGCTGCTCGACTTCGAGCGGTCGATGCTCATCAACGAACGTGCAGGCGACGTCAGCAAGGACGACTACCCGGACTCCTGGCGTCAGGGACGGCTCAAGTTCCGCGTGACGTACCAGTTCGAGCCGGGAGCCGACGCGGACGGCGTGACCGTGCACATCCCGCTCCAGGTCCTCAACCAGGTCACGGACGAGGGCTTCGACTGGCAGATCCCCGGGCTGAGGGAGGAAGTCGTCACGGAGCTGATCCGGTCCCTCCCTAAGCCGATCCGGCGGAATTACGTCCCTGCCCCCAACTTCGCGCAGAGGTTCCTGGAGCGGGCGGTGCCGTCGGCCTCTGACCGCACGATGCCGCAGCAGGAGCCGCTGACGACGACGATGGCCCGCGAGCTGAAGCGCATGGTCGGCGTGCCCCTCAGCGCCGACGACTTCGACTGGGCGAAGGTCCCCGACCATCTCCGCATCACCTTCCGGATCGTCGACGAGCGGCGGCGCAAGCTGGCCGAGGACAAGGATCTGGAGGCTCTGAAGCTGCGCCTGAAACCGAAGGCGCGGCAGGCGATCTCACAGGCGGCAGCGGCGACGGCCGAACGCACGGGCGGGGAGTCCCTGGAGCGCAAGGGCCTCACGGACTGGACGATCGGCTCGCTCACCCGCGTCTTCGAGACGCGTCGCGCCGGCCAGCCGGTGAAGGCGTACCCGGCGCTCGTCGACGACGGCGACACCGTCTCCGTACGCCTCTTCGACACCGAGGCCGAGCAGCAGCAGGCGATGTGGAAGGGCACGCGGCGGCTGATCCTGCTGGGGATCCCGGTGAACCCGGCCAAGTTCGCGTCGGAGAAACTCACCAACCCGCAGAAGCTGGCGCTGTCGGCGAACCCGCACGGATCGATCCAGGCGCTGTTCGACGACTGCGCGACCGCTGCCGCCGACAAGCTGATCGGGGACTTCGGCGGGCCGGCCTGGGACGAGGAGTCGTATCGGAAGCTGTACGACAAGGTGCGTGCCGAGATCGTGGACACGACGGTCCGTACGGTCGACCAGGTCCAGCAGGTCCTGGCCGCCTGGCAGGCGTGTGAGCGGCGTCTGAAGTCCGTACGGAGTCCTGCGTTGCTCGCGAACCTCACGGACGTACGGGCGCAGCTGGACGCCCTTGTGAAGCCGGGCTTCGTGACGGCAGCGGGTCTTCGCCGCCTGCCGGATCTGATGCGGTATCTGGTGGCCGCGGACCGGCGTCTCCAGCAGATGTCGACGAACGTCCAGCGGGATACGACGCGTATGGCGAAGGTCCATGAGATGCAGGACGAGTACGCCTGGCTTCTTGAGCAGATGCCTGCGGGGCGGCCCGTTCCTCAACAGGTCCTGGACATCCGGTGGATGATCGAGGAGCTGCGGGTCAGCTACTTCGCTCACGCGCTGGGCACGGCTTATCCCGTCTCGGACAAGCGGATCGTGAAAGCGATCGATGCGGCTGTTCCGTAACGGGGTCTGTGCGCTGGGTGAGTTCGACCCTTGGGGCTCTGCTCCTGTAGAGTCTCTTCTCGCAGCGCAACGCAACAATCGCTCTGCGAAACCAGGTCCTGTGGAGCAGTTTGGAGTGCTCGCCACCCTGTCAAGGTGGAGGCCGCGGGTTCAAATCCCGTCAGGACCGCAGTTGTAGGGGCCCGCATCCGGTAAGGATGCGGGCCCCTTTGCGTTGGGGTTCCTTTCCCCAGCCCAGCCCAGCCCCTTCCCGGAACCGGGGGCTGCACCCCAAGGCCCCCCTGCCTGCGGCGGGGTGGGTGGGCGGGTGGGGCGCCAAGCGGGGAACGAGCCCGCTCGCCCATTGACGCCGTCACATTCCGCCGGTACTCAAACACCAAGGGCAACCGACCCCTTGGAGGTGGCGTATGACCGCGTTCGCCCGGCACGAGACGCGGGCTCTGCTCCGCGCCCATCTGCAGGCCGCCTCCGGGTACCGGCATCTGACCCGGCACTGCCCGATCTGCCACCGCCTCCAGAACCTGGCCATGGCCATGGAGCTCGCTGCGGACGACGCGGACACCCCGGAAGGCCTAGCGGAGGACGAAAGCCCCGCAACGGCATGAGCTCCCGCCACTACCGCAGGTAACACACCCTCATCAAGGGCCCTGGTGTGTGACGGGTGTCACTGCATAGGTTTTCAAATCGGCGGTACTTACCAGTCACCTACAACCAGTCAATTTTATATGTGCAATTGCACCCCACCCCCGGGGCGGCCCCGCAACCGGATCCAAACCGGCCCCAAGCGGCACTACAGACCGCTCAGATACCACCCAGACATCCCACGACCACTCACACCCCGTCAGGGATCCCGCACAAAAAAGATCGCGCTGGACCCGGCGGAGTCCAGCGCGATCGACGACGCACCCTTGTTGCTTGAGGTTCTGGCTCGGGCGTGGGCTCTGTTGGGGCAGCACCCGCGTCGCTTGGAGCTTTGGTTCGAGCAGTCCGGCACGTTGGGGGAACCTGCCGAAATGCCCTGCTATTCAGTTGTTCAGGCTTCGCTACGCTGCTGCGGGATGCCCGCTAGCAACGCGCGGACCTCAGCTTCGCGGTAGCGGCGATGCCCGCCGAGCGTGCGGATCGACGTGAGCTTGCCGGCCTTCGCCCACCGCGTGACCGTCTTCGGGTCAACACGGAACATCGTGGCGACCTCAGCGGGGGTCAGCAGCGGCTCGGCATCAGGGGTGCGAGCGGTCATGAGCGGCCTCCTCGGGAGAACCGAACCTTCTCGGTTCTTTCCTCTAAATTCTGCACCTTGACCCGCGTTGCCCGAAATGGCGGACGCGGGTCGAGTCGGTTATAGGACGAACGGCTTGTCCTCGGCACTACAACTACACCATCCGTCCAGCCGCGTCGGCCAAACCGATGGAATTGCCCTCCCAGGTGTTCATCAGCGACGGAAGCCGATGGACCATGCCATAGCGGACAGTCACGCCACTGTGACGATCAGTCACAGAGCGATCAGGAGTCACGAGACCCCCCATAGCGTGCAATGCTGAGATTCCACCCATACATGGGTAGATGGAGCCCTCCCCGGACTCCTTGTCCTATTTTGACATGAGGAGGGGCGTCTGGTGCAAGGTCCGCGTTAGTGCCGTCCGTCACGCTTACCCTCAAAGTCCCGATGGTGACTTACGTCCCGTCAGTTCGCCGAACGGCGATCCCGGACCGCCCGCCAGCGTTCGACCAGCCGACCGTACGCCTCCCCGGCCCCGACCCCGTCGCCCGTACGCAGCGCCTCGATCCCCTCGGCCACATCCGCCGCCGAATGGTCGCTGTCGAGCTGCTCGGCGGACAGGACGTGCACCAGGCCGCCGTAATCCAGCTCCACCAGCGAGCGCGGATGGAACTCCTCCAGCCAGCGCCCCACATCGACAAGCCCGTCGATCAGCGGCCCTTCGTCGATGGCGTCCTTGAGCGCTTTCAGCCCCCGCGCCACCCGCCGCCGCGCCTGCACCATGGGCGTCCGGTAGCGCAGTACGGGCGCGTCCTCGTCCGAGCCCTTGTCGTACTCGCGCTCCTCGTCGGCGACCAGCACGAACCAGTTCAGCGGTACGTGCCAGGTCGAGGTGCGGATCCAGGGGCGGGCGTCGGGGTTGCGGCTCAGCCAGCGCTCGTAGTCCTGGGAGGTCTGCCGGCGTACGACCGGCGGCAGCACCGCGTCCAGGACCGGCCCTGGCAGCTCCTCGGCCAGCTCTCCCAGGGCTTGCCAGCCGCGCAGCCGGGTGCGCCAGGGGCACACGCACAGCACGCCGTCCACGTCCGCGACGAAGGCGTCGCCGCTCTCGTGCACGGGCACCGGGATCGGTGGCGTGGGCAACAAGTCGGCCAGGGAGCGTCGCAGTTCGTCCTGGTACGAGGGCCGGTCGGAGCGGCGCGCGTACCGCGCCCAGTGGCCGCGCTCCGGTTCCGGGAAGGCGGCCAGCGGTTCGTACACGCGCAGATAGGCCGCGTACGGGACGATCACCGAGGGCACCTTGGGCACGCCTGCTCCCTCCCCCGCGGACCTGACGGAAAACCCCTGAAACCCCCGCGCGGGGGCGCGGGGACACACTGCACAGCGTCCGATGGCACAACGTGACCGTACTCCGAGAGAAGGTGATCCTGAGCACCGCGCCAGTGGCGGGAACGCGGAAGCTCTAATCTCAATGTCACGGAACCCGCCACCCCTACGGGCCCCGCCCCAGAACCGCCGCTACTTACCCAGGAGTCACCACCGTGACCGACGTAACCAACGGCGTCCTGCACACCCTGTTCCACTCGGATCAGGGAGGTCATGAGCAAGTCGTGCTCTGCCAGGACCGCGCCACCGGCCTCAAGGCCGTCATCGCCATCCACTCGACCGCCCTGGGCCCCGCCCTCGGCGGCACGCGCTTCTACCCCTACGCGAGCGAGGAAGAGGCCGTCGCCGACGCGCTGAACCTGTCGCGCGGGATGTCGTACAAGAACGCCATGGCCGGGCTCGACCACGGCGGCGGCAAGGCCGTGATCATCGGCGATCCCGAGAAGATCAAGACCGAGCAGCTGCTGCTCGCGTACGGCCGATTCGTGGCCTCGCTCGGCGGTCGGTACGTCACGGCGTGCGACGTCGGCACGTACGTGGCCGACATGGACGTCGTGGCCCAGGAGTGCCGCTGGACGACCGGCCGCTCACCGGAGAAGGGCGGAGCAGGCGACTCCTCCGTGCTGACCGCGTACGGCGTCTACCAGGGCATGCGGGCCTCGGCCCAGCACCTGTGGGGCGATCCTTCGCTGCGGGCCCGCCGGATCGGCATCGCCGGCGTCGGCAAGGTGGGCCGCCACCTGGTGGAACACCTCGTGGCGGAGCGCGCCGAGGTCTTCGTCACGGACGTGCGCGAGGAGGCCGTACGGCGGATCACCGAGCAGCACCGGGACGTACTGGCCGTCAAGGACACCGACGAACTGATCCGCGTCGACGGCCTCGACATCTACGCCCCCTGCGCGCTGGGCGGGGCCCTCGACGACGACTCCGTGCCCGCCCTCACCGCGAGGATCGTGTGCGGTGCCGCCAACAACCAGCTCGCGCACCCGGGCGTCGAGAAGGACATCGCCGACCACGGGATCCTGTACGCGCCGGACTACGTCGTGAACGCGGGCGGTGTCATCCAGGTCGCCGACGAGCTCCACGGGTTCGACTTCGAGCGGTGCAAGGCGAAGGCCGCGAAGATCTACGACACCACGTTGGCGATCTTCGCACGCGCGAAGGAAGACGGGATTCCGCCGGCCGCGGCGGCCGACCGGATCGCCGAGCAGCGGATGGCGGAGGCGCGGCGCCACTGAGGCCGCGGCGGAGCCCGGGTCTCCGGCGGGGTACCCGCCGACGGGCGTTGGAGATTACTCTCACGTTCGTCGGCGGGTCGTACGTCCAGAAGAGGTTAAAATCGCGGTTGACCAGCGGGGACAGGGCTCCCCGAGGGTCCTGGGCGGCGGCACGTCCTGCGGGCGACGTACCGTATGGGCGTGGGCTCAGGTACCGTGGAAGCCCTACGGACCGGTCTCTCTGCGGAGAGCCCGTTCCAGATCATGAACGCGTGTCAAGACTCTGGGGCCGTCGAGCCCCGTCACCGAGGGGGTCGAGCCATGGGGCGCGGCCGGGCCAAGGCCAAGCAGACGAAGGTCGCCCGCCAGCTGAAGTACAACAGCGGCGGGACTGACCTGTCGCGTCTGGCCAGTGAGCTGGGCGCTTCGACTTCGAATCAGCCGCCGAATGGCGAGCCGTTCGAGGATGACGAAGACGATGACCCGTACGCCCAGTACGCGGATCTGTACAACGACGACGATGAGGACGAGGACGACGAGTCCGGTCCTTCGTCGCAACAGCAGCGTCGCGGCGCTTGACTGTCTTAGCAGCGCTTCACCCGGTCCGGAGCGGTTAACGCACCGGACCGGGTTTTGCGCTGTGCGCGGCGCTCCGCTGGGTTCGCGGTTTTGAAGCTGCGGGCTCCGCGCCCCTGACCGGGGTGCCCCTGAGGGGGCGCGGTGACCTGCACCGGACTTCGGCAAGTACGGTTACGCGGCGTAGTCGCCGTTCAGCTCCGCGCCCGTCTCGTGGTCCTCGCGGTCTGTGATCTCGCCTGCGACCCATGCGTCCACGCCTCGGTCGGCGAGTGTGGCCAGCGCCACGTCCGCTGATTCCTCGGGGACGATCGCGATCATGCCCACGCCCATGTTCAGGGTCTTTTCCAGCTCCAGGCGGTCGACCCGGCCGGTCGTACCGACCAGGTCGAAGACCGGGGCGGGGGCCCAGGTGGTGCGGTCCACCCTTGCGTGCAGGGTGTCGGGGATCACTCGGGCCAGGTTGGCCGCCAGCCCGCCGCCGGTGACGTGTGAGAAGGCGTGGACCTCGGTGGTGCGGGTGAGGGCCAGGCAGTCCAGGGAGTAGATCTTGGTGGGCTCCAGGAGCTCCTCGCCGAGGGTGCGGCCGAAGTCCTCGACGTGCTGGTCGAGGCTGAGCCCGGCGCGGTCGAAGAGGACGTGGCGGACGAGCGAGTACCCGTTCGAGTGAAGGCCGGAGGAGGCCATGGCGATGACCGCGTCCCCCTTGCGGATGCGATCGGCGCCAAGGAGCCGGTCGGCTTCGACCACTCCCGTGCCGGCGCCCGCGACGTCGAAGTCGTCCGGGCCGAGGAGCCCGGGGTGCTCGGCCGTCTCGCCGCCGACGAGCGCACAGCCCGCGAGGACGCAGCCCTCGGCGATGCCCTTCACGATGGCGGCGACGCGCTCGGGGTGCACCTTGCCGACGCAGATGTAGTCGGTCATGAAGAGCGGTTCGGCGCCGCACACCACGATGTCGTCCATGACCATCGCGACCAGGTCGTGGCCGATGCTGTCGTACACACCGAGCTGCCGGGCGAGGTCGACCTTCGTACCGACGCCGTCTGTGGCGGAGGCAAGCAGCGGGCGCTCGTAGCGCTTGAGGGCGGAGGCGTCGAAGAGGCCGGCGAAGCCGCCGAGGCCGCCGAGGACCTCGGGGCGCTGCGTCTTCTTCACCCACTCCTTCATGAGCTCCACGGCGCGGTCGCCCGCTTCGATGTCGACGCCGGCGGCCGCGTAGGAAGCACCAGCAGTGCCCGGGGCCGGAGTCGACTGATCAGATGCAGCAGACATTGCCTGAGAACCTTCGGGTTGGTTGGTACGGGCTTACGGGCGACGGATCGCGTCGGCCGCGGCCGTGGCCGCCGGGCCCGCCGCCAGCTCCGTCTCCAGGAGCTGCTTGCCGAGCAGTTCGGGGTCCGGGAGGTCCATCGGGTACTCGCCGTCGAAGCAGGCGCGGCAGAGGTTCGGCTTGGCGATGGTGGTCGCCTCGATCATGCCGTCGATGGAGATGTACGCCAGGGAGTCGGCGCTCAGGGACTTGCCGATCTCATCGACCGTCATGCCGTTGGCGATCAGCTCGGCGCGCGTGGCGAAGTCGATACCGAAGAAGCAGGGCCACTTCACGGGCGGCGAGGAGATCCGGATGTGGACCTCGGCCGCGCCCGCCTCGCGCAGCATCCGTACGAGCGCGCGCTGCGTGTTGCCGCGCACGATCGAGTCGTCCACGACGATCAGGCGCTTGCCCCTGATGACTTCCTTGAGGGGGTTCAGCTTCAGGCGGATGCCGAGCTGGCGGATTGTCTGTGAAGGCTGGATGAAGGTCCGGCCGACGTACGCGTTCTTCACCAGGCCCGCGCCGAAGGGGATGCCGGAGGCCTCCGCGTAACCGATCGCGGCGGGCGTGCCGGACTCCGGAGTCGCTATGACGAGATCGGCTTCGACGGGGGCTTCCTTGGCGAGCCTGCGGCCCATCTCGACGCGCGAGAGGTATACGTTCCGGCCGGCTATGTCGGTGTCCGGGCGGGCCAGATACACGTACTCGAAGACACAGCCCTTGGGCTTCGCTTCCGCGAATCGCGAGGAGCGCAGGCCGTTCTCGTCGATGGCGACGAACTCGCCCGGCTCGATCTCGCGGACGTAGCTGGCACCGCAGATGTCGAGAGCCGCGGACTCGGAGGCGACCACCCAGCCGCGCTCCAGGCGGCCGAGAACCAGGGGGCGGATGCCCTGTGGGTCGCGGGCCGCGTACAGCGTGTGCTCGTCCATGAAGGTGAGGCTGAAGGCGCCCTTGACCTGCGGGAGGACCTTGGCGCAGGCCTCCTCGATGGTCAGCGGCTTGCCGTCCTCGTCGACCTGGGCGGCGAGGAGCGCCGTGAGCAGGTCGGTGTCGTTGGTGGCCGCCACACGCGGAGTGCGGCCCTCCTGCTTGGGCAGGTCGGCGACCATCTCGGCGAGCTGGGCCGTGTTGACCAGGTTGCCGTTGTGGCCCAGCGCGATGGAGCCGTGCGCCGTGGCACGGAACGTGGGCTGGGCGTTCTCCCACACCGAGGCGCCGGTGGTCGAATAGCGGGCGTGACCGACCGCGATATGACCCTGGAGGGAGCCGAGTGCGGCCTCGTCGAAGACCTGGGACACCAGGCCCATGTCCTTGAAGACGAGGATCTTGGAGCCGTTGCTGACCGCGATTCCCGCGGATTCCTGGCCCCGATGCTGGAGGGCGTACAGCCCGAAGTAAGTGAGCTTGGCGACCTCTTCACCGGGAGCCCAGACTCCGAAGACGCCGCAAGCGTCCTGGGGGCCTTTCTCGCCGGGGAGCAGATCATGACTGAGTCGACCGTCACCACGTGGCACGCCACCGAGTGTAGGCGAGGTCGGCCGCTGGTCCGAATGGGGGATTCGGGCTCGTTGTGGATCACTTGGCGGCGACGGCTTCGACGCCGCTGCCGTTTTCGCTGGTCAGGGTGAGGGTGCGGTGCTTCAGCTCATAGGTGGCCTTGCCGTTGAAGAGCTTCAGCAGGGCTTTTTCGGTGTCCATGAGTGAGGGGGAGCACATCATGCGGGTGGTGGATGGGGATCCCAGAGTGATCTGCCCGTCGCTGACCGTCGCCTTTGCCGACACCTTGTTGCAACCGAGCTGACCGCGGACGGTGCCCTTGCCGTCGAAGGTGAGGTGGACCTTGCCCTCGGCCTCGGAGGCCAGCGCGGTGACCGTGCCCCCCTTGTTGGTGCTGCCGGTGACGTTCCACTTCGTGCCCTGGAGCTTGGCCGGTTTCTGGGCGGTGAGCTTCACCGTGTGCCCGTCCTTGGTGGTGAGCGTCAGCTTGTCGCCGTCGACCTTGGTCGTGATCGTGCTCTCGGAGAGCGTCTCGGCCATCTTGGACTCGAACTCCATCGGCTTCTCACCGCAGGCCATCTTGGTCTGCAGGGTGTCGGAGCCGACCTTGATCGTGTCGCCCTGCATCTCGGCGGTCGCCCCGAAGTGGTTGCAGCCGTAGTTGCCGCCCACCTTGCCGTCCTCGCCGAACTCGATGTGGGCGTCGGCCGGGGCGTCGTACGTGGTGCCCCCGACGTTCACGCTGTCCACTTTCCAGTGCTTGCCGGTGATCTTCGTCTGCTGCCCGGCGCCGACGGACGCGGATCCGTCGTCACTTTTCTCCGTGCCGCAGGCCGCGGTGGCGAGCAGGCCGGTGACCGCCAGGACGCTGAGAGTTAGCCGTTGCGTTCGCATGTCGCTGTGACGGGACGGGTGGGGTTGTTGGTTCCCTTCCATTTTCGCGCAACTTCCTGCCCATCCCCGGCTGCTCAGCCCATCAGCGGGAGCAGTCCGCCCAGGTCGGCTCGCTCGCCGCTGGCGCTGACCTTGGCGTCGTCGAGGGCCGTACGCCATTCCGTACGCCCGGCCGCGAGCCGGATCCAGGTCAGCGGGTCGGTCTCCACGACATTCGGCGGGGTTCCGCGGGTGTGCCGGGGACCCTCGACGCACTGCACGACCGCGAACGGCGGAACGCGGACCTCAGTGGAGGCGCCGGGCGCCTTCGCGGCGAGCGCGTCGGCGAGCAGGCGGGTGCAGGCAGCGAGGGCCTGACGGTCGTACGGGATGTCGAGGCCCGGCACGGCGGCGTTCAGGTCGTCGGTGTGGACAACCAGCTCCACCGTGCGGGTGACGAGGTAGTCGGCGAGGGTCATGAAGCCGGGGCGGGTGGCAAGCAGTCGCTCGCCCGCGGTGGCGGCCAGCCGCTCGGACAGCCGCTGCTCGGTGCGGGCGTACAGCGCGTCGAGGTCCGGGTGCTCGCGGGCGAAGTCGCGGGTGCGGTCGGCGTTGGCGGCGGCGAGCGCGGGGGCGATGGTCGCGGACGGCCAGTCCAGCAGGGCGAGTTCGGCCTTCGCCGGTGGCTCCAGGTCGAAGGTCCGGCTGACGCTCTCGACGGCCGCGGCGATATGGGCGGCCAGTTCTCGTACGGTCCAGTCGCCGAGCCGCGTGGGTTGCGTGAGCTGCTCGGGGGTGAGGGTGCGGACGGCTGCCTGTACGTTCCCGAATTGGGCCAGTACGGCGGCGCGGATCTTGACGGGGTCGTATGCACGGGTGCGCTTCTTGGCCGGTGGCATGTCCATCACCCTAGGCGTGCGAGTCCGCGGCGGCCGGTGCCTCGAAGATCTCTCGGTTGCGGGGCACGCCGATGCCGTGCCCTCAAGGACTACGTCCGATGAGCCGAAGAGCCCCCGCCCGGAGTCCGGGCGGGGGCTTCAGGGGCGTACGGGATATCAGGCCAGAATCGCCGGGATCGTGCCCTCGTGCGCCTCGCGCAGCTCGGCCAGGGTGAGCGTGAACTCGCCCTGGACCTCGACCACGTCACCGTCGACGACACCGATGCGGGTGGCGGGCAGGCCCCGGGCGCCGCACATGTCGTTGAAGCGGAGCTCCTCCGAGCGCGGTACGGCGACGACCGCACGGCCCGCCGACTCTGACAGGAGGAGGGTGAACGCGTCGAGCCCGTCCGGGACGATCAGGCGCGCGCCCTTGTCGCCGAGCAGCGCCGACTCGACGACCGCCTGGATCAGGCCGCCGTCGGACAGGTCGTGCGCGGAGTCGATCATTCCGTCGCGGGAGGCGGAGATCAGGATCTCGGCCAGCAGCCGCTCGCGCTCAAGGTCCACCTGAGGCGGCAGCCCGCCGAGGTGGTCATGGACCACCTGTGACCAGGCCGAACCGCCGAACTCCTCACGGGTGTCGCCGAGGAGGTACAGCAGCTGGCCCTCCTCCTGGAAGGCGACCGGCGTACGGCGGGCGACGTCGTCGATCACGCCGAGTACGGCCACGACCGGGGTCGGGTGGATGGCCGCCTCGCCCGTCTGGTTGTAGAGCGAGACGTTGCCGCCGGTCACCGGAGTGCCCAGCTGCTGGCAGGCGTCGGCCAGTCCGCGGATGGCCTCTGCGAACTGCCACATCACCGCCGGGTCTTCGGGCGAGCCGAAGTTCAGGCAGTCGGAGACGGCGAGCGGCTTGGCGCCGGTGGTGGCGACATTGCGGTACGCCTCCGCGAGCGCCAACTGCGCGCCCGCGTACGGGTCGAGCTTCGTGTACCGCCCGTTGCCGTCCGTGGCGATCGCGACGCCGAGTCCGGACGCCTCGTCGATACGGATCATGCCCGAGTCCTCGGGCTGGGCCAGCACCGTGTTGCCCTGCACGAAGTGGTCGTACTGGGAGGTGATCCAGGACTTGGAGGCCTGGTTGGGCGAGGCGACCAGCTTCAGGACCTGGTCCTTGAGCTCGTCCGAACCGGCCGGTCGCGGAAGCTTGTTGGCGTCGTCCGCCTGGAGGGCGTCCTGCCAGGACGGACGGGCGTAAGGGCGCTCGTAGACCGGACCGTCATGCGCGACCGTGCGCGGGTCGACGTCGACGATCTTGCCGCCGTGCCAGTAGATCTCAAGCCGGTCGCCGTCCGTCACCTCACCGATGACGGTCGCGATGACGTCCCACTTGTCGCAGATCTCCAGGAACCGGTCGACCTTCTCCGGCTCCACGACCGCGCACATGCGTTCCTGTGACTCGCTCATGAGGATTTCCTCGGGCGAGAGGGTCGAGTCGCGCAGCGGTACGTCGTCCAGCGTCACGCGCATACCGCCGGAGCCGTTGGACGCCAGCTCGGACGTGGCGCAGGAGAGACCCGCCGCGCCGAGGTCCTGGATGCCGACGACCAGCTTCTCCTGGAACGCCTCCAGGGTGCACTCGATGAGCAGCTTCTCCTGGAAGGGGTCACCGACCTGGACTGCGGGGCGCTTCGACGGCTTCGCGTCGTCGAAGGTCTCGCTGGCCAGGATCGAGGCGCCGCCGATGCCGTCACCGCCCGTACGAGCCCCGTACAGAATGACCTTGTTGCCCGCGCCGGAGGCCTTCGCGAGGTGGATGTCCTCGTGCCGCATGACACCGATGGCACCGGCGTTGACCAGCGGATTGCCCTGGTAGCAGGCGTCGAAGACGACCTCGCCGCCGATGTTCGGCAGGCCCAGGCAGTTGCCGTAACCGCCGATGCCGGCGACGACACCGGGGAGTACGCGCTTGGTGTCCGGGTGGTCCGCCGCACCGAAACGGAGGGGGTCCACGACGGCGACCGGGCGGGCACCCATCGCGATGATGTCGCGCACGATGCCGCCGACGCCTGTGGCCGCGCCCTGGTAGGGCTCGACGTACGAGGGGTGGTTGTGCGACTCGACCTTGAAGGTGACCGCGTAACCCTGACCGACGTCCACGACGCCGGCGTTCTCACCGATGCCGACGAGCAGGGCGTCGGACTGGGGCGCCTTCTCGCCGAACTGGCGCAGGTGCACCTTCGACGACTTGTACGAGCAGTGCTCGGACCACATGACCGAGTACATGGCGAGTTCGGCACCGGTGGGCCGGCGGCCGAGGATCTCCACGACGCGCTCGTACTCGTCCTTCTTCAGACCGAGTTCGGCCCAGGGCAGCTCGACGTCCGGGGTCGCGGCCGCGTGCTCGACCGTGTCCAAAGGAGTGCGGCTCATACGTTGACCAGCTTCTTGAGGATCGAGGTGAAGAAGGGGAGGCCGTCGGTGCGGCCGGTCCCGATGAGGGGCTCCACGGCGTGCTCCGGGTGCGGCATCAGGCCTACGACATTGCCGGCCTCGTTGCTGATACCGGCGATGTCACGCATCGAGCCATTGGGGTTGCCGTATCCATCAGCGGCTGCGCCGCGGGCCAGGTAACGGAACGCCACCCGGCCCTCCGCCTCCAGCATGTCGAGGGTGCGCTCGTCGGCGACGTACCGCCCCTCCATGTTCTTCAGCGGGATGTTGATCTCCTGGCCCGCGTCGTAGTCGACGGTCCAGGCCGTTTCCGCGTTCTCCACCCGCAGCTTCTGGTCACGGCAGATGAAGTGAAGGTGATCATTTCCGAGCATCCCGCCGGGGAGGAGATGGGCCTCGGTGAGGATCTGGAAACCGTTGCAGATGCCCAGTACCGGCATTCCCGATTTCGCCTGCTCGATGACGGTCTCCATCACGGGCGAGAAGCGCGCGATGGCGCCGGCGCGCAGATAGTCGCCGTAGGAGAAACCGCCGCACAACACCACGGCATCGACCTGCTTGAGGTCCTTGTCCTTGTGCCACAGCGCCACCGGCTCGGCACCCGCGAGCCGGATCGCACGCTGCGTGTCCCGGTCGTCGAGGCTGCCCGGAAAGGTGACGACGCCAATACGAGCGGTCACTTTCCCGCCTCCGCCTTCACTTCCTCCACCTTGACGGCGAAGTCCTCGATCACGGTGTTGGCGAGGAAGGATTCGGCGAGTTCATGGATGCGTGCGAGCACGGTGTCATCGACCGGCCCGTCCACCTCGAGTTCGAAGCGCTTTCCCTGACGTACGTCGGAGATGCCCTGGAAACCGAGGCGCGGCAGTGCACGCTGCACCGCCTGGCCCTGGGGGTCGAGGATCTCCGGCTTGAGCATGACGTCGACTACGACGCGTGCCACTGGCACTCCCGGTGTGTGGTGCTGAGCAGGTTCCTTCAGACTACCCGGCTCAGATTTCTACGCGAGTAGATTGGTAGGAATCTACGTGACGGCCATCACGATTACGCATCGACAGGCTTCCTTCACGGAAAATCCAGGGAAAGATCCGGATCAACATCCGGAACCCTATTGCGGTGGGACACCGAGACCGATTAAGTCGTGCTCCACAATGCATTGAGCAAGGGCTGTACAACGGAAGCAGTAGCGCAGAAGCTGTACAGCGGAATTGGCAATAGGCGATACTTTGCTCGTTCGCTCCATCCGTGAGTCCGTACACTCCACAGACTCCATACCGCTCTATAAATCAGCCAACAGTCGGCATCTCCGCACGTCATCGCACGTTGCCGCCAGAGATGCCGCACGAAGGGACCGATATTCGTGGCGCAGCGTGTCGTAGTCACTCTCTTCGACGACATCGACGGCTCGGAAGCGGCGGAAACGATCGTCTTCGGTCTGGACGGCAAGTCGTACGAGATCGACCTCAACCAAACGAACGCCAAGGAACTGCGCAAGGCGCTCGCGCCCTACGTGGACGCCGGCCGCAAGCACTCACGCTCCGGCAAGACCTACCGGCAGACGGCGGTGGCTCCCGACCCGGCGGCCGTCCGGGCCTGGGCCCAGTCCAACAAGATGGACGTGCCTGCGCGGGGGCGGATCCCGAAGAAGGTGTACGAGGCGTTCACCGCGGCTCAGTGAGGGGTGCCCCAGGGTTCGCCGGCGGGCCCTGGGGACAACCGACTTGCGCTGCACCCCGGCTGGTCAGCTAGAGTCTGAAGCACGCCGAAGGGCCGGGCCGAAAGGCCGCAGCTCACGGAGTTACGCGGGTGTAGTTCAGTAGTAGAACATCCCCCTTCCAGGGGGAAGGCGCAGTGTGCAATTCCTGTCACCCGCTCTGCATCTCTTACCGGGCATCCTTTTGGATCAGGTAAGGTGGTGCTCGCGCCGATCGGTGAGAGCCGGTCGGATGCAATGCGGACGTAGCTCAGTTGGTAGAGCGCAACCTTGCCAAGGTTGAGGTCGCGAGTTCGAACCTCGTCGTCCGCTCCAGCATCAGAAGTTCAGAGATAAGACCCCGGTCCCAGCGACCGGGGTCTTTTCATGTGCTCGCTTCCGGTTCGTGCGTCGGCTCCCGGGTGGATGACATTTGTCATGGGCAGTGATGACAGCGTGCACTGCTCCGGCTGGACCGCTGTGCGACGGTGGTTGCGGGGGAATCGCGGCGATGACGGCGTACGCACAGGGGGGTAACGACATGCGCAGGGCCGGGAGTTGGTGGCGGGGGAAGAGCACTCCGGCGAAGGTGGAGACGTATACGCGCTGGTCGTTCCACTTCCTCGCGCTCGTGGAGGTCGCCACCTTCGGGCTGCCGTCCTTCGGGAAGGTGCCCTCGTCCCTGTCCTGGGTGTTGTTCCTGACGGTCGTCGGGCACGCGGCGCTCTGCGCGGTGTTCGCGTCGCGGGCCCTGGACTGGACCCGCGGCACCCGGGCGCGGCCGGTGCGGCTGCTGGGGGTGCTCGCGGTGACCACCGCCGTTATCGCCGTCGTGGCCATCACCCTTGCGACACGCGGCCCGGAAGGTGACGAGACGTCCACAGCAGCTGCGGCGGCGGCGTTCATCGGTGTCCTGGGCTTCGGGACCGGCACGCTCGCACTCGCCGTGCGCGAGCACCGGCGCATGGCCTACATAGTCATGGGCTACGCCCTGGGTTGCGGCGCCTACTCGCTGTCGGTGGGCGACCCCGCACTCGCGGCACTCCTCAGGGTCGGTGTGGTGCTGCTCGCCGCCGGGTTCTACACCTTCGTCTCCGCGTTCTCCGTCTGGCTGCTCAACTCCGTCTACGAGCTCGACGCGGCCCGTGAGACCAGGACCCGGCTCGCCGTGGCCGAGGAGCGGCTGCGGTTCGGGCGGGATCTGCACGATGTGATGGGACGGAATCTGGCGGTGATAGCCCTCAAGAGCGAACTGGCCGTGCAGCTCGCGCGGCGTGAGCGGCCGGAGGCCGTGGAGCAGATGATCGAGGTGCAGCGGATAGCGCAGGAGTCGCAGAAGGAAGTACGAGAGGTCGTACGCGGCTATCGCGAGGCCGAGCTCGGTGCCGAACTCGCCGGTGCGCAGGGAGTGTTGAACGCGGCCGGGATCAACTGCACGGTGACCGGCTCCACGGCCGGGCTGCCCGCGGCGGTCCAGTCGGCGCTCGGCTGGGTGGTGCGGGAGGCGACCACGAATGTGCTGCGGCACGGGAACGCCGAGCGCTGTGACGTCTCGCTGCGGGCGGCGGGCGGCCTTGCCGTGCTGACCGTGGAGAACGACGGGGCGCCACCGGACTCGCGCGGCGGGACCGGGTCCGGGCTTGCGGGGCTGCGGGAGCGGCTCTCGGCGGTGGACGGGACTCTGGAGGCGGGGCCTGCCGGGGGTGGGATGTTCCGGGTGGTGGCTCAGGTGCCGTTGCCTTCCTCCGCGTTGTCGCCTCCGGCACCCTCGCCGGACTCGTCGTCCGCGGCTTCGGCGGCTTCGGCGGCTTCGTCTTCGAAGGCCCTGTCGCCCTCCGGTCCAGGCCCGGTGCGTAAGGCGATGGGTGAGGGGATCAGCGAGAGGTTCGCCTCATGACGGCCGTACAGCGTGTTCGGCTGTTGCTTGCCGATGATGAGCATCTGATCCGGGGGGCGATGGCCGCGCTGCTCGCGCTGGAGGACGATCTGCTCGTGGTGGCGGAGGCGGCTTCGGGGCCCGAGGCGCTGGCCATGGCTCGGGCCCATGCGCCGGACGTGGCTGTACTGGATCTTCAGATGCCCGGTGCGGACGGTGTGAAGGTGGCCACATCGCTGCGGGCTGAACTGCCCGGGTGCCGGGTGCTGATCGTGACGAGTCATGGGCGGCCGGGGCATCTGAAGCGGGCTCTTGAGGCGGGGGTGCGGGGGTTCGTGCCGAAGACCGTCAGCGCGCAGAAGCTCGCGGAGATCATCCGTACCGTGCATGCCGGCAACCGTTATGTGGACCCGGAGTTGGCGGCCGACGCGATTGCCGCCGGCGATTCGCCGCTGACCTCGCGTGAGGCCGAGGTGCTGGAGCTGGCGGCCGAGGGCGCGCCGGTCGCGGAGATCGCGGAGCGGGCCGCGCTGTCGCAGGGCACCGTACGCAACTATCTCTCGTCGGCCGCGTCCAAACTGGGGGCCGAGAACCGGCACACGGCGGCGCGTCTCGCACGGGAGCGAGGTTGGGTATAGTAGCTGTCGCGCAACGGCGCAATGCGGACGTAGCTCAGCTGGTAGAGCGCAACCTTGCCAAGGTTGAGGTCGCGAGTTCGAACCTCGTCGTCCGCTCAGGAAGAGGAAGCCCCCGGTGATCGGCCGGGGGCTTCTTCGTGTTTGCGACTCGTTTTACGACCAGCTTGTGCCGGTCAGGCGCTCGTACGCCTCCACGTACTTGGCGCGGGTCGCGGAGACGACCTGCTCGGGCAGGGGCGGCGGGGGCTGCTCGCTCCCCCGGTCCCAGCCGGAGTCGGGGGAGGTCAGCCAGTCGCGCACGTACTGCTTGTCGTACGAGGCCTGAGGGCGGCCCGGCTGCCACTCGTCGGCGGGCCAGAAGCGGGAGGAGTCCGGGGTCAGCACCTCGTCCGCGATGACGAGCTGTTCGCCGTCGAAGCCGAACTCGAACTTCGTGTCCGCGAGGATGATTCCGCGGTCGCGGGCGATGTCGCGGCCGCGGCTGTAGACGGCCAGCGTGGCCTGGCGCAGCTGCGCCGCGGTCTCCGCTCCGACCTGCCGGGCCACCTCCTCGTACGACACGTTCTCGTCGTGCTCGCCGACCTCCGCCTTCGTTGCGGGCGTGAAGATCGGCGCGGGCAGTTCCGAGCCGTCGGCCAGGCCCTCGGGGAGGGCGAGGCCGCAGACGGTGCGGGTCTCCTTGTACTCGGCGAGGCCGGAGCCGGTGAGATAGCCGCGGGCGACGCACTCGACCGGGATCATCCGCAGGGACTTGCAGACGACGGTGCGGCCCTCCCAGTCGGCGGGGGCGCCGGGCGGAAGGTCGCTGCTCAGAACGTGGTGCGGGACAAGGTCGGCGATCTGGTCGAACCACCACTGGGAGAGCTGGGTGAGGATGCGGCCCTTGTCGGGGATCTCGGTGGGGAGCACCCAGTCGTATGCGGAGATGCGGTCGCTGGCGACCATCACGAGGTCGCCGGCCTCGTTCTGGTACAGCTCGCGCACCTTGCCGGTGTGCAGATGCACCAGGCCCGGAACCTCGATCGGCTCGGGCTTTTCGACGAATCCGGACACGGTTCCTCCCCGCGGTGACGTGCAAGTGGCTCGATTCTCCCGTATGCGGGGGGTTGATTTCGCGCCGGGGCTCGTCGGGAGGAGCTGCCCGGGCCCGCCGGGATGGGGTCAGTCTCGCTTGCAGATGCGATCCAGCAGGTTGGCCGTGGCTCGCTGGATGCGCTCGTCGACGTGGCCCGGGCGGTCCAGGGCCGGGGACCAGGCGAAGGTGCCGGAGGCGAAGACGAGGGCGCCGGAGGGGGCGCGGTACAGGGACGTCTCCTGATGGCGGAGGGCGCCTTCGGCGTCGCGGTACGGGGAGTGGGCCAGGAGGATACGGCCCTGGTGTTCGGGTAGCGGGGTGCGCGGGAAGTAGCGGTCGGCCTCGCCTGCGACCAGGCCCTTCAGTTCGTCACCCTCGTGGGCGCCGGTGGCCTCCCACAGCCAGTGTTCGACGTTGCGGACGACCAGGGGGTGCGGTTCGGGGACCCGGCCCGCGTACTGGATGCCCAGGAGCTCCTGCTCCGGGCGGTCGATGTCGCGCCAGAGGGCGGGTTTTCCGGGGCCGCGGCGTTTCAGGCAGGTGAGCAGGCGGTCGGGTACGCCTGACGGGGAGGGGCTCAGCTCCGCCTGCCAGTACATGGTGTTGGCGGAGAGGAAGACGAGTGAGGTGCCGTGTTCGCGGGCGAGTTCGGTGGTGCGGCGCATGGGCACCGACCAGTACTCGTCGTGACCGGGGAAGACCAGGCCGCGGTAGCGGGTGGGGTCGACGCGGCCGGCGTGCAGGTCGCGGGCGTCGGCGTAGGCGAGGTCGTAGCCGTAGCGCTCGGCCCAGCGGATGAAGTCGTATGCGTGGCCGACGTGCAGCGGCAGGCCCGCGCCGGCGTACGGGCGGTCGAACGAGACCGTCGTCGCGGCGTCCGCCTCGCCGAGCAGCCGGCCGCTCTCGTCCCAGGCGTGGTAGAGGCTCGCGCCGGTGCGGCCGTCCTCGGGGTACAGGTTGTACGCCTGCCAGGTGACGTCCGGGAGGAGAAGCAGCAGGTCGGCGGGGTGGGTGTCGCGGACCGTGAAGGGGATGTGGGAGCGGTAGCCGTCGGCGGTGGTGAGGACGGCGACGTATGCGCCGATGCTCCAGTAACTCGGGATCTGGAGGCGCCAGGAGAGCCACCAGTGGTGGCAGGAGACTGTGCGGTCGGCGGTGAGCGGGGGCAGTTGCACAATGCCCTGGAGGCGGGGACTGGTGGTGATCTTTCTGGCGCCTTCGCCCGCGTAGTGGCCGATGCGGTAGATGTCCACGCTGAACTGCTGGGGCGGGTCGACAGTGATGTGGAAGTCGATGGCCTCGCCTGGCGCTGCCGCACCGGTGGAGGTGAAGCCCTTGATCTGACGGTGGACGTCGTCGGCCGCGCGGGGGGCTCCGGCGGTTCGGGGGGTGGGGATCTTCGGTGTACGGGTTGCTGTCCGGGTTGTGGTGTGGGCAGCGGCGGCTGGGGCAGGGTCCACGTCCACGTACCAGGGGACCACCTGGCCGGTGTCGTCGAAGTAGTGCTCGCTGCCGCGCAGCCAGGGGACGGGGCCCTGGCCGAAGGGGTCCGTCACGGCATGTGCCAACGCACCCGATTCCCAGCGGCGGATGTGTTCCGAGCCCATGCGTTGTCCCCTCCCTTGTGCCCCCATAAGCCCTTGCTGTGCGTATGACGCGGTATCAGCACATCACATTACGGAGGCGGAGGGTTACGTTTCGTTGTTATCGCCTGGCCCCGGGGCTGCGCCCCAGACCCCCGTGAGGGGGTGGGGGGTGACACTCGTGTCGCGGCTGCGGGTTCGTCGTGGCTCGTCGCGCCCCGCGGCGGAGCCGCTGATGTCACAGCCCCGCGCCCCTTGGGTGGGTGGTGGGTCGGGGCCGTGGGCCGGTGCGTCAGCCCGTCGCAGGCGGGGCGTACGACCCTGTGTCGGTACACAGTGCGGGTGGCCTGAGACAGAACCTAAGGCGACGGCCATACGACGCACCGGCCCACGTCCCCTCCCGGCGGTGGCCACCCGCACCCGGCAAACGAAATCAGACCAGCCGAACCGGCTTCTCCGCCCGGATGCCGACATGGCGGAGCCAGTCCCGGAGCGGCGCGGGATCGCCGTCCTCTATCAGGGTGAGGACTCGGGGCGTGAGGTCGGCGGAGCGTTCGCCGTTGATGAGGAGGGACGGGCCGTCCAGCCAGTCGAGGCCAGGGCTCGCACCGGCCGTGTCCATCGCAGCGCAGCAGACCATCGCCGTGACATGGTCCGTGAGGACTTCGCGCGCGGTCCGCGGCTGCTGCAGCGGAAAGAGCGGCAGCATCCCGTCGTCCCAGAGGGCGGCGTCCGGACCGCCCTGGCCGACGGGGCCGCCGGCCAGCGGCGATGCGGAACGTATCGTCGGCGCCACAGCCTCCTCGCGGGCGAGCTCCGCACTGAGCCCCGCCGCCAACGCAGCGGTTCGCGCGTTCGCGACGCCACCTCCGTCGTCGTCCTCGTACGCATGCGCCCCGGATGAATCTGGGGGCTCGAGCGGCGAGGCGGCGTCGCGCGGGGCGTCCGGTTCGGCCGGGGCCGTCTCCTGAGGGACCCGCGCCGTATCACCGCCCCCGTCGTCCCGTTCCGCTCCCGTCAGGTGATCCATCACCCGCGCCAGCGTCGGTCCCCCGGGCGCCAGGACCGTCGGATCCGAGGAGCGGCTGACGCCCTGTGCGTCCAGCACCCGGTGCAGCCGCGCCGCGTCCATACGCCACTTGCGGTCGACGACCTCATCGGGGTACTCACCCCAGTCCACAGGTGCCCAGTCGGGGCCAGGCTCGGCAGGGCCACCGTGGAAGAGGCGAGCGGCGAGGAGAGAGGCGGCCTCGTCCATCACACCGGGCTCTTCCAGGAGGTCACAGGCCGGGCGCTCGCCCAGGCGGGAGGCGAACCCCTCGGCGAGGCGGTCACGCCGGGACAGTTCGGTGAGGGCCGCGACGACGCCCGCGTCCAGGCGGGACGGCCAGCGGCCCATACGCCAGGCCGGGAGCGCGACGCGGGTCAGCAGCCGGTCCCAGCCCGCATACGCGAGCCCCACCTGCTCCTGCGCGACGATCCGCAGACCGTAGTCCACAGCCTGTGCACGGTCGGCTGCCGCCGCCGCAACTCCCCGCTCCATCTCCGCCGCATGGCCGCGGCAGCTGCGCAGAAGCAGCCGCGCGACCCAGCCGACTCCGGCGAAGGCCACGTGGGGGACACCTCCACGTGCGGGGGCGGCCGTCACCGCCACCGCCGCGTCGAGGCCCCGTACAAAACGGCGGGCCGCGGCTATGTCGGGGTGCGCCGACGGTCCCGTACCCGCGACGACCGGTGCGAGGACCGCGCGCAGCTCCCCGACCCGCATCCACCACAGGAAGGGCGAGCCTATGACGAGGACGGGCGCGGCGGGCGTGCGGGTCTGGAGGCCGCGTACGCCTGCTATCTCGTCCGGGGACTGAGGCCGGGGTGGGCCGTGGGCCGGATGGGTGCGGTCCTCCAGCCAGCTGTCGCAGTCCGGGGTGAGCGCTATCGCGGAGGGGGCGGGCACCTCGAGGCGGTCGGCCAGGTCCCGCACCATGCGGTACAGATCGGGCGCGGACTCCTCGGGGATCGGGATCGTGGGGCTCACGGCCGGCCGGGAGCGGGCGACGACCAATGCGATGCCCACGGCGGCGAGGAGGGCCAGGAACGCGACGGCGGCCAGGATCCAGCTGGCGAGCCGCCAGCCCGCGCCGTCCACGTGGTCCATGGCCCCGGCGACGAGCAGGACGACGGCGACGGCCGTGGGCAGCAGGGCGACGGCCAGCGCCCTGCTGCGGATACGCAGCACGGCGAGAGCCCGGGAACGCGCGCTCTGCGCGCCCGCCTCCACACCCGTACCGGACACGACCGGTGTCACCCCCTAAAGCCGCCCGGCGCGTGCATACCCAGCCACTGCCGGCGGACGTCCATGGCGTTGCTCACTCCCCCACTGTGGCACCCAGGACTGACATCGCAATGCCGGTGGGCCAAGTGCCGGACCGCTTGCGCCGCACCCTAGTTGGGGCTCTGGCCCACGTCAGCCGGATAGGGGATCGGTCACTCGATGGAATGGCTTTGGGGAGAGGTGGCTGACGGGAGGGGTGAGAAAAGCCTGATGGGAAGGGTGAGAAGGATGGCTACGATCCGGCCGCCGCCTTGGCCGCGATGTCCGTGCGGTGATGCGAGCCGTCGAGGCGGATGCGGTCGACGGCCGCGTATGCGCGTTCGCGGGCCCGGGCCAGGTCCGTACCGCTCGCCGTGACGGAGAGGACACGGCCGCCCGCGCTGACGATCGCGTCGCCGTCGCGCCTGGTGCCGGCATGCAGGACGTACGCATACGGAGCGTCCTGTGCGGCCACCTCGTCGAGGCCCTCGATGGGGTCGCCGGTGCGCGGGGTGGCGGGGTAGTTGTGTGAGGCGATGACCACGGTGACGGCCGCGTCGCCGCTCCAGCGCAGGTTCGGGTGGTCGGCGAGGGTGCCCTGCGCGGCGGCCAGGAGTACGCCCGCGAGCGGAGTCTTCAGGCGGGCCAGGACGACCTGGGTCTCGGGGTCGCCGAAACGGGCGTTGAACTCGATGACCCGTACGCCCCGGCTGGTGATCGCCAGGCCCGCATAGAGGAGGCCGGAGAAGGGCGTGCCCCGGCGGCGCAACTCGTCGACGGTCGGCTGGAGGACGGTGTTCATGACCTCCTCGACCAGGTCGGCTTCCGCCCACGGGAGGGGCGAGTACGCGCCCATGCCACCGGTGTTGGGGCCCTCGTCGCCGTCCAGGGCCCGCTTGAAGTCCTGGGCGGGCTGCAGCGGGACGACGGTCTCGCCGTCCGTGATCGCGAAGAGGGAGACCTCGGGGCCGTCGAGGAACTCCTCGATGACCACGCGGTCGCAGGCGTTGGCGTGCGCCCTTGCCTTCTCGAGGTCGCCGGTCACGACGACACCCTTGCCGGCCGCGAGGCCGTCGTCCTTCACGACATACGGAGCGCCGAAGGCGTCGAGCGCCTCGTCGACCTCCTCGGGAGTGACGCAGACGTAGGAGCGGGCGGTCGGGACGCCCGCGGCCGCCATCACCTCCTTGGCGAAGGCCTTGGAGCCCTCGAGTTGCGCGGCCTCCTTGGAGGGGCCGAACGCCGGGATGCCGGCATCGCGCACGGCGTCGGCGACCCCTGCGACGAGCGGTGCCTCCGGGCCTACGACGACCAGATCGGCGTCGAGCTCCGTGGCCAGCGCGGCCACGGCCTTGCCGTCGAGGGCGTCGACCTGGTGCAGCTCGGCCACCTCGGCGATGCCCGCGTTGCCGGGGGCGCAGTGCAGGGCGGTGACGGCGGGATCGAGGGAAAGAGAGCGGCACAGGGCGTGTTCGCGGGCACCGCTGCCGATGACGAGGAGCTTCACGGGGTCAGCCTAACGGGGCTGCCTCCGGCGGTCGGGCGGGGCGGCTGTGGGGGTGGTGGGCCGGGGTGCCTTTGACGGGTGCGGGTTGTGTGTGGCTGGTCGCGCTTCCGGTCGCGGCCCGAGTCCCGCACGCGGCGCGAAGGGGAGCGGCTCGGCGCGTTGGCCGAGTGCCTCGGCCTGCGGGACGTCCAGAGAACGTGACAAGGGCTCGACCCCTTCTGTGGTCCGAGCCTTCTGCCTGACAGGGACAGGAGATCGGCAACGAGCTCGCGCGCGGGAATCCGCCGGCGTTCTCCTCACCCGTAGGTACCGCATCGCGTAGTCGCGCGGAGCTGCCGCAGGCGGGCGTCAGCTGTACTCGACACTCTGTTCCGCCCAGATCGTCTTGCCCTTGGTGGTGTGGCGGGTGCCCCAGCGCTGGGTCAGCTGAGCGACCAGGAGCAGGCCTCGGCCGCCCTCGTCGTAGGTTCGGGCGCGGCGCATGTGGGGTGCCGTACTGCTGGCGTCCGAGACCTCGCAGATGAGACTCCGGTCGTGGATCAGACGCAGCTGGATGGGCGGCTCGGCGTGCCGTATGGCGTTGGTGACCAGTTCGCTGACGATCAGCTCGGTCACGAAGGCCGCATCGGTCAGACCCCATGCCGCCAGCTGATCGACGGCGTTCTTGCGGGCGTCGGCGACGGTGGCGGGATCCGGGGCCACCTCCCAGGTGGCGACCCGGTCGGCCTTGAGTGCCCGGGTGCGGGCGACGAGGAGAGCCACGTCATCGGCGGGCCGATCGGGGAGCAAAGTGGCGAGCACCGTGTCGCACAGCACGTCCAGGGAGGCCGCGGGACCGGCGAGGACCCGCCGCAGCCGGGCAACGCCGTCGTCGATGTCGTAGTCGCGGGACTCGATGAGGCCGTCGGTGTAGAGGGTGAGCAGGCTGCCCTCCGGCAGTTCCGTCTCCATCGCCTCGAAGGGCAGTCCGCCCAGGCCCAGCGGGGGTCCCGCCGGAACGGCGAGCAGTTCCGCGGTGCCGTCCGGGCTCACCACGACCGGGAGCGGATGCCCGGCCCGGGCCAGTGTGCAACGGCGGGAGACGGGGTCGTACACAGCGTAGAGACAGGTCGCCCCGACGTCTCCCGTGGTCTCCCCTTCTCCGGCGTTCCCGGCGGTCCGCTCCGCGCCCTCCGCCTCCAAGGCCAGGCGGCCCACCAGATCGTCGAGGTGAGTGAGCAGTTCGTCCGGGGACAGATCGATGTCGGCGAGTGTCCGTACGGCCGTACGCAGCCGTCCCATGGTCGCGGCGGCGTGGATGCCGTGGCCCACGACGTCGCCCACGACCAGCGCCACCCTGGCTCCGGACAGCGGGATCACGTCGAACCAGTCTCCGCCCACCCCGGCCCGGGCACCGGCCGGGAGATAGCGGAAGGCGACGTCCACCGCGGTCTGCTCCGGCAGCCGCTGCGGCAGCAGGCTGCGCTGCAGGGTTACCGCCGTGCTGCGCTCGCGGGTATAGCGGCGGGCGTTGTCGATGCAGACCGCCGCCCGGGCCGCCAGTTCCTCGGCCAGCACCAGGTCGTCCTCCTGGAACGGGTCGGGGTGCCGGTGACGAGCGAAGACGACGACGCCCAGCGTGGCTCCGCGTGCAGTCAGAGGCACGGTCATCACCGAGTGGAAGCCGAACTCGCGGATCCGGGAGGACCGGAGCGGATCCTCGGCCACCCAGTCGGCGATCGCCGGCTCGGTCACCTGGTACAGCACGGCGCGTCCCGACCGCAGACTCACCGCCGGAGGGGAGCCCTCCGGGTACTCGTCCACCTCACCCGGCGCGATGACCGCCTCCGGGCTTCCCGGATACACGGATTGGTGGGCGATGCGCCGCAGCGTGAGACGGCCGCCTGCCATCAGCGCTTCCGGGGGCTGCTCGGGCGGGCCGTCGAGGGACGCCAGGAGATCGACGCTGATGAAGTCGGCGAGTCCCGGAACCGCTACGTCCGCCAGCTCCTGGGCCGTCCGCGTCACGTCGAGCGTGCTGCCGATACGGGTACTGGCCTCGGCGATCAGCTGGAGGCGCTTGCGGGCCCAGTACTGCTCGGTCATGTCGTGCCCGGTGGACGCCACGCCCAGGACGCGGCCGTCCGGGCCCTCCAGGCGGTAGAAGTGGACCGACCAGGCGTGCTCACGGGTCTCGCCGGGGGCGCGCGCGTGGTTCTCCATGTACTGCGTCTCGCCGGTTTCCAGGGCCCGCCGCATCCGCCGCTCGACTTCCTCCGCCACCGGTTCGGCGAGCACGTCCGTCAGCCGCAGCCCACGCATGTCGTCGTCGTTCAGGCCCAGTGCGTCCTGCCCGGACCGGTTGGACCGGCGGAAGCGCAGGTCCGTGTCGTACACCGAGGTCGCGCAGCACGGGGAGTCGAGCAAACCCCGCCTCACGAGCGCCTCGTCGTCACGATGGGGCTGCGCTCCGGTCACGGCGGAAACCAGGAGCCAGTCGTGGGGCGCATCGTCCGGCATCCTGTGATGCGCCAGGACCCTCGCCTCCAGGTGGTGGCCGTCGCGGTGCCGGAGAGCGAGCGTGCCGTGCCACCTCGGCAGTTCCGAGAAGACTGGGAGGTCGCTCGTGGTGGGCTGCTCGGCGAGGAGTGAGGCCGCCGGCCGACCCAGGATCTGCGCCGACGCGTACCCGAGCAGGTGCTCGGCACCCTCACTCCACCCGGTCACGGTGCCGTGTTCGTCGACGTTGGCGCGTGCGGTGGGCGCCTCGCCTGCGACGTCCCCGACGGAACGCGCTTCCTGGTCGTCGACGGCACGCCGTTCCATGATCGCTCATCTCGCTCTACTCGCGTTCTCGACCGCGCTGAGATCCGCACAGCTCAGGGCACGTGTCGCCGCGGCACTTGAGAGCGCACCACACACCCCGACATTCGATCCTTTTTGGTACTTACCCGCCAAATCATCATCATCACGCATGAAATGCCGAACCCCCAGATCAGCGACCTGGGTTGTTGCGGCATGGTCCGGACCACTCGATGTGAGTGCCCAGCGGTGGGCATGTAGGACGGCGTGGCCCTAGCCGCGGCCGATCATCCACTTGTTGACCGGGGTGGTGACCAGGAAGGCGACCCCGACCCGCCCGCAGCGCCGACTGGAACAGCCCGTCGGACCAAAGGTCGGCGTCGGCTCTCCTCCGTTCACACCTTCCTGACGACGATCGTGTCCGGAACCAGCCTCTCCAGGTCGTCGACGTCCGAGGTGAAGACGGTGACCTGTCCCTTCTGCTGTCGCGCGATGACGGCGAGTACGGCGTCGATCGCGTACTTGTGGCCGTGCAACTTGGCGTCCGCCAGGAGCCGGCGGGCCTGGCGGGCCTCGTCCTTCCCGATGACGACGACCTGGAGCCGGGACAGTACCCAGTCCCAGCGCTGTTCGGTCGTTCTGCCGTCGTACGCCTGGACCAGTGTCATCGGGGACGTCACCACCTCGGCTTCCCCTCGCGCCGCGAGGTCGAGCCAGGCGATCATCTTCCGGTCGCCGCGCACGGCCAGGGACAGGGCTTCGCAGTCCAGTACGAAGACGCGGAGCGGCCGCTGCCCGTACTCACCGGCCCGCTTCTTCACGCGGCCTCTCCGCCGTTGTGCTCTGCGGTGGCGCGGCGCCGCTCGTGTTCGGCGTCGAGGTCCTCCAGCTCCTCGAAAGCTGCCGCATGCTCGTCCTCAGTGACGGGGCCGTGTTCTTCCTGCAGCCAGTCGACCAGTTCGAGGAGCCGGTCCTGGTCCCGGTCTCGCTTGAAGCGCAGCGCCTCGGCGACATACGCCGACAGGCCCCGCTCTGCCGCATCCGCGCGGATCTCGTCCAGGAGATCCTCGGGAATCGTCACCGTCACCTTCTTCGTCGCCATACAACAGACCATCCTTCTGGTATCGCGCCGCTTACCAGGGAATTCGGCGATCAGGCCGCCGTGACGGGTCGTGATCTGCCGTGGAAGACCTGGCTCGTGTGCCAGGAACGGTGGGCCGCCGCTATGGGGCGGGCGCCCGGCTGAGGGCCGATGAGCGGACGGCCCGCGAGCGCGATGACGTGCTCGCGGGCGGCGGGGCTGCGGCCGACGAACTGCTGCGAGACCAGAATGTGGTGGCCGTCCCCTATGCCGAGGACGCCCTTGTCGAAGAGCTTGTGGTGCAGCGAACACAGGCACAGTCCGTTGTCAATGTCGTCCGGGCCGTCGAACGCCCACCAGCGCACATGCGCGGCCTCCAGCCCGACCGGAACCGCTCCGATCCTGCCGTCGTAGCCGCAGAAGGCGCACTGATACTCGTACGCCGTCAGGACCAACTCCCGCATACGCGGATCCCGCTGCCTCCGCACAGTCGCGAGCTGTTCGGTCTCCGCCGGCTCCAGTTCCAGTCCGACGGCTTCGCACAGTTCACCGTGGAGCGAGGGCGGGAAGTTCAGGTCGAGCAGGACCCGCGCCATCCGGCCGAGCAGCGACGGCTCCCGTCTCAGCGCCACCCGCAGTTCCGGCACCAGCCGCCCCGCAGCTCCCGTGGCTCGCAGCTCCGTTACCCCGCTGCCAGGGCTGCCTGGTCCGCGATCGGTACGCACCTCCCACACCCCGTCGCTCACCAGGTGGTGGAACGGATAGGCGGGCGTCGTCTTGTTGGGCGGCCCGTATTCGGCCAGGAGTTGCCGCAGGTCCTTCTCCACCGCGCTGTACTGCAGTTCACCGTCGCCGGACCGCTGGAACCGGCCGAGGGCGTACAGGAACAGCAACGGCTTGTGGGGAGCGCGTGCTCCGCTTCTGCTCCACTGCCTCAGCTTCGCGGTGCGCTCGAGCCAGTCCATAGCCGGTGATCGTAGTGCGATGCGCCGAACTCCTGCCCGTTCAGGGGCTGTTCCAGGTCAGCTGCTCCAGGTCTGCTGTTCCAGGTCAGGGGACGTCCGTGTTCCGACGTCCGGAACTGTTCGCGCAGGGTGTCGGCTGAAGGGCTCCCAGGACCCAGCGCATGTGCTTTCCGCGGGTCACGATGAGCACCCGTACGCCGTCGTCCTCGCACTCCAGGACCAGGGACCGCAGGGCATTTCCGGCGCGCGCCGGGTCCGTCCAGTAGGGCGGGCGGACGCGGATCGGAGTCAGGGTGGGCGGCACCTGCCGGCGGTCGGCGGCGCCGGTCCGGTCCGGGGTCGCCGCCAGACGGGCGGGGCCGGCCACCAGATATCCCTTGCGGGATGTGCCGGATGCGTACGGGATCTCGCCCAGGATCCGGCCCGGGAAGACCTGCTCCGCGGCAGGCACGGCCGGGGTCACGGCAATGGTGTCGTCACCGCGTCGGCGCCACCACAGAACCAGCGCGGCCACCGAACAGGCAGCCACGACCACCAGGGCACACACCCCGACGAGCCGGAATGCCGCCGCAGGGCTGTCGGTGGGCCACGGCGCGAACGCCCCGCCCGCGGTGAGGCAGAACCCACCCGTGATCGGGACACCGGCCTGCCATCCGGCGGTCCTGGGCGGGCCACCGGAGAGCCGGGCGTGCCAATACCAGAGCCACAGGTAGAGCAACCCGTGGAAACCGACGGCGAGGCCCCAGGCACAGAAGAGTTTGTAGTCGCCGCGCGGGTCCGCGGTCGTGTACCGGCGCCCGGAATCGAAGTCGACGTACCGGATCTGCCCCCGCCAATACGTGACCTCGACGCGCGCTTTCGCCCGGGCGACCGGGTGCTCCTGCGCACTGCCCGCGATACGGGTACGGCTGGACGTCCCGTCGGCCTCGGTGATGTACAGCCAGTACGAGGACGTCTTCCGTCCCGTTTCGCGCTCGGTCCGGTCGATGCGCGCCGCGACAGTCCACAGGCAGTCGTCGTCGCGGCGGTCCGGCCCGTCGCTGCCGGACGCGCAGCCGACCGCGGCCCTGAAGGCGCGTTCGTCGTCGAGCGCGCCGGCCATGCTGACCAGCAACAGCCATGCCGCCACCAGCACACCCACGGAACCGATCACCGCGGCGGCCCGGGTCGCCGTACGGTTCCTGGGGAGGGGACTGTCAGTCTTCGCCGCCAGAGTCACCCGAGCATTCTTCGCTCCTGACGGCAGAACGGAACACGGGCGATACGTGCACCCCTCGAGCTCTCCTCATTGCCGGGAACCGGCATTTGGCGGCGTTCGAGCGGCGGGCGCCCACGGACGCTACGGAACCCCGCCTTCACCTACGAAGCGGTCGCCGCCCGCGCCGGCACGAGCAGACCCGTGCTCTACCGGCGCTGGCCGCAGCGAGAGGACCTGCTGCTGGCCACCCTCAAGAAGTTCTGGCAGCCGATCGCGGTGCCCGACGCCGGCAGCCTCCGCGACGACGCGATCAGCTTCCTGCGCAAGGCCCACGCCGGCCGCGTACAGATGGTCACGATGATGAGCGTGCAGCTGATGGACTACTTCCGCGACACCGCCACCACTTTCAGCGAACTGCGCGAAGCCCTCATCCCGCCGGGCCGGGCGACCCCCTTCGAGATGATCGTCGCCCGCGCGGTCGAACGAGGCGAACTGCCCGACGCGCCCCGCTCGTCCCGCGTGGTGAACCTGCCGTTCGACGTGTTGCGCCACGACATGCTTCTGACGATGCGCGAGGCGTCGGACGAATCGATCGTCGAGATCGTGGACGAGGTGTGGCTACCGCTGCTGGGGGTGCCCGGGACTCCACCCGCGCCGTCGACTCCGACACGACCGGCCTGATCCCGAAGGGGCTCCTTCGGGATCAGGGCGTCAGCGGTCGGTCTTCGCGGGCGCCTCGCCCTGCCGGTCGACGACCGTGCGCTTCATGATGGCGCTGGTCCCGGACAGGGTGTCGGAGGTGATCCCCTTGACCTCGTCCTTGGTGATGTACGAGCGCGAGCCGAGGAAGGCCAGGGTGTCCTTGTCGAAGATCCACTCGTCACGGGTCGCGGAGGAGGCATCTTCGCGTGTGATGGCGATGCCGTGCCGGCCGGCGGCGTCGACGGCGTCCGGGATCTCCCGCACGCCGGGGATCTTCGCGGCTGCCTTGTAGAACGCGGAGGCGTTCGCCGGCGGCATGATCGCGTTGCTCACCAGGCCGCCGATCTCGGAGAAGACGGCCTGTTCCTTCGACTCGCCTTCGTTCACCCGGGTTTGGGCGTAGAGCATGTCGAGCAGCGCCTCTGGGTCGGTGGGCAGGGAGGCCAGCCACTTGTACGTGGGGTGTTCGATGCCCGCCTGGACGGGGTCGGGGTTCTCGATGGGGAGCAGCTGACCGGACATCACGGCGCCCTTGCCGGATTCACGAAGCCAGCCGGTCCTGGTGACGGGGCCGGGGTCCTGCGACGTCCACGTCTCCCACTTGTGCAGGGCACTGAGCCGCACCGGACCGTCGAAGGTGCCCTCGTTGGAACGGATCAGGCTCTCGACGTACACGAACTGCCCGTCCTTCACCGGCGTCGCGTCGGTTGCCATGGCTGCCACGGCGATCCGGTTGAGAGTGGCGGAGGCGCTGTTGGCGCCGGCGGCTCGGGTCACCGGGGCGGAGGTGTCGTCACTGGTGGAGAGCGTGATGATCAGCGCTCCGGCCAGTGCCATCGACGCGAGGGGCAACAGCACCACTCCACGCGCCAGTCGACGGCGTGGTGTCGGGCGCGCCTGAGTGGAAGGGGTGCGGTCGTGGTCGATGTGCTCCATCAGAACGTCCTTGTAGTGGAGGTGTCTGCTCGGCGGGAGGTCCCATTCGGCCGGAGCCGACAGCAACTCCTCGGCCTCACTCCGGGCGGAACCGGGGCGCGGCGGATTGTTGTTGTTCATCCGGTTTCCTCCTGCAGAAACTTGGCCGCGAACGCGGCCTCACTCTCCTTCTCTCCGCGACGACCCTGCGGTTCCGCCTTCGCGCGGTCGAGTTCACCGCTGATCCGGGCGAGCCGCGCACGGGCGCGCGACAGCCGCGACCGCACGGTGCCGACCGGGATGCCGAGCGCCTCGGCGGCCTGCTGGTAGTCCAGGCCGGCCGACACGCACAGGGCGAACACCTCGCGGTCCTGACGGCGCAACCGGCCCAGCGCCTCGTGAACCACCGCGAGACGGCGGGCGTCATCGATCCGGCCGGCCGTCTCGTCCGCGAAATCCTCGACAGAACGGGGTTCCGGGCTGCGCGCCAGGAAGGCAAGCCGTCGGCGCAGCCCACGGTTGGCGTTGAGCGCCTTGTGTGTGGCGATGCCGAGCAGCCAGGGCTTGAGCGAACCGCCCTCCGGCTCCACCGTCTCCCGGGTACGCCAGGCTGCGAGGAAGGTCTCGGACATGGCCTCCTCGGCCTCCGACCAGTTGCCGGTCAGGCGCAGGGCGTGGTTGTAGACCGCCCGCGCATGCTCGTCGTACAGGTCGGCGAAAGCCGCACGATCCCCTGCCCGTATGCGCGCACGCACCGGCTCCGATGGTTCTGTTTGCCTCACACTCGTTACTCTCCGCGGCTCCGGCGGCGTTCCTGTGGCCTCCGCCACACCACTGCCACGCGCCGACTACGACCACGCGCTCCCCCTGGAGCCCGACTACGGCTCCGCCCCCGTGCAAGCCGGGGTGCCTCCCTGGACAACCTCGGCGCCCACGGGGAGGCCGCCGACGACAAGGAACGCGCCGCCCACCCACCATGAACACCCCGTGAACCCGCACCAACAGTTCCTTGATGTGGGCCCCGTGTGACTCCTGGGGCAGGAGTGGCTGCGGATCTGTGAGTTAATCTTGCCGCCGACTCATTCATGATCAACAGTCGGCCGAACGACCACCTGCATTGACGTTCGTTCTCCCACCCCCCACGCCAGGTCCATGGATCCCCGACTGGGGTCAGCGCGTTTTCACACCGGGAGACATCGCGTGACATTTGAATCAGAAAGACACAGCTCGTCCGGACACAACCATCGCATGGCGACCGCCGTCGTTCTCGCCGCACTGACAGGCGGTCTGCTGGTGCCCACAGTCGCGGGCAGCGCCTTTGCGGCGACCGGCGATCGCGCCTCGGTGTCCGGCCGTTACGGGGACTTCAACGGCGACGGCCATGTCGACCTCGCCGCCTCCGCCCCTGACGCCACGGTCGACGGCGTGACGGGTGCCGGAGCCGTCACCATCGCGTACGGTTCCGCGGACGGCGCAGGCGCCACCCAGGCCGAGCGTGTGACGATCAGTCAGAGTTCCAAAGGCGTCGGTGGGCAGGCGGAGGCCGGTGACCACTTCGGCTTCTCCGTGGCCATCGCCGACTTCGACAACGACGGCTTCGCCGATCTCGCCACCGGTACCCCGGGCGAGGGCGTCGGGGACGACCCGGACGCCGGCATCGTCCAGATCCTGTGGGGCTCGCCGACCGGTCTGTCGAGCAGTGCCAGGCTCGCCGATCCCACGAGCTCCGATCAGCACGCCCACGGTCGGACCCTTGCCGCGGGTGACTTCAACGGCGACGGCAAGGACGACCTGGCCGCCGGCAACACCTCGGCCCAGGCCTGGCTGTACGCGGGCGGTATCACCAAGGAGGGCGCCGACAGCGGTACCTATCCGCTGGGCAACCTGAATGCCTGGGGAGGTGAGGTCGTCGCCCTCACGGCCGGTGACGTCACCGGTGACGGCGCGGACGACCTGCTGTTCAACCACGGCGAGCTCTACCAGAGCGGCGGTGACGCGAGCACGCTGGGCCTCCAGCCGCCGGTCACCGTCGGGGGCGGTCGCGACAGCTACTCCTCAGTCTTCGGGGACATCAACAACGACGGCTACGGGGACATCGTCGTCGGGCGCGCGGGCGACCACGGTGGCCAGATCACCTACCTCCCGGGCCGACCCGTTTCCCAGACCGACCCCACCTGGACGGTGGACTGGGACAGGCGCCTCACCCTCGATCAGGGCGCTTTCGACACACCGGGTGACAACGACCTGTACGACCGGTACGGCGCCGGACTTGCCGCGGGTGACATCAACGGCGACGGCTACGACGACCTCGCCGTCGGCGATCCCAACGAGGACACCGACACCGACACCGTCGCCGACGCCGGGCACGTGACCGTCATGTACGGCGGCTCCATCGGGCCCACGATCACCAACCGTCAGGTCTTCGACCAGGGCACCGAGGGCGTCCCCGGCGAGAACGAGGCCGGCGACGGTTTCGGCTCCCGGCTGCTGCTCAGCGACCTCAACGGCGACGGCAGGAAGGACCTGACCGTCGCGGCGCTCGGCGAGGACGGCGGGAGCGGCGCGCTCACCACGCTCCTCGGCTCGGACATCACCATCACCGTCACCGGAGCACGCAGCCTGACCCCGACGTCCTACCTGCTGTCGACCGACGGTCAGCCGCACCTCGGCAGCAGCCTTCAGGGTCACCCGCCGATAACACCTCGGCCGCTCCCCGAGGCCGGGTAAGAGCGGTCCCGGCAACGGGACGGCCCAGGCCGGGGATCGCGCTCCCGGCCTGGGCCGATTGCGGACGGGGACGATGCCGGCCCGCCACCAAGGCGCGGAAGAAAGCCCGCATAGACCATGTGACGGAACGGGTCTCGGCTCGACTGCCTGAGAGCGGTGAAGCTGAGCTACTGGGCTTGCCAGACGGCGTGCGCGTCCTCAGTGTCCCGGTCATCGCGTGCGACGCCTCTGGGCAAGCGCTGCAAGTCTCTGACGTACGACTCAGGTGTGTGGCTGGCGGCTGGCGAGCCGGTAGATCAGGTACGTGAGCCCCAGAATGAAGTCGACGGCCACCCAAAGCCCGAGGATGAGGCCCGCTCCGATCGCGGTTCCGACATCGTTTGCGTCCTCACACAGTTCCAATTCGTCGCCTGTCAGGCCCCGGCACTCTTCGACGGTGCCGCTGACGCTTCCGATGCTCACGATGAGGCAGATCAGGAAAAGGATCTGGACAACGAGGAAGATCCAGAAGAAGACGCGGCGCTGTTTCCTTGGAGGAGGCGTGGGTTCGCCCTGATAGGGGTGACCTGGTGGGGGGCCTTGTCCCGGTTGTGGCCATGAGTCCGGCAGCGGTGCGGACCCGTGTTGATCACGTGGCCCCCATGACTTCGGTTGCTGAGCGCGGCGCCGTCTGTCCATGTCGCGCCCTCCTCCGTGCTGATGACTCCATGGTGCGCTGGAGGTACCGGGACTGCTCGCCGACCCGAGCCGCTTGCTAAGTCAGCCTGGATCCCTACCTTCGAATTTGCCGATCTGGATGCGGGGTACGTCCGTATCCGCAAGAACCGGCTCCGGCCCAAGTACGCGCATGGTTGTGGAGACGCCTCCTGCGGGCGGAAGGCTGGCTACTGCCCCAAGCGTGAGCAGGTGCGCCGAGAGCACAAGTCGACCAAGTCCCGCACCGGACGGCGGATGATCGGTCTGCCGGATCCGCTGATCAAGCTTCTCCGCCAGCACCAGGAGGAGCAGGAGAAGGAACGGATCGCGGCTGGTGCCGACTGGGAGGGCAAGGGATACGTCTTTGCCTCGCCGACGGGCGGCCCACTGAGCCCCAACACCGACGACGAAGGGCCCCACCGCGAACGGTGGGGCCCTTCGACATCGTGCCCGGTGAGGCACTGGCGGAGGATACGAGATTCGAACTCGTGAGGGGTTGCCCCCAACACGCTTTCCAAGCGTGCGCCCTAGGCCTCTAGGCGAATCCTCCGCCGGAAACATTACAGGACTCCGGGGAGTGGTCGCGAACTCGTTCGTGCCGGTCAGATCCTGTACCCTGTGCGGAGCCCCTCACGCGGCGCTATCTGACTGAACTCCCCCAGGGCCGGAAGGCAGCAAGGGTAGGTTGGCTCTGGCGGGTGCGTGGGGGGCGCTTGCGTTCCGGGGGTGCTTACGGGCCTGGCCACGAGGTTGTTCCGCGGGCGGTCCGGGTTGTCAGTGGGCGCCTATAACCTCGTATGTGTGTCGTCTCTCGCGCTGTACCGCCGTTATCGCCCGGAGTCGTTCGCCGAGGTCATCGGGCAGGAGCATGTAACTGACCCGCTGCAGCAGGCGCTGCGGAACAACCGGGTCAATCACGCGTACCTGTTCAGCGGGCCGCGCGGGTGCGGAAAGACGACCAGTGCGCGGATCCTGGCCCGCTGTCTGAACTGCGAGCAGGGGCCGACGCCCACGCCGTGCGGGGAGTGCCAGTCCTGCCGGGACCTGGCGAGGAACGGGCCGGGGTCCATCGACGTCATCGAGATCGACGCCGCCTCGCACGGCGGTGTGGACGACGCCCGTGACCTGCGGGAGAAGGCCTTCTTCGGGCCGGCCGGCAGCCGGTACAAGATCTACATCATCGACGAGGCGCACATGGTCACCTCGGCGGGCTTCAACGCCCTGCTGAAGGTGGTCGAGGAGCCACCGGAGCACCTCAAGTTCATCTTCGCCACGACCGAGCCCGAGAAAGTCATCGGGACCATCCGGTCGCGGACGCACCACTACCCCTTCCGGCTCGTGCCGCCCGGCACCTTGCGGGAGTACCTGGCCGACGTCTGTGGGCGTGAGGGCATTCCCGTCGAGGACGGGGTGCTCCCGCTGGTCGTGCGGGCCGGTGCCGGATCCGTACGCGACTCCATGTCCGTCATGGATCAGCTGCTGGCCGCCGCCGGTGCGGACGGCGTGACGTATGCCATGGCGACCTCGCTGCTGGGGTATACGGATGCGTCGTTGCTCGACTCCGTCGTCGAGGCCTTCGCGGCGGGGGACGGAGCCGCTGCCTTCGAGATCGTGGACCGTGTGATCGAGGGGGGTTACGACCCGCGGCGGTTCGTCGCCGATCTGCTGGAGCGGCTCAGGGACCTGGTGATTCTGGCCGCGGTGCCGGATGCCGCCGAGAAGGGGCTCATCGATGCTCCCGCCGATGTCGTGGAGCGGATGCAGGCCCAGGCCGGAGTCTTCGGTGCGGCCGAACTGAGCCGCGCCGCCGACATCGTCAATGACGGGCTTACGGAGATGAGGGGGGCCACCTCGCCCCGGCTTCAGCTCGAGTTGATCTGCGCACGGGTGCTGCTGCCCGCCGCGTACGGCGATGAGCGGTCCGTCATGGCTCGGCTCGACAGGTTGGAGCGGGGGGTCAACTTCACCGGGGCGGCGGCCGGGCCCGCCATGGGGTACGTGCCCGGGCCCGAGGTTCATGGGGGTGCGCAGGGCGGCTCCGCGTCGGTGCCTTCTGCTCCGCAGGGGAGCGGGCCGGAGGCGGCTCGGGCAGCGGTGCGGGGAGCAGCAGGGGCTCCCGGCGCCGGTGCTGGTGGGGCGGCTGGAAGGCCGCAGGAGGCAGGCTCCGGGCCGGCTCAGGCCGCCGCCGCCCAGCCCGCCCAGCCTCCGGCCGCACCCGCGCCGTCCCCTCAGCAGCCGCCTGCTCAGGCGCCGACGGGCCCTCCTCCAGGCGCTCCCGCCTCCGGGGAAGCGCCCGGCGCCTGGCCCACGGCGACGGCTGCGGGCAGCGGTCGCCGTCCCGGAGGGTGGCCGACGGCGGCGCCCGCGGGCGGGGGGCAGACTCCGGCCGCTTCCTCGTCTCCCACAGCTCCGGCGCCTGCGGGCCCGCCCGCGCCATCCGCCCCCGCCGCCCCTTCCGCTCCGGCGGCTTCCGCGAGCGGCGGGCCCGACCCCCGCATGCTGTGGCCGAACATCCTTGACGCGGTGAAGAACCGGCGCCGTTTCACCTGGATCCTGCTCAGTCAGAACGCGCAGGTCTCGGGTTTCGACGGTACGACGCTCCAGCTCGGCTTCGTCAACGCAGGGGCGCGCGACAACTTCTTGAGCAGCGGCAGTGAGGACGTGCTGCGCCAGGCGCTGGCCGACCAGTTCCACGTGCAGTGGAAGATCGAGGCGATCGTCGATGCGTCAGGGGGCTCGGCGGCCTCACCACCATCGACCGGGCCCGGCACCGGCGGGGGCTACGGATCCGGCGGAGGATACGGCTCCGGAAGCGCCGCCACTCCGCCCGCGTCCAGGCCCTCCGCTCCCCAGCAACCCGCTGCCCCCACGCCCCGGCCAAGCACCCCCCAGGCTTCGGCCACCACCGCTCCGGCCTCCGCACCGACATCTCCGACGCCGCCCCCGCGCCCCTCGGCTCCGGAGCCCCCGCCCGTCTCTCCGGAGGACGACATCCCGGAGGACGACGATCCCGACCTCGACGAGTCGGCGTTGTCAGGGCATGAACTGATCGTGAAGGAGCTGGGGGCGACGGTGGTGGAGGAGTTCTCGAACGAGTAGTAGCGCACTCACTCACCCGCGAACCGGCGTTCCTCATTCCGGCTCCCCCGGCCCCGTCACCTCCACAAAAGCCGGCCGCAGCAAGCGGTCGCCCACGCGATACCCGGTCCGGAGGATCTCCGTGCAGGTCAGGCTGTCGGCGTCCGGGGAAACGTGATGCCGGGCCGCTTCGTGACGCATGGGGTCGAAGGGGTCCCCTCCTCCCCGAAGGACTCGAGGCCCAGCGAACCGAGTTGGGTCTCCAGTGTCTCGGCGATGTCCTTCAGGCCGGGTGTCAAGGGCTCGAACTTCGGCAGGCTCAGGGCGAGATCTGCACCTTCCTCGACACCGTCACCTGGTCGATGTCCGAGGTGCGGACCGTGACCTTCATGGTCCAGGTGCCGGGGCGCGGGAGGTTGAGGGAGTTGGTGCCCCAGTAGCCGCCCTGGTCGGTGAGTTCGGCGTCGATGGGGCCGATCTTCTCGGCGGCCAGGGTGAAGGTGAGGCGGAGTTCGGGGACCGTGGCGACGCCCTCCGGGCCTATGACGATCGCCTGGACCGTGTTCTCGTTGACGCGGCCCGGCTCGAGGACGATCTGGACCTTGCCCTTCCCGCCCGGGGTGCCGACGTCGAAGGGGATCAAGGTCATCGAGGTCGTGGGCTGACCGGCCGGAGCGGTCGGCGCGTCCTGGGTCTCGGTGGCGGCCCGGCCCGGCTGGGTGCCGGTGAGAACCGTCGTGAGCAACAACACCATGACGCCCACGACGACTTCGGCCAGCACGGAACGGCGCAGGGCCTGGTGAGAGGGCGAGGCCTCGCCGGGTTCGCCAGGTTCGTCGGGTTCGCTGAGCTTGTCGAGCTCGCCGGGCTTATCGAGCTTGTCAGGATTGCCGGTCATCTCCTCACCCACGCCCCCGCCCCCCGTGCTCGCCCCCACCGTCTCCAACTCCCGTACCCGCACCGGCTCTCCCGTCGCGAGCAGCCCCGCCGCCCAGCGCCGCGAATACGCCGCCGCCCCCAACAGCAGCACGACCGCACACACCTTGGCGGCCAGGATCCGGCCGTACGACGTACCGGTGAGCGCCTCCCAGGAGCCGAGCCCCCGCCAGGACTGGTAGACACCCGTGACCACCAGGACCACCACGGACGCGAACGCGAGCCGCGAGAAACGGGTCACCGACGCCGCCGAGGGCGGTGTCTCGGCGCGGTACAGCGTGGTGAGCAGCGCCGCGAGGCCGCCCATCCAGACCGCCATCGCCAGCAGATGCAGTACGGAGGAGACGATCGCCACGGGAACCTGGATCCCCGCGGACGCGTGCTCTGCGGCGGCCCAGGTGACCGCCATCGCCACGGCGAGCACCCCGCCCGAGGCGAGCACGGCGGGCTTCGGCCGCTCGTCCACCCGCTCCTCCGCCTGTGGCTCCCGCGCTCCCAGTCGTACGAGGAAGACCGCCGCCAACGCCACCAGCACCAGCCTCGCCAGCAGCGCCCACCCCGGCCTGCCGCTCAGAGTGTCCTTGAGGAGGGAGAGGTCGAGGAGGGTCGCGGGGCCGGTTCCGCGGGCGTACGGGCCGCGCAGGAACAGCAGCGTGACGGTGGACAGGAGCAGGGTCCACCAGGCGAGGCGGAAGAGTTTCCGGAGGGCGGCGACGGAGGGCGGGCGGCAGGCGAGGACGAAGGTGGCCGCGCCGATGAGCAGCGCCCCGGCGGTGTACGCGGCGTACCGGGCCAGGTCGTAGAGCAGACCGGAGGCGGGGTGCACGGCGGGCTCGGCGGAGGCGTTCGCGGTGGTCGCCGAGGGCGCGCCGATGGAGAACGTGAACGCGCCCGAAATGGGATGGCTGTCCGCCGAGACCACCCGCCAGGCCACGGTGAACGTGCCCTGGGGCAGATCGTCCTGGAGCCGTACGCGCACGGTGTCGGAGCCGCCGGCGTGCTCGGCGGCGCCCGCGTTCATGCGCCGGTTGTCGGGGCTGAGGACCCGGATCGAGTCGTCGGAGATACCGACCGACTCGGTGAAGGTCATGGTGACCTGTTTCGGGGCGGTCTTGAGGACGGTGCCCTCGCGGGGGTCGCTGTCGCGCACGGAGGAGTGCGCGGACGCGGTTCCGGCACCGCCCAGCAGGAGCAGGGTGCCCAGCATCAGGGCGAGGGCCACCGCCCGGCGCGGCGCCGCCATCCGCGGTATTCGGCCCACGTTGCCTCTTCCTCTCCCTTTCCGCTGCGTACTTCCCCCTGCGCATCAAGCCCCGGTTGGAGATACGAATGTACGCAGCACCTTGCTCAACACCCCGCCCGCGCGCCCCGCCCCTCCTCACCACGTCGGTCGCGCCGACACCCCGCCGTCCACGACCAGGTCGTGCCCCGTGATCCACGAGGCCATCGGGGAGGCGAGGAACACACAGGCGTCACCGACGTCCTCCGGGCGGCCCAACCGGCCGGTGGGGACGGCCTGTTGCCAGCGCCGTACGCCGTCCGGCCAGGCCTCCGCAAGGCCTGCGCGGTCGATCAGCCCTGGTGAGACGGTGTTGACGCGGATCCCGTACGGACCGTACTCCAGGGCCGCCGACCGTGCGTGCATGACGACGGCCGCCTTGGACGCGGAGTAGTGGGCGTGCAGCGGAGCGGGGTGCGTGGCCTCGATCGACGCGATGTGGGTGATGCTCCCGCGGCTGCCGTCCCTGTCGTCGCCCTCTCGCATCACCTCCACCGCGGCCTGCGTACAAGCGAACGCACTCGACACGTTCGCGTCGACCACCGCCCGCCAGTCGGCCAGGGTCATGCCGGGCAGTTCCTGGACCGGCTGTACGCCCGCGTTGCCGACCAGTGCCGTCAGGGTGCCGCCGCCCCAGTCCGCGGCCTCGCGCACCAGGCGCCGGCACTCGGCCTCGACGGTGAGCTCGGCGTGCAGGGCGACCGCGCTGCCGCCCGCGTCCTCGATGAGCCCGACGACCTCGCGGGCCCCCACCGCGTCCGTACGGTAGTGAACGGCCACCGCCGCCCCCGCCTCGGCGAACCGCAACGCGATCCCCCGCCCGATGCCGCCCGAGGCTCCGGTCACCAGCGCGACCTGCCCGTCGAGCAGCCCGCTCACGGCCGGCTCAGCGCGGCGATCCGCACCGCCTCCGCCGGATACCGCGCGGTCAGCTCGGCCGCGTCCCCGTGCTCGTACCCGCCATAGGTGAACCCGGGCGCCATCGTGCACCCGAAGAACGACCAGGCGCCGCCCGCCACGACCCGCGCACCCATCCAGGTTCCCGCGGGCACGGTGAACTGGACGTACTGCCCACCGAGCACATCGGGACCGAGGACGACGGTGCGGGACGTACCGTCCGGGTCGAGCAGCAGCATCTCCAAGGGATCACCGAGATAGAAGTGCCACACCTCGTCGGTGGGGAGCCGGTGCAGCGCCGAGAAATCCCCCGGTTCCGACGTCAGCAGCACAACGATCGAGGTCCCCTCGGGCCGCCCGTCCCCCCGCTCGGGCCCGGCCCAGAGCTGCCGAAACCGCCCGCCCTCCTTGGGGATCGGCTCCAGCTGGAAGTGAGCGACAAGATCTTCGGGAGTGATGTCACTGGCCATCCCCTGACCATGCCTCACGGGGCCCCGCCGACGCACCCCCGAGTCGTTCGCGCCAGGCGTCCGCGCCCCGTACGGGGGGCGGGGCCCTGCCTGGACGGCTCGTCGGGTTACTGGCGGGAGGGGTGAGCGTGGTGTTCAGCGAGTGTGGAGGGCTGAGCGCCGGGCAGGCGTGACGAGGCCTGGGGGGCGATCCTCGAAGTATGGACGTGACCCTTCACCTCGCTCAGCAGCCCGAAGCCGACGAACTCCTCGGGCGCAGTCCGCTGGCCGCGCTGGTCGGGATGCTGCTGGACCAGCAGATTCCGATGGAGTGGGCGTTCGCGGGGCCGTACGCCATCGCCCAGCGGATGGGCGCGGACGATCTCGACGCACACGAGATCGCGGCATACGAACCCGAGGCCTTCGCCGCACTCCTCGCCACCAAGCCGGCCGTGCACCGTTATCCGGGCTCAATGGCCAAGCGGATCCAGCAGTTGTGCCAGTACCTGGTGGAGCACTACGACGGTGACGCCGCCGCGCTCTGGAAGGACGCGGCCAGCGGCACGGAACTCCTCAGCCGCCTCAACGCCCTCCCCGGCTACGGCGCCCAGAAGTCCCAGATCTTCCTGGCCCTCCTGGGCAAACAACTCGGCGTACGCCCACAAGGCTGGCGCGAGGCAGCAGGCGCGTACGGCGACCCGGAGTCGTTCCGGTCGGTCGCCGACATCACAGGCCCCGATTCCTTGGCGAAGGTACGGGCACACAAGCAGGAGCTGAAGGCGGCGGCGAAAGCGGCGAAGGGCTCGGGCAAGTCCGCGGACAAGTAGGGGAACTTCCGGTGGCGGAACACCTAGCGTTTCCGTATGACCACCTCCTTCGGGCCTGCCATCGACACCCGTCCCTTGTTCGTGCGTGAGCGCCGGGCCCTGCTCGACCTGCTCGGCTCGTTGGAGGCCGGGGACTGGGGGCGACCGACGGTCTGCCCGGGGTGGGACGTGCACGATGTGGTCGGCCATGTTCTCAACGACTACATGCGCCGCCTCTCGGGCCTCCGGGACGGGTGGAGCGGTGCCGTGTTCGCCGACGACGAGACGCTGCCCGCGTACGTGGCACGCGTGAACGGTGTCTTCGTCGAGGCGACCCGCCAGTGCAGCCCGCGCCTGATGGTCGAGTTGCTCGCGCACCTCGGCCCGCAGCTCGACGAGGTCTGGGCCGGCGCCCAACTCGACGCCCCCGCCGCCGTCGACGTGTCCTGGGCCTCCACGGACGAGCCCAGTCCCGCCTGGCTGGACATCGCCCGCGAGTACACCGAATTCTGGGTGCACCAGCAGCAGATCCGCGACGCCGTCGACCGCCCCGGTGCCGACGAGCCGGAGCTGCTCGGCCCGGTGATCGACACGTTCCTGCGCGCGCTGCCGCACACGCTTCGTACCGTGGGCCGGCCGCGGGGAACGACCGTACGTTTCGACGTCACCGGCCCCGCGGGCGGCACCTGGTGGGCAACGCGGGGCGCCGACCGCTGGCTTCCCGGCGCGTCCGGCGGCCAGGCCGCGGCGCGGGTGACTACGGACCAGGACACCCTGTGGCGGCTGGCCACCCGGGGCATCCTCCCCGCCGAGGCCCGCCGCCGTTCCGTACTGGCGGGCGACGAGCCCCTGACCACGGCCGCGACCACGCTCCTCGCGGTGGTGGCGTGACAACCGACCGGTGATGTCCGCCTCGTGCGGCACGCGACGTGTTTCCGTTTTGTTCAGGCCCCGCTCAGTAGGAACACACCAAGCCAACCGTGTGGAATTACCCTTTCCTGTTGCTTTGCGACGTGATTTCCAGGGCCCACTACGGCGCCTTGGCTGCGCCCGGAAGGTCATGACCGGTAGGCTTTCCGTGTGATCTTCAAGCGCATCGGAAACGGCCGGCCGTACCCCGACCACGGCCGGGAAAGCACCCGGCAGTGGGCGGATGTCGCGCCGCGCCCGGTCCGCCTCGATCAGCTGGTGACGACCAAGGGCCAGCTCGACCTGGAAACGCTGCTGGCCGAGGACTCGACGTTCTACGGCGACCTCTTCGCGCATGTCGTGAAGTGGCAGGGCGATCTGTACCTGGAGGACGGCCTGCACAGAGCCGTCCGCGCCGCGCTCCAGCAGCGCCAGGTGCTGCACGCGAGGGTCCTCGAGCTGGACTGAGCGACGGGGTTCGGCCGAGCGAGCCGACCCCCGCGTTGGGCCTTCCGGGTTGGACTGAGCCTGGCATTGATCATCTAGTAGGCATTGCCGCTCAGGCGCACTACGCTGCGCCCATGAGCATGCTGACTCCCCCTGGCATGGGCGGCCAGTACAAGATCACGGGGGACAAGTACCCGCGGATGCGCCGCAACCGGGGGCGCCGCAGGCTCGCGTTCGCGGTCATCGCCGCCGTCGCCGCACTCGGTCTGCTCGGCTGGGGAACGCTGCAGCTCATCGACGTGTTCACGGGCGGCGACAAGGCCGACGCCGTGGGCGCGGCAGCGGACTGCACGCCCTCGCCGTCACCGTCCCCCTCGCAGCAGCCGGTCAAGGCCCTCCCCAAGCCCGGCCAGATCACCGTGAACGTCCTCAACGCCACGCCCCGCAGCGGCCTCGCCAAGAGCACCGCGGACGAACTCAAGAAGCGCGGCTTCAAGATCGGCGAGGTCGGCAACGCGACGAAGGAGTACGACAAGAAGGTCAAGGGCTCCGGGATACTGCTCGGCTCCGCGGCGGCCACCGACAGCGCGCTCCGCGTACTCCGCACCCAGTTGGCCGACGCCCAGTTGAAGACCGACACCCGTACGAAGCCCGCCGAGGTCGACCTCGTCATCGGCACCGGCTTCAAGGCACTGGCGACGAAGGCGGACGCCGACAAGGCCATGACCACGCTGGCCAAGCCGACGCCGACGCCGTCACCGACGAAGCAGGGCTGTTAGCCGACCAGCCGGTCAAACAGGCCATCAGACCCCGGCCCGGCTGGGTTACTCGGCAACCCCGTACATCCGGTCCCCCGCGTCTCCGAGGCCCGGCACGATGTAGCCGTGCTCGTTGAGCCGTTCGTCGACGGACGCCGTCACGACGGTCACCGGCGTGCCGGCCAGCTCGCGTTCCATGACCTCGACGCCCTCCGGGGCCGCCAGGAGCACCACGGCGGTCACGTCGTCGGCGCCGCGCTTGATCAGTTCCTGGATGGCCGCGACGAGGGTGCCGCCGGTGGCGAGCATGGGGTCGAGTACGTACACCTGGCGGCCGGAGAGGTCTTCCGGCATGCGGTTCGCGTACGTGGACGCCTGGAGCGTCTCCTCGTTACGGATCATGCCCAGGAAACCCACCTCGGCGGTCGGCAGCAGGCGCACCATGCCGTCCAGCATGCCGAGGCCGGCCCGCAGGATCGGTACGACCAGGGGGCGCGGGTGGGACAGCTTGACCCCGGTGGTACCGGCCACCGGGGTCACGATGTCGACCTGCTCGGTACGCACGTCACGGGTGGCCTCGTAGGCGAGCAGGGTGACCAGTTCGTCGGCCAGCCGCCGGAAGGTCGGGGAGTCGGTGCGCTGGTCGCGCAGCGTGGTGAGCTTATGGGCGACCAGAGGGTGGTCGACGACGTGAAGACGCATGCGGCCAGAGTATCCGGGCCCCACTCCCACGCCCCCGCAAACCCTAACCGGCATCAAACCGCCCGTCTGAGGGAAGGTGGCAGGGACGGACTGGGGTGGTGACCTATGCGGAACGGGGAACAGAACCAGGAAAACTCCGGTCGGGGAGCTGTGGGCGAGCCCGCGAACCGATCCTCGACACGGGAGCCCACCGACCGGCGTACGCCGCGGAGGGCCTCCGGCCAGGGCACAAGTGTGGGCACCGTTGGCGCCACCGGAGGCGCCGGAAGCGCTGGCGGAGGCACCGGCGGCGTGGCCGAAAGTGACGCCGAGCGGCGTAGGCGGCGGGCTCAGTTTTTGTGGGACCTTGCCGAGGCGCGGGAGTTGCGGGATCGGGTGCAGCCACGGCGGGCCAAGACCGCGCGGTTGCGGCACGCCATGCGGATGCGCACGTTCCGTTGGTAGGCGGTGGGCCACGCCGGACACGTACAGGCCTGTACACAGCGCAACGGAGCGCCACTGGTGAGGCGTACGGGTCGGCACCGGACAGCCGTTGCGTCACGGAGCTCTCCTCGGCGTACGATCCCGCTGACGGCGGGCGCCGGGCGCCCAGGTGAGGGGCCACGCGTACGGCCGTGAAGACGCGACCGGGACACAGCGAGCCGAAGACCTCTCCTGAACGCTCTGTTTCTGCCACGATTCCGAGTGGGCGGGGCTCGGCGCAGCACTCCCCGTCCACAACCTCCGCCGGGGGGATCCCCAACCGGCACGCCTATGACCAGTGGGAGAGTCACGGTGTACTTCGCCGCACTGCTCGCGCGCACCGAAGACGGGTGGGAAGCGAGCGACACAGAGCTCGACGATGTGGAGACCCTGTCGGACCTGGCCGACCTGGCCCGTGAAGCCTCGCCCGAAGACGACACGGTCCTCGTACTCATCGAGCAGGAGGACGCGTGGTTCGGCGTCGTCCGCGTGGACGGCGAGGAGGACCCTCGTATCTACGTCTCGGACGCCGCCGCCGCAGCCCGCAGCTCGTACGGCGAGATCCTGCTCACGGACGAACTGCTCGGAAGGGAGCCGGGCGACGACGACGTACCGGACCTGGACTCCCTCGACCTCGACGGCACGGAAGACGGTGAACCCGAGAACGATTCCGACGACGAAGACGACGCCGGCGGCACCGCTTCGGGCGAGGCCGTGCCGTCCGGACCCATCGGAGACCGCGAGGTCCTCGCCGACCTCGGCGTGAACGAGAAGGAACTGCTCGCCCTGGACAGCAATGACGCACTGAACGAGATCGCCGAAGTCCTGGGCGCGGCGGAGGTCCTGGAGACCGTCCGCTGACCGCTCAGGAGGCGCACGACCCCGTACGCGACCGCTGGCGGGCCGCGATGCGGCTCGCCCTGGACGAGGCACGCCTGGCCGTCCGGGGCGGGGACGTCCCCGTCGGCGCCGTCGTCCTGTCCGCGGACGGGACGACGGTGCTCGCCACCGGGCACAACGAACGCGAAGCCACCGGCGATCCCACGGCGCACGCCGAGGTCCTCGCCATCCGCCGCGCCGCCGCCGAGCTGGGACAGTGGCGGCTGACGGACTGCACGCTCGTCGTGACCCTCGAACCCTGCACGATGTGCGCGGGCGCGATCGTGCAGTCCCGTGTGGACCGCCTCGTCTACGGCGCCCGCGACGCGAAGGCCGGCGCGACCGGCTCCCTCTGGGACGTCGTACGCGACCGGCGCCTCAACCACCGCCCCGAAGTGATCGGCGGCGTACTCGACGAGGAGTGCGCCCGCCTGCTCACCGACTTCTTCCGCGACCGCTGACCCGTCCCGGCCCGAACCGGCCTCGAAACGGATTTCAGCGCACACCCCAACGTGGGCTAGGATCTCTCCCGGTAGCGTGTCCGAGCGGCCGAAGGAGCTCGCCTCGAAAGCGAGTGTGGCGCAAGTCACCGAGGGTTCAAATCCCTCCGCTACCGCTTCGGAAGGGCCCCGTCTGGAGACGGGGCCTTTCGTGCGTGTCCCGACCGTGGAGATTGACCGAGTGTCGTGCACACGAACGATGTTGGGGCAAGTGGCCGAGATACACTCACCGCCGGCAGCAGGGGTACCAGACGGCGGAGCAGGCACAGGGGAGGCCGCGATGGCGGTGAATTCGAAGAAGATCGCCATCTATGCGCTCGTGGTCTTCGTGCTGTACGTGATCATCACCGACCCGGACAGGGCCGGCGAATACATGACCATGGGGTTCGAGGGCATATCGAACGCCGCTCAGGCCGTCGGCGACTTCATGACATGGCTCGCCAATGGGGCAAACGACTGAGAACGGCCCCACGTCGCCTCGTACAGCCCCAGCCCCAGCCCCGTATCGGAATGATGCGGGGCTGAAATGCTCCTTACGGCCCCATCCGGGAATCAACACCACTCTTAGCGGTGCTTGCACACAGTGGACATGTCTTGTGATGCTATGACCGCTTTTGACGGATGAGTTGCACGGTTTGCAAGAGTTGATGGACAAAGAGGTGGCGTTGACCGTGTCGGCCAGTACTGCGCCGCCCCAGGAAGATGCCCCGGCGCCTGCTCCTGCCCCCGAGAAGCGTCGCAGTGCCGACACCCGGGCGCTCACACAGGTGCTTTTCGGGGAGCTGAAGCAGCTGCGGCCGGGCACGCCCGAGCACCATCGCGTACGCAGCGCGCTCATCGAGGCCAATCTGCCGCTCGTGCGCTACGCCGCCGCCCGCTTCCGCAGCCGCAACGAACCCATGGAGGACGTCGTCCAGGTCGGCACGATCGGGCTGATCAACGCGATCGACCGCTTCGACCCGGACCGCGGCGTGCAGTTCCCGACCTTCGCGATGCCGACCGTCGTCGGCGAGATCAAGCGGTACTTCCGCGACAACGTCCGCACCGTGCACGTACCACGCCGGCTGCACGAGCTGTGGGTACAGGTGAACAGCGCGACCGAGGACCTCACGACGGCGTTCGGGCGCTCGCCCACCACCGCCGAGATCGCCGAGCGGCTGCGGATCGCCGAGGAGGAGGTGCTGGCCTGCCTCGAGGCCGGACGCTCGTACCACGCGACCTCCCTGGAGGCGGCCCAGGAGGGCGACGGGATGCCGGGCCTGCTCGACCGGCTCGGCTACGAGGACCCGGCGCTGGACGGAGTCGAGCACCGCGACCTCGTACGCCACCTCCTGGTCCAACTCCCGGAACGGGAACAGCGCATCCTGCTGCTGCGCTACTACAGCAATCTCACCCAGTCGCAGATCAGTGCCGAACTGGGTGTCTCCCAGATGCATGTGTCAAGGCTGCTCGCCCGGAGTTTCGCCCGGCTGCGATCCGCAAACAGGATCGAGTCATAGCTCGCAGGAGCGAATCACTCTCAAGGTGATTTCCCGACAGCTCTGCGGCGAAAAATGGCCAGACCCTCTTTATCCAGGGCCGATTGCCCCTCTCAGAGTCGACAAGTCACTACAGCGTGTTGCCGACATGTGACATTCTTCCGGAAGCGCGTTTGCCGCAGCTCTGCCTCCGGTATTCAGGTGGAGGCTGCGTTCCTTCGACGGGAGCGTCCGCCGCGACCGTCCGCGACCCAAAGGGGGTGGCATGTCCGCAGATCAGGGCAGCTCGAAGGTGCTTGAGCTCGCGCAGAGCGAGTCCGCGCCCGACGTGCTTCACAGTGTCGATGTACCGGTTGTCGATGTAGCGGTCCTCCCGGCCCCTCCGGCCCCGGCCCCCCCGACCTCGGAAGCCATCGACACACGCACCCTGTCCCGCTCCCTGTTCCTGCGGCTCGCCGCACTCGACGAGAACAGCCCGGAGCGCGCCTACGTCCGAGACACCCTCATCGAGCTCAACCTCCCGCTCGTGCGCTACGCGGCAGCCCGCTTCCGCAGCCGTAACGAGCCCATGGAGGACATCGTCCAGGTCGGCACGATCGGCCTGATCAAGGCGATCGACCGCTTCGACTGCGAACGGGGCGTGGAGTTCCCGACGTTCGCGATGCCGACGGTCGTGGGCGAGATCAAGCGCTTCTTCCGCGACACCTCGTGGTCGGTCCGCGTTCCGCGCCGGCTCCAGGAGCTGCGGCTCGCGCTGACGAAGGCGAGCGACGAGCTCTCCCAGAAGCTGGACCGCTCCCCGACGGTTCCCGAACTCGCCACCGTACTGGGCGTGTCCGAGGAGGACGTCGTCGACGGTCTGGCGGTCGGCAACGCGTACACCGCGTCCTCGCTCGACTCCCCGGCCCCCGAGGACGACGGCGGCGAGGGCTCCCTGGCGGACCGCCTCGGCTACGAGGACACGGCCCTGGAGGGCGTCGAATACCGCGAGTCCCTCAAGCCGCTGCTCGCCAAACTCCCGCCCCGCGAGCGTCAGATCATCATGCTCCGCTTCTTCGCGAACATGACCCAGTCCCAGATCGGCGACGAGGTGGGCATCTCGCAGATGCACGTCTCCCGGCTGCTTACGCGGACGCTGGCGCAGCTGCGGGACGGCCTGATCTCGGACTAGGCGGACGCGTCCGTCCAAGGCTGTTGGGTCGAAGGCTGGTTGGGAGGTCCCGAGCCCCGTCCGCATGGGGGTTCGTACGGGGTTCGGGACCTGCGCACCTTCACAGGTGCGGCTGTCTCAACGTACGGCTCACCGGCCCAGCTTGCTCAGCGCCCGTTTGCCCGCCGCGGACTCCTCCAGCGTGTCCCACAGCTTCGCGGACCCGGTGTACGTGTAGACACCGGGAGCACCCTGCGCCGCACACCCGTCGCCGTATGACGTGATCCCGACCTGGAACACGCCCTTGCGGCCCTGCAGCTTGCGGAAGATCGGCCCGCCGCTGTCGCCCTGGCAGGAGTCCTTGCCCTCGACGCCGGCGCACATGTTGACCTTCGTGTCGTACTGCGGGTACGACGCCTTGCACTCGATGTGCGACACGATCGGCACGTCCACTGCGCGCAGCCGGTCCGGATGAGTCGGCACCTCGGTGTTGGTGTTGCCCCAGCCGATGACGGTGGCCTTGGCACCCGGACGGATGAGCGCGTCCGTGCCGGCGGTCGGCAGGTTGACCGGGGCGATGCCCTCGACAGGCTCCTTCAGCATCAGAAGGGCCAGGTCGTACGCCCCCTCGCCCTTGGCGTAGCGGGGGTGGACGACTATCTCGGCGACATCGCGCAGCTGGCCCTGGTTCTTCTTCGACAGCACAGTTCGGCCGACGACAGTCTCGATCTCCTTGGGCTTCGTGCCCTCGACGCAGTGCGCGGCCGTCATCACGACGCCGGCCTCCAGCAGGCTGCCGCCGCAGAACTGCCGGTCGTGGGCGTTGCCGGCGCCCTTCGCCAGCAGCGCCGCCATGAACGGGTGCTTGCCGTCGGGCTGTTCGGTGCCGCCGATGATGCGGGTGCCCGGACGGCCGCGGTCAGCGGAATCCGCGGCATGGGCCGTTCCTACGGACGCGGCCGCGAGCCCGAGTGCCGCACTGGCCGCGATGACGCCGGTGGCGATCCGCCGGGCCGCTGTTCTGTGAGTGGGGGAAATGCGAGCGGGGGAAATGCGAGTGGAGGAAAGACGCATGTGGGGGTGTCTCCAGACGTTCTGTACCAAGTACTGACCACCCCGGCCGGACGCACCCTCGCGTCCCAACTTGCCCGAACCGCAAGGGAGTCACCCGACGGAAGTGGCATGGCGTTCTGTGAGACGAGATACGTGGGGCGAAGGTTCACTCGTGGGAACACTCAATGCCCATCCGTCTCTTTCTATCTGACGTACCGTCAGTCACACTGGCGCGATGCGTCAGGTGACTTGGATACGTGGCCGCCGGGGCGCCGTGGCCGGTGCCTCGGCGGCGGTCGCGTTGTGTCTGGGCGGAGTGCTCGCCGCGTGCGGGGGCGACGGGAGCGGTGACGAGGGGTACGTCGCGGTGGGGGCGGCCGGTGGTTCGCCTCCGGCGTCCGGGGCGGGGGCGGCTCCTACGGGAGAGGTGTCGCTGGTACCGCTGGAGGGAGCATCGGGCTCCAATGGCGATGGCGGGCGCGGGAGGCCAGAGGGGGCGCCCGATCCCGATGGTGCTGGTTCTGGCGCAGCCCGGAAGCCGGGGACGGAACCGGCGGCTGGTCCTTCCCCTTCCGCGGGTCAGGGAACGGCAGGGGGCGACGGCGGTTCCGGTCGCACGGAGGGGCGCGGAGAGGGACGTACCGAAGAAAGTCCGGCGCCTTCGTCGTCTGCGGGTGAGGGCGACAGCGGTACGGCGCCCAATACACCCGCGGCACTGAAAGTGAGCGACCCCGCACGCGAACCCACCGACAAACGCTGGTGCGAAAAGGTCGCCCTCGACTTCCACAACACCGGGGGCAGCGCGGTGCGTTCGGGCACGGTGACCTTCGAGACGCACATCATCGACTCGCTCGGCATCGACTGGGCGACGATCAAGTCTGCCGAGAAGCTTCCCGCACCGGTCGGCGCGGGGGCGCGTAAGGAGAAGACCTGGACGGTGTGCGTCGACGCGTGGCGTGTGCCGTTGGGCATGCACATCGAGACGCGTGACGTGTCCGTGCGGTGGGAGTAGGGCTCCGGCGAACGGGAGTTTTCGGCGTACCCGGGTTACATGAACGCGAGCCAGGCCACGCCGGCCACGATCGCGATGGCGGCGATCACGCCTACGATCACGCCGATGCGGGGGCCTGCCGGGGCTGCCTGCTGGCGGCGGCCCTGCGGAGCCTCGTCGACGAAGGCGCGGAACATCTGGGTGCTGCCCGCGGGGTCGTTGTTGCCCTGGGGGCCCTGGGTGTTTGCCATGGCCCTGGACCCTAGCGAATGCCTCCGGCTTGCCCAAGTGCTGGGGTGCCGTGTGCTGGTGCTGGCCACCCTGACTTGGTGTCGCCGTCACGGGGGCTCCACCCCCGGCCCCCCTCTGTCGGCCTGAACGGCCTCGTCCTCAAGCTCCCCCAGCTACAGCTGGGAGGTACCTCCAGACGGGCTGGTTGTGGCTGGACCGTGCTCCAAAGCGACCGGCCGCCCCCCGCCGTGGCGCCTCGCCCCCCCTTTGCCAAGGTTTTAGGCCCCCGCCACCCACATTCATTTGCCTGTAGCAACCAAGCAGTTCTATGGTTGCCTAGAGCAACGAAGGAGGGTGTGATGGCCGCCGCTCGCAACCAGTACGAGGAGCTCGCCCGCCAGCTCAGCGCCATCGGAGCTGTGAAGCGTGGGCTCGGGCGGATGTTGCCGCACGAATGCCCCGCAGGGGCCGCTGCCGTGCTCACGCTCCTTGAGCGCCACGGGGAGATGCGGATGAGCCGGCTCGCGGAGCTGTTGGCCATCGATATGTCGGTGACCAGTCGGCATGTTGCCCATGTCGCGGAGCGCGGGTGGATCGTCCGGTCCCCCGATCCCGGCGACAAGCGGTCGCGCATCTTGCGGCTCACTCCCGCGGGTCGGGACATGCTCGCCGAGATCGCCGAGCGGTACACGCGGGCGCTCGCCCACTACCTGGGGGACTGGTCCGACGACGAGGTCGAGCAGCTCAACTCCCTGCTCGGACGGCTGCGTACCAGTTTCGACGAGTGCCGGCCGGCGGCGTCCACCCCCGCACCAGAAGTGACATGACGGAACGTAAGAAAAGGAAGACCATGGCCACGACCGCACCGACCGCTGTGCGGGGCTCTCATGCCAAGCACTCCGGAGGCGGCTCCACCGACGGCGCTCCGGGCGCTCCGATGACGCACCGCCAGATCATGGAGGCGCTGACCGGGCTGCTGCTCGGCATGTTCGTCGCGATCCTGTCGTCGACGATCGTCTCCAACGCCCTGCCCAGGATCATCGGCGACCTCGGCGGCGGCCAGAGCGCCTACACCTGGGTGGTGACCGCCTCGCTGCTGACGATGACGGCGTCCACCCCGCTGTGGGGCAAGCTCGCCGACCTCTTCTCCAAGAAGCTGCTGATCCAGGTGGCCCTCGTCATCTTCGTGCTGGGCTCGGCGGCGGCCGGCCTTTCGCAGAACCCCGGCACGCTCATCGCGTTCCGCGCGGTGCAGGGCATCGGCATGGGCGGGCTGTCCGCACTGGCCCAGATCATCATGGCGGCGATGATCGCCCCGCGGGAGCGCGGCCGGTACAACGGCTACCTCGGTGCCACCTTCGCCACCGCGATGGTCGGCGGCCCGCTGGTCGGCGGCGTCATCACCGACACCAGCTGGCTGGGCTGGCGCTGGTGCTTCTATGTCGGTGTTCCGTTCGCCGTCGTCGCCCTGATCGTGCTCCAGCGCACCCTGCACCTCCCGGTCGTCAGGCGGAAGGTCAAGGTCGACTGGGCCGGTGCCTTCCTCATCTCCGCCGCGGTCTGCCTGCTGCTGGTCTGGGTGACCTTCGCCGGTGACAAGTACGAGTGGTTGTCCTGGCAGACGTACGCGATGGTCGGTGGCTCCGTCGTCCTCGGGCTGCTCTTCGTGCTCGTCGAGGCGAAGGCGAGCGAGCCGATCATCCCGCTGCGGCTGTTCCGCAACCGCACCATCACGCTGGCCTCTCTGGCCTCGCTCTTCGTCGGTGTCGCGATGTTCTCGGGCACGGTGTTCTTCAGCCAGTACTTCCAGCTGGCCCGCGACAAGTCGCCCACCATGTCCGGCGTCATGACCATCCCGATGATCGGCGGCCTGTTCGTCGCCTCGACGGTCTCCGGCCAGGTCATCACCCGGACCGGGCGCTGGAAGGGCTGGCTGATCGGCGGCGGGGTGCTGGTGACCGCGGGTCTCGGCCTGCTGGGCACGATGCGGTACGACACCGAGTACTGGCACATCGCGATCTTCATGGCGCTGCTGGGCCTCGGCGTCGGCATGATGATGCAGAACCTGGTGCTCTGCACGCAGAACCAGGTGGACCCCACCGACCTGGGCGCCGCCAGCTCCACGGTCACCTTCTTCCGGTCCCTCGGCGGTGCCATGGGCGTCTCGGCGCTGGGCGCGGTCCTGGCCCACCGGATCACCGACTACGTCAAGGACGGTCTCGCGGGCCTCGGTTCAAAGGCCGCGTCCTTCGGGCACGCCGGCACGGGCGACGGGAGCATCCCGGACCTCGGCGCGCTGCCCGCGCCGGTCCGTACGGTCGTGGAGAGCGCGTACGGGCACGGGGTCGCGGACGTCTTCCTGTACTCCGCGCCTCTGGCACTGCTCGCCCTCCTCATGGCCCTCTTCATCAAGGAGGTTCCGTTGAGGACACGGGGCGCCATGGCGCAGGCTGCCGAGGCTTCGACTGCGGCTCCGGCTGAGCAAGAGGTCCCTGTCGAGCAGACGGTCCCTGTTGCCGCGACAGACAACGCCGCGGAATCCGGTGACTCGGGTGGTGACATTCCTGTGCACGGGTGCGTACGCGGTGCCGAGGGCACGCCCGTCGCTCGGGCCGCCGTCACGCTGATCTCCCTCGGGGGACGGCAGTTGGGCCGCTCGGTCACGCACGCCGACGGTGGTTATGCGCTGAGCGCGCCGGGGGCGGGGTCGTACGTCCTGATCGCCTCTGCCGACGGGTTCCAGCCGCAGGCCTCGACGATCGTCGTGAACGGCGAGCCGGTTTCGTACGACATCCTCGTGAGCGGTACGAGTGGGCTCAGTGGTGTGGTGCGGGACGCCGGGACCGGTACGCCCGTCAAGGACGCCATGGTCGTCGTCACGGACGTACGCGGTGACGTGCTGGCCACCGGGAACACCGGCGAGCAGGGCGAGTTCGACTTCGCCGGGCTGGTCCCGGGCACCGTGACCGTGGCGGTGAACGCGGCGGGTCACCGGCCGGCCGCCCTGCCGGTCGAGGTCGGCGGCACCGGTGTCACCCGTGTCGAGGTCGGCCTCACGGCGGGCGCCCGGCTGCAGGGGACCGTACGGGCAGCGCACGGGCCTCTCGCCGATGCCCGGGTCACGCTCGTCGACGCGGCGGGCAACGTGGTCGCCACCGCTACGACCGGGGAGGACGGGGCGTACGCCTTCGCCGATCTGGACAGCGGGGAGTACACCGTCATCGCGACGGGTTACCCGCCGGTGGCCACGGCGCTGACCGTGAACGGGCACGGTGTCGACGACCATGACATCGAACTCGGCCATCCGGGCGAGTAGTTCGAAGCCACGGACTCGATGCACGGTCGGTTTACATCAGGCCGACCATGCGGGGCGGGGCGAACAGGTGGCGGGCCCGGTGTTCCTCGGCCACCATCTCCGTCCCGGCGCGCATGTCGGGCGCGCGGTCCGTTCTGGCGAGGGCCTGCCGGTGGCCCGCGCAGGTCGTGCAGGCGGGGTCCCACTCGGGCAGTTCCTGAGGGTGGGCGTCGGCGAGGTGGCGGCTGAGGCTGATCTGCGTGCCCACGACGCTGTCCGTGATGTCCCAGTCGACGTCGTACCCCTCGGTGGCGTGCAGTCCGGCGATGACCGCCTGGACGTGCTTCATCGCCTCGTAGAGCCGGACGCACTCGGCGCAGTCCCACATCCAGGCGGGCGGCAGCGGCCACTGCTCGTCGGGGCTGAGGTCGCCGGCTGCCATGCCCGCCAGCGTAGGCCCCGCGGCCCCACGCGTCAGGCGTTCGACGGCCGTTCACCCTAGGCTGCCCCCATGGCACCGAACATCGCTACGAACACCTCCGTCTCCCTCGACGATCTGCTGGATTTCGTACGTCCCCGCCATCGCGCCGTCCTGCTCACCCGGCGGGCCGACGGAAGCCCGCAGGGCTCTCCGCTGACCTGCGGTGTCGACGACGCGGGCCGGATCGTCGTCTCGACCTACCCCGAGCGGGCCAAGGTCCGCAACGCCAAGCGGGACGAGCGGGTCAGCCTCATCGTGCTGAGCGACGACTGGAACGGGCCCTGGGTCCAGATCGACGGCACGGCCGAGGTCATCGACCCGCCGGACTCGGTCGAGCCGCTCGTCGAGTACTACCGGAACATCGCGGGCGAGCATCCGGACTGGGACGAGTACCGGGCCGCGATGCTCAAGCAGGGCAAGTCGATCATCCGGGTCACGCCTGTGCGGTGGGGGCCGGTCGCGACCGGCGGCTTCCCTGCGCGGCTGGCTCCGCAGGAGTAGGTTTTCGCCCCCGCCGCCCCTACCCGTCCCATCCCTGGGGCTGCCGCCCCCAGGCCCCCGCCAGGGGGTGGGGGTGACACGTCGTGTCGCGGCTGCCAGTCCGCCGTGGCTGGTCGCGCCCCGCGGCGGAGCCGCTAATGTCACAGCCCCGCGCCCCTGAAAAGCAAAAGCCTGCGGCTCCCGGCGCCCAGGGAAAGCCCGTACCCCCACCTACCCGCACCCTCCCACCGGCGGGAGGGGACGTGGGCCGGTGCGTCGTATGCCCGTCGCTTAGGTTCTGTCTCAGGAAACCCGCACCCTGTGGAAGCCGAAGGGCCGTATGCCCACCCTGCGACGGGCTGACGCACCGGCCCACGGCCCCGACCCACCACGCACCCCAGGGGCGCGAGGAACTGCGCGAGCAACCACAACGCACCCGCAGCTTACGAACCGCGCCCCCAGCGGAGCGTCATCGCCTCGATTCCCGCCACCAGAAGCTCCAGCGCGAACCTGAAATCACGTTCGCGCATCTCCTCCACCGTGTCGCCACCTCGCGCCTCCATGAGATCCGTGGCGCTCTCGAAGTTCTTGGCGAACTCCGGCTGTTCGCGGATCGTGCTCATGGCCCGGTGGAAGTACTCGTCCTGCGTCATGCCCGCGGAAGCGCACCGCTGAACGAAGTGCCCCTCGATCGTCCCGAAGCCGTACACGAACTGGTAGACGGCCGCGATCGCACCCATCTGACCGTGCGCCGGCAGCCCGGTATTGCGCATCACGTGCTGCACGCACAGCGAGAACGCCATCGAATGCGGGCCGATGTTGAGGAAGCTGCCGATCAGCGGCGACACCCAGGGGTGGCGCACCAGCAGCTCCCGGTACCCACTCGCAAGCGCGCGCAGCTGATCGCGCCAGTCCTCGCCCGACTCCGGGTCGGGCAGCTCGAGTTCGCCGAAGACCGAGTCGAGGGCGAGTTCGAGCAGGTCGTCCTTGGTGTCCACGTACCAGTACACCGACATCGCCGTGACGTTCAGCTCGGCGGCCAGCCGGCGCATGGAGAACTTGGCCGGCCCGTCGGCATCGAGCAGCCGCACCGTCACCCGGGTGATCCGGTCCCGGTCGAGCCCGGAGGGCTGACCGCCGCGCGCAGCCCTCTGCCTGCCCTCCAGCCAGACGCTGGTCCGCGCCGGACCCTTGGCCCGGTCGCCCGCCCTCACCATGGCGTACCTTCCTCGGAGCTCGATATCCAGCGCGTACTCGATACACAGCGCGTATCACTGTCGCCTGATGCTATGCGTGCCTCGTACGCGACATCGTTACGCAGCCACCGCGGAGTCCGCCCTCCTCCAGTACTTAATGTCTGGGTGGTACCCCCACCGCCCGCCGCAGCAACTCGGCCGCCAGCAGCCCTCCGAGGAGTACGGCAACCGCCCCCACCAGCTGGCTGGTCTCAAGGCCGGAGGAGAACGCGTCCATGATCCGCGCCCGCTCCCCGGCCGACTCCGCGGAGGCGAGCGCGGCCGGAAGTGATGCCGCGGCGACCGGGATCAGCGCGGCGAAGCGGGCGTTGAGGACCGCGCCGAGGACCGCGACGCCGAGGCCGTTGCCGAACTCGGCGAGCGTGCCGTTGATCCCGGCTCCCACACCCGCCTTCTCCGGCGGGATGGCGCTCATGATCGCGTTGGCCATGGCGGGCATGGCCAACGCGATGCCCGCGCCCATGATGACGAGGCCCGCCAGCATGCCGTTGTAGTCGTCGCCGCCGAGCAGCGCGATCACCGCGAGGCCTCCGGCGAGCAGGCTCATACCGGCCGCGATCGTCGCGGGTGTGCCGAGCTTGGCGTGCAGCTTCGCGCCGACGCCCGTGAGGTTCAGGGCCACGACGGTCACGGCGAGCGGCGCCAGCCGCAGGCCCGCCTCCAAGGGCTCGTAACCGAGGACGAACTGGAGGTGCTGGGTGAGGAGGAAGAGGGAGCCGCCGAGGCCGAAGGCGACCAGGATCGCGCCCGCCACGGCGCCGATGAAGCGCTGGTTGCGGAAGAAGTGCATGTCCAGCATCGGGTAGGGGATGTGCAGCTCCCAGAGCGCGAACGCGCCGAGGAGCAGCAAGCCGACGGCCGCGGCCACCAGGACCTGTGCCGACGTCCAGCCGTGCTCGGGCCCGGAGATGATCGCGTACACGACCGAGGCCATGCCGGTCGTCGAGAGCAGCGCGCCCAGAAGGTCGGGGCGGTCGCCCTGCGGGTTCTTGGACTCGGGCACCAGCTTGATGACCGCGGTGAGGCCGATCAGCGCGACGGGGATGTTGATCAGGAAGATCGATCCCCACCAGAAGTGGTCCAGCATGAATCCGCCGAGCAGCGGACCGGCCGCGAATCCGAGGGAGTTGATGGTCGACCAGAGGCCGATGGCCTTCACGCGCTCGGTGTCGTCGAAGATCTGTACGACGACCGCGAGCGTCGTGGTCATCAGCAGCGCGCCGCCGATGCCCATGCCCGCGCGGGCGGCGATGAGCTGCGTGGACGACTGGGCGAAGGCCGCCCAGAGCGAGCCCGTGCCGAAGAGGACGAGTCCCGCGGCCAGCATCTTCTTGCGGCCGTAACGGTCGGCGGCGCTGCCCGCCGTGAGCAGCAGTCCGGACTGAACGAGTGAGTACGCGTTGATCATCCACTGGATGTCCGCGGTGCTCGCGCCCAGCTCGTCCGTGAGGGAGGGGATCGCGACGTTCAGGACGGTGTTGTCGAGGAGCACGGTGAGCTGCGCCAGACAGATGACACCGAGGATCAGCCAGCGCTGGGGATGGCCCTGGGGCTGCTCCTGCTCCTGGGCCTGGGCTTCTTCCTGGGGGGACGTGGTCATGCTGTACACCGTAGAACAGTTCCTATACGGCGTACAACACGGTTTCCGGCCGTACGGCAAGGGCGTCGTGCTCACGGCGCCGTACGACAACGGCGGTGGCCCGAGGTGCGTCCGCACCCCGGGCCACCGCCCCCGTGAACCTCAGCCGGCCGTCAGCTGCTCGTCGGCTGCGTCAGGTCGTAGAACGTGGCCGAACCCACCGTCACCTCCTTGAAGTTCTCCTGCACCCACTCGCTGATCTGGGACGAGGTGCCGGAGCTGTCGTTGCCGCCTCCCATGCCGCCGCCTGCGATGAAGTAGTGGATCTTGCCGTCCTCCACGTACTGCTTGAACTCGGCCGGCGTCGGCGACGGGTCGCTGCCGTTGAAGCCGCCGATGGCCATCACCGGGTCGCCGGTGGCGAGCTGGTAGCTCGCGGCGTTCTGGGCGCCGATGGCCGCGGCGACCCAGGTGTAGTCACCGGAGTTCGCCTCCAGCAGTTCCTTGGCCTCGTCGCCGACGGTCGCGCCGTTGAGCAAACCACCCATGCCCCCACCGCCGCCCATGCCTCCGCCGTCGCCCTGGGCACCGGGCGTGCCACCCTGCTGGTTCTGGCCCTGTTGCCCCTGCTGGTTCTGGCCGCCGCCGGGCGTACCGCCGCCCGGGAAGCCGCCGGTCGGGGGTCGGCCCATCTGACCGTTGCCGTTCTGCTGGTTCTGGCCGGGCATCCCGCCGGGACGGCCGCCCATGCCGCCACCGCCGCCGGGGCCACCTCGACCGCCCGCGACCGCCGGACCGGCGGTGACGATCGAGCCGGAGTGGCCCTCGTTCAGCGTGGTGAGCGTGTACGCCGCCGGACCGGCCAGCGCGGTGACGAAGCTCAACCCGATGACCCCCATGGCCAGTCGACGACCGAGCTTGTTCACGAAGATCAGGCCGAGGGCGGCGGCCAGACCGCCGACCAGGACCAGCCACTTCAGCCACGGCAGGTAGTCGGAGGACCGGTTGAGGAGGACGTACCCCCACGCCGCCGTCGCCGTCATCGCGCCCGCCATTGTGAGCGCGGTCCATGTCCTGCCGCGTTCCTCCCAGAGAACAACCGCCCCCATGCCGATCAGCGGCGCGATGTAGGGGGCCAGGGCGACGGTGTAGTACTCGTGGAAGATGCCCTGCATGAAGCTGAAGATCACCATGGTGATGAGCAGCGATCCGCCCCAGGCGAGGAACGCGGCGCGGGCAGTGTCCGTACGCCCTGCCTTGCGGAGCAGGACCACGGCCGCGACGCACAGGATCAGGGCCGCCGGCATCAGCCAGGAGATCTGACCGCCGATGTTCGAGCTGAACATGCGGTCCCAGCCGGTCTCGCCCCAGCCGCCGCCCCGGCCGCCGCCGACGCTGCCGGTCTCCTCGCCGTTGATGCGGCCGAGTCCGTTGTAGCCGAAGGTCAGTTCAAGGAAGGAGTTGTTCTGCGAGCCGCCGATGTACGGGCGCGAGGAGCCCGGCCACAGTTCGACGATCGCGACCCACCAGCCGCCCGCGACGACCATCGAAAGGCCCGCGAGGAGGACCTGGCCGATGCGCCTGCGCAGGGTCGTCGGCGCGAAGAGCACGTAGATCAGCGCGAGGGGCGGGAGGATCAGGAAGGCCTGGAGTGTCTTCACCAGGAAGGCGAAGCCGACCGCGGCACCCGCCCACACCAGCCACTTCGTCTGTGCCTTCTCCATGGCACGCAGCACGCAGTAGACCGTGACGGCCATCAGGAGCGCGAGCAGCGCGTCCGGGTTGTTGAAGCGGAACATCAGCGCGGCGATGGGCGTGAGCGCGAAGACCGCCATCGTGATGAAGCCGGCCGCAGCGCCGAACCGGCGGCGCACGGCCCCGTAGAGCACACCCGCCGTGGCGACGGCCATGAGCACCTGGGGGAACAGGATCGCGAAGGAGTTGAGGCCCAGCAGCCGCACCGACAGCGCCATCGGCCACAGCGAAGCCGGGGGCTTGTCGACGGTGATGGCGTTGGCCGAGTCGAGCGAGCCGAAGAAGAACGCCTTCCACGACTGGCTGCCCGCCTGAACGGCCGCGGAGTAGAAGGAGTTGGCGTACCCGGAGGCCGTGAGGTTCCAGGTGTAGAGCGCGCCGATCAGCAGCAGCGCGCCGAGGAACGCGGGCCGCACCCAGCGGTGGTCCTCGGGCCGCCCGCGCCACAGGCGGCGTACGAAGGGCTGCTTGGGGCTGCCGTCCTCGGGGGCCACGGTGGGCTTCGCCGGAACGACCGTCTCCTGTACGGCAGTTGGCTGAGTCGTCGTCATCGTGCGTTCCTCAGATCGTGATCATTCGGGCGCACCGGCTGCAGCTGCACGGTCGCGTCCCCCCAGGTTCGGTTGGCGTACGGAGATTGAGGCGTCGTCGCGTGAACAGGCGTGCCAGGTGTGTGTGAGACGACGACGGTCGACGGCGTGTGGTCGTCCCGTTCCGGGAACACCCACGCCCGGAAGAGCAGGAACCGCAGCACCGTCGCCGCGAGGTTGGCGGCGATGAGCACCGCCAGTTCGGTGGAGTGCGCGGGATCGGTCGTCGCCGCGTTCAGCGCGGCGAGCGAGCCACTGGTCAGGGCGAGGCCGATGCCGAAGACGACCAGGCCCTGCGCCTGGTGCTGCATCGCCCGCTCACGGCCGCGGACGCCGAAGGTGAGGCGCCGGTTGGCCGCCGTGTTGGCGACCGCCGAGACGAGCAGGGCGAGCGCGTTGGCGAACTGCGACCCCGTGAACGTACGGAAGCCGCTGTAGAGCAGCAGATAGAACAGCGTGGACAGCGCGCCCACGACGCAGAACCCGACGAGCTGGCGGGCGAGTCCCGTGGGTACGCCGGTCAGTTCGCGGTCGCGCGGATCGTCACCGAACGGCCGGGCGAGCCGGTCGAGCGGCAGCGAGCCGGTCGCGAGGGCGCGCCCCACGCGCCACACGCCCAACAGGTCGTCGGTCGCGGTCTTCACGATGTGCACGGTCGAGTCCGGGTCGTCGACCCAGTCGACCGGCACCTCGTGGATGCGCAGTCCGGCCCGTTCGGCCAGCACCAGCATCTCGGTGTCGAAGAACCATCCGGTGTCCTCGACCAGCGGCAGCAGCACCTGCGCCACCTCACGCCGGATCGCCTTGAAACCGCACTGGGCGTCGGAGAAGCGGGCCTGCAGGGAACCCCGCAGGATCAGGTTGTACGTACGGGATATGAACTCCCGCTTGGCGCCACGCACCACCCGCGAGGAGCGGGCCAGACGCGAGCCGATCGCGAGGTCGGAGTGGCCCGAGATCAGCGGGGCCACCAGCGGGAGCAGTGCGTTGAGGTCGGTGGAGAGGTCGACGTCCATATAGGCGAGGACCGGGGCGTCGGAGGCGGACCACACGGTCCGCAGGGCCCGGCCGCGGCCCTTCTGATCCAGGCGGAAGGACCTGACCTCTGGGATCTCCGCCTCCAGCCGCGCCGCCACCAGCGGGGTGGCGTCCGTCGAGGCGTTGTCCGCGATGGTGATGCGGAACGCGTACGGGAAGGTGCGCGCCAGGTGCTCGTGCAGTCGGCGCACGCACGGCTGGAGGTCCTTCTCCTCGTTGTAGACGGGGATCACTACGTCCAGGACAGGCGTACCGGCGTTCCCGGCCGGGAGGTGCTCCCGCGCCGGCAGGGAGCCGGGAGAAGGTTCGGTTCGCATGACGACGACTGTCGTCAAGCGCCCTGTTACACCCGTGTGGTGGTGCTGTGCTGTGCCTGTGGATACGTTTGCGTATTTGTTTCCGAAATGAAGGCCTCATGAGAATGGCGCGCTTCGGGTGCCAGCGCGGGCAGATGCACGGTAAAGACGGTCCGCCCGGGCACGCTGTCGACCGTCACCGCACCGTCGTGCGCGGCCACGACGGCCTGCACGATGGCGAGCCCGAGACCGGTGGACCCGGAGGCACGCGAACGCGACGAGTCGCCCCGCGCGAACCGTTCGAAGACACGCGGCAGCAGATCCGGCGGAATGCCGGGCCCGTCGTCCTCGACGTCCAGGCACGCCCAGGAGCCCCGCCGGTGCACGCGTGCGGTCACGGTGGTGCCGGGCGGGGTGTGCGTACGGGCGTTCGCGAACAGGTTCACCATGACCTGCTGGATACGGGCGGCGTCGGCCTGCACGAGCGCGGGTTCGTCCGGCAGCTCGAGCCGCCAGTTGTGCTCTCGCCCGGCCGCGCGGGCATCGCTCACGGCGTCCACGACCAGCGGGGACAGATCGGTGTGCTCGTAGGAGAGGGGTCGCCCGGCGTCGAGCCGCGCGAGCAGCAGCAGGTCCTCGACGAGCCCGGTCATCCGCCCGGCCTCGGACTCGATCCGGCCGAGCGCGTGCCGGGTGTCGGGCCCGGTCTCTTCCCTTCCGCGTCGGGTGAGTTCGGCGTATCCACGGATGGACGCGAGGGGCGTACGCAGCTCATGGCTGGCGTCCGCCACGAACTGCCGTACCCGCGTCTCGCTCTCCTGGCGCGCGTGCAGCGCTCCGTGGACGTGGTCGAGCATGCGGTTGAGGGCGGCGCCGACCTGCCCGACCTCCGTGTGGGGATCGGTCTCGGACTCGGGGACGCGCTCGTTGAGGGTCACCTCGCCGCTGTGGAGGGGGAGTTCGGAGACTCGGGTGGCGGTGGCGGCGACTCGGCGGAGGGGGCGGAGGGCGACGCTCACGATGGTGGCGCCGGCGAGGGAGGCGGCGGCGAGACCTGCGGCGGTGACGCTGACTTCGACGATGATGAGGGTGTTGAGGGTCTCTGTGACGTCCTCGGTGGACAGGCCGACGTAGTAGTCACCGTCGATGCCCCTCTGGTACTGGACGCGGTACTCGCCGAGGCCCGGAAGGTCGACGGTGTGCGGCTCGCCGTCCCGCGGCACGTCCTCGAGGACGGCCTGCTGCGCCGAGGTGAGTGACTCGGGCTTGAATTCGGGTACCCCGCCGTCGCCCTCGGACTTCTTGCCGACCTTGGCCTCGGTTATGTTGCCGCCTGTGAGCTTCGCGGCGAGCGTGCCGCCGTTGCTCGGCTGCGGGCCTCGGACGACCAACTCCGACAGCGTCTGCATCTTCTTGTCGACAGGGGGCTCCTTGCCGACCAGCTCCTCGGGCCCGGCCGCCCGCATGGCCGCACCCTTCAGCGAGTCGTCGAGCTGCTCGTACAGATGAGACCGGAGTGCGATCGTGGTCACCGTACCGATCACCGCACACACCACAGCGATCAGCGCAACGGACGCGACGACGAGCCGCGTCCGCAGCGTCCGAGGCTGTCGGCGCCGCTGCTTCCGCAGCTGTCGTCGTCCGCTCATGACGCGGCGGGCTTGATCAGGTAACCGGCTCCGCGCCGCGTGTGGATCATCGGCTCGCGCCCGGCGTCTATCTTCCGGCGCAGGTAGGAGATGTAGAGCTCGACGACGTTGGCCTGGCCGCCGAAGTCGTACGACCACACCCGGTCGAGGATCTGCGCCTTGCTGAGCACCCGGCGCGGGTTGCGCATGAGGAAGCGCAGCAGCTCGAACTCGGTGGCGGTGAGGTGGATGTTGTCCCCGGCGCGCGACACCTCGTGGCTGTCCTCGTCCAGCGTGAGATCTCCGACGACGAGCGTGGAGTCGGAGCGCCGGTCGGCGGCACCGGAGCGACGGATCAGCCCGCGCAGCCGCGCGACGACTTCCTCCAGGCTGAACGGCTTGGTGACGTAGTCGTCGCCTCCCGCGGTCAGCCCGGCGATACGGTCCTCGACGGCGTCCTTCGCCGTCAGGAAGAGGACGGGGACGTCGGGCAGTTCGCGGCGCAGGCGGCCCAGTACGGCGAGCCCGTCCATGTCGGGCAGCATCATGTCGAGCACCACGGCGTCGGGCCGGAACTCCCGGGCAGTCTGTACCGCCCCGGTCCCGTCCCCCGCGCTGCGGATCTGCCAGCCTTCGTAACGGAGGGCCATGGACAACAGCTCGGTGATCGACTGCTCGTCGTCCACCACAAGCACGCGGACGGGGCTCCCGTCCGGCCTCAGCAGTTCGGTGCGCCCCTGGGGCGAGGTCGTGGTCATAACCGACACATTGCTGGGCGGCTCTGAGAACACCCTTGCGGGAACCTGTGAATTACCTGAGAAACACACAGGAGCCACTCAGGGAACTCCTGGGAAGCCCTTGTCCGGCTTGCCGGGCCCCGCCGCGCGGAGCCGTGCAGCGCGCCTCGGTGTTCGCCGGCCGTCGGGCCGGGCTGCGGACGAGCGACGCTCACAGCCCGAAGAGCCGCACCCCGTTCCCGTAACAGACCGCCCTCAGCCAGTCGTCCCCGAGCCCGAGCCGCTCCAGTGCCTGGAGCTGATGGACGTACGCGTACGGGATGTTCGGGAAGTCGGAGCCGAGCAGGATCCGGTCGCCGAGGGCATCCAGCCGGGGCAGCGCCCGGCGCGGGAAAGGCGCGAACCGTTCGCTGAAGTCGGTGAACGCCATCGTCGTGTCCAGCCGCACCTCGCCGTACCGCTCGGCGAGGCCGAGGAAGTCCTCGTACTGGGGCATGCCCATATGCGCGACGACGAGCCGCAGCCGGGGGTGCCGGGCGAGCACCCGCCGGATCGGCTCCGGCCCGGTGTGCTTGCCGGGCGCGGGCCCGGACCCGCAGTGGATCACGACGGGTATCCCGGCCTCGGCGAGCAACCCCCAGGCGGGATCGAGGAGTTCGTCCGCCGGGTCGTACGCCCCCACCTGCACATGCGCCTTGAAGACCCGGGCCCCGTCGTCCACCGCCCTGCGCACATACGACGCCACGCCCGGCTCTGGGAACAGGGTCGCCGTATGCAGACAGTCAGGGGTCCGGCGGGCGAAGTCGACGGCCCACTCGTTCAGCCACTCGGCCATGCCCGGCTTGTGCGGGTAGAGCATGGCGGTGAACGCGCGCACGCCGAACTGCCTGAGGACAGCGGTCCGTTCATCCTCCTCGCCCCGATAGGTGATCGGCCAGTCGAGGCCGGTCAGCGGACCGACGGCGTCGAAGTACTCCCAGACCTTCCGCAGAACACGCTCGGGCATGAAGTGGGTGTGCACGTCGACGAGCCCGGGCAGCCCGAGGCCCTCCCAGAACTGCCGGACTTCGGCGCCTTCTTGAGCCGACCGGACGTCAGCGCCGCCTGAAGCCGACGGGACATCGCCGCCTTCTTGCGAAGGTCCGGCCGCCGCCCCGTCCTCCCCCTCAGCCCTGCCCACGCCGGAACCCATAGCTCCGCTCAACCCTGGCGACATGGACGGTGTAGCCCTCGTACCAGCTCTCACGCCCTTGCTTCTGCGCCGCCCGGTGCTCCATGTCGCCCCGCCACTCCTCGATGGCCTCGGCATCCCGGAAGTACCCGACGGTGATCCCGAGCCCGCCCGGCGTCCGCGCCGAGTCCATCCCGAGAAACCCCGGGATCTCCTTCACCAGCTCCTCCATCCGCTCGGCCGTCTCGCCGTATCCGTTGTCCCCCTCGGTCCGCACGGAGGTGAACACGACGGCGTAGTACGGCGGTTCGTGCGCGGCGACAGGCGCACTGGACTGATCGCTCATGTCCCCCACTCTCGGCGCGCACCCCGCACGACGTCCAGCGACATTCAGTGCCTTTCAGAAGAGCCCGTCCTGCATCCCGCCCTGCAACCCCCCGAACTCCCGTACCGGCACCGTCACCGCACCGGCCGGTTCACCCTCACCGGCGGCACTCAGCTCCCACCCCTTCATCAGCCGCGTATCGAGCACGACGACCCCACGCTCGCCGGCCAGATGCAGATCGGGCCCGGCGGCAGCCACCAGCTCACCCCTCACTACACCCCCCGCCACAAGCTCACTCACCACGCCCCCAGCCGGGGGCGACCCGTCGAGCCCGAACACCCCGGCATGATCGACGGCCACGAACGGCATCCGCTCCAGAGCCTCCGGCCAGCCACCGAGCCCCACGGCCTTCGCGTGCAGCGCCTCGACCTCGCCCGCCCGCACCGCCGCCTCCGGCAACGCACTGCGTACGGCGCGCTTGGCGTCGTACGCGATCCGGTCCGGCACCCCCAACGCCGTACGCAGCAACTCCTCACTGCGCCGGGCGGCCATCAGGGGCCCACGCCCCAGCCAGCTGAAGACAACGGCCCCCTGCTCCAGCAGCCTCGCCTCTCCCCGCTCCACAGCGGTGATCCCGACCTTGACCATCCCGCTCCCGAACCACGCGAGATACACGTGATACGGCCGCGGATCATCGGCGACGGTGTCGGCGGCGACAGAGTGCGTCCGCTCCAGCCGCGCACACTCCTCACACTGCGCCCCGACACTGCGCCCGGACACGACAGCCCGCACGGGACAGCTGTTCCCCCGCGCCCCCACACACGTCCGCACACCCCCGTCGACCATCGCGAACGCCACCCGCTTCCCCCACGACAACGCGCTGCTCCGCCCACCACCCCACCCGAGCACGGGCCCTTCGACACCCCACCGCAGCCCCGTACATCTCCACACCTGTGCCATCACCGAAAGCGTAAAGGGCACCACTGACAAGAGGTCCCCGGTGATTCACCGGGGACCTCTCACCTGTGTATGCCGTTGTTGCGGCCAGGGCCGCCGTCTATGTGGACGCGCCAGGCGCCCGGTACTGGACCTGCCCGGCTGTGCGCAGGGCCTCGAGTGTTTCATCGACGGTCAGGAGGGCGGTCGTCTCGAACGAACTGAGCGCGCCGCCTCCACTGATCGCCAGCGCCACCGAGGCCATGGACACGTTGTCCGGGGCCTCCCACAGGTTGTAGCCGTCGTGCGTGCCGAAGGCGTACCAGAAGCCATGGAGCTTCCCGCCGACGGACTCGATGTACGACTGAGCGGCCTGCGCACGGTCCTCCGGGTGACCGATCAGCCTCGCCCAAGTCTCCGGCGTATAGCTGAACCTCGATAGATAGAGCGGCATCATGTCTCCCTTTCGTCCCCTCAAGGGATGCCACCGCGGGGAGAAATCCCGCCGGAGGCGCCCCGCGTATCCCCCGAACGGCCGCGGCGGCCCCGAAGTACTCAGGGAGTGCTGAGTACTTGTGCCCTGGTCGGTGACGGCGTGAGCCGAAACGCTTGGCAGATGAGCCAAGGACTACGGAAACCCGTTCTCCAGCTGTTGTCGATCCCCGCGACGGCTGGGGTCTCGATAGCGATGTGGGCTGCCTGGCTGGGCTGGGACCAGCAACGTGACGTGCAGCCTGACGGCACGATGACCGGCCCGTACGAGGCGTGGCAAGTGATCGGGCTGGTGCTGACTCTGCTGGTACCGGTGTGCTGGGCGGCATCCCGGCGCTACTTCGTAGGCGCTGTGCTCGGCCCCACGGCCGGCCTGACCACTGCCGCCTTCTACGACTGGTCGGACGACACCTCCGGCCTCTTCGCGGTCGGCGTGGGGTTGATCATGATGGGGACCCTCGCCGCGACCGCCGTCCTTTCCGCCGTGATCGCCACTGCTACTGATCATCGGCAGCGGCCACCTGCGGCTCACTACCGGCCCAGCTGACGGCTGGCATCAGCCCCTTGGTGGACTTCGCTGCGGTACGGCCCGAAAAACGCCAGAGGCCCCGGAATACTCCGGGGCCTCTGACCTGCGTGCACTCGGCAGTATTCGAACCTGCCCTTCCGATCCGTAGTGGCACGAAGGCCGTCCGTGGGGTCCATGAGCTCCATGGGGCGTTCGCACGTACCAGGTCGTAGTACCTAGCCCGCGTAGTAGCTGCCCTGCAAGGTTGCCTCGCGGCCGAGGACGACCAAGCCGCCGGAGCCGACCCGCACGCCCGCGCCGGGCACCGCCGGTGTCGGGCATCAGCAGCACGGGGTCGGTGGTGCGCCGGCGACAGTGATCAGCCGTTTCTTCCTCTCTACATTTCGGGGCGGGCCGGTGTGAGCGTGAGCCGGTTGTCGCCACCCGGCTTCTTCCAACTGACTGCGTTGGCGTGGACGATGAATGCCTCGCTGGTGTCGTCCTGGCCCTCAACGACTATCAGGCGGCGACTTCCCTTGACCGCACCTCGGTCGATCTGGGTGAAGTCAGGAAAGGAACGCAGTATGGGGGTGATGTAGCGGGTGCCGAAGATGTCGAAGACCTCGTACTTCTCGGTCGTGTTGCGCTTGAGGTAGGCCAGGCGGAGGTAGCGCGCTCCGGCGCCTTGGACGATCATGCGGTAGGCGGGGTGGTCCCGGACGGTGCCGAGGGTGGCGTTCTGGACGTTGCCCTTGTTGCCGGTCATACCGAACAGGGTCAGGCCGTCGATCAGGGGGGCGATGGGCTGGGTGCACCAGGAGTCGGCGTCGGTGTAGATGCCGCCGTACTGGGCGAGGAGTTCAAGGCGGAGAAAGTCGGCCCGTACGGCGGGCGGCTGGTCGGCGAGGGCGTCGTAGACCCACTGGTTGTGCAGTGCCGGGAGGTTCTTGTCGGTCCAGAGCTGCACCCGGTAGTCGGGGTTGTGCTCCTTCCAGGTGCGGAAGTTGTCCCGGTAGGGGAAGGCCTTCTTGCCGATCCATATGACGTGAATCAGTTTGGGCACACCAGCCTGCGTCACGTTCGCCGATGTGGCGGTGGCGGCAGCAGCGGTGGATGTGCGAAAGATGTTGCGGATCACGGCGCCTCCCAGCGGACCATGGTGTTGAAGAAGTCGGCCGCCTGCGGTGCGGCGGCGATCGGCTCTAGCACTCGGCGATCCCGGCCGGTCGGGTCGAAGCGCTCGGAGTTCTTGAGCGCCGCACCCGCCATCCGATGCTGCAGCGCCTCGTTGTTGATCAGTTCGAGCAGGCCATCGGCGATGGCCCCGACCTTGCCGACCTGGACGAGACGTCCATCCACGCCGTTGTCGGTGATCTCCCCCGGGCCGTGCGGGCAGTCCGTGGAGACGACGGGCAGGCCGCAGCGCATGACCTCGACCGTGGAGCGGTGCTCGGCGATGCGGCGGTCGGTGAGCGCGCTGTACTGGCCGTAGCGGCCCTCCCCGCACGGGAAGATCCGGGCCGGCGCCCGGTCTGCGGAGTCCCCGTCACGTCCCGGGCCGTCCTCGCGGATGTCTACGAGGTGGCGCACGCGCACGCGCGGGTTCCGCTGGAACACCGGCTCGTCGCGGTGGCCGAGTACCGAGGTGATCTCGACGTCGTGCTGCTGGGCAAGGCTGAACGTCGTCCGGATCGCACCCCCAATTCCGTAATCACTGTGTAACGCAAAGGAAATCTGCATGCGTCCCCGTATCTCCGTCTCATCCAGCTAACTGATGGCTAGACCGGGGAGTTGGTGTAATGGTTGGGTCTGCTTACCATCTTGTTCTCGAACAGTTGGCCTATCGGTAACCTCTTTCGGGAACGCTTTGGCGCCGAGACACATCAGGGCTCGGCCGAGACACATCAGGGCTCCCAGGACATCTGCGGTACGTCGAAGCACTCGTTGTTCATGTCGCCCTGGCTCACCCATTCCCGGGTGTCCTCCCAAAGGCCACCGAGAGGCAGGTCCTGCGGGTCTTGGGTGGTTCGGGCAGCCGCTCGTACCAGACGGGCAGCAGTGGCCGTCTGCCCTGTACGGCTTCCGCGAGTCCATCCCCCGCGCCTAAGGGCTTCTGGTTGATCTCCGCGGCGTCGCAACGCTCGGGACGCGCCCCCACCATCGAACCGGCTGCGCGAGAAGGACACCAAGACCGACGCCGGTGACCGGTGGCTTCCCCTCCCCACGATCGTGCTGACCGCACTAAGGACGTTCCGGGACCGTCTGGCGAAGGAGAAGTTCGCCGCGGGCGAGGCCTACGAGACGTCCGGCCGGGTGGTCGACGACGGGCTGGGGCGCGCGGTCAAGACGGACTGGCTCAGGCGCCGGTCGTACGAGCCCGTGTGGCGAGCTTGACGTGTGTCCCTCTCTGAACGGCCGTGAACGGGGCTGAATGAGGCGCCGTCAGATCCTCCACCGGGAGACCAAGACCGAGGAGTCGGACCACTTCCTGCCGCTGCCGGAGTTCTGCCTTAAGGCGCTACGGATGCGCCGCGCTCAGCAGACCGGGGACCGGAAGGCGGCTGGCGATCTCTGGCAGGACATGCGCGGCCTGGTCTTCACCACGAAGCATGGGACGCCCATCGAGCCGGGAAACCTGACCCGCATGTTCGCCCTGCGGGCCCGTCGCGCCGGACTCCGGGACATCCCCCCTCCGGAACACCCGGCACACGTGCAGCTCGCTCCTGGTGGCTCTGAAGGTGCACCCGAAGGTCGCTCAGCGCATCCTCCGGCACTCGCAGATCGCCATGACGATGGAGGCCTACGCCGAAGCCAGCGAGGAGGAGGTGGCGCGGCGCTCGACAAGCTGTCCGCAGCGATGGGCGGCACCGATAGCGGCCCAGCTGACGGCTGACATCAGCCCGTTGCTGTACTTCGCTGCTGTACGGCCCAAAAACGCCAGTGGCCCCGGACTACTCCGGGGCCACTGACCTGTGTGCACTCGGCAGGATTCGAACCTGCAACCTTCTGATCCGTAGTCAGATGCTCTATCCGTTAAGCTACGAGTGCCTGTGTGTTCTGTTGTGTTGGCTCTTCCTGGCGGGCTTTTGGGCCCGGTCGGCGTTGCGGGAACAACATTACATGACTGGTGGCGCCTCGCGAAATCCGTTTAGCGGACCCTGCATGACCTGCGGAAACGGCCTGGGAAGGGCCGATGAACGACCGAAGCCCCGGCCAGTCGTGACCAGGGCTTCAGGATCATGAGGCGGAGGCGGAGGGATTTGAACCCTCGATGGGATTGAAGTCCCAAACCGCATTAGCAGTGCGGCGCCATAGACCGGACTAGGCGACGCCTCCAGCACAGCCTCCCGCGCGAGCGCGAGTGGTGCGTGCAGATGATGACACAGCCCAGCGGGGTGTCACCAATCGCCCCCCACGGTACTAGGCGGAAAGGGCGAAGGGCAAAGGCGTAACGCGGCGCAACGTCGCGGGACGGGCAGCGTTAAAGGGATGGGGCCTGTGCCCCGGACCAGCGATTCGACCACAGAACCGACCACAGCCCGATCATCCCGCCCCCCCACCCCGTGGAGCCCCCCATGTTCCGCCGTCTCGCCCTCACCGCAGCCGCCTCCGCCGCCGCCTCCCTCGCCGTGCTCGCAGCGGCGCCCTTGGCCGCGTACGCCGAACCGCTTCCCTCCGCGCCGCTTCCACAGATGCCGCCGCCGGCTCCCGACGGCGACCGCCTCACGGTGACGGTCAGCGACGCGGGGGACGGGCTGGACGGGACGTACGAGCTGGAGTGTCATCCGCAGGGCGGTAGTCATCCCGACGCTGAGGGCGCCTGCGAGCGGTTGGACAGAGGGACGGGCTGGGGTGAGGACCCGTTCGCGCCCGTCGAGCCCAAGGGAATGTGCACGATGCAGTACGGCGGTCCGGCCACCGCTCGCGTCACGGGTACGTGGGCCGGGCGGCCCGTCGACGCCACGTACGAGCGCGGTGACGGGTGTGAGATCGCGCGGTGGGACGCCATGGTGCCCGTACTTCCGGGGCTCGGTTCCTGAGTGGCCCCTGGCCTGCCGAGGGGGAGGGCCGCGGACGAGGGCCAACGAGGAGGTCACAGCTTCTGCGTCTTCTCTACTTCCCTTCTGCGTGCGACCTCCCTCTCATCCGGCGTCGCGAGCGCAACCTCTGCCCGTAGACTCCCTCGCGTGACACGTCGCGGACCGGTTGGCAAGATGGCCTCCGCGGTCGGCAAGGTGCGGTAACAGGGAGGAAGCGTCTCGTGAGCAGCAGGCCATCCCGAGGCGCTGCTCGCCTCGCAGCCATACTGGACGCGCTTCCTGATGCGTTGGTGCTGGTCAACGCCAATGGGACCGTCGTCAACGCCAACACCATCGCCCTGGAGACCTTCGAGGCCCCGGGGACGGCTCTGGTCGGGCGCGGGCTGCTCGATCTGCTGCCCGAGTTCGACTCCCGGCTGATCCCCGGGTCGATGCGCCGGCCCGAAAGCATCGACCCGCGCGGCGGGACCAAGCCGCGGCGGATGATGGCCCGGCGCACCGACAGCAGCGAGTTCCCGGTCGAGGTCACGAGCGCGAATCTGGAGAACGGCCAGCAGGCGTACGACAGTTCCGGCTACACCAACGATGAGCTGCTGATGCTTGTCGTACGCGACCTCTCCGGCACCGTCGACACCGAGGCCGAACTTGCGCGTTCGCAGCGGCAGACGGAGATGATTCTGCGGGCCGCCGCCGAAGGCGTGGTCGGGACCGACACGGAGGGGCGGGTCGTCCTCGTCAATCCGGCTGCCGCGCAGATTCTCGGCTTCAGGGCCAGCGACCTGGGCGGGCAGGAACTGCATCCGCTGACGCTGCACTCGCGCGCCGACGGCACCCCCTTCCCGTACGAGGAGTCGCCGCTCGCCGACACTCTCCGCTCGGGGCGCAAGCACCGGGTGCGCGGACAGGTGCTGTGGTCCAAGAGCGGCGACCAGGTGCCCGTCGACCTGACGACCGCGCCCGTGCGGGACGGGGACCAGCTCGTCGGCGCGGTGATGACCTTCACCGACCGGCGGGCGTACGACGCACTTGTCGAGGAGAAGGACGCGGCTGCCCTGCGGCATCAGGAGGAGCTCGCGCGGGTCGCCGAGGAGCATGCCGCGGCGCTGAACGCGCTCCGGGACGAGCACGGCAAGGAGCTCGCCGGGCTGCGCGAGGCGCATGAGGAGGAGCTGGCCGCGGGCGACGACCGCTACGCGGCGCTCGCCGAGCGGGAAAAGGACCGGTACGAGGCGCTGGCCGCGCGGCACGAGCAATTGCTTGCCGTGCTCGGGCAGTCCCTGCGCGGCCCGCTCGACCAGCTGCGCGGCGACCTGTCCGCCCTCGCCGCCGACGACGCCGGACAGCTGTGGCCCGAGGCCAACCAGGTACTGCACCACCTTGCGGCCGGCTACTCCCGGATCACCACACTCATCGACAACGTGCTCGGTTACCAGCGGCTCGACGCCGGGGCCGAGAACGTCGTACGGACGAAGGTCATGCTCGACGCGGTCGTCACGGCCGGTGTCGACGGAGCCGTCGAGCTGATCGGGCCCGGGCGGGTGCAGTTCGCCGTGCACGCGCCGCCCATCGAGGCCGAGGTCGACCCCCAGCGGCTCGCGACCGCGCTCGCGCACCTTGTCGCGGACGTCGCGGGCGTCGACTCGACGGGCAACGCGCCGGTCTCGGCCGGTGGCTACATGGACAACACGGTCGTCGTGGCGGCGGCCCAGCGCGGCGAGGTCGTACGGATCGAGGTGCGGGGGCCGTATGCCGGGGGAGACCCGGTGCACGAGCCGATCGTGCGCGGGATCGTGCGGGCGCACGGTGGAGTGCTGCAGACGCACGAGGTGCCAGGGATGAGCGGCAGTGCGTTTGTGCTCGAGGTGCCCATCGGGGGTGGGGCCGGGGCGGTTTCCGCTCAGGCTCCGGCGCCGGATCTTGGTGCGGATATGGCTGCGGGCTCGGGTGCCTCGGCGGAGGGTGGGCCTGGTTCCGCGCTTGCGTTGCCCGAACAGGTCCCCGCGCAGGCGGGTGGCGGGCGACGGCGGGCTCGGCGGGCCTCGGTGGACGCCTTCCTGGAGAGTGATGTCACGCCCTCGGCCGAGGGGGCAGGGACGGGAACGGAGACCGGGGCGGCCGCGCCCACCGGGCGGCGGCGCAGGCGGGCTGCGGCGAATGAATCGCAGACGGCGCAGGTGCCCGTTCCTGCGCAGGGGACCGGTGAGGGTTCCCAGGTGTCCGGTGGGACCGGGCGGCGGCGGGGGCGGCCGAGTCCCGCGGAAAGCGGCGGCGGGGTTGCCGAGGGTGCGGTCGTGACCGCAGCCGAGCATGCTGCGGGTGCCGCGGCCACCGGGCTCGGGCCGACGGTGCCTCCGCAGGGCGTGCCCGCCCCCGAGGGGCAGAGTGCGCGGCAGGTCGGCGGTGAGCGGCAGGCGCTGCCTGCCGCGCTGCCGTCGGGCCATGGCAGTGACGGAGCCGGCCGGCCGACCGGGCGGCGTCGGCGTGCGCTGGCCGCGGCGGCCGAACGCCAGGCCGCTCAGGAGGCCGGGCCGCGCTCGGTGTTCGCGCTGCCGCCGGCGGAGGCGGACCGCGGGCCTGGGTACGCCGCTCAGCAGCCGGCCCAGGGGCAGGCGGGGCAGGTGCAGATCGGTCACGGGCAGGCCGGACAAGTTCAGGCCGGCGGACAGGTTCAGGCCGGACAGGTGCAGGTCGGGCACGGGCAGGTCGGTCAGGTGCAGGCCGGACAGCAGCAGGCCGGGCAGGTGCCGGCCGGGCATGGGCAGACTGGACAACAGCAAGTCGGTCACGGCCAGGCCGGGCAGGTGCAGGCCGGGCAGGTGCCGGCCGACGATGGGCGTCATGATGCGGCCCTGCACGATCCTGCCGAGGATCACACTCCGCCACAGCCGCATCCGGTGTCGGCTCCTACCGGGCGGCGGCGGGCCCGACAGGGGGACGCCACGGGGGCGGGGCAAGGTGTTCCCGGGCAGATGGCGCCCGCGCAGGCGGTGGCTCAAGGGGCTCCCGCACAACTCACTCCCGCTCAGGGGGTTCCCGCGCAAGGTGATGCTTCCGCCCAGGGCGTTCCCGGACAGCCCGTCGCCGCGCAAGGCGTCCCGGAGCAGGGAGCTCCCGGCCAGAGCGTCACCGTTCCGGGGGCTACCGGGCAGGGCATGCCTCAGCCGATGATCCCGGCACAGGGCGTACCTCCGCAGGGAATTCCCGCGGAGGCCGCTGCCGCGACCACGCCTGCGGGCGGTGTCCCCGCTGCGGGTACGTCGCCTCAGGGCACTGCCGTCGCGCAGAACTCCCAGTCCCAGCCGCAGCCGCAGCCGCAACCCCAGCCCATGGCGGCCCCGAGCCCTCAGTCCCAGTCCCAGCCCTGGCCGGGCTCGGGCGAAGCCCCGGCACCCCAGGCCGCAGCCCCCGCCGCCCAGGCCCCGGCCCCGACCGAAGCGGACGCGCCTCGCACAGCCCAGCCGCTCCCCGCCGAAGCCCCACCCCCCGCAGCACCCGCTGCCGCCGCGCCCGCCGTGGACCCCAACTCCACCCAGGGCCGCGCCTTCAGCGTCCGTACGCTCGGGCAGGGCGTCCCGTTCGGTCGCCGTATGAGCGACGCCCAGCAGCCCCAGCCCACGCCACTGGCGGCTCCCCAGCCGCAGTCCCAGGCTCAGCAGCAACTCCAGCCGCAGACGCAGCCCCAACCCCAAGCTCCGACGCCGCCGCCGCCTCACGCGACCAACGGCTCCGGCCGCCGCCGCAAGCTCGGCACCCGTAACGAAGCCATCCCCGAGCCCGTCCCCGTGCCCGAATCCGCCGGCGAGCACCCGGAGACGGCGGCTCGCCCGCACCCGCAGCCGACCGCGGCGCCCCAGCCCCAGCCGAACGCGCCAGCACCCGAGCCCCGGCCGGCCGACGCCACCGAGGGCCCCGGCCGCTCGTACGCCATAGGAGCCCCGGACGAGAACGCCGACGAAGGTCCCGAGCCGCTCGACGGCCCCGGCGGCGCGGTCGAGGTCGCGAACCAGCCCCTGCCGCAGCCGATGGACGACGAGCTGCCCCCGGAGCCCCTGGACAACCCGCGTCGGTTGCTGGTCTGGCCCGCGCCGGACGTCGGTACGCAGCAGGCGCTGAGCGACCGCGGTTACCGGCCGGTGATCGTGCACTCGCGCGAGGAGGTGGACGCGCAGATCGCCGCGTTCCCGGCCGCGCTGTTCGTCGATCCACTGACCGGGCCCATCACGCGTACGGCGCTCCAGTCGCTGCGTACGGCCGCCGTCGCCGCCGAGGTCCCGGTGCTCGTGACGGCGGGACTCGGGCAGGCGACGCGCGAGGCGGCCTACGGCGCCGACCCTGCCGTACTCCTGAAGGCGCTGGCGCCCCGCGACAGCGAGCAGCACCCACCGCGTGTGCTGCTCATCGAGGAGCATGCGGAGATCGCGCTGGCTCTGACCTCGGCGCTGGAGCGGCGCGGGATGCAAGTAGCTCGGGCCTCATCCGACTCTGACGCTGTCACCCTGGCCGCGCAGATGCGGCCGAACCTCGTAGTGATGGACCTGATGCAGGTACGCCGCCGTCGTGCCGGAATCGTCGACTGGCTGCGCGCGAACGGCCAGTTGAACCGCACCCCGCTCGTCGTCTACACCGCCGCCGTCGACCAGTCCGAACTCCCGCGCCTGGCCGCGGGGGAGACGGTCCTGTTCCTCGCCGAACGCTCGACGAGCACCGAGGTGCAGAGCAGGATCGTGGAACTGCTGGCACGGATCGGCACGAACTGATCGGTTGCACATATGTGAGCCGGGGCGCTGTTTCACGTGAAACAGCGCCCCGGCTCACATACCGACCAACTCAGATAGCGGCGCTCAAAGCCGTCGGACCTGTCAGATCTGCGTGATGTCCAGATCGCCCGCGGCGTACTTCCTGCGCAGCACCTTCTTGTCGAACTTGCCGACGCTGGTCTTCGGCACCGCCTCGATGACCGTCCAGCGCTCGGGGAGCTGCCACTTGGCGATCCTGCCCTCGTCGGCGAGGAAGGCTCGCAGGGTGTTGAAGTCGGCGGTGGCGCCCTCCTTGAGGACGACGGTGGCCAGCGGGCGTTCGCCCCACTTCTCGTCGGGCACAGCGACTACTGCGGCCTCGGCGACGTCGGGGTGGGACATGAGCGCGTTCTCCAGCTCCACCGACGAGATCCACTCCCCTCCCGACTTGATGACGTCCTTGGCGCGGTCGGTGAGAGTCAGGAAGCCGTCGGGGCTGATCGTGCCGACGTCACCGGTCTTGAGCCAGCCGTCCTCGCTGAACTTGTCGGCGGGGCGCAGGGCTTCGGTGGCGCCATGGCCGCCGTAGTACGCGCCCGCGATCCATGGACCGCGTACCTCCAGCTCGCCGGCGGACTCGCCGTCCCAGGGCAGCCGCTCGCCGCCGGGGCCAGTCAGCCGGGCCTCGACGCTCGCGGGGAAACGGCCCTGCGTGAGGCGGTACGCGAACTCCTCGTCCGTACCGACTACATGGGCCGGCGGCCGGGCGATCGTGCCGAGAGGGGAGGTCTCCGTCATGCCCCAGGCGTGGCAGACGCGCATGCCCAGCTCGTCGAAGGCCGTCATGAGGGAGGGCGGGCAGGCGGAGCCGCCAATGGTGACCTGCGTCAGCGAACTCACGTCCCGCGGCTTGGCCTTGAGCTCCCCGAGCAGCCCCTGCCAGATGGTGGGGACAGCGGCGGCGTGCGTCGGCTTCTCGCTCTCGATCATCTCGGCGAGCGGGCCCGGCTGGAGAAAACGGTCCGGCATCAGCATGTTCACACCGGTCATGAACGTCGCGTGCGGCACCCCCCAGGCGTTCACATGAAACTGCGGGACCACGACGAGGGACGTGTCCTGGTCGGTGAGACCCATGGACTGCGTCATGTTGATCTGCATGGAGTGCAGATAGACGGAACGGTGGGAGAAGACGACACCCTTCGGGTCACCCGTTGTCCCGGAGGTGTAGCACATGGCCGCGCCCCGGCGTTCGTCCAGCTCCGGCCAGTCGTACGTCTCCGGCTTGTCCGCGATCAGTTCCTCGTACTCGTGCACCTGGACCGACGCCCCGTCCAGCAGCGAACGGTCTCCGGGACCCGAGACGATCACATGCTCGACCGACTTCAGATGCGGCAGCAACGGCGCGAGCAGCGGCAACAGCGAACCGTTGGCGATCACCACACGGTCGGCGGCGTGGTTCACGATCCAGGCCAGCTGCTCCGGGGGCAAACGGAGATTGAGCGTGTGCAGCACCGCGCCCATGGAGGGGATCGCGAAGTACGCCTCGACGTGCTCGGCGTTGTTCCACATCAAGGTGCCCGTGGGCTGTCCCTCTTCGACTCCGAGCTCCCGCAGGGCGTGCGCCAGCCGGGCGGCCCGCGCCCCGATCTCGGCGAAGGAACGCCGGTGCGGCTCCCCCTCGCCGGTCCACGTGATCACCTGCGATGAACCGTGGATGGTTGACCCGTGGGTCAGGATCCTCGAGATCAGCAGCGGTACGTCCTGCATCGTGCTCTGCACGGCGTCCTCCCGGGGCGACATTGCCTGCGCGGTGGCGTGAAAGGTTTGGGGCTGATTGTGCGCACATACCGCGCGGTATGTCACTAGTACCGGGATGATCGATCACGTGGGTGTGCAGGGCTTCCGTGGCAAGGCAGGGCTTTGTGAGACGGCCGAGCGCCAGTCAGCCCGCCGTGGCGGAGAAGCCAAGAGCGGGGCGCGTTCGAGGACGAGGCCGTCAGGCAGATACGGGGGCCAGGGGCCGAGCCCTGGCGACGACGCCGCACCCGTCAGCGAACGGGGTCCAGCTCCGGGTCCTCACGCAACTTGCCGAGCGCACGCGACACCGCCGACTTGACAGTGCCGACCGAAACACCGAGCACCTCCGCCGTCTGGGCCTCGCTCAGGTCCTCGTAGTACCGCAGGACGACCATCGCCCGCTGCCGCGCCGGCAACCTCATGATCGCGCGCCACATCGCATCGTGAAGCGCCTGCTGCTCCGCCGGATCCCCGGCCGGCGGAGCCTGCGGCTCCGGAAGCTCCTCACACGCGAACTCGTCGACCTTCCGCTTCCGCCACTGCGACGTCCGCGTGTTCAGCAGCGCCCGGCGGACGTAGCCGTCGAGAGCCCGGTGGTCCTCGATCCGCTCCCACGCGACATACGTCTTCGTCAGTGCGGTCTGCAGCAGATCCTCGGCGTCGCTGGGGTTCGCGGTCAGCGAGCGCGCGGTACGCAGCAGCACGGGCTGGCGGGCCTTCACGTACGACGCGAACGACGGATACGCGAGGGTTCCCGCCCTTGGCGTAGCGGCGTTCGAAGCGCTGGTGCAGACGGGTGTGGTCATGGCTCCACGCTAGAATCGCCCCCTACTCGAGCGGATCGGCCGGAGGTCCTGAAGCCTTGTCCGCCTCAGGTTGTAGGAGTGGTGCTACCTCCACCTCCTGGAGGTGGACGTGACAGCCCGCACCCCTGAGGGTCCACCCCTGAGAGACCCCTCCCACAGGAGTAGTACAGGGCGGCGCCGCGCGGTTCCGTAGGAGTACGGAAGGCTCAGGCACTCGGCAGTGGGGAGTAGCCCCCGCGGGAATCGCCCCGTTTTCAGCCTCCGTCATCCGCCCCGAGAATCAGCCCGGACGTAGGAACCCCCGTGCCCGCCGTGACCAGCACCCGGCGGGCGTCGGATATCTGGTTCACGGACGTCCCACGCAGCTGCCGTACCGCCTCCGCCACGCCGTTCATCCCGTGCAGGTACGCCTCCCCGAGCTGTCCCCCGTGTGTGTTGAGCGGCAGCCGCTCCTCAGCGACAAAGTCCGCCGCCTCACCCGGCTTGCAGAACCCGAACTCCTCCAGCTGCATCAGCACGAACGGCGTGAAGTGGTCGTACAGAATCCCCACATCCATATCGGCCGCCGTCAGCCCGGACGTACGCCACAACTGCCGCGCCACCACCCCCATCTCCGGCAGCCCCGTCAGATCGTCCCGGTAGAAGCTGGTCATCTGCTCCTGTCTCCGGCCGGCGCCCTGGGCCGCCGCCGTGATCACCGCCGGCGGATGCGGCAGGTCTCGCGCCCGCTCCACGGAGGTGACGACCAGGGCCTGTCCGCCGTCAGTCTCCTGGCAGCAGTCCAGCAACCGCAGCGGCTCGACGATCCAGCGCGAGGCGGCATGGTCGGCGAGCGTGATCGGCCTGCCGTGGAAGTACGCCGCCGGGTTGGTCGCCGCATACTTCCTGTCCACGACCGCGACCTGCCCGAACGCCTCTGACGTCAGCCCATACGTGTACAGATAGCGCTGCGCCGCCATCGCCACCCAGGAGGCAGGTGTGAGCAGCCCGAACGGCAGGCCCCAGCCGAGCGCCGCACCCTCGGCCGACGGCTCCCGTCGCTGCACCCCGGACCCGAATCTCCGCCCCGACCGCTCATTGAACGCCCGGTAGCAGACCACGACCTCGGCCACCCCCGTCGCCACCGCGAGCGCGGCCTGCTGAACGGTTGCGCAGGCCGCCCCGCCGCCGTAGTGGATCCGTGAGAAGAAGGACAGCTCCCCCATACCGGCGGCTTGGGCAACCGTGATCTCCGGGCTGGTGTCCATCGTGAACGTCACCATCCCGTCCACATCGGCCGCCGTGAGCCCCGCGTCGTCGAGCGCGGCCCGCACCGCCTCCACCGCCAGCCGCAGCTCACTGCGCCCCGAGTCCTTGGAGAACTCGGTGGCCCCGATCCCCACGACCGCCGCCCGTCCGCCGAGCGTGTCCCTCGTCCGTACGCTCATGACCGGCCCAGCCCGTCCGCACCGCCCGGGACCGTCACGGTCACCGTCCCCGTGACGTGCTTGCCTATGCCATTGGCCCCGACCACCCTCACCGTGACCGTCTTGCCCACGGCATCCTCGCCTTCGACCTCCGTGACCTCCTCGACCGTGCCGGTCAACGCCATCGTGTCGCCGGGGTAGTTGGGTACCCCCAGTCTGATCGCCACTCTGCGGAGAACCGCCGTGGGACCGAAGTGGTCCGTGATGTAGCGGCCGACCAGACCATTGGTCGTCAGGATGTTCATGAAGATGTCCGGCGAGCCTTTCTGCCGTGCGAGCTCCGCGTCGTGGTGTACGTCCTGGTAGTCGCGCGACGCGATGGCCCCGGCGACGATGAGCGTGCGGGTGATCTCGATCTCCAGCGACGGCAGCTCATCACCGACACAGACCATCTGCCCGGCACCGGCGCTCATGCCTCCACCACCCCCGTTCCCTCTCCCTCGCCCTCTCCGTGCACGATCAACTCCCCCAGTTCCTGGAGCACTTCGCTCCCGCATCCCAGATACGCGTCCAGTTGCCGCCCCCACAGAAAGTGCCGGTGCACAGGATGGTCGAGGTCGGCCCCCATGCCGCCGTGTAGATGCTGGCCCGTGTGCACCACGCGCTGCCCCGCCTCCGAGGCCCACCACGCGGCGGTCAACGCATGACTGGCGTACTCCAGCCTCTCGTCACGTCGCCAGGCCGCCTCGTACGCCGTGACCCGTATCGCCTCCGTGTCCATGTACGAATCCGCTGCCCGGAGTTGGACCCCCTGCTTGGCCGCAAGCGGCCGCCCGAACTGCTCGCGGGTATTGGTGTGCTCCACCGCCCGAGCCAGCGAACCCGCGCACACTCCGGCCTGCAGCCCCGCGAAGGCGGTACGCGCGGTGGCGAGTACGTCGTCGTACGGCCTGCCCTCGTGCGCCCCGTCCCGGCGCACCCCGCTCTCGTACGCCCCCTCGCCGAGCCGCTCTGCCGGCGTGCCGTCCAGCGTCAGCCGCCCCGCAGACCAGGGCGCCGTCAGCTCGACGGGAGTGCACTCCGCGTCTGTGCTCCGCACCAGCCACAGTCGGCGCTTGTCGTCCACGACCAGGACATGGGTGGCGTCGCGGAGCCACGGCACTGCGGCGACGGTGCCGCTCAACTCCCCGGGCCTTTCCTCCCGTACAGCCGCTTCGCACAGCGCCCCGCTCACCACCGCTGTCCCGTCCCCGATGCCCGGCAGCAGCCGCTCCCGCTGCTCCGCCGAACCATGTGCCGACACCGCCAACAGCCCGTACACACAGCTCGCCGCGAACGGCACCTGGGCCGTCGTCCGCCCCTGTTCCTCCAACAGGAGCACCAGCCCGAGGAGCCCTATCTCCTCCACGGCGGCCAGCAGCCCGGCCTCGCACAGCGCCTTCCACAGCTCGGCATCACTGCCCGTCCCGGCGGCGGCGAGCCGCTCGGGCGTGGACAGGTCGCCGAAGATTCGCGCGGCCAGCTCACGGGCCGCCGCCTGCTCCTGTGTGGGTGTGAAGTCCATGTCAGCCCCCACTCCCCTCGACGGCTCCGACAGCACGGAAGACCGGCAGCTCCAACTCCTCGTCCGCCCGCTCGTATTCGAGGCGTACCGGCATCCCGATCCGCACCTCGTCGTGCGGCACTCCCACCACGTTGCTGATCATCCGCACGCCCTCGGCGAGTTCGATCAGCCCGACCGCATGGGGAGGATCGAAGGCCGGGAAGGGTGGGTGGTGCATCACGACGTACGAGTACACGATCCCCTCGCCGCTCGCCTCGACCGTGTCCCACTCCAGTGACCCGCACGCGTTGCACCCCGGCAGCCAGGGAAAGCGCAGGGTCTTGCACCCGTCGCAGCGCTGGATCAGCAGCCGGTGCCGGGCCACGCCCTCCCAGAAACCGGCGTTGTCACGGTTGACGACAGGACGGGGACGCCGGGGCCGTGACACCGTCGAGGCCTCCGAAGCCGCCGCCTCGGTCGCCGGTGACGCATCTTCCGGAGTCCTTGGTCTCCGGATCGCAGGTGCGTACTTGAAGATCCGGAAGCGATGTGTCCCCGCCGGCTGGCCCCCTGCCCGTACATCCATTCGCGTCGTGACGAAATAGCCCGTGCCCAGCTTGGTCGTCTTGCGCGCGGAGACCGATTCGACCACCGAGTCGAAGGTGATCTCGTCTCCCGGCCGCAGCGGGCGCAGATACTCCTGCTCGCAGTCGGTGGCGACTACGGAGGTGTAACCGGCGTCGTCGAGCAGACCGAGCAGTTTGTCGTACGCCTTCGACCGGTCCTTATGCCCGGAGAGTCCCCCCATGGTCCACGCCTGGAGCATGGTCGGCGGAGCTATGGCATTCGGCCCCGCATACGCCGGATTTCTGTCTCCCATCGCCTCGCACCAGTGCCGGATCATCGGCTCGTTGACCGGGTCCTTGCCCACGCCCGCTACCGCTGCCGCCCGTCCCTCGTACGCCTTCAGCCGTGCGTCGAGGTCCCCGCCGGACTCCTCGCTCACCGCCGCCCCCTCGTCATCCCGAGCCGCATCGTCGCCACAATCTCCCGCTGCACCTCGCTCACCCCGCCCCCGAACGTGTTGATCTGCGCCGCTCTGTTCATCCGCTCCAGCTCGCCGTCCCCGAACACACCCGGCGAACCCGAGCGGATCAACCCGTCCGCTCCCACAATTTCCTGACACATTCGATACACCGCGACCGTCGATTCGGTTCCCGCGAATTTCACGCCGCTCGCATCGCCGGGCGCCAGCCGACCGGCCCCGACATCCCCCACCAAACGCCAGTTGAGCAGGCGCGATGCCGCCAGCCGGGCATGCGCCTCGGCCAGTCTCGATCGCACCCACGGCTCGTCAACTCTGCGCCGCCCGGTCACCGGATCGGGCGTACGGGCCGCGGTCAGTGCGGCGGCGTAGAAGTCCTCGGCCTGCATGCCGATCGCCGCGAGCGCGACCCGCTCGTGGTTGAGCTGGTTGGTGATGAGACCCCAGCCGCCGTTCTCCTCGCCGACGAGATTGCCCTCCGGAACGCGGATCCCGTCGTAGTACGTGGCCGTCGTGGTCAGCCCGCCCACCGTCTCGATCGGCGTCCATGAGAAACCTGGGGCGTCGGTGGGCACGAGCAGGATCGAGATGCCCTGGTGCTTGGGCGCGTCCGAGTCGGTGCGGCAGGCGAGCCAGATCCAGTCGGCGTTCTGCGCGTTGGAGGTGAAGACCTTCTGCCCGTCGACGATCCAGTCCCCGCCGTCGCGCACGGCGCGCGTCCGCAACGAGGCGAGGTCGGTCCCGGCCGACGGCTCCGAGTACCCGATCGCGAACACGACGTCCCCCCGCAGAATCCGCGGCAGAAAGAAGTCCTTCTGCTCCTCGGTCCCGTACTTCATCAGCGTCGGCCCGACCGTGTTCAGCGTGACCATGGAGACGGGTGCGCCCGCCCGGTAGGCCTCGTCGAAGAACACGAACTGCTCATCGGCGCCGCGCCCCTGACCTCCGTACGCCACCGGCCAGCCCAGCCCCAGCCAGCCGTCGGCACCGATGCGCCGAAGAAGCGCCCGCTGCCGACCCGAATCAGTGGCGCGCGGCGGCCCGTCAGGCATCAGGTCCCGGAAGTACGTACGGAGTTCGGCGCGCAGCCGTCGCTGGCGCTCGGTGGGGGCGAGGTGCACGACGACGGCCCTCCCGGACCTCGTACGAACAAGGATTTCTGACTGTCCGTCAGATCCTGGGGACTGTCAAGGTCACCGGAAACACCCCGTCGAAACCGAGGCCCAACCGCCTCTACAAGGCCGCCCCCTCTTCCCTTTTTCGAACACGCGTACGAACATGGAGTCATGGCCACCATCGACCGGCAGGCCACGACGCTGGCCCTTGCACACGCGCTGTCAGCCGCCGAACGCGGACTGGCCGTCATCCCACTGTCCCGAACCAAGCTCCCGGCGCTGCGCTCCCCACACCGCGACGACCCGACAGCGCCGCCCTGCCACGGGGAGTGCGGTCGCTTCGGGCACGGTGTGTACGACGCCTCGACCGAACCGGAACGCATTCGCGAGCTCTTCGCCGCCGCCCCCTGGGCCACCGGCTACGGCATCGCCTGCGGTCTTGAGCCACACCACCTCGTCGGCATCGACCTCGACACCAAATCGGGCACCGACTCCTCGGCGGCGCTGCGCGAACTCGCCCTGCGCCACCTGTTCACGATCCCGGAGACGGTCGTCGTCCTGACCCCCAGCGGCGGCCGCCACCTGTGGCTGTCCGGCCCACCCGACGTCGTCGTCCCCAACTCGGCGGGCCGTCTCGCCCCCGGCATCGACATCCGCGGCGCCGGCGGCTACCTCGTCGGCCCCGGCTCGCGCTCCGCGCACGGCGTCTACAGCACGGCTCCTGGTACCTCCCACCTGGCGCCCGCACCCTGCCCACGCGCCCTCCTGCGCCTGCTCACACCCCCGCCCAGGACGCACCACCCCACACCCTCCTCAACGGGCGGGCACGGCCAGGGCCTGGTCCAGTTCGTCGCCACCGCCCATGAGGGCCAACGCAACACCCGCCTGTTCTGGGCGGCCTGCCGGGCGTACGAGAACGGCATCGGCGACGAACTCGTCGAACCGCTGGTGGACGCTGCGCTCCAGGTGGGCCTTTCGGAGCGGGAGGCAAGGTCGACGGTGGGGTCGGCCCGGCGCCTGGTGGGTGGCCGACAGGGGTGAGGGAGGGGCGAGGCTCCCGAGGGTGCACGCAGAAGGGGTGTCTCTCACAGAGAGACACCCCTTCTGACCTGCGGCGGTGGGTGTGGGATTTGAACCCACGGTGACATCGCTGCCACGACGGTTTTCAAGACCGTTCCCTTAGGCCGCTCGGGCAACCCACCCCGCGCCGACCAGAGATCGGCGCGGGATCAAGACTAACGGGTCAGCCGGCGTGGCGGGTCAGTGGCGGGTCAGCTGTCGCCCTCTCGTTCGCCGAGGGCGACCTCGGTCGTGTTGGTCTTGCCGTCGCGGGTGTACGTGAGCGTGACGGTGTCGCCGGGCTGGTGGGTCCAGATCTCGCCGATCAGGGCGGGGCCGCTGTCGATCGCCGTGTCGTCGATCTTGGTGATGACATCGCCCGGCTTGAGACCGGCCTTGTCGGCGGGGCCGCCCTGCTCGACCGGGTCCGCGCCGCCCGCGCCCTTCTCGGTGATCCTCGCGCCTCCGGTGCCCTCCTCGAGGGAGACCGAGGCGCCGATCACCGGGTAGACCGGCTGGCCGGTCCTGATCAGCTGCTGGGCGACGTTCTTCGCCTGGTTGATCGGGATCGCGAAGCCCAGGCCGATGGAGCCGGACTGACCGGTGCCGCCCAGGCCGTTGCTCGCGGACTGGATGGCGGAGTTGATGCCGATCACCGAGCCGTTCGCGTCCAGGAGCGGACCGCCGGAGTTGCCCGGGTTGATCGAGGCGTCGGTCTGCAGGGCGCTCATGTACGAGGCCTTGCCGCTGGAGCTGCCGTCACTGGAGGCCACCGGGCGGTTCTTGGCGCTGATGATGCCCGTGGTCACCGTGTTGGACAGACCGAAGGGCGCGCCGATCGCGATCGTGGAGTCGCCGACGGCCACCTTCTCGGAGTTGCCGATCGGCAGCGGCTTCAGGTCCGCGGGCGCGTTGTTGAGCTTGATGACCGCGACGTCGTAGCCCTGTGCGTTGCCGACCACCTCGGCGTCGTACTTCTTGCCGTTGGGGAAGGTCGCGGAGAGCTTGCCGCCGTCGACCGCCTCCGCCACCACGTGGTTGTTGGTGAGGATGTGGCCCTGCTTGTCGAAGACGAAGCCGGTGCCCGTGCCGCCCTCGCCGCTGCCGCTCTCCGACTCGATGGTGACGGTGCTGGGGAGCGCCTGGTTGGCGATGGCCGCGACCGTGCCCGCGTCGCGTTTGAAGTCGCCGCCGCTCTGCGATGCGGACACCGTGGTCGAGCCCGTGGAGGAGTCGTTGCTGTCGGCCGCCCAGTAGCCGATGCCGCCGCCCACGCCGCCCGCGACGAGCGCAGCCACCAGGACCGCGGCGATCAGGCCGCCACGGCCGCCGCCGGACTTGGGCGCGGGCTGCTGGTACGTGGATCCCCAGCCGGCTCCAGAGCCGTTCGCATACGCGGGCGTGGCCGGCGGAGGCGGAGGGGGCCAGGCGCCCGGCTCCGCACCGGGGACGGCACTTGCGCCGTCGGTCGTTCCGGAGGGCACAGGCGGCAGCACGGCCGTCGCATCGCCCTCCTGAGATCCAGGATGGGGCCCCGGCCGCGGTGGAGCCCCATGCTCCGGATGCGTGGAAGCAGCGGGAGCGTCCACCGGCACAGGAGGGGCGGACGGGGCGGGGGGTACCGCGTTGCCCTCGTTGTTGCCCTCGTTCTCGGTGCTCACAGCTCTTCCTCTCGATCCACCACTGCTGTTTCTTCCGGTCGCGCTCGGTCTTGCTCACTCATACCTGCTCATACGGGAACGCGATCCGGCGCGATTCAGCTGTGCAGGTACTTCCTTGTATGCCGTCAGCTTTTCCCACGGGACGTCAGGGCGCCATAAGCGGTGCCTGTGGGTCCGGGACCTTCCTTTGTACCTGAAGGCCCGGACTTCCTTCCCTTACATGGGACCAGTCCGACATAACCACCGCAGCTCCTGGGCCGCCGCCTCTAGCGCGTACCCACGCGCGTGGGGAGCATGACGCAACCACGCGCGCGCGGTGGCACCATGACGCGGTGACCCACGCACGACAGCACCTGATTCAGGTGGTCGCCCATCGCGGCGCCTCCGAAGAAGCCCCGGAGCACACCCTGGCCGCGTACGAGAAGGCGATCGAGGACGGGGCGGACGCCCTGGAGTGCGATGTACGGCTGACCGCGGACGGCCACCTCGTCTGTGTCCACGACCGCCGCGTCAATCGCACCTCCAACGGCCGCGGCGCCGTCTCCGCCCTGGAGCTCGCCGACCTCGCCGCCCTGGACTTCGGCTCCTGGAAGAACCAGGACGAGGCGCCCGACTGGGAGCAGCAACGGCCGCCATCCTGGGAGCAGCAGTCCGTCCTGACGCTCGAGCGCCTCCTTGAGCTCGTCGCCGACGCCGGCCGCCCCGTGGAGTTGGCCATCGAGACGAAACACCCCACCCGCTGGGCGGGCCAGGTCGAGGAGCGTCTGCTGTACCTCTTGAAGCGCTTCGGCCTGGACGCCCCGGCCTCCGCCGCCGAATCGCCCGTGCGCGTCATGAGCTTCTCGGCGCGCTCGCTGCACCGCGTACGGGCGGCTTCCCCGACACTGCCGACGGTCTATCTGCTCCAGTTCCTCTCGCCCCGGCTGCGCGACGGACGCCTGCCCGTGGGTGTCCGGATCGCGGGCCCGTCCATGCGGATCGTGCGCAACCACCCGCCGTACATCGAGCGCCTGAAGCGGGCCGGACACCAAGTTCACGTATGGACCGTGAACGAACCCGAAGACGTCGACCTCTGCGTCGAGTTGGGTGTCGACGCCATCATCACCAACCGCCCGCGCGCGGTACTGCGCCAGCTGGGCCGTTGACCTGCGAGGTCCGCGGGCCTCGGCCAGACCGTCGAAATCCGGCCATGGCATTACGGGGAGTGCTCCGGCGCGTTCGGTCCGTGTTCGAGAGTTACGAGTGCGTCACTGCATGTGCATTGGCCGGTTTCCGGTCCAGTCCAGGGGGGCATCCACACCGTGGCGTGGGGCGAAGGAGGTCTCGGGGGTGGCGTTGGTGGTGGCACAGGAGGTGCCCACGTCGTCGAGCATGGCCGTACCCCATGGCCCTGCGGGCGTGGGGGAAGCAAGACAGCGGATGCGCGATCAGTTGCGCTCCGGTGGCGTGGCGGAAGCGGTCATCGACGATGCCGTACTGATCCTTTCTGAATTGTTGAGCAACGCGTGCCGGCACGGCCGGCCGCTGGGCGACGCGCTGGCGGGGGACGGGGATGTCCGGGCCGCATGGCGGGTGGACCCGGGCGGACGGCTGACCGTCGAGGTGACGGACGGCGGTGGTCCGACCCGCCCGGTTCCGGCCACGCCCTCGGTCACCGCACACGGCGGCCGTGGGCTGAACATCATCACCGCGCTGGCCGACGACTGGGGCGTCAGGGACGACGTCCAGGGCGAGGTCACGGTGTGGGTGGTCGTCCAGAAGGACGCACATGACGCACACACGGAGCGCCGGCGCAACGACTTCGCGGCGCGCATCACGGCTCCGGCGGTGTCCGCGATACCCGACCTGGACTTCGGGGACGCATTCGACGACTTGAGCTGAGGCGCCGGTCTGGCCGAAGCACCGGTCGGTCTGAAACACCGGTTACGGGACGACTCGACAGGCCGGCAGGTTGTCCACAGGTTCCCGTCGGTCCTCGTACGAGCGGCTAGGCTCGCGCCCGTACGAGACAAGCCGTAACCGGGAGAAACCCACGATGGCCAAGAAGCGATCCCAGACGAAGGCCAGGCAGCCGCAGCAGCAGGACGGCGACATCCCGGTTGTGGGAGCCCGTGAGCCCTGCCCCTGTGGCAGTGGCCGCCGCTACAAGGCGTGTCACGGGCGGAGCGCGTCGCATGCCGTGACCGAGCTGGTGCAGCGCCCGTTCGAGGGGCTGCCGGGCGAGTGCGACTGGGTCGCGTTGCGCGAGCTGGTGCCCGCGGCCACGGTCGAGCTGACGCTCAAGGGGTCCCTACCGGAGGGTGTTCCTTCGGTCACGCTCGCGACCGTTCTGCCAATGGCGTGGCCCGCGCTGCGCCGCGACGACGGCTCCGTGATGATCGGCCTCCAGAACGACACCTTTTCCGGCGACATCAGCCGCGACCTCGCCGACACCCTTCAGCGAGCGCTGACCGCCGAGCCCGGCACTCCCGTCCAGGGCCGGCGTGCCCCGGCGGACGGGCCGCGGCTGCAGGATCTCCTCGACCCCAAGGGCGCGTTCGATCCCGTGGTGCACTCGGGCTTCGAGTTCTGGGTCCCGGAAGCGGAGAACGCGACCCCGGACGTGACCGCGTCCCTGGAGCGCGCCAACGCCGCCGCCATCCCGACGGTGAAGCTGTCGGGCGTCGACGCCGCGTACTGGTGCGAGACCCCGGACAAGAACCATCTGCGCTGGGTCATGCCGCACGCCGAGGAGCAGCTTCTGGACGCGCTCGCGCGGCTGCACGCGGCCGGCCGGTCGAACCTCGGAGAAGGCACCCGTCTCGTGGGTTCCTTCCGAGCGCACGGCCTCACGGTGCCGGTCTGGGATCTGCCGACCGGTGTCACCGCGGAGGACATCGAGAAGCCGGCCGCCGAATTCGCCGAGCGGCTCGCCGCCGCACTGGCCACCGAAGCACCGCTCACCGCGGACGAGCGCCGGGCGCGTGGCGGCCTCACCAACCGCCAGGTCACGCTGAGTTGACGCCCGTTCGACACCCCGTCTGCGGCTGACCGACCGGTCAGCCGCCAGAGATCTCGCGGAACCGGTGACTCCTGTCACACCCCCCTGTCGCGACAGGAAATTCGGTGTCCGAATAGCCGAGATCGAATTTGCGAACCGCCGATCTCTTGTTACCGTTCAATAGCCCGGTTGCTGGTGCATCCCCCGTCGCCAGCAACCGGGTCTTTCTGTTTCCGGCTTCCGGCCCGCCTTCTGCGAGCGCCCCAACCCGCCCTCCCCACAGGCGAGTTGATCCCTATGCAGCCGAGTCGCTCCCCGAGCGCAGCAACAGAGGCCCGTCGGTACTTGCCGCGAATTCCACGACCGCCGCGTACGCCCGCGCGTCCCCCACTGTGCGCTCCCGAGGCGTCTCGCACGCCCCCGGCTCGTCGTCCGCGCCCACCGCACAGTGCATCCGGACGGTACGGCTGCCGGGTGCCATGAGGGTCAGTACGGCGGCGAGGTCGTCGCCGGTCGCGTTGCGGTAGTACGTACGCGCCCAGGTGTCCCGCCCCCGGGTCAACACGCAGGTCTGCGCCTCGATGCCGTCGGGGGAGGCGAGTTCGGGCCCGCAGCGGGAGGTGCTCGCGGGATCCAGGCCGAGCCACTGCGGACTCTCGGCGGGGCCGCTGCGCGATGCGGCCGCCTTGTCGTCGACGTGTTCGGATGTACGTACGACTGCGGGACTCTCCTTACCCGCGGGCCCGGCGGAGGCCACGGCCAGCGGCAGCGTGGCCGCGAGCGCGACGACGCCCGTCAGCGCCGGCAGACGAACTCTTCGGAAGCCCGGGGGTCGCCCTCCGGAGAAACGCAGCATGAAAGGGACGATAACGACCAAGAGGGGGCGCTCGGTTCGCCGCGCGCCCGATTCCCCTACAACTCGGGTGCGCTCACACCCGGACGAGTGAGGGCCTCCACCACGGCGTCCACGACGGCCTCCACATCGGGCACCCAGGGCGCCGCCGAGCCGGGCAGCGGCGCCCGCTCCCAGCGGATCTGGCCCTGTCCGGTCTCGGACGGGGGAAGCGCGAGATAGCCGCCCTCTCCGTGGAAGCGCAGTGAGCCGGGTACGAAGTCCTTGGCGTACAGCAACTCACCCAGCTGCTCGAAGGAGTACGGCTTCACGAGCAGCGCCCAACGGGTGGGGGAAGCGATCACCGGGCCGAGGCGCATGCCCATGTGGTCGAGCGCCCCGAGCGCGCGGGAGGCGGCGAGCGCCGGCAGGCTCACCGCGCAGGGTGCCTGGCCGCCGGTGGCGAGGACGATCGGCGCCGCGGGGCGGTTCGTCCACCACCAGCGCACCATGCGCTCGTCGGTGGTCGCCGCGAGGAGAGCGGGGTCGAAGGGGTGAGCACCTGGAACTGTGCACTCCGGATCGGGGCACCCGCAGCGGGCCCGCCCCTGCGGGTCCGGCGCGACGCCGGGGAGTACGGGCCACTGCCATGCGGTCGCGAATGTCAGGGCCGCGCCGAGCATCTCAGGCCTTCCATTGTTTCGCCTGGAAAGGAGCCTGCGTCGCCTTCCGAGGATCTCGCGCATGAGCGCTCGTTCCTTTCCGTTGCACGCCTGGCAACACCGAGGACCACATCACACCATGTGTCGATCACTTCACTGTGCGTACCTACTGGCGCATCACACCCCTGTCCAGGACAAGGGGAACCCCTATGGGTCAAGCCTTGAGTGCGTCCGCGTCCATACTGCGCCTATCAACAGCATGGGCATGGCGTGGGGGTGGCGGCGCCTGGCGCTTGCTGTCCCGCGTGTTGCTTGCCGCCTCCGCCACGGGAGGATGGGGCACGGTCGTCGGTGGTTAAGACGCCCGGGTCCGTCGCCAGGTTCCGGGACGATCCCAACCACCCCTGGCCTTCACCGAGTACGTACCCATCACGACCGCTGTGACGCTCCGTCGAACAAGGCCAGTCGACCGCAATACACCGTAACCCGAGGCAGTTTTAAGCCAACTTTGCTTTTCTCAAGCTCCCCATCGGACACCAGGAATCCCAGCAGGACAATGCTGGACATCCCCTCACGAGTACGTGTACATGTGGAGACACTGCTAGCGGCGCAGAATGACATGGGGGTTTGCGATGCTTTTGAGCAATACGCACCGGTCGGAAAGCCGGACGCCATGAACGCCCCTCACCTTCCGAAAGTGGCCGGAATCGATTCAACTGTTCCGGCACCCACACACACTGTCGCGCCCGCGTCTGCCGCCCCGGGTACCTCTTCGGCCCCTTCTCCAAACCCCCCAGGAGCCGTTCTCCAGGACCGTCTCGCCGGCTGGGTGTCCGATCTCACGACACTGCACGAGCTGACCGAGCGGATGGTTCGCACGGCATGCCTGAGTGACGCACTTCATGAACTTCTGCGCGCGGGAGCCGCCCTCGTGGGTGCCCGGCGCGGACTCGTCGTCATGGAGCCGGGTGACGGCCTCGGCCCGGACGCGACCATCGGCCTGGGCCTCGCCCGCGCCGATCTCGGTCACATCGAGACGGTCCCGCGCAGCTGTATGTCGTACGGGAAGATCCTGGACGGACTGCCCGGTGGCGAGGGCGAGATCGCGCAGCCCGATCTGCTCTCCGAGGACGGGCTCGACCCTCGTCACCGCGAGGTGGCCGCCCGCCTCGGCTATGCCGCGAGTTACGCGCTCCCACTGTCCACCGAGACGGCGGGCCGCCTTGGCGCCGCCGTCTGGCTGTACGACGAGCCCGCCGAGCCGGTCGAGCGGCAGCGGCACCTCGTGGGTCTGTACGCCCGGTACGCGGCCGAGCACCTGGCCCGGCTGGTCGAACTGGAACGCACGCGCGCGTCCATGACGACGATCACCGAGGAGCTGCTGCCCTCGCGGCTGCCCCGGGTCTTCGGCGTCCAGCTCGCCGCCCGGCATCGCACCGGTCCGCGCGGCGGCGGCGACTGGTTCGACGCACTGCCCCTGCCGGACGCCGCGCTCGGTCTCGCGGTCGGGTCCGTCACGGGGTCGGGGCCCAGCGCGGTGGCCGCCATGGGACGGCTGAGGGCGTCCCTGCGGGCGTACGCCGTGATGGAGGGCGAGGACCCCGTCGCCGTCCTGTCCGATCTGGAACTGCTCCTCAGGCTGACCGAGCCCGCCCGTAGCGCCACCGCCCTGTTCGCGTACTGCGAGCCCGCCTCGCGCAAGATCACGATGGCCGGTGCCGGGCACTGCCCGCCGCTGGTGATCGGTGAGCGGCGCACGGAGTTCGTGGAGACGTCGCTGTCGGCGCCGCTGGGCATGCTCGCCTGCTGGGAGGCGCCGAGCGTGGAGTTCCGGGCAGCGCCAGGAGAGACGGTTCTGCTGTACACGGACGGTCTGCTCCAGCGCACCGGCGACCCCACGGACCGGGCCTTCGCGCGACTGCACGCGGCGGCGGCAAGCGTGCCCAGGGCGATGCGTGCGGATCCGGGGGCACTCGCTGACCATGTGCTGCGGACGGTGCTGCCGCAGGAGCTCGACGCGGCTGACGGACGGGAGGACGTCGTGCTGCTGGCGGCATGCTTCGAGTGAGTGCCCGTAGGCCACGCAAAAGGACTTCCGCCCCCTGGGCCCCCTCCCGTACGACCGTACGATGGAGGGGGTCCAGTGCCGTATCTAGGAGGATGATCGTGGCCGAAGAGCTCACTCCGGAGACTGGGGACGAGTCTGAAGAGCCGATCAAGCAGCGCAAGAACGGTCTGTACCCCGGCGTGTCCGACGAACTCGCCGAGAACATGAAATCCGGCTGGGCCGACACCGAGCTGCACGGCCTGGAGCGCATCCCCCAGGCCGAGTACACCGCCGCCCGCCGCGCCGCGCTTTCAGCGCGCTTCCCGGGCGAGCGGCTGGTCATTCCCGCAGGCAACCTGAAGACGCGCTCGAACGACACGGAGTACCCCTTCCGCGCCTCCGTCGAGTACGCGTACCTCACCGGCAACCTCACCGAGGACGGCGTCCTCGTCCTGGAGCCCAAGGGCGACGGCCACAAGGCGACGATCTACCTGCTGCCGCGCTCGGACCGGGAGAACGGCGAGTTCTGGCTCTCCGGGCACGGCGAGCTCTGGGTCGGCCGCCGCCACTCCCTGGCCGAGGCCGGGCAGCTGTACGGCATCCCCGCCGCCGACGTCCGCGAGCTGCCCGACAAGCTGCGCGAGGCGGCCGGACCGGTCCGTGTCGTGCGCAGCTACGACGCCGGGATCGAGGCGGCGCTCACCGACAAGGTGACCGCCGAGCGCGACGAGGAGCTGCGGGTCTTCCTCTCGGAGGCCCGGCTGGTCAAGGACGCGTTCGAGGCCGGCGAGCTGCAGAAGGCCGTCGACTCGACCGTGCGCGGCTTCGAGGACGTCGTACGGGTTCTCGACAAGGCCGAGGCGACCAGCGAGCGCTACATCGAGGGCACCTTCTTCCTGCGCGCGCGGGTCGAGGGCAACGACATCGGTTACGGATCCATCTGCGCGGCCGGCGCGCACGCCTGCACGCTGCACTGGGTGCGCAACGACGGTCCCGTTCGCTCCGGGGACCTGCTGCTGCTGGACGCGGGCGTGGAGACCCACTCGCTCTACACGGCCGACGTGACGCGCACGCTGCCGATCAACGGGACGTACAGCGAGATCCAGAGGAAGATCTACGACGCCGTGTACGAAGCCCAGGAGGCCGGTATCGCGGCCGTGAAGCCGGGCGGCAAGTACCGCGACTTCCACGACGCCGCGCAGCGCGTGCTGACCGGGAAGCTCGTCGAGTGGGGCCTGGTCGAGGGGCCCGTGGAGCGCGTGCTGGAGCTTGGGCTGCAGCGCCGCTGGACGCTGCACGGCACCGGTCACATGCTCGGCTTGGACGTCCACGACTGCGCGGCGGCGCGGACGGAGACGTACGTGGACGGCACGCTGGAGCCGGGCATGTGCCTGACGGTCGAGCCGGGCCTGTACTTCCAGGCGGACGACCTGACCGTGCCCGAGGAGTACCGCGGCATCGGTGTCCGCATCGAGGACGACATCCTGGTCACCGAGGACGGCAACAAGAACCTCTCGGCGGGGCTGCCGCGCCGCTCCGACGAGGTCGAGGCGTGGATGGCGTCCCTGAAGGGCTGACTTTTCCCGAGTACCGCACGAGTACGTCAGGCGGGGCCGAAATGGCCTCCCTATAAGGGCTGATACGAGAGCGATGGCCGGGTGCCCTTCTGGGTACCCGGCCTTTTGGTGTGCCTAGGGGGGCGGCTTTGGTGAACGACTTCTGGTCGGGCGTCGGTGTTGATCTGCATCTGGAGCCGGACGCGCGGGCAGGGCGCCGGGCGGGTCTCGAGCGGGCTCTGCGGGATGCCGTACGCGACGGACGGCTTGCTCCGGGGATGCGGCTGCCTGCGACCCGGCGGCTGGCGGCCGAACTGGGCGTCTCGCGGGGGACCGCGAAGGCGGCGTACGACCAGCTGGTCGCCGAGGGCTATCTGACGGCTCGGCAGGGGTCGGGGACGGAAGTGGCGGCGCTGCCCACGACGTCCCTTGACGCGTCCGGGAACGGTGCACGCGCGCGTGCGCCCCGTTTTGATCTGCGGCCCGGCAGTCCGGACGTCGGTACGTTCCCGGCGGCGGCCTGGCTGCGGGCGTTGCGGCGGGCCATCGCGGCGGCGCCCTCCATGGCCTACGAATACGGCGATCCGCGCGGCCGCATCGAGCTGCGGACCGCCTTGTCGGGGTATCTGGGGCGGGCGCGCGGGGTGATCGCGCCGCCCGAGCGGATCGTGATCACGTCCGGTTACGTTCAGGGGCTCGCGCTCCTCACGCGCGTGCTGGGGTCCGGGGTGATCGCCATGGAGGACCCCGGGCTGCCCTTCCACCGGGACGTGGTGCGGCACAACGGCGGATCCGTGGCCCCTGTGAGCGTCGACGAACGGGGCGCCCGCGCCGAGGAGTTGGGCGACGCGGCAGCCGCCGTCGTCACGCCCGCGCACCAGTACCCGACCGGAGTGACCCTTCAACCGGAGCGGCGGCGAGCGCTCACGGACTGGGCACGCGCGCGTGGAGGGCTGATCGTCGAAGACGACTACGACGGGGAGTTCCGCTACGACAGACAGCCCGTGGGCGCACTCCAAGGGATGGCACCGGGACAGGTCGTCTACCTGGGGACGGCCTCCAAGACGCTCGGGCCCGCGCTGCGGCTCGGCTGGATGGTGCTGCCGCCGCACCTGGTCGACGCCGTCGCCGACGCCAAGCTGCACAGCGATCATCACACCGAGTCCATCGGCCAGTTGGCCCTCGCCGAGCTGATCACCAGCCACGCCTACGACCGGCACATACGCGCCTGCCGACTGCGGTACCGGCGGCGGAGGGATCAGCTGCTGGACCGGCTGGGGGCGCGTCGGAATGTGCGCGGGATCGCGGCCGGGCTGCACGCACTGGTGGACGTTGCGGACGAGGGTGCGGTACACGCACGGGCCGCCGAGGAAGGGCTCGCGGTGGGGAGCCTCGGGGAGCACTGGCACGAGGCTCGGGAAGGGCGGCCACAAGGGTTGGTGGTCGGGTACGGGACGCCTCGGGAGCGGGTCTATCCGGAAGCGTTGGAGGTGTTGGGGCGGGTGCTGGGGAGTTGAGGCGGGGCACGCACGTGCTGGGAGGCTGAGGCGGCGGGCATGCGAGTTCTGGAGGGCTGAGCCTGGGCACGCGGTCGCTGGAATTGGGTCACGAAGTATCAAGCTGATTGGTTCTGTTGAGGGATCCACTGCGTCCATAGCGTCGTCCCCATGACCAACTCGCTTCTCCCGCCCGCGGGCCCGCAGCGTGTCCTGGCCCTGGCCCAGTTGAGCAACTCCGTCGGAGACGGCGCCTTCTACGTCACCTCCGCCCTGTATTTCACCCACGTCGTCGGACTCGCCCCCGCGCGCGTGGGCCTCGGGCTCACCATCGCGTGGGCGGCCGGGTCACTGGCGGGCGTGCCCCTGGGGCGGCTCGCCGACCGGCGCGGGCCGCGTGGCGCGGCGGTGCTGCTGGCGCTGGGGACCGGCCTCGCGGTGGCTTCCTTCCTCGTCGTTCGTGGCTTTGTGCCGTTCGTGCTCGCGGCGTGCGGCTACGCGGCGGCGCAGTCGGGGCTCGCGGCGGCGCGGCAGGCGCTGCTAGCCGGGGTGGTGTCCCGGGAGGAGCGGACCGGGCTGCTTGCGCATCTCCAGTCGACGCTCAACGCAGGCCTGGCGGTGGGGGCGGGGCTCGGCGGGCTCGCGCTGCATGTGGGGACCAGGGAGGCCTACCTCGGGGTGTTCGCGCTGGACGCGGTGAGCTTCCTGCTGTGCGCGGGGGTGCTGCTCCGGCTGCCGGTCGTGAAGCCCGTGCACGTGCGCGTGGGTGCCGATCAGGGCCGCGGACAGGGCGACCGGGGCGACGCCCTCGGAGTGCTGCGCGACCGCCCGTACGCGCTCGTCACGCTGCTCAACACCGTGCTGCTGCTGCGGATGCCGCTGCTCAGCCTCGGCATCCCGCTGTGGATCGCCGAGCGGACCGACGCCCCGGCCTGGCTGGTCTCCGCACTGTTCGTGCTCAACACCGGTGCCGTGATGCTCTTCCAGGTGCGGATGGCACGCGGGGTGACGGGCCTCGCGTCGGCCACGCGCGCGGTGCGGCGTTCGGGGCTGGTGATGATGGGGTCGTGCGCGGTGTTCGCGCTGTCGGCCGGCGTCTCGACCTGGGTGACGGTGGGCGTGCTGGTCGCGGGCGCGGTGCTTCAAGTCGTCGCCGAGATGCAGCAGTCGGCGGGCTCCTGGCAGCTCTCCTTCGATCTCGCCCCGGCCGACCGGACCGGCGAGTACCAGGGCTTCTTCGGTACGGGCGTAACCATGGCGCGCACGGCGGGCCCGCTGGTGCTGACGGCGCTGCTCGTGGGGTGGGGGCCGCCGGGCTGGCTGGTCCTCGGCGGACTCATGCTGGCGGCTTCGTACGGGATGGGGCCCGCGGTGCGGTGGGCGGCCGGAAGGCGGGCCACCGCCCCGCAGGTAAGGCAACCCGTGTCGGTGAACTGACCCCCACCGGAAGGGGTCACCCGCTCATGGGGGTCCCCCCGCGCGAGCGAAGTCGAGAGTGGGGGAGAAGCCGAGAGTGAGGGGAGAGTCCAGGAACAGGGCCCCCGCGAGCAGCCCGCTGCTGCCGCGGGGGCTCCACGCGCGCGCGTGGAGGTCGTCGTCGAAGGCGGCGAGGGCCGCGCGGCCGGCCTCCGTGGACGTACCGCCCGCTTCCAGGACGCCACGAGCGCCCGCCTGGACGTGCCGCAGGCCGTGCGGGCCCGCCGTGTACAGCAACTCCGTGTCCTGAAGGGTGGACATGACGGTGAGCAGGGCGTCGAGGCGGGCGTACTGCTCGGGGGCGCCCGCCGAGCGGGCCGTGGCCAGCGCGTCCAACGCCCGCCGTACGTGCGGGAACCCGGCCCGAGCCTCGCCTCGCGCCCCAGGAGCCCCGTACTTCGCCGAGACCGAGGAGCCGCGGGAGGGGCGTCGCGGCGCCTTCCGGTCGGGGTGTGCCGCGAGCCGCTTGGCGGTCGCGGCGAGGTCGCGGCCGGTGGCCCGGGGTTCCAGGGCGGCCGCGGCGACCAGCAGGCCGAGCACCCACAGCGCCCCTCGGTGGCCGCCGCCCGCAAGCCCCACCGAGTGCTCGGTGGACCGCCCGATCGCGCCCAGTTCGGCGCGGAGTCCGGGCGTCGCCGAGCCGGTGCGGCGGGCGGCGGCCGCCATCGCCGCCAGACCGGGCGCCAGCGCCTTGGCCGACCAGCGCAGGGAGCTGTGGTCCTGTCCGGTGGCGCGGGCCCCGAGATCGCGTGGGTCGGGCAGTCCGGGCTTGGGGGCCAGCGCGAGTTGCCTGGTCAGGGCGGTCACGGCGGCCTGCGCCAGCGTTTCGTCCGGGGAGTTGCTCATTGACGTAAGCCTTTGCGTAAGCGTTTACGAGGAGGTGGCGGAGGACGCGGAAGCGCTCGGAGCGTCGCTGGGCGCGTCACCCGGAGGCGTACCGCCGCCACCCTCGCCACCGCCTGCGCCGGTGTTCTCGGCGTCCGGGTCGATGCCCAGCCTGATGTATCCCTTGTAGCCCTTGGAGGCGTCCTTCTTCTGCGCGGGCTCCAGGGTGAGCAGGCCGCTGGACGCGCCACCGCCGTCGTACACCATGTCGTCGTCGAGCCCTGTGTAGCTGCCGGAGTGCTGGGAGTACGGCTCCAGCTCGAAGATCTGCTGGGCGATGTCGTCGTCGAAGAAGAGCTGGCCGGTGAAGTTGACCGTGCCGCCCTCGTAGATGCCGTCCTCCTTCTCACCACCCGTGTGCACCTTGACGTGGATGTGGCAGGTACGCGGGGTGTACCAGCCGGGGAAGATCGTCTCGAACTTGACGACCCCGTTGGCGTTCGCGATCTGGTAGCCGCGCAGATACGTCTTGTCGTTGGCGCTCGAGCCGTCCTCGCTCTCGGCGGGCGCGGAACCGCCGGGGTTGGCGGTCGTGTAGCCGGAGTAGTAGCCCCAGGCGTCGCAGTGCCAGATCTCCACCGCCGCGCCCGCGACCGGGGCGCAGGACTCGGTGGTGTCCTGGACGGTGATGCGGAGGGTGAGCGGGACGCCGCTCTTGCCCTCGCTGATGTCCTTCCGTACGAGGGCGCCGTCCAGGTAGTACGGCCCCTCCGTGACGCTGGACATGAGGACACACGTACCGCTGCTGGAGTCCGCACTCGCGCTCCCGCTCGCGGCGGCCGTCTGAGCGGTGGTCGCCTCTCCGGCGAACGCGCTCTGGTAGCCGGCGATCGCGATCCCGCCGACCGCTGCCCCGCCTCCGGTGACCGCGAGCGCACGCCGCCGGGTGATCGTCTTCTTCCTGTGGCTTCCCGTCATGCGGGGAGCCTAGGGAGGGCAGCCGTCAGAGAGCTGATGGGCGGCTGTGAGGACCCTGAGAGCCGCACGTTCACACCGGCTGATTGCCCGCGCTGAGACGCTGCCGCGCCGAAGACACACAGAGCGCCCGAAGACCCGGAGTGCCCGCCGGCCCGTGCCGGCGGGCACTCCGTCCCGGCGTTGCAGGTTCGAATCTCGCGCCCTCATGTTTCACGTGAAACTGCGGCCAAGCCAGCAGGCCCGTTGCAAGGCCTGCGAGCACTCCGTCCCGCTGTGTGGCATGGCCGACGCATCAGTGTCGATGACATAGCTTGTACGCCTGCTGTTCGAGTCAGGCGTGAAAGGTGCTCCCGGTGGGACGACGCGAGAAGCCGGTCGATCCCGATGCCGGTCCCATACAGCGGCTCGCCCACGAGCTGCGTGTCCTTAGGGAGAAGGGCGGAAAGCCGCCGTACCGGGAGATGGCCAAGCGCGCGGGCTACTCCCCTACCGCACTGTCCCAGGCGGCGGCCGGTGAGCAGCTGCCGTCGCCGGCGGTGGTGCGGGCGTACGCCGAGGCACTGGATGCCGACCCCGACGAGTGGCAACGGCGCTGGCGGGAGGCGGACGCAGAAGTCCGGGCACCCTCGCCGGATGAGAGGCCGCCGTATCGGGGGCTTGCCCGCTTCGAACCGGGTGACAGTGATCTGTTCTTCGGTCGGGAGGCGCTCGTCGCCGGACTGGTGGAGCTGGTGCAGGAGCACCGGTTCGCGGCGGTGTTCGGGCCGTCCGGCAGCGGCAAGTCGTCGCTGCTGCGGGCGGGGCTGATTCCGAGACTGCGACAGGCGGCGGGGGCGGAGCGGCCGGCGATGATCCGTGTGCTCACCCCGGGCGAGCGGCCCGCGCGTACGCATGAGAAGGCGCTCGTCCCGCTGGATGGCGACGGGGAAACCTGGGTGATCGTCGATCAGTTCGAGGAACTGTTCACCCTGTGTCACGACCGCGAGGAACGGGACCGGTTCCTGGATCTGCTGCTCGCCGCGCGACGGCCGGAGAGCCGGCTGCACGTGGTGATCGCGGTTCGTGGTGACTTCTACGGGCACTGCGCCGGCCGACGTGAGCTGGCCGAGGCCGTCTCCCGGGCCAATCTGCTGGTCGGGCCTATGAGCCCGGACGAGCTGCGCGAGGTGATCACCGACGGCGCCGGGCCCGGGCTGTCGACCAGGACGTACTGGTACGACGGCAAGGCCGGCGAGTACCAAACGGCCCTCGGGCTCATCACCGAAGACTCCCGGGCCGCCTTTGTCGCCGCCTTGAAGGATCAGCTCAAGGGCCGCGAAGGCTTCGACCCCGACCTCTTCGACGCCACGCTCTCCGAGGACTCCATCACCGCCGCCCTGGACGACATGGCCTTCACCGCCGACGGCGGACTGCGGGTGACCTTCGATCGCGGCGAGGTGGGCGTCCCGCCCGCCGGGACCTACATCGTGGCCCTGCCCAGGGAGACGATCACCCCCTGGCTGTCAGGGTTCGGAAAGCGTGTCCAGCGGCAGACCGTGAAGCCCAGCCGTTCGCTCGACCTGGGTGCGGCCCACGTCCCCGAGCCGGCCGTCCCGACCCACACCGCCACCGGCGACAACGACACCGACTGCAAGAAGGTCAAGTGCATTGCGCTGACCTTCGACGACGGACCGGCGGCGCCGGAGACCGGGACCCTGCTGACCTACCTCGCGGAGTACGAGGCTCGTGCCACCTTCTTCACCACCGGCCAGAACGTCGCCGCCCACCCCCAACTGGTGCGCGCCGAAGCGAAAGCCGGACACGAGGTCGCCAACCACTCCTGGAACCACCCCGATCTCACCAACCTCACCCCCGAGCAGATCGCCTCCCAGCTCAACCGCACCAGCGACGCCATCAAGACCGCCACCGGCAAGGCTCCCTCTGCCTTCCGCCCGCCGTACGGCGCGATGGACGCCAAGGTGAAGGCCGCGACCACGCTCTCGCCGGTGATGTGGGACGTGGACACCGAGGACTGGAAGTACCGCGACGCGGCCAAGGTCGCCCAGACCGTCATCGACCAGACGCAGCGCAACGGCGTCGTCCTCATGCACGACATCCACCCCACCTCGGTCGCAGCGGTCCCGCAGATCCTGCGCGCACTGACCGCCCAGGGCTACCACTTCGTCACCGTCAGCCACCTGCGCGCCACCCTCTGAGCCACCGAGTGACCTTCCCGCATAGGTGAGGCCGGGCCGCTGTTTCACGTGAAACAGCGGCCCGGCCTCACCCTCAGCAGCACTACACCGCCACGAGCGGAGTGTCCTTCCTCCACTTGAGGATCTTGTCGAAGCTGACCACCGCGCCGCCTCGCCCCGGCTTGTTGCCGATCTGGACGTGGTCGGCGAGCTCCTCGATCAGGCACAGGCCCCGGCCGTGCTCGGCGTCGCTGGGCGCGGGACGGAGGGGGGCGCGCCTGCGGCCAGTGGGAAAGCCCGGGCCGGAATCGGTCACTTCGATGCGGCACTTCTCGCCATCGAGATAGGCGGTGACCCGGAAGGCCTCGGCCGACCGCCCTGCGGCGGATTCGCCGCCATGCTCGACGGCATTGGCGCAGGCCTCGCTCAGGGCGACGGAGAGGTCGTACGAGATATCCGGATCCACCCCTGCTGTCTCCATGGTGCCCATCAGGAGACGTCGGGCGAGCGGGATGCTCGCGGCTTCGCGCCGGAGATGGAGGGACCACCAGATGCTCATGCTCCAGCCTCCTGGCCGCGGCTCGACATACCGTTACGTATTGCCCCCAAGGGGCGGACTGTAAGCGCGAGATTGACGTGATGCCGCCCATACGGCGGATGTTCCGCCGGCTGCGATCGGTGTAGATGCGGGCACCTCCCGCCAGAACGTGATCTTCCGGGCCGTACGGAACCTTGCGGACCTGCCGTATGGAGCGGGTGGGCCCAGTGCGATGATGAGCCCGCAATGAGTGCCCCCCGACTACGTGCACGCACCGGAGGTGATCTCCGGGTTCCGAGGGCCGCGATGTTCGCCGCGGTCTGCGTCGTGCTGGCCGGGGCCGGGCACGCGGTCGCCTCCTGCGAGGGCATTCCCCTGTGGTCGCTGGGGACCGGATTTCTCGCCGTCTTCGCCGTCGCGGCGCCGCTCGCCGGGCGTGAGCGCTCGCTGCCGGGCATCGCCGCGCTGCTGACGGTCGCACAGACCGTGCTGCACACCCTCTTCGGGCTCGGGCAACACGCCACGGCTGTGCAGCCCGGGAGCGTGGACGCCTCGCTCGTGGCGCGGGCCGCGCGACTCGTGTGCGGCACGTCCGTCGCGGCAATCAGCCCAGCGCAGGCCCAGCGGATCCTCATCAACGCGGGAATCGACCCGGGGACAGGTACAGGGGCCGGTGCGAGCACCGGCGCGGGGCGCCTGGCGCACCAACACTCCGCGGAGGCCGTCACGGCCGCCGGGGACCCCTCGATGTCGGTGCTGCCCTCCCTGCCCATGCTGCTCGGCCACGTTCTCGCGGGCGTCGCCGCCGGGTGGCTGCTGCGCCACGGGGACCGCGCGCTGCGGCGCCTGATGCAGCTGTCGGCGCACGGCGAGGGCCCGGTCCGCGCGCTGCGCCGGGCACTCGCGCTCGTACGGGTCCTGTTGGCGGGACTTCCGAGTACGCCCGAGGCGGCGATGTGCGCAGCGCGCGCCACTCAGCCCGGGCCGCCGGTCCCGCGTGCGACCGTTCTCCAGCACTCGGTGATCAGACGCGGGCCGCCGTCGGACGCGGACCTCCTCCTCGCCGCCTGACGCGACGCACCACCACTCCTAGGGGTGCCGTCATGCGGCACGCGCCTGCCCGTCTTTTCGCATGCGCAACCCCGTTCTTTCAACGAACCACTGTCGAAAGTGGAGTGCTCCCTGCCATGAAGGCCTCCTATATCGCCGCCGGTGTACTCGCCGCGTCGGCCGTCCTCGTTCTGTCCGCCCCGGCCTACGCGCACGTCACCGTGAATCCGGAAGGCACGGCCGCCAAGGGCGGATACGCGACGGTCAACTTCAAGGTGCCGAACGAGCGCGACGACGCCTCGACCACCAAGCTCGAAGTGAACTTCCCGACCGAGCACCCGCTCGCCTCCGTCATGCCGGCGCCCGTCGACGGCTGGAAGATCCAGGTCACCAAGTCCAAGCTCGCCAAGCCCGTCGAACTGCACGGCGAGAAGATCGACGAGGCCGTCAGCAAGGTCACCTGGACCGCCGACGGCAAGGGCATCGAGCCCGGCTACTTCCAGAAGTTCCCGCTGTCCATCGGTGCGCTGCCCGAGAACACCGACGAGCTGGTGTTCAAGGCGCTCCAGACGTACTCCAACAAGGAGGTCGTGCGCTGGATCGAGGTCCCGCAGGAGGGTCAGGAGGAGCCCGAGGCGCCGGCGCCGGTGCTCGCGCTGTCCGCCGCCGAGGACGGCCACCACGGCTCGGCCGCCTCCGACACCGACTCCGGTGACGCCGAAGCCGTCGTCAACGAGTCGACCGAGCAGGCCGCCGCCTCCTCCGACACCAGCGACACCACAGCCCGCGTCCTGGGCATCGTGGGCATCGTCGTCGGTGTGGCGGGCGTCGCATACGGCGTTCTGGCCAGCCGTCGGCGTTCCGACGCCTGAGGACCAACACACCTCAGTTGCGTGCCCTCGGGGTCGTACATCGCCGTACGACCCCGCTGTGGGCCGCAGCTCTCACATCTGGGACATTTTTCTATGCGCAAGAAGACGTTCGCCGCCGCCCTGGTCGCCGCGACCGCACTGACCCTGACCGCCTGCGGCAGCAGCGACAACAGCGACAGCTCGCCGGTAGCCGAGGTTTCCGCCGAGACCGGCTCACAGAAGGCCGCGACGGTCCTCGACAAGCCGTTCGAGAAGCCGGACCTCGTCCTCAATGACACCCAGGGCAAGCCGTACGACCTCCGCAAGGAGACCCAGGGGCAGCCGACGCTGATCTACTTCGGCTACACCAACTGCCCCGACGTCTGCCCGCTGACGATGAACAACATCGCCGTCGCCAAGAAGCAGCTGCCCAAGGCCGAGCAGGACAAGCTCCGCATCGTGTTCGTCACCACCGACCCGGAGCGGGACACGTCCTCCGAGCTCGGCAAGTGGCTCAAGGGCATCGACCCCGCCGTCGTCGGCCTCACCGGCTCCTTCTCCACGATCCAGGGGGGCGCCCGGCAGCTCGGCATCTCCATAGAGCCGCCGACGAAGGACAAGGACGGCAAGGTCACCTCGATGCACGGCACCCAGGTCGTCGCTTTCTCACCGAAGACCGACGCGGGCTATGTGCTGTACGGGGAGGACGCCACCGTCGACGACTACACCAAGGACCTCCCCAAGCTGATCAAGGGGCAGACACCGTGAGGCGTCCCATCGCGCCGGCCGTCCTCATGGCAGGCTGTCTGGCCCTTACGGGCTGCGGCGGTTCGGCCGACGGTGGCGACGCGGCACCCGACCTGTCGGTCCAGTCCGCCTACATGCGCCAGCCGGTCACGGACTCCCTGGCGGCCGGTTACCTGACCGTCGTCAATAAGAGCGACAGCTCCGACGACCTCGTCTCCGCCACCAGCGACATCGCCGAAGACGTCACCGTCCATGAAACGTCCGGTCAGAAGATGAAGGAGGCCAGCTCGCTGGAGATCCCCGCGGGCGGCCGGCTCGTCCTCGGAAGCGGCGGCAACCACCTGATGTTCGAGAAGCTGAAGCGCAGGCCCAAGGAGGGCGAGACGGTGTCCGTGGAGCTGCGCTTCACCAAGACCGACCCGATCACGGTCGAGATGCCGGTGAAGTCCGTCACGTACCAGCCCACGTCCTCGAAGTCGTCGTCGACGTCCTCGAGTTCGCATCACTGAGGGAGGGATCACCGTGAGGCAGGCCATCGCTCCCCGCGTACGGCTCCTGTTGTTGCTGTTCCTCGCCGTCACCGGCGCGCTGTTCGCCCAGGCCGCACCCGTCTCGGCACACGCCGCGCTGACCGGGAGCGACCCGCAGCAGGGAGCGGTGGTCGACCAGGCGCCCTCCCAGGTGTCGCTGACCTTCTCCGAGAAGGTCGCGATGTCCGACGGCTCGGTGCGCGTCCTCGACCCGAAGGGCAAGCAGGTCGACACGGGCAAGACCACCGACCTGGGCAGCAACACGTACGCCGTGAATCTGCACGAGGGCCTGCCCGACGGCACGTTCACCGTCACCTACCAGGTGGTGTCGGCGGACAGCCACCCCGTCTCGGGGGCCTTCACCTTCTCCGTGGGTGCGCCCTCGAAGACCACCGTCTCGCTGTCGGACCAGGAGGCGGGCGGCGGAGTCGTGGGCGGGCTCTACGGTTTCGCACGCTATGTGGCGTACGCGGGATTCGTACTCTTCGTCGGCGGCGCGGCCTTCGTGCTCGCCTGCTGGCAGCGCGGTGCCGGCGTGCGGCCGATGCAGCGGCTTGTGGTCTCCGGGTGGCTCGCTCTCACCGCGGCCACGCTCGCCATGTTGCTGTTGCGCGGCTCCTACGCCGGCTCCGGGAAGGTCGGGGACATCTTCGACCTGAGTCTGCTCAGCCAGGTGCTGCAGACCAAGACGGGCGCGGCGCTGGTCTCGCGGTTGCTGCTGCTCGCCGCGGGCGCGCTGTTCATCGCCGTACTCTTCGGGGCCTTCGAGAAGCGCGAGGACGAGAAGGAGAAGCAGGACCTCACCTTCGGACTGGCCATCGGCGGGTCCGTCGTGGCGGCGGGCCTGGCCGGAACCTGGGCGCTTGCCGAGCACGCCTCGACCGGCATCCAGACCGGGATCGCGATGCCCGTGGACGTCCTGCATCTGCTGGCCGTCGCCGCCTGGCTGGGTGGCCTGTCGGCGCTCCTGGTGGCGCTCTACCGCGCGCCGTCGATCGACTCGTCCGCCGTACGCCGCTTCTCCGGCGTCGCGTTCGGCAGCGTGGCCGTCCTCGCCGCCACCGGGATCTACCAGTCGTGGCGGCAGCTCGGCTCCTGGTCGGCGCTCACCGGAACGTCGTACGGGCAGCTGCTCCTCGTCAAGATCGGGCTGGTGGCCGTGCTCGTCGGCGTCGCGTGGATCTCCCGGCGCTGGACCGCCCGGCTGACATCGGCTCCTGAAGCCGAGATGGAAACCGAAGACCCCGCAGACACTGAAGACGCCGAGGAGCGTACGGACGAGAAGGAACCGGCCGCCGCACACGTGGGCGGCGGGGACAGCAAGCGTGCGGCCCAACTGGCCCGGCAGCGGGCCGCCGTGGCCACCGCACGCGAGAAGCGCGCCCGCGACGCCGATCCGCGTCGCTCGGGGCTGCGCCGCTCGGTGCTCGCCGAGGCGGGTGTCGCCGTGGTCGTGCTCGCCGTGACAACCGTACTGACGTCCACCGAACCCGGTCGCACGGTGGAGGACGCCAAGGCCGCCACCGCCGCCTCACAGCCGGAGTCCGCAGCGCTGTCCCTGGAGATGCCGTTCGACACGGGCGGCCAGGACGGCAAGGGCATCGCACGGCTGGAACTCGACCCGGCCCGCGTCGGCGGCAACGACATGCATGTCTACGTAGAGCGGCCCAACGGCAAGGCCTTCGACATCCCCGAGGTCAAGGTCGCCCTTACCCTCGAGGCGAAGGACATCGGACCCCTGCCCGTGGTCCCCGACCGCATCGCCACCGGGCACTGGACGGCGCGCGGGGTGCAGATCCCCATGACGGGCAACTGGAACATCGCAGTCACCGTGCGAACCTCCGACATCGACCAGGTGACCGTCGACAAGAACGCGCAGATCGGCTGAACGACACCATGGCTGAACAGTCCACTCCGGAGACCTCTCCCAAGGGGATCATTTCGCGGCGGCGGCTGCTCGGTACCGCCGGTGCCAGCGGGCTCGCGCTCGGCGCGGCGGGCGGGGCCGCCGGTTATGCCGCGGCGCCCTCCGCCGACCGGGCCATGCCCCTCAGCTCGCTCGGCGCGGACGAGGTGATGTTTCACGGGAAACATCAGCCCGGCATCACCACCGCCCTCCAAGCACGCGGCCACCTCGTCGCCTTCGACCTGGCGGCGGGCGCGGGCCGCAAGGAGGCCGCCGCGCTGCTGCGCCGCTGGTCCGCCACGGCCCAGCGGCTGATGACGGGCGAACCGGCCGACAGCAAGGACACGGATGTCGCTCGCGACGCGGGCCCGTCGTCCCTGACCGTCACCCTCGGTTTCGGGCACAGCTTCTTCGCCCGTACGGGACTGGAGAAGCAGCGCCCCATCGCCCTCGACCCGCTGCCCGACTTCTCCTCGGACCACCTCGACAAGGCGCGCAGCGACGGCGACCTGTGGGTGCAGATCGGCGCGAACGACGCCCTTGTCGCCTACCACGCCCTGCGCGCGATCCAGAAGGACGCCGGCTCCGCCGCCCGGATCCGCTGGCAGATGAACGGCTTCAACCGCTCTCCGGGCGCCACCGCACAGCCAATGACGGCCCGCAACCTGATGGGCCAGATCGACGGCACGCGCAATCCGAAGCCGTCCGAAGCAGACTTCGACCAACGGATCTTCGTACCCGACTCGGGCGAGCCCCCGTGGATGGCCGGGGGCTCCTACGCCGTCGTACGCCGTATCCGCATGCTCCTCGACGACTGGGAGAACCTCTCGCTCAAGGACCAAGAGGACGTCATCGGGCGACGCAAGTCGGACGGGGCACCGCTGACCGGCGGCACCGAGACCACCGAGCCGAAGCTGGAGAAGACAGACGCCTCCGGCAAGCTCGTCATCCCGATCAACGCACATGCGCGCATCACGCGGCCCGACCAGAACGGCGGCGCCGCCATGCTGCGCCGGCCGTTCTCCTTCCACGACGGCTTCGACACGGACGGCGTACCGGACGCGGGCCTGCTCTTCGTCTGCTGGCAGGCCGACCCGCTGCGCGGCTTCGTACCGGTGCAACGCAAGCTCGACCGGGGAGACGCGCTGTCGGCGTTCATCCGGCACGAGGCAAGCGGACTGTTCGCGGTGCCGGGCGGGGCGGCGGAGGGGGAGTACGTGGGCCAACGGTTGCTGGAGGGGTGAGAAAACCGCCTGGGGCGGCCGGGGCCAGAGGCGTGAGCCCTGGCTGCCTACGGCGCATTAGGGTGAAGCCATGCCAGCCAGCTACGCGTATCTCGGCCCCGAGGGCACCTTCACCGAAGTCGCCCTGCGCACACTCCCGGAGACCGCCACCCGGGAACTCGTCCCGATGGTGTCCGTACCCGCCGCACTCGACGCAGTCCGAGGCGGCGAGGCCGAGGCGGCTTTCGTACCGATCGAGAACTCCGTCGAGGGCGGTATCACCACGACGCTCGACGAACTGGTCGCCGGCGAACCGCTGATGATCTATCGCGAAGTGCTGCTCTCGATCACCTTCGCACTGCTGGTCAGGCCGGGCACAAAGCTCTCGGAGATCAAGACGGTGACCGCGCACCCGGCCGCCCAGCCGCAGGTGCGCATCTGGATGAAGAACAACCTCCCGGACGTGATCTGGGAGTCGGCGGCCTCGAACGCTGACGGCGCGCGCCTGGTGCAGGAGGGACGCTACGACGCGGCCTTCGCAGGTGAGTTCGCGGCCCAGCGGTACGGCCTGGAGCCGCTGGAGACCGGGATCCACGACGCGGAGAACGCGCAGACCCGGTTCGTGCTGGTGGGCAAGCCCGCCCGGCCCGCGGCACCGACCGGCGCGGACAAGACGTCCGTGGTCGTCTGGCAGCGCGACGACCACCCGGGCGCCCTGCTCGAACTGCTCCAGGAGTTCGCCGTACGCGGCGTCAACCTGATGCTGCTGCAGTCCCGGCCGACCGGTGAGGGCATCGGCAACTACTGCTTCGCCATCGACGCCGAGGGTCATATCGCTGACCGCCGGGTGGGCGAGGCGCTGATGGGCCTCAAGCGGAGGTGTCCGCAGGTGCGGTTCCTCGGGTCCTATCCGCGGGCCGAGGTCGACGCCAGGGAGGTACGCGCACCGGGGGCGGGCACGTCCGACGGCGAGTTCGCGGCGGCCTCCGACTGGCTGGCCCGCTGCCAGGACGGCCGGTTCTAGCCCGTCCAAGCCGGTCCTACCAGCCGCTCTTCTTCATCCACAGAAGTTATCCACAGGACCTGTTCTCGACCTGGGGACAAGTCGACAACGGGGCGTGATGCAGTCGACAAATCACCCTACGGCCCCAACTGAGCCCACAGCACAGCAGGTCGTGCTTCGTCCACCCGTTTCCCTCCGTCAACCCTTTGGAGTGAACCATTTCCACCCAAAAGTGGGCGGAGAGGGCGTCAAGCTTGGGGGTTTTTCGTCCCGGCATGCCGCGTTCGAGTCGATCACCTGCGAAGTCCACAGATCTTTCGCACAGCCTGTGGATAACTCTTCGAAGGGTGTGAGCCCCTGTGGACAACCCACTCTCCAAATCTCTTTTCCCGCAAGGGAATCGGGTCAACTCGCGGTATCCCGACTATCCCATTCCGGGGAGTTGCGCTTCTTTTGTTGACAGAGCTGATCAATTTCCGCATAGCGGTCAGCAGCGACAGATCGGAATACCGGGTCGTGGGCCAGAACACCGCACCGGTAGCCTTGAGGGGTGATTGACCTTCGCCTGCTCCGTGAGGACCCCGACCGTGTGCGTGCGTCGCAGCGCGCCCGTGGAGAGGACGTCGCGCTCGTCGACGCCCTGCTCTCCGCCGACGAGCGGCGCAGGTCGTCCGGCGTCCGCTTCGACGAGCTGCGCGCCGAGCAGAAGGCCCTCGGCAAGCTCATCCCCAAGGCTTCCGGCGACGAGAAGGCCGAGCTCCTGAAGAAGGCGGGCCAGCTCGCCGCCGACGTCAAGGCTGCCGATGCCTCGAAGGACGAGGCCGCGGCCGAGGCCCAGGAGCTGCTGCTCCAGCTGAGCAACCTCGTGCACCCCGACGTCCCGGTCGGCGGCGAGGAGGACTTCGTCACCCTGGAGACGCACGGCACGATCCGTGATTTCGCGGCGGAGGGCTTCGAGCCGAAGGACCACCTGGAGCTCGGTACGACGCTCGGCGCGATCGATGTCGAGCGCGGCGCCAAGGTCTCCGGCTCGCGCTTCTACTTCCTCACCGGCGTGGGCGCCCTGCTGGAACTCGCGCTGGTGAACGCGGCGATGGCGCAGGCCACGGCCGCCGGCTTCACGCCGATGCTGACTCCGGCGCTGGTCCGCCCGCAGGCCATGGCCGGCACGGGCTTCCTCGGCCAGGCCGCGCAGGACGTGTACCACCTGGACAATGACGACCTGTACTTGGTCGGCACCTCCGAAGTGGCGCTCGCCGCGTACCACATGGACGAGATCATCGACGGCGACCGCCTCCCGCTGCGCTACGCGGGCTTCTCGCCGTGCTTCCGCCGCGAGGCCGGTTCGCATGGCAAGGACACGCGCGGCATCTTCCGGGTGCACCAGTTCGACAAGGTCGAGATGTTCTCGTACGTCGACCCGGCGGACTCGCAGGCCGAGCACCAGCGCCTGCTGGACTGGGAGAAGCAGTGGCTGACCTCGCTGGAGCTGCCGTTCCGGGTGATCGACGTGGCTTCGGCGGACCTGGGGTCCTCGGCGGCCCGTAAGTTCGACTGCGAGGCGTGGATCCCGACCCAGGGCAAGTACCGCGAGCTGACGTCGACCTCGGACTGCACGGAGTTCCAGTCGCGCCGTCTGGCGATCCGTATGCGGGACGGCAAGCAGGTGAAGCCGCTCGCGACGCTGAACGGAACGCTGTGCGCCGTACCGCGCACGATCGTGGCAATCCTGGAGAACCATCAGCAGGCCGACGGCTCCGTACGCGTGCCCGAGGTGCTGCGGCCGTTCCTGGGTGGCCGGGAGATCCTGGAGCCGGTCGCGAAGGCCGCCAAGTGAGCGACTCCGCTCCCGCCTTCCCCTACAAACTCGTCGCGACCGATCTCGACGGAACGCTGCTGCGCTCCGACGACACGGTCTCGGAGCGCACACGTGAGGCGCTGGCCGCGGCCACCGCGGCGGGCGCTGCGCACATCGTCGTCACTGGGCGGGCGGTGCCGTGGACCCGCCACATCCTGGACGAACTCGGGTACGACGGGATCGCGGTGTGCGCTCAGGGCGCGCAGGTGTACGACGCGGGGGCGCACCGGCTGCTCACCACGCTGACTCTCGACCGGCAGCTGGCCGGCCTGGCGCTCGCCAAGATCGAGGCGGAGGTCGGCGCGCTGGCCCTGGCCGCGAGCCGTGACGGCCTCGACGGCGACGTCCTGATCGGCCCCGGCTATCAGGTCCAGGGACTGCTGCAGGCCGTCCCGTTCACCGACCTCGCGGAACTGTGGGCCGAGCCGCTGACGAAGCTGTACATCCAGCACCCGCGTCTGACCGACGACGAACTCGCGGACGCGGCACGTCAGGCGGCGGGTGGTCTGGTGTCCGTCACCATGGCGGGCGAGGGCATCGTCGAGATCCTCCCCCTCGGTCTTTCCAAGGCCACGGGGCTCTCGCTCGCGGCCCGCCGTCTGGGCGTCAAGGCGGCCGAGACGATCGCGTTCGGCGACATGCCCAACGACATCCCGATGTTCGGCTGGTCCGCCCACGGCGTGGCCATGGCCAACGCCCATGAAGAACTCAAGGCGGTCGCCGACGAGATGACCCTGTCCAATGAAGAGGACGGGATCGCGGTGGTGCTGGAGCGGTTGCTGAGCTGAGCGCGCAACGCTGCCGCTGTGACCTGGTATTGGGCATGTCACAGCGACAGCGTTCCGGCAACGTCGGGAGGGGCGGCCCGCGCAAGACGCGCGCTCGAAGCGGCCGCCCCGGGCAGCTCCCCGTGCGGGGCGGACTCGACGGAGCGGTAGCTACTCCGGAGTGCGCCGCGGGCTGCCCTGTCGGGAGCTCGACGGACTGCTACTGATGGGCATCGTCGCGCTCCTCTCCCAGAATGCGGCGCCGGAGGAAACCCGGCGACCTGGACATAACTACTCTGCCCGTACCGAGTTGGGCGCCACCGAATAAAAAGTGCGCTCCGCGGCGGGAGGCCCGGGAGCGGCTACCGGTTGCGGCGCCACCTGCGTCGTCGCGCCTTGCTGAAGAACCAGCCCGCGGGCGGTTCGTCGGACCGCCAGGGCTGCGGTTCGGGACCTCCATTGCGCCAGCGGGCCGCGAGCATACGGGCGCGTGCCGACGGCTCGGCCGTCTCTGCGGACCGTATGAAGTCCTCGTCCAGGACGAGGTCGTCCCAGCTGTCCTCGGACTCCCCCTGACCGTCGCTTCGCGGTGCCTGCCGTGCCATCCCCGTTCCTCCTTGCCGTGCATCCCTTTGGACAAGTGTGCCGTTGCGCGCGTAAAACCGATCTCAAGATCAAAAGAGGCCCCACGCGCGTGCACCCCAACAGCAAGTACGCGCGCGTGGGGCCGCCCCGACTCCCCGGAGTGCCTACTCCTCGCCGGCCAGCGTCAGCGACCGCAACTTCTGCCCCGCGAACCATGTAGCGGCCACAGTCACCACGATCAGCAGCACCGTGCCCGTCGCAAGGCCCACATCGGAGGTGACAAGGTCCCCGCCCGTGACCTCGTGGGCCACGGCCAGCGACCACTGCTGAACGCTGAGCGTGCGCGCCCCGGACACGAGGGACCCGAAGAGGGCCTCCCAGACGAGGGCGTAGACGAGCCCGAAGACCACCGCGTGCCGGGTCACCGTGCCGAGCAGCAGGAAGAGGGCGGCGTACGCGATGGAGGCGACCAGCGCGGCCACGGTGTATGCGACGGCGATCTGCTGACCGTTGCCGTTGAGGATCATCCCGGCGAGGAACGTCGGGATCGCGGAGAACGCCATGGTCACGGCGATCGCGACGATCAGCTTGGTGAAGATGATCGTGGGCCGCTTGATCGGCTTGGCGAGCAGGTACACCACCGAGCCGTCGTCGATCTCCGGCCCGATCGCGCCCGTACCGGCGATGACGCCGATGATCGGCACCATGGTGGCGAGCGCGAACCCGCCCAGGAGGTTGGCGGCCACCTGGTCGTCGGTGCCGGTGAAGGCACGGACCGCCACGGAGATCACGATCAGCAGCAAGGGCAGCGCGCCCAGGATGAGGGCCCGGCGGCGGCCGAGCAGGGCCCGGTAGGTGAGCCGGGCGACTGTGGGGTCGTACATCTTGGCCTCCTACGCCGCGACGAGATACGAGAAGACGGACTCGAGGGACTCGTCCGAAGGCGAGACAGTCAGCAGCCGGATGCCGTGGTCCCTGGCCACCCGCGGCAGCAGTGCCGTGAAGCGCCCGAAGTCGACCGCCTGGATGCGCAACGCGCCCTCCTGGAGGTCCACTTCGATGCCGGAGGTCGACGGGTCGGCGATGAGCGCGGCCGCGAGCGCGCGGTCGTCGCTGGAGCGCACGAGGTAGCGGTGCGGGCGGTCGGTCATCAGGCGCCGGATGCGCCGGAAGTCGCCGCTCGCGGCGTGCCGTCCGGCGACGATCACCTCGATGTGTGAGGCGAGTTGCTCGACCTCTTCGAGGATGTGCGACGAGAACAGCACCGTACGGCCCTCGTCGCCCATGCGGCGGAGCAGATCCATCAGTTGCATGCGCTGGCGTGGGTCCATGCCGTTGAAGGGCTCGTCGAGCAGCAGCAGTGACGGCCCGTGGACGAGCGCGGAGGCCATTTTCACGCGCTGCCGCATGCCCTTGGAGTACGTCGAGATCTTCCGGTCCTGCGCGTACTCCATCTCGACCGTGGCGAGGGCCTTCTGAGCGGCCTTCTTGCCGAGGCCGTGCAACTCGGCGTTGGCGACGACGAATTCGCGGCCGGTGAGGAAGTCGTACATCGCCTCGCGCTCCGGGACGATGCCGATCTTCTTGTAGATCTGTTCGTTACGCCAGGTCGGCTCGCCGTCGAGTGTGACGGAGCCCGTGGAGGGGGCGAGGAAGCCGGCCATCATGTTGATGAGGGTGGACTTTCCGGCGCCGTTCGGGCCGAGCAGGCCGGTGACTCCCGGACCGACCGTCATCGTGATGTCGTTGACGGCCACCACGTTGCCGAACCAGCGCGATACGTGGTCGATGTTGAGCGTGGTCACAGTCCGACCTTTCGGTAGCGGCGCATCAGGAGGCCGTAGCAGCCCGCGATGAGGCCCAGGACGACAAGGAGGTAGACGACGCCCTCGCCGTTCGACGGGCCCACTTCTCCGGGGAAGGAGGACGAGGCGCCGAGGAAGGCGGTCTGTACTCCGTCGATGAGCGTGATGGGCGAGAAGAGGCCGAGCCAGGCGATCGCATCGGTGCTGTTCTGCTCGTACGCGATGGCCTGGACGGTGGATACCGCCCCGTAGGAGATGGTCAGCGTGGCGATGACGGCCGCGATGCCGAAGCCGCGGCGCGGGGTGACCGCCGAGATGACCAGGCCGATACCGGCGAAGAGCAGTGAAAGCAGTGCAACGGAGACGAGCCCTTGTGCGAATCCCTTGGTCTGGTCGGTGAAGTCAAGTTTGGCGAGCAGTGCGCCCACGTAGAGCACGAGCAAGGGTGCGGCGGTGAGGATGAACATCGCCGAGGCCAGCGCCGCGTACTTGGCGCGGACGTAGTCGGCGGTCTCGATGGGGCGCGAGAAGTACAGCGGTACGGTCTTGAAGCGCAGGTCGCGCGAGACGGACTGCGGCGCCTGCGAGGCCACGTACAGGCCGATGACCGCCTGCAGGAAGATCGCATAGCGCGTGTAGTCGACCGGCAGGTCCTTCGCCGTGGTGGCGACCGCGACTGCCACCATGATGGCCGCGGGTACGCACATCACCACGAAGAGCAGCATCGGCAGGACCTTGGACTTGGCCGAGCGGCCGAGGCCGTACGAGCCGCGCAGGGACTGCGAGTAGAGCGAGCGGCGGGCGTAGGCGCGGCCCAGGCGTGGGCCGTCGTAGTTGCGGTAGCCGATGTTGTGGATCCGGGTCTGCTCGCCGGCCCGGGCCGGGGTCTGCTCAACCGCCATGGCCGACCGCCTCCTTCCGCTCTTCGTCCCGCGCGTCGTCGGCGTCCTTGAAGACCTCCGAGATGTGGTGCCTGCGCTGTTCCATACGGACCAGGCCGAGGCCGAGGTCGGCGACGACGTCACGCACGAGGTCGTACGTCTCCTCGCCGTCCGCCGTGAGCAGCAGGATGTGACCGGCACCCGGCAGTCCGCTGCCGTCGTGAGTGTCGATCCCGCGCGCTTGCAGCACCTCGCGCACTGCACGCGTGCCGTCCGGGTGGTCGTCGGTGTCGGTGACCTCGATCGCGAGGGTCGTCGTGGTCTGGGTGAAGTCCGTGGTGGAGCTGGAGCGCAGGAGCTTGCCGCCGTCGACGACGACGACGTGGTCGCAGGTGCGCTCCAGCTCGCCCAGCAGGTGCGAGGTGACGAGGACAGAGATGCCGAAGTCGGTGTGGATGCGGCGGATCAGGCCCAGCATCTCGTCGCGGCCGACCGGGTCGAGGCCGTTGGTCGGCTCGTCGAGGAAGACCAGCTGGGGGTCGTGGACGAGGGCCTGCGCGAGCTTCACGCGCTGCTTCATGCCGGTCGAGTAGCCGCCGATGGGGCGGTAGCGCTCCTCGTAGAGACCGACGTGGCGCAGCGTGTCCGCGGTGCGCTCGCGGGCCGCCGCCGGGGGCAGGCCGGACATGCGCGCCATGTGGACGACGAACTCGGTGGCCGAGACATCGGGCGGCAGGCAGTCGTGCTCGGGCATGTACCCGACCCGCTCGCGGATGTCACCGCCTTTCGTGGCGACATCGAGGCCGAGCACTTCGGCGCGGCCCTCGGTGGCGGGGGACAGACCCAGCAGGATCTTGATCAGTGTGGACTTGCCGGCTCCGTTGGCTCCGACGAGTCCCGTCACACCGGGCCCGACATCCACGGAGAGCCGGTCAAGAGCGGTCACCCTCGGGAACCGCTTGCTCAGGCTTTCGGTCGCGATCACAGTCACGATTCGAAGGTAGTGGCGCAGGCCACAATGGGACGTCACCCCAGGGAGCTGTATCGGTGTCACTCTCCGGTATTACGGGCCCGTAAGGGTCACCCTGAAGTCGAACAACCGAGGGCGGTCGTCCGCACCCGGCTGTTTTCCCCATTGGGCGAGTTGTCCACAGGCCCCGCGCCTGCCCGTTGACGCGGCTTCCAACAATTGGAACATTCGACAGGGCCCGGCATGCGATCGCTGACGGGTCTGACCGGCATGAGTAAGCGGGGCGTGTGAGCAAGCGAGACCGTATGAGCAAGGGGGACCGCGTGACAGGCGAAGGTCTGCTCAAGGGCGCGCGCGAACGCTGGGTGCGGACGGGCGGGGTCGAGTTGTGCGTCGCCGAACTGGGGGACCCCTCGCAGCCCACCGTCCTGCTCGTCCACGGCTATCCGGACACCAAGGAGGTGTGGTCCGAGGTCGCTCCACGCCTCGTCGAGCGCGGATTCCACGTGGTGCTGTACGACGTCCGGGGCCACGGCAGGTCGACCGCGCCGCAGCCGCTGCGCGGCGGGTTCACTCTGGAGAAGCTGACGGACGACTTCCTGGCGGTCGCGGACGCGGTCAGCCCTGACCGGCCGGTGCATCTGGTCGGGCATGACTGGGGCTCGGGCCAGGGCTGGGAATTCGTCACGGTCGGGCGCACCGAAGGGCGGATCGCCTCCTTCACGTCGATGTCCGGGCCTTCCGTGGACCACTTCGGGCACTGGATCAAGAAGCGCAGGTCACGCCCGACCCCGCGCAGGCTCGGTCAACTCCTCGGCCAGGGAACCAAGTCCTGGTACATCTACGCGCTGCACATCCCCGTCCTGCCCGAACTTCTCTGCCGCGGCCCACTCGGCAAGCAGTGGCCGAAGATCCTTCGGCGGATCGAGAAGATCCCCACGGACGAGTACCCGACCGCATCGCTGCCCTCGGACGCGGCACACGGCGTATGGCTGTATCGGGACAACATGCGGCCGCGGCTGCGCAATCCGCGCCCGGACGCGTACGCACACGCGCCCGTGCAGCTCATCACTCCCCTGGACGATGCCTTCCTGTCCGAACGGCTCTACGACGACCTGGAGCAATGGGCCCCGCAGCTGGTCCGCCGCACGCTCCCTGCCAAGCACTGGATCCCGCGCACCCGGCCGGATCAACTGGCCGCCTGGATCACCGAGTTCGTGACCTCGATCGACAGTGGAAGGCCCGCACCGATGGCGACCGGCAAGTACGCGGACCGCTTCGGTGGGCAGCTCGTGCTGGTCACCGGGGCAGGCAGCGGCATCGGGCGGGCCACCGCCCTGGCGTTCGCCGAGGCCGGCGCACGCGTGGTGGCTGTCGACCGGGACGCACAGAGCGTGGCCCGCACCGCGGAGCTGTCACGTCAGGGCGGGGCGCGCGAAGCGTGGGCCGAGACGGTCGACGTCGGTGACGAACAGGCCATGGAGAAGTTCGCCGACAAGGTCGCCGCCGAGTACGGGGTGGTCGACGTACTGGTGAACAACGCCGGGATCGGACTCTCCGGCTCCTTCTTCGACACCACGACGGAGGACTGGAAGAAGATCCTCGACGTCAACCTGTGGGGTGTGATCCACGGCTGTCGGCTCTTCGGCAAGCAGATGGTCGAGCGCGGACAGGGCGGCCATATCGTCAACACCGCGTCGGCGGCGGCATATCTGCCCTCGAAGGCGCTGCCCGCCTACAGCACCTCCAAGACGGCGGTGCTGATGCTCAGCGAATGCCTGCGCGCGGAGCTGGCGGACCAGGGCATCGGCGTCTCGGCGATCTGCCCCGGCTTCGTCAACACCAACATCACCTCAACCGCGCACTTCGCGGGCGTCGACGCCGAGGAGGAAAAGCAGCGCCGGAAGAAGGCCGCGCGGCTGTACGGGCTGCGCAATTACCCACCGGAGAAGGTCGCCGACGCCGTCCTGCGCGCGGTGGTCCGCAACCAGCCCGTGGTGCCTGTGACCCCCGAGGCCCGTGGTGCCCACCTCATGGCCCGCTTCACGCCCAGGGCGCTGCGCGCGATCGGACGGATAGAGCCACCGCTGTAAGGACATGCCGGAGGAAAACAACGAAAGGGACGGAGAGTTGTCCACAGGTAACGTCAACTTGCCCTGTGGATAACGCACTTGGCTGTGGATCAAACCTCCGCACTCAAATAAAATGCGTGATCAGCGTCTCGCCAGGCACTCTGGCGTCATGAACGAATCCGAGACGGATGCCGAGATCGATTCCAGGACACTCTCCGAGATCGATGAACGCCGCACCGTGAAGGTGTCGAAGTACCTCTCGAAACACCTGCGGCATCAGCCCGAGCTGATCGGGCTGACGCTCGACGAAGGCGGCTGGGTCGAGATCGAGACGCTGATGGCCGCGACGGCAGCCCACGGCTTCCGGTTCACGCGGGCCGAGCTCGACCACGTGGTGGCCACCAACGACAAGCGGCGCTTCGCGATCGAGGGCACCCGGATCCGCGCCAGCCAGGGCCATTCCATCGAGGTGGACCTCGGTCTGTCCCCGGCGACGCCGCCCGCGTACCTCTACCACGGGACCGTCGCCCGCAACCTGGACGCGATCCGCGCCGAGGGCCTCCGGCCCATGAACCGCCACGATGTGCACCTCTCAGCGGACCGCGAGACCGCGACCCGCGTCGGTGCCCGCCGCGGCCGTCCCGTCGTACTCTCCGTGGACGCCGCCGCCATGCACCGCGACAGCCACGTCTTCCGGGTCAGCGCCAACGACGTCTGGCTCACTGCCGCCGTGCCGCCGCGCTACCTGCGGTTTCCCGAGCCGCACTGACCTGCGGCCTCGGCGGGTTTGGGCTGGCGTGGGCCCGTGTGTGCGGGCCGTCGCACGGTCGTGCGGGCATCTGCGGGACAATGGCGGCGTGACCTCAGCGACCCGCCGGCCCCAGACTCCGGCCTCCACCCTTCCGCCCCGGCTGATCGCAACGGATCTGGACGGCACCCTGCTGCGCGACGACCATTCCGTCTCGCAGCGCACGGTCGCCGCTCTGGCCGCCGCGGAGGAGGCGGGCATCGAGGTCTTCTTCGTGACCGGCCGCCCCGCCCGCTGGATGGATGTCGTCAGCGACCATGTCCACGGCCACGGCCTCGCCATCTGCGGGAACGGCGCCGCCGTGGTCGACCTGCACGGCGGCGCCGGCAACCACCGTTTCGTCAAGGTCCGGGAGTTGGCACGGGAGAACGCGCTCGATGCCGTGCGGCTGCTCCGCGAGGCCGCGCCGGGGACCGTGTTCGCCATTGAGCAGACGTACGGCTTCTACCAGGAGCCGTCGTACCCGAAGATGCACATGGAGATCCCGGACACTCTCGCGCCCGCCGAGAAACTCCTGGCGCCGGACGGCCCCGGTGCCGACGAGCCGGTGCTCAAGATTCTCGCGTTCCACCACGAGATCGACCCGGACGACTTCCTGATGACCGCCCGCCTGGCCATCGGCGACCGCGCAGGCGTGACCCGCTCCAGCCCCAGCGCACTGCTGGAGATCAGCGGCCCCGGCGTCTCCAAGGCCAGCACGCTCGCGCTGTGCTGCGCCGAGCGCGGCATCTCGCACGAGGAGGTCGTCGCCTTCGGGGACATGCCGAACGACGTGGAAATGCTCACCTGGGCAGGCACGTCGTACGCGATGGGCAACGCACACCCCGACGTGATCGCCGCGGCCTCCGGACGCACGGTCGCCAACAACGAGGACGGTGTGGCAGTCGTGATCGAACGGATGCTGGCTCTCTCCTAGGAGACCTGCACCCCGCGCTCGGCCAGCCACCCCATCGGATCGACGCCCGAGCCGTGATACGGCGTCAGACGCACCTCGAAGTGCAGATGCGGTCCAGTCGAGTTGCCGCTCGTGCCCGACTGGCCGACCCACTGCCCGGCCGCCACCCGCTCCCCCTTGTCAACAGCGACCGACGCGAGATGCGCGTACTGCGTGTAGTAGCCCCCGGGGTGCCGCACAACGACCTCGACACCGAACGGACCGCCGCACGACACCTTGACCACGCGCCCCTCGCCCACTGAGCGCACCGGCGCGCCGATGTCCACCGCGAAGTCCTGCCCCGTGTGCCGACTCGCCCAGCGCTCACCACCGCTCCCGAAGCCCGCGGAGAGTTCGTACGTCTCCAATGGCGCGACCCACGCAGCCGCGAAGCCTGGCTCCGACTGGTCGAGCCGGACCGCGCCCCGGCACGCACCCGCTGCGACCGAGGCGTCCGCCTGCCCCTGAAGCGTCGACTGCGCCGCTTCGAGCCTCTGCTCGATCCCCTGCTTCATCTCGGCGAGTCGGGCATTGCGCCGTTCCAGCGTCTGCCAGGCCTTCGCGGCCTTCGCCTCGTCGGCGGCGAGCCGTGCCTCGGCGCGGCGGCTCTTGGTGACGGCGTTGTTGACCGCCAGGTCCGCCTGCCACACCGCACGCTGACCGCGCATCAACTCCTCGGGGCTGTCCGCGAGCAGCAACTGCGCGGTGTGCGGAAGCCCCCCACCGCTGCGGTACTGGGCGCGCGCGATCCGGCCGAGGTCCCCGTGCAGTGCGGCAATGCTCCGCTGCTCCCGCGCGAGAAGCCGCTCCAGCCGCTGTGCCCGGGCCCGCTGCACCTCGGCCTCCTTGCGCCCTTCCTCGTATCGCCGCGTCGCGGCGGACGCCTCTTCGAAGAGCCGCACCACCTCGGTGCTCAGGCCACCGGGATCGCCCGCGTCCCCCTTGGCCGCCGTGGGCCCGGCCGCCAGAAGGGCCAGCGCGCACAGCAGCGCCGGTACGAGCAGGGGATGGCGGCGAAGTGGGCGCATACAACGGATCGTGTCCCGCGCCCGGGCCGCGGTCCTGTTCAAGTCGTACGCCTGGGGGATCGAATGCCTCGGACGGACCATTCTGCTGCTCCGAACAGCGGCCTGGTCCACGGCACTTGAGTGGATCGTCAGCGGAGCTGCTGCGTAGGGCGGCTCAGTGGGGTCAGCGAACCGCTGCCAGCAGCTCCGACGCCTCCTCCCGCTCCCGCATCTCCCGCAGTGGACCGTCCACGGCAGCCAGTTCGCCGTACGGGCCCCGCTGCACGACACGTCCGTCCGCCAGCACGATCACCTCGTCCACGGCCTCCACACCCGCCAGCCGGTGGGTGATCAGCAGCGTCGTACGGCCCTCGGTCGCGGCTAGCAGATCGGCGGTCAGCGCGTCGGCCGTCGGAAGGTCGAGGTGCTCCGCGGGCTCGTCGAGGACGAGGACCGGGAAGTCGGCGAGCAGCGCACGGGCCAACGCCAGCCGCTGCCGCTGCCCACCGGACAGCCGCGCCCCGTGCTCGCCGATCAGCGTGTCGAGCCCCTCGGGCAGACCGTCGGCCCAGTCGAGCAACCGGGCCCGTCCGAGCGCGTCACGCAGTTCGTCCTCGGTCGCGTCCTTCCGCGCGAGCAGCAGGTTCTCGCGTACCGAGCTGTCGAAGAGATGCGCGTCCTGCGCACACAGCCCGACCAGGCGTCGTACGTCGTCACTACTCAGGTCGTACGCGTCCACGCCGCCCAGCATGTACGTCCCCGCCCCCGCGTCCAGGAACCGCAGCAGCACCTGCGCGAGGGTCGTCTTGCCGGACCCGGACTGCCCCACGACGGCGATCCTCTGCCCGCGTGCGAGCGTCAGGTCGATCCCGGCCAGCGCGTCCCGGTCCTGCCCATGGTGGCGGGCGGACATCGCTTGGAGAACGAGCGGGAACGGCGACGCCGGTGCCTCTCGCGGCCTCTCCGGTTCGCGTACGGGATCGGGGGCGTCCAGGACCTCGTACACGCGCTCCGCGCTCTTACGCACCCGCTGCCGGTACTGGACCGCGAGCGGAAGCCCCAGGACGGCCTCGAACGCGGCGAGCGGGGTGAGGACGACGACGGCCATCAGCACGCCGCTGAGGCGGCCGTCGGCGACCGCCCGGGCGCCGACGAGCGCGGTGACCGCCACGGTGAGTCCGGAGACGAGCGCGATGAGCCCGTTGCCGAGCGCGGCGGCGGTCGCGGTGCGCGACGCGATGCGAGTCAGCGCGGCATCGGCCTGCCGCGCTTCGGCGGTGCGCGCGGGCAGCGCACCGGCGACCGTCAACTCGGCCGTCCCTGTGAGGAGGTCGGCCACGCGGGTCGCCAGGACGCCGCGGGCGGGGGCCAGCCTGCGCTCCGCGCGGTGCGCGAATGCGCCGGTCACCAGTGGGACACCGGCTCCGGCGGCGAGCAGCCCGAGAGCGAGGGCGGCCCCGGCCTCAGGCAGCAGCCATGCCGTGAATCCCACGGATGCGGCGGAAACGACGACCGCGGCCGAGGCGGGCAGCAGCCAGCGCAGCCAGTAGTCCTGGAGTGCGTCGACATCGGCGACCAGCCGCGAGAGCAGGTCTCCGCGCCGGGCGGTCCGCAGCCCCGCGGGAGCGAGCCGCTCAAGTCGCCGGTACACGGCGACGCGGGTGTCGGCCAGCATCCGCAGCACGGCATCGTGCGACACCAGCCGCTCGGCGTACCGGAAGACGGCCCGCCCGATCCCGAACGCCCGCGTGGCCGTGACGGCGACCATCAGATAGAGCACGGGGGGCTGCTGCGAGGCCCGCGAGATCAGCCACCCCGAGGTGGCCATCAGCCCCACGGCACTGCCGAGCGCGAGGCTGCCCAGCGCGAGAGCGATCGCGAGCCGACCTCGCCGAGGTCCGGCCATGGCGCGGACGCGGGCGAGGACGCTGTCTCGCTCCTGAGTGGAGAGTGGCAGCTCGTCCTGGTCGGCTGTGGACACCGCCGCTTCTGTGCGGCGCGCTTCCGTACCACCAGGGTGCGCGGATCCGGCTCCCGCGACGGGCACTGCGGACTCCAGCCGCACCACCCGATCCGCCACCCCCAGCAACGCCGGCCGGTGCACCACGAGCAGCACCGTCCGCCCCACCGCCAGGCGCCGGACGGCCTCCACCACCTCGGCCTCGGTCTCCCCGTCCAGCGAAGCCGTCGGCTCGTCGAGCAGCAGCACGGGTCGGTCCGCGAGGAACGCCCGGGCCAGCGCGAGCCGTTGCCGCTGCCCCGCGGACAGTCCGGCCCCCTCCTCCCCGAGTACGGTCCGCATCCCGTCGGGCAGCGCGTCCACGAACTCGAGCGCGCCGGCGTCACCCAGCGCCCTGGCCACATCGGCGTCGTCCGCGTCCGGCCGTGCCAGCCGTACGTTCTCGGCGATGGACCCCGCGTACAGATGGGGACGCTGCGGCACCCAGGCCACCTGCGAACGCCACTTGGCCAAGTCGGCCTCGGCAAGGTCGACTCCCCCGATCCGGACCCGGCCCGACGTGGGCTTCACAAACCCCAGCAGCGCGTTCAGCAGCGACGACTTGCCCGCGCCACTGGGCCCGACGAGCGCCACCGTCTCGCCGGGTTCGACCGCGAAGGACACATCCGACACGGCGTCGGACGACCGCTCTGGGTACCGGACCGTCACCCCCTCGAAGCGAATCCCGCCGGAGGGCGGCACGATCGCGGTCCCGGAGTCCGGCACCTGCATCTCCAGCACCGAGAAGATCTCCTCTGCTGCGGCGAGCCCCTCCGCCGCAGCGTGGTACTGCGCCCCCACCTGCCGCAGCGGCAGATACGCCTCGGGCGCGAGAACGAGGATGACCAGCCCCACGTACAGATCCATCTCGCCATGGACGAGCCGCATCCCGATGGTCACCGCGACCAGGGCGACCGAGATCGTGGCGAGCAGCTCCAGCGCGAAGGACGAGATGAAGGCGATCCGCAGGGTTCGCATGGTCGCCCGCCGGTACTCACCGGTGATCCGCCGGATCGACTCTGCCTGCGCCTTGGCCCGCCCGAACACCTTGAGCGTGGGCAGACCCGCGATCACGTCCAGGAAATGCCCCGAGAGTCGCGACAGCAGCCGCCACTGGCGGTCCATCTGGGACTGGGTGACCCAGCCGATGAGGATCATGAAGATCGGGATGAGGGGCAGTGTGCCGACGATGATCGCCGCCGAGACCCAGTCCTCCGTGACGATCCGCGCCAGAACCGCCACTGGCACGACCACTGCGAGCCCCAACTGCGGGAGGTAGCGCGAGAAGTAGTCGTCGAGCGCATCGATTCCGCGGGTGGCGAGTGCGACCAGCGACCCCGTCCGCTGCCCGCTCAGCCACCCCGGGCCCAGCGCGCCCGCGCGCTCCAGCAGCCGCCCCCGCAACTCCGACTTGACCGCTGCCCCGGCCCGGTGCGCGGCGAGTTCCGTGAGCCAGGAGACGAGCGCCCGACCACCCGCGACCGCCACCAATAGCAGGAGCGGGGCGCGGAGTTCGGCGGCCTCCAGCCCGTGCTGGAAAGCGCCGACCACTATCTCGGCGATGAGCATCGCCTGGGCGATGACCAACGCCGCCCCGGCAGCGCCCAGCACCACGACCGCCACCAGGAAGTGGCGAGTGGCGCGGGCGTACCGGAGCAGTCGCGGGTCGATTGGTTTCACGTGAAACACACCCTCGGGTCAAGCAGGTGTGTTTGACGTGAAACACACCTTCTCCTCAACAGGCACGTTTCACGTGAAACATGCCCCTGGATTCAGTGGCGATCGAACTCAGTGCACAGCCTCAGCGATGTGCTGCGTACCGATCCGCTTCCGGAAGACCCAGTACGTCCACGCCTGGTAGACCACCACGATCGGTGTCGCAATCACCGCGCACCAGGTCATGATCTTCAGCGTGTACGGACTCGACGAGGCGTTGGTGACCGTCAGGCTCCAGTCGTCATTGAGCGAGGACGGCATGACATTCGGGAAGAGGGTCAGGAAGAGCATCGCCACGGCGGCCACGATGGTGATGCCGGACAGAGCGAATGCCCAGCCCTCACGCCCGGCCTGGTTCGCCCCGATCGCCGCGACCAGCGCGACCACCGCGACGATCAGTGCGGCGAGGCTCGTGCTGTCGCCCTTGTCGGCCTGGGTCCAGCCCAGGAAGATCAACGCGAGCACAGCCGTCACCACACCGAGCCGCAACGCCAGATTCCGCGCCCGCTCCCGGATGTCGCCCAGCGTCTTGAGCGCGGCGAACACCGCCCCATGGAAGGTGAACAGCGTCAGCGTGACCAGGCCGCCCAGGATGGCGTACGGGTTGAGCAGGTCCCACAGGTTGCCGACGTACTCCATGTCCCGGTCGATCTTCACGCCCCGCACGATGTTGCCGAAGGCCACGCCCCACAGGAACGCGGGGAGCAGCGAGCTCCAGAAGATCGCACTCTCCCAGTTGCGCTGCCAGCTATCCTCGGGCCGCTTTGCCCGGTACTCGAAAGCGACTCCACGGACGATCAGGCAGACCAGGATGAGAAGCAGCGGCAGATAGAAGCCGGAGAAGAGCGTGGCGTACCACTCGGGGAAGGCGGCGAAGGTCGCGCCGCCCGCGGAGAGCAGCCAGACCTCGTTGCCGTCCCAGACCGGCCCGATGGTGTTGATCAGCACCCGCTTCTCGGCCCGGTCACGGGCGAGCAGCCGGGTGAGGACGCCGATCCCGAAGTCGAAGCCCTCCAGGAAGAAGTAGCCGATCCACAGAACGGCGATGAGGACGAACCAGACGTCGTGAAGTTCCATGACTCTGCAGCTCCCTGGGCCTAGTAGGAGAAGGCCATCGGCTTGTCGGCGTCACGGGAGTCGCCGCCGATCTTGGTGGGCGGATTGAGGTCGGCCTCGGTGAGTTCGGGCGGCCCGGCTTTGATGTACTTCGAGAGCAACTTGACCTCGATGACGGCGAGGATCGCGTACAGAGCCGTGAAGACGATCATCGAAGTGAGGACCTCACCCTGCGAGACGCCGGGGGAGACCGCGTCGCGGGTCTGCAGCACGCCGTACACGACCCACGGCTGGCGGCCCATCTCGGTGAAGATCCAGCCCCAGGAGTTGGCGATCAGCGGGAAGCCCAGGGTCAGGATCGCGATGCGCCAGTACCACTTGGTGAGCGTCGGGCCGAGTGCCTTCTTGGGCAGCAGCACCAGATGCGGCACCTCGTCGTCACCCACGCGCAGGTGCTGCGGTAGCAAGAACTTCTTCCGCGTCAGCCAGAGCCCGGCCAGACCGATGGCGAAGGACGTCATGCCAAAGCCGATCATCCAGCGGAAGCCCCAGTACGCGACCGGGATGTTGGGCCGGTAGTCACCCGGGCCGTACTTCTCCTGTTCGGCCTTGTTGACGTCGTTGATGCCGGGGACGTACGAGCTGAAGTCGTCCTTGGCGAGGAAGGACAGCAGTCCCGGAATCTCGATGGCCACCTTGTTGTGGCCCTTTTCGACGTCCCCGTAGGCGAAGACCGAGAAGGGCGCGGGCGCCTCGCCGTCCCACAGCGCCTCGGCCGCCGCCATCTTCATCGGCTGCTGCTCGTACATGATCTTGCCGAGGACATCGCCGCTGATCGCGGTGAACATACCGCCGATGACCACGGTGACCAGGCCGAGCCGCAGCGAGGTCTTCATCACGGGGATGTGCTTTTTGCGGGCCAGGTGGAAGGCTGCGATGCCGACCATGAAGGCGCCACCGGTGAGGAAGGCCGCGGAGAGGGTGTGGAAGGCCTGGGCGAGCGCGGTGTTCTGCGTCAGGACCAGCCAGAAGTCGGTGAGCTCGGCACGGCCCCGCTGCTCGTTGATCCGGTAGCCGACGGGGTGCTGCATCCAGGAGTTGGCGGCGAGGATGAAGTACGCCGACAGGATTGTGCCGATCGAGACCATCCACATGCAGGCGAGGTGGATCTTCTTCGGCAGCTTGTCCCAGCCGAAGATCCACAGGCCGATGAACGTGGACTCGAAAAAGAACGCGATCAGCGCCTCGAAGGCGAGCGGGGCACCGAAGACATCACCGACGAAGCGCGAGTAGTCGGACCAGTTCATGCCGAACTGGAACTCCTGCACGATGCCTGTCACGACACCCATCGCGATGTTGATCAGGAAGAGCTTCCCCCAGAACTTCGTCGCCCTGAGGTACTTCTCGTTCCCCGTACGCACCCAGGCGGTCTCCAGGCCGGCCGTGAGCGCGGCGAGTGAGATGGTCAGGGGGACGAAGAGGAAGTGGTAGACGGTGGTGATGCCGAACTGCCATCGCGCCAGGGTCTCCGGCGCCAGAGCCAGGTCCACGTCGTCAGTCTCCTTACGTCGCCGTGGTCACAGCGGCAGTTTGCCCAGCTTGTCGCAGACATCACGGGACCAACCGGGCAAGCTTGTGAACGCGTTCACATTCACAAGCAATTATGACGCATGACCGTTCGAGGCGTGAGAGGTGGGGGGTCCCTAAGGTTGGACCATCCGGCCTCTGGCGCGGAAGCGCAGGTCAGAGCGTTGTGACGCGAAGAGAGGGCAGGAGACCCGCCGGCAGAGCCCCGTCCCCGACGGAACCCTGCCGGCCGCGGGAGGCTAGAGCTCCTTGCGGAACCCCTCCGTCGTCTTCAGAAAGATGTCGTTCGCCTCGGTCTCGCCGATCGTCACGCGCACGCCCTCCCCCGGGAAAGGCCGCACGACGACCCCGGCCTGCTCACAGGTCGCCGCGAAGTCGACCGTACGCTCGCCGAGCCGCAGCCAGACGAAGTTCGCCTGGGTCTCCGGCACCGTCCAGCCCTGCGCACGCAGGGCCTCGACGACGCGAATTCGCTCGCACACCAGCGAGCCCACCCGGCCGAGGAGCTCGTCCTCGGCGCGCAGCGAGGCGACCGCCGCGTCCTGCGCGAGCTGGCTCACACCGAAGGGCACGGCGGTCTTGCGCAACGCCGCGGCCACCGGCTCATGGGCGATAGCGAAGCCGACCCGCAGTCCGGCGAGTCCGTACGCCTTGGAGAACGTACGCAGTACGCAGACGTTCGGCCGCGCGCGGTAGATCTCGACGCCGTCCGGCACCTGGGGGTCGCGGATGAACTCGCGGTACGCCTCGTCGAGGACCACGAGGACGTCGCTCGGCACCCGGTCGAGGAAGCGTTCCAGCTCGGCCCGGCGCACCACGGTGCCGGTGGGGTTGTTGGGGTTGCAGACGAAGATCAGCCGCGTCCGCTCGGTGACCGCGTCCGCCATCGCGTCAAGATCGTGCACGTCCCCCGACGTGAGCGGCACCCGCACCGACGTCGCACCGCTGATCTGCGTGATGATCGGGTACGCCTCGAAGGACCGCCAGGCGTATATGACCTCGTCACCGGGACCGCTCGTGGCCTGCAACAGCTGCTGGGCGACGCCGACCGAGCCCGTGCCGGTGGACAGATGCGTGAGCGGCACCGCGAACCGGTCCGCCAGCTCACTCATCAGCGCCGTGCACGCCATGTCCGGGTAACGGTTGAAGGACCCCGCCGCGGCGGCCACGGTTTCCATCACCCCGGGCAGCGGCGGATACGGGTTCTCGTTGGAGGACAGCTTGTACGCCACCCGACCGCCGGCCGCGGCGGGCTTCCCCGGCTTGTACGTGGGGATACCCTCCAGCTCGGCACGCAGCTTGGGGCTCGTCTCGCTCACCGCAGTCCTCCTCATGACCACCACCGGCTTCCAATACTCCTCACCTTATGAGGATTCGGCGCCGCTGCGTATGGCCCGGGACCGACCGCGTAGGCGGCCCCTGGCATCGGGCCGACGGAGGCGTACGAAGCGGGGGGCGCGCCGCTGTCCGGTTCAAGCGCCGGTGGCTCACGCCGTGGCGCGCATCCCCCATGCAGGTGAGTTGAGACCTCTTCGAAACATGACCCATTCGGCAGGCTCATGCGCCCCCACAAGTGACGTACTGTCATTGAATCGCTCAACTACCTTATGTTCCAAGGAAATTGAGCACTATCGACCATGCAGAAACGTGCCTGTCAACGAGTGAATATGCGTCCGCACTACCCCACCGCATGAGCCCTACTATCGGCTCGCCATGACAGCAGCAGGGAAGCACCAGGTGAGCCGGGCGGAGACCTCCCGTCGAGGCAGTCGGCCGGGCCGGGCGGGCATCAGAGACGTAGCCGCCGCCGCCGGGGTCTCCATCACGACCGTGTCCGACGCACTCAACGGCAAGGGCCGGCTCCCGGACGCCACCCGACGCCATGTCCGCGAGGTCGCCGACCGGCTGGGCTATCGCCCCTCCGCCGCGGCCCGCACGCTCCGTACCGGAAAGTCGGGCCTCATCGGCCTGACCGTGACGACCTACGGGGATGAACCTTTCACCTTCACGGAGTTCGCGTACTTCGCGGAGATGGCCAGAGCCGCCACCTCGGCCGCGCTCGCCCGTGGCTACGCCCTGGTCATCCTTCCCGCCACCTCGCGCCACGACGTGTGGTCGAACGTGGCCCTGGACGGAACCGTGGTCATCGACCCCTCCGACCAGGACCCCGTCGTCAGCGAACTGGTCCGCCAGGGTTTGCCGGTGGTCTCCGACGGCCGCCCGGCCGGCTCGCTGCCGGTGACCGCCTGGGTGGACAACGACCACGAAGCCGCGGTCCTGGGCATCCTCGACCACCTGGCTGACGCGGGCGCCCGCCGGATCGGCCTGCTCACCGGGACCTCGACGGACACGTACACGCATCTGTCGACGACCGCGTACCTGCACTGGTGCGAGCGCGTCGGCCAGGAACCGGTGTACGAGGCCTACCCCGCGCACGATCCCTGCGCGGGATCCGCCGCCGCCGACCGGCTGCTCGCCCGGCCCGACCGGCCTGACGCCGTGTACGGACTGTTCGACCCGAACGGCACCGACCTCCTCACGGCCGCCCGCCGCTACGGTCTGCGCGTACCGGAGGATCTGCTGCTCGTGTGCTGCAGCGAGTCCGCGGTGTACGCCAACACCGAGCCACCCCTCACCACGCTTTCACTCAAGCCGCGCCACATCGGCACGGCCGTGGTCCAGCTCCTCATCGACGCCATCGAAGGGGTCGAATCGGACCAACCGGTCGAGCAGGTGATACCGACGGAGTTGATCGTGCGGACCTCCTCCGATCGACGGCCGCCCCGTACGACCGTCAGCCCGCCCCGATCACCCGAGGAGAGGTGACGTCAGGCGGTGGCATCAGGTGAGAAAGCTGCTCCCAATTCGGGAGAAAACCACGATGAACTGGGGTCCTGCCCCGATTCACCACCCCTGGGTCATCACATGGCGCGATCCGCATTCCTATGATGGGCGCACGACACCGCGGGCCGCTGCGACCAGGCAGTCCAGTGCGGTGCAGATGCGGCGCGATGGTGGTGGAGGGGTCGATGACTCAGGGGGCCGGTCAGGGACCCGAGGTGCGGACGCCGACGGTGCGCGACTTCCGCGTGCCCGCGTACGTCCACGAAGCCGATCCGTATGCGCAGCCCGGCCCGTACGCCCAGCCCGGACCTCATCCGCAACAGCGCCCTCATGCGCAGCAGATGCCTCCCGGTGAGGGCACCAGACCGGTCGAGGACGCCGAGGGCTACACGCCGACGCAGCGCGATCTGCCCGTCATCAACCGCGGTGACACCCTTCAGGTGCCGGTCAGCCCCGAAGCCACGACCGTCCCGCAGTCCACCGCCGGGCCGGGCCCGCTGTACGTCGTGGGCGACGTACACGGCTACCTCGACGAACTCGTCGCCGCACTGCGCGAGAAGGGCCTCATCGACATCGACGGCCACTGGTCGGCGGGCACCGCACGACTGTGGTTCCTCGGGGACTTCACCGACCGAGGGCCCGACGGCATCGGCGTCATCGACCTCGTGATGCGGTTGTCCGCCGAGGCCGCCGCGGCCGGCGGCTACTGCAAGGCGCTGATGGGCAATCACGAGCTGCTGCTGCTCGGCGCCAAGCGATTCGGCGACACTCCCGTCAACTCCGGTGCCGGTACGGCCACTTTCCAGGCCGCCTGGCTGCTCAACGGCGGCCAGAAGACCGATATGGAGCGCCTCGAGGATCACCATCTGCAGTGGATGGCCCGCCTCGACGCGATGGAGCTGGCGGACGGGCACCTGCTGGTGCACTCCGACACCACCGCCTATCTCGACTACGGCGACTCCATCGAAGCGGTCAACGACACCGTCCGTGAAGCCCTCACGCGCAACGACGCGGACGAATGCTGGGACCTCTTCCGCAAGTTCACCAAGCGATTCGCGTTCCGCGACGACGGGGGCGCACAAGCCGTGCGCGAACTCCTTGACATGTACGGTGGCTCTCGCATCGTCCATGGTCACAGCCCCATTCCGTACCTCCTCGGCGAGGTCGGCTCCGAGGACAGCGACGATGCCGCGGGCCCTGTGGTCGAAGGACCGCATGTGTACGCGGACGGGCTGGCCATCGCGATGGACGGCGGCGTGACCATGGCCGGAAAGCTACTGGTCCAGCAACTGCCCCTGGATAGCTGACCCTTTTCCGGGCAGGCGTTCTTCCACCGAGAACGGGGCCTATCGAGGGGCAATTTCTGGAAACCCCCTGTCACCTCGTACCGTCCCCGCTCTACCATCGGCTTATCCGTAGCAGGCTCCCCTCCGTTTCTGCCCGACGGCTCGTCAGCATGCCGAGCCCCAAGCCCTACGGAGCATCGGGGGATGCACATGAACAGCGTTCCGCAGCACCTGTTGAGTGAGGACCGCCAAGAGTACGAGCGGGTCCTCGATGAGGCGCTGCGCTCCGCACCACACCGTCCGGAACTCGCCGCTGTCGGCCAGCGGCTCAACCCCGAACAACTGCGCACCATGGCGCTCAACGCCTCCGCTCTCATCACGGCGGCCGCGGCGACCGAATACCAGCACTACGTAAAGGTCCGCGAGCAACTGCGCCGGCCGGCGCCGCCCACGCCACGCGTCCACGAAGGATCCGGATCCACGGACCCGGGCACGAGCGCGGTGGGGCTCGCCGCCACGGTGGGGGAGGCCACCGAGCCCGCCGGGGCGGGCGCCGTCGCCGTCGCCGCGGTACTCACTCCGGTCCTCGCCGGCACCGCCTCGGCAATCTTCCTGCTCGTCGGCTACCTCCTGAAGATGCTCAACCCCGAGCCGGCGTTCGCCCGGACCCTCCTCACCACTGGGTGGGTCTTCGGCGCGGTGACCGCGGCCGCGATCCTGATCGCCGCGGTCGGTCTGCTGCTCACCGCCCTGCGCAACGGAGAGAGCTCGCTCCAGGCCGGCACGCGGGGTGAGCAGAGCGAGGAACTGAGCCGGGCGAGGGAAGCCTGGCGCGAGGCCCTCCTGGAGCGCGGCATCATGCCGTTCCTCCGAGAGGCACTCGCCGACCCGGGCTCAGCGGCCCTCGACCGTACGACATCGCCGCAGCCGACCAGCCGAATCCCCCATCTCGGCTACAACCGCCCGGGCTTCAGCAGCCCCGACGGCGGCCCCGCGGCAGGCCCCCGCCCCAGCTACTCGAGCCCGGACTTCTCAAGCCCGGACTTCGGGGGCCCGGAGCATCAGCCGGAGTAGGGGCGCGGCCGAGGCAAGACCAGAAGCAGCCGAGCCGGGACCCCGAGTCCCGGCCGGACGGACAAGCCGCACGGCCGCTCCGGCCCACGACGACGAAGTCGAGGGCCGGAGCCCGGAGCGGTGCACTGCTGCCGCGCCCGGATCAGGTCAATCGGCGAGCGGCAGATACACCCGGTTACCCGCAGCTGCGAACTCCTGCGACTTCTGCGCCATGCCTTCCTCGATCTCCGTCTGCGTACCGCCGTGTTCGCGGCGGATGTCTTGAGAGATTTTCATCGAGCAGAACTTCGGCCCGCACATCGAGCAGAAGTGGGCCGTCTTGGCGGGCTCGGCCGGGAGGGTTTCGTCATGGAACTCTCGGGCCGTGTCGGGGTCGAGGGCCAGGTTGAACTGGTCCTCCCAGCGGAACTCGAAGCGGGCGTCGGACAGCGCGTCGTCCCATTCCTGCGCGCCTGGGTGCCCCTTGGCGAGGTCGGCTGCGTGGGCGGCGATCTTGTAGGTGATGACGCCGGTCTTGACGTCGTCACGGTTGGGCAGGCCCAAGTGTTCCTTGGGCGTGACATAGCAGAGCATGGCCGTGCCCCACCAGGCGATCATCGCGGCACCGATGCCGGAGGTGATGTGGTCGTACGCCGGCGCGACGTCCGTCGTCAGCGGGCCGAGCGTATAGAACGGAGCTTCATCGCAGATCTCCTGCTGAAGGTCGATGTTCTCCTTGATCTTGTGCATCGGGACATGTCCCGGGCCCTCGATCATGGTCTGTACGTTGAAACGCTTGGCGATCGTGTTGAGTTCCCCCAGCGTCCTCAACTCCGCGAACTGGGCTTCGTCGTTGGCGTCCGCGATCGAGCCGGGCCGCAGCCCGTCACCGAGCGAGTACGTGACGTCGTAGGCGGCCAGGATCTCGCACAGCTCTTCGAAGTTCTCGTAGAGGAACGACTCCTTGTGGTGCGCCAGGCACCAGGCCGCCATGATCGAGCCGCCACGCGAGACGATGCCGGTCTTGCGGTTCGCGGTGAGCGGTACGTACGGCAGGCGCACGCCCGCGTGGACGGTCATGTAGTCCACGCCCTGTTCGGCCTGCTCGATGACCGTGTCTTTGTAGATCTCCCAGGTCAGCTCCTCGGCACGGCCGTCGACCTTCTCCAGCGCCTGGTAGAGCGGCACCGTGCCGATGGGGACGGGGGAGTTGCGCAGCACCCACTCCCGGGTGGTGTGGATGTTCCGGCCGGTGGACAGGTCCATGACCGTGTCGGCACCCCAACGGGTCGCCCAGGTCATCTTCTCGACCTCCTCCTCGATGGAGGAAGTCACCGCCGAATTACCGATGTTGGCGTTGACCTTCACCAGGAACCGCTTGCCGATGATCATCGGCTCGATCTCCGGGTGGTTGACGTTCGCGGGCAGCACGGCCCGCCCCGCGGCGATCTCCTCACGTACGACCTCGGGGTCGACGTTCTCGCGGACTGCCACGAACTCCATTTCCGGTGTGATCTCGCCACGTCGTGCGTACGCGAGTTGCGTGACGGCCGTACCGCCGATGCCCCGGCGCGGCTGGCGCGGACGTCCCGGGAAGACGGCGTCGAGGTTGCGCAGTCCGCCACGCGGCGAGGTGTGCTTGATCCCGTCGTCCTCGGGGCGGATGGGACGGCCCGCGTACTCCTCGGTGTCGCCGCGGGCGATGATCCAGTTCTCGCGCAGCGGCGCCAGGCCCCTGCGGACATCGGTGTCGATAGTTGGATCGGTGTACGGGCCGGAGGTGTCGTACAGGGTGACCGACTGGCCGTTGGTGAGGTGCACCTGACGGACCGGCACCCGTAGGTCGGGGCGCGAGCCCTCGACATAAGCCTTGTGCCAGCCGATGGATTTCCCGGCCTCGCCGTTCCCGGACGAGGCTGAGTCCTCGTCCGTCTGGCTGGAGGCAGGCGTACGTACGTCCTTGTTGGTCATGAGACCTACTCCCTACGCCGGCATTACCCGGTAACAGGTTCAGCGGTCGACGCAGCGGTTTCCGTACGGCGATGTTCCACGTGAAACATCGCTGGGACGGAGGTCAGCGCCCTCTCAGCCCGGTGCTCCGAGCTCCCGCGTGTGCAAAAGGTCCCTCCACGCTAGCGTCATACTGGGCGCGCTGAACAGTGGGCCCCTTTCGTTCTTGCGATGATCGGTCGGTGACTACAACGCATCAGCCCCCGCTTCCCCCGTCCGAACCGCCGCACGGGCCCGGCCCCGGTGACAACCACGGCTCTGGTGACGGTCATGGCCACAGCCATGCGCATAGCCATGGCCATGGCCCTCCAGCCCCCGTGTCCAAACACTTGCGCAAGGTCATCGCCGCGGTGCTGATTCCCTTCGCCACGGCGGTCGTCGTAGGCCTGGCCGTGCTGTGGCCAGGAGGCGCCCCACCCCACGAACGCACCGGCGTCGGCTTCGACCGGCAGACGCAAGAGGCCACGGTGACCAAGGTCGACGAGGTGGACTGCAAGTCCGTCAACGCCTCCGGGGGCACCCCGACCGGCGACACCTCGACCGCGGAGGGCTCGTCCGCTCAGCAGCAGGCGACCGGCACCTGCAAGAAGGCGACGGTCCGGGTCGACACCGGCAAGGACAAGGGCCGTACCTTCACGGAGATCGTCCAGCCGGACTCGTCTCGGCAGCTGAGCCAGGGGCAGGATGTGATCGTGGCGTACGCGCCCGACGCTCCCAGGGACCTCCAGTACTCGGTCACCGATGTGAACCGCAGGCTCCCGATGGCGCTGCTCGCAGGGATCTTCGCGCTCGCCGTGGTCGTGGTGGGCCGGATGCGCGGTGTCATGGCGCTGATCTCGCTGGCCGTCAGCTTCCTCCTCCTGACATTCTTTATCCTGCCTGCGATCCTGCAGGGCTCGAACCCCTTGGTCGTCGCGGTCGTCGGGGCGAGCGCGATCATGCTGATCGCGCTCTACGCCTGCCATGGACTGTCCGCCCGAACATCGGTCGCGGTGCTCGGAACACTGCTCTCGCTGCTGCTGATCGGGGTGCTCGGCTCACTGTTCATCGGCTGGTCCGCGCTCACCGGCAACACGGATGACAACACCGGTCTGATCCATGGCCTGTATCCGAGCATCGACATGAGCGGTCTGCTGCTCGCGGGCGTCATCATCGGTTCGCTCGGTGTGCTCGACGATGTGACGGTGACGCAGACATCGGCGGTCTGGGAGTTGCACGCGGCCAATCCGTCGATGGGCCGGCGCGGGTTGTACCGGGCGGGCATCCGTATCGGCCGGGACCACATCGCGTCCGTCGTCAACACGCTCGTCCTCGCGTATGCGGGCGCCGCGCTGCCCCTGTTGCTGCTGTTCTCGATCGCTCAGAGCAGCGTGGGGACGGTGGCCAACAGTGAGCTGGTCGCCGTGGAGATCGTGCGTACGCTCGTCGGCTCGATCGGCCTGGTCGCCTCCGTACCGGTCACTACGGCCCTGGCCGCTCTCGTGGTCTCGGCGGACCGCCCCGGATCCGCGTCTGCGGCTCAGACGCCACCACCGGAGCAGCCCCAGGCGGGCGTCAGGACGCCGGTACTCGGGGGGAGGGGCCGCCGCCGCAAGCGCTGAAGCGTTACGGCACCCTGAGCACCGTACGATTCAGCCCGCACTCTGTTCCTCCGCCAGGATGCGGTCCAGGGCCTCGTCGAGATGTGTGTCGAAGTCGGCAAGGGAGTGCTCCTGGCCTAGTGGCACCAGCTTGTCCGTGCGGTCGAGGAACGCCACGAGCGGCACCGCTCCGCAGCGGAACAGCGCCTGGTCGGCGCCCACTTGGAGCCGGATCAGCACATCGCCGAACCCCTCGGAGCCGGCGGGCGAAATGTGCACATCGCCGACCCCACACGGCCGCCCCACCCCATCGATCAGCAGCTCCCGGCCGAAGGCCCAGGTCACCGGGGCATCGCCGGGCAGGTGGAAGGTCAGACGCACGGCATAGGGATCACATGTCTCGTATCGAAGCTCCACCGGAATGCGGAAGGAGAGCTCCTCCGACACGAGAAAGCTCATCATGATCTCTGCCTGTACTACTGACTCGCGCATCGCCTACCCCGCCGTCTGCCGTCGACTGGCCAGGAACCATCCACCTGACACTGCTGGCATCTTGCTGAACGTACACACCAGATCACAAGGAGTGAGTTTTCAGATGCTGATAGAGACGGCGAGCGTCCCTGGCAGCCTGCCGATCTCCTTCTGCAACTGCCGCGCCGCGGGCAGCAGTCGGTCCGCGTGGTGGGCGGGCAGTGAGATGGCCATTGAGCCGACCGTGTTGCCCGCGATGATCGGGATGGCGGCGCAGACCGTCCCCAACGCGTATTCCTGACGCTCGATCACGGGCTTCATGCGTTTGGTCCCTTCGAGGCGCCGCAACAGAATGTGATCGTCACGCACCGTGTACGGAGTGATCGATTGCACGGGATACCGGTCGAGGTGGTCGCGGCGGGCCTCCTCGTCGAGCTGGGACAGCAGGCACTGGCCGATCGCGTGGGCGTGTCCGGTCTCGCGGAAGTCGGCCCATTCCTCGACCGCCGGATTGGCCGGGGTGTCGGCGACACACTGGACGTCGATCTCGCCCTCTCGGTAGACGGCGTAGTACACGGGCACACCGATGGAATCGCGCCACTGGGCGAGCGCGTCGACGACCGTGCTGCGACGTTTCTGCCGGGCAGCGCTGCTGCTGAGTCGCTCGGCCGCCTCGCCGAGGAAGAACAGGCCCTTCTCGCGGCGCAGATACCCTTCGTGCGCCAGGGTGCGCAGCAGGTGGTACGCCGTGGGCAGCGCGAGTTGGGCCTCGCGGGCCAGCTGCTTGGCGGGCGCCCCGTGCTCGTGCCGGGCGGCGGATTCCAGGAGGCGCAGCGCACGCTGCACGGATCCGATGAGTGTCGTGGGGTGCGGCTCGGTCGAGGGGGCGTTCGGTCCTGGGGTTGCGGTGTCAGCAGTGGCCAAGGGTCACTCCCTAAGCGCGAGGGGGCCACCCGTGCAGGGGTGTCACGGGAGGGGTCTGTGCGCCGCCCGCGGGGATCAACCCCGCGTCGAGTTCCGGACTTTAACCGTCCGCCACCGCTCGCGGACGGCCTGCTCCGAAACTTCCCTCCCCCGAGGGAATGGTTGATTCCTGTTATTGCCGACCCGTTGTCGGCAACCCCCGGCGGAAGCCCCTCCGCCCGCTTCCGCCGCGTACGACCTGCTCCACCAAGCGCTCTACCAGTCGCTTCGTGACGACGAGCTCGCCATGAACTTCCGTACGACGTACATGACTCCGCCGACCAGGGCCACAAACACCAGCACCTTGAAGAGCAGGCCGATCACGAACCCGACAACGCTCGCTATCACGCCGCCGAACACGACCAGAGCGATGACCGGCACCGCGACCCACTTCACCCACCACGGCATCCCCGCGAAGATTTCACGCATCGCCCTTGTTCCTTGTCTCTCTGCCCGCCGCCCCTCTGCTGAGGGGCCGACGAGTCTCGAATGTCCTGCCTTCGATGCTAGGCGCGGCAGGGGTCCCGACGGGGGCCCGGCACCCCTTGTCCTCCCCTGATCGTTCCCCTAGGGAACCCTGAGGCGGGACCTCAGCTCTCGGGCGGAGAGAAGACCACCAGAACCCGCAGATCCTCGCTGATGTGGTGAAACTTGTGGGCCACCCCCGCGGGCACATAGATGACACTGCCGCGCGCCACCTGGGTCGTCTCCATGCCTACCGTGATGGCAGCACGGCCGCTCACGACGAAGTACACCTCGTCCTGGCGGTGGGGCTGCTGCGGGTCCTGCGTGCCCGCGTTCAGCGCGTACAGGCCGACCGACATGTTCTTCTCGCGTAGAAACTGGAGATACGCACCGTCGTTGGCGGCGCGCTCCGCCTCCAGTTCGTCCAGCCGGAATGCCTTCATCGCCCTCGTCCGCACTCGTTACCGATCTCGTCTGCCACGATCAGACACATGAAGAATTTCGTAGTCAAGACGATCGCCAACGCGGGCGCTCTCGCCGTCGCCGTTTGGATACTCGACAAGATCACCCTGACCGGCGACAGCACGGGCAAGGAGATCGGCACACTGCTTGTCGTGGCGCTGCTCTTCGGCCTGGTGAACTTCCTGGTCAAGCCGATTGTGAAGGTGCTCACCTTCCCGTTGTTCATCCTCACACTCGGCCTGATCACTCTGGTGATCAACGCCCTGATGCTGCTGCTCACCTCATGGCTCGCGGACAAGCTAGACCTGAGCTTCCATGTCGAGGGTTTCTGGACCGCCGTCCTGGGCGGCCTGATCATCTCGGTCGTTTCCTGGGCGCTGAACGTCGTCCTCCCCGACAAGGACTGAGCGAACCTGATGCCCTATCGCGTGTGCTTCGTCTGCACCGGCAACATCTGCCGCTCCCCGATGGCCGAATCCGTCTTCCGCGCGCGCGTGGCGGAGGCCGGGCTCGACGGACTGATCGAGGTGGACAGTGCCGGCACCGGCGGTTGGCACGAGGGGGACGCCGCCGACCCGCGTACCGTCTCCGTCCTGGAGGCGAACGGCTACGACAGCGACCACACGGCCCGCCAGTTCCGGGCCTCGTGGTTCTCCCGGCTCGACCTGGTCATCGCACTCGACCGCGGCCACCTGGAGGCCCTGCGACGCCTCGCGCCGACCTCGGCGGACGCGGAGAAGGTCCAGCTCCTGCGGTCGTACGTCCGCCCGTCGCCCGACCACCACCCCTCAACGGGTACTTCGCACGCCCCTGCTGAATCCGCAGGCCACGACCTCGACGTACCGGACCCCTACTACGGAGGCATGGACGGCTTCGAGGAGTGCCTTGAGATGGTGGAGGCGGCGAGCGTCGGTCTGCTCGCCGCGGTTCAGGACCACCTGGAGGGAGAGGCGGCATGACGGATGCCGTTACGGGGCCGGGCGACGGCACGCGCGCGGTGCGGGCCGGGCTGCCCGACCCTGTCAAGCACGAGCCGACCCTCCCGGGGCCGGTCTTCGCCGCTTACTACCACCTGCCGGGCGACCCCACGGGCCCGTACACCTACGGCCGCGACGAGAACCCGACCTGGACCAGCCTTGAGCGCGCCATCGGCGAGCTGGAGGCGCCTGGACAGGACGGCGCCGAAACGCTCGTCTTCGCCTCCGGTATGGCGGCCATCTCGGCGGTCCTCTTCTCACAGCTGCGCGCGGGTGACGCGGTCGTCCTGCCCAGCGACGGCTACCAGGTGCTGCCACTCGTCCGCGAGCAGCTCGAGGAGTACGGCATCGAGGTGCGCACCGCGCCGACCGGCGGCAACGCCCAGCTCGATGCGCTCGACGGCGCGAAGCTGCTGTGGCTCGAAACCCCGTCGAATCCAGGACTCGATGTGTGCGACATCCAGCGGCTCGCTGCGGCGGCACACGCGCGTGGCTGCCTGGTCGCCGTCGACAACACGCTGGCGACCCCGCTCGGACAGCGCCCGCTGGAACTCGGCACCGACTTCTCGGTGGCCAGCGGCACCAAGCAGCTCACCGGGCACGGGGACATCCTCCTGGGGTACGTCACTGGTGGCGACGCCTCGGCCATGGCAGCCGTAAGGCGATGGCGCAAGATCGTCGGCGCGATTCCCGGGCCGATGGAGGCCTGGCTCGCACACCGCTCCATCGCCACGCTCCAGCTGCGCGTCGACCGGCAGAACGCCACTGCCCTGGCCCTGGCCGAGGCGCTGCGCGACCGGGACGAGCTGACGCAGCTGCGCTATCCGGGGCTGCCCGACGACCCCTCGTACAAGATCGCCTCGCAACAGATGAGGCGCTACGGGTGTGTGGTGTCGTTTTCGTTGCCCACGCGCGCGCGTGCCGACCGTTTTCTCGAGGCGCTGCGCCTGGTGGACGAGGCGACGAGCTTCGGCGGGGTACGGTCCACGGCTGAGCGGCGCGGCCGGTGGGGCGGGGACGCGGTCGGGGAGGGCTTCATCCGGTTCTCGGTCGGCGCCGAGGATCCCGGGGACCTGGTGGCGGATGTGCTGCGTGCCCTCGATGAGTCGGCGCGGTGACGGCTTCCTGAGCAACCGGTCAGTAACACGGATACGGACGGCGGACGGCCCGAACCTCCCCCCTCGTGGCTCGGACCGTCCCGGTTCTGCGCGCGAAGAACCGCGCCAACAAGGCTAGTTGACTCTGTGTCAGTGTCCAATCACAGTAGCGACAGAGACCTATCGACTTATTTATAGTTGAGCGCTGCCGTGGGGCTGGAGAGAGGGGCGACACACCATGGATCTGGCCTTACTACGGACCTTCGTGACCGTGCACAGGGCCGGCTCCTTCACCCGCGCCGCCGCGCTGCTCGGCCTTTCGCAGCCGGCCGTCACCTCCCAGATCCGCACCCTGGAACGTCAGCTGGGGCGGCCCCTCTTCCTGCGCCAGGCCCGCGGCGTGACCCCCACGACCATCGGCGACGAACTCGCCCACAAGGCAGCCCCGCATCTGGACGCTCTTGTGGAGATCGCCGAGACCGGCCTCGACGAAGCCTCTTCTGTGCGCACCCTTCACTTGGCCGGGCCGCCGGAGTTCACCGCCGAGCTCGCCCTGCCCGCGCTGACGGAGCTGGCCGGAGAGGATGGCCAGGGCCTTGCTTTGCGGGCCTCCTTCGGCAATGCCGAGGAGACACTGGAGGGACTCGCCGCCGGGCATCACGATCTGGCCATCAGTACGGCCCGTCCGCGCGGTGCCCTGCTCACGGCGACTCCGCTCTGCGACGAGGAGCACGTCCTGGTCGCCTCGCCGCGCTGGGAGGCCCGTATCGCCTCCGACAAGCTGCTGTGCGAAGGTGCGCCCGCCCTGGAGAACTTCCCCGTGGTGGAGGTGCACGAGTCGCTGCCGTTCGTCGCCCGCTACTGGGCCGCCGTCTTCGACTCGCGCCCGGCAGCGTCGGGCACCGTCATCGTCCCTGACCTGCGCGCGGTCCTCGCCTGCGCGATCAACGGCGCGGGGCTCGCAGTACTGCCCCGCTATCTGTGCGCAACGGCGCTGGAGTGCGGCGACGTGGTGGCACTGCTCGAACCCCCGGTGCCCCCGCTGCGTACGTACTTCCTGGTGGTACGCACCGGCACGCTCGCCATGCCGCATATAGCGCGGGCGCACGAATGGTTGCTTCAGGTCGCCACCGACTGGTCCTGAGGGAGATGTTTCACGTGGAACCAGCTGGGCCACATTCCTCCCATGACCGTCCGACCCGTGGTCAAGCGCACCGCCCGCGCCGTCCTGCTGGACGGCGATGACCTGATCTTGATCAAGCGAACCAAGCCCGGCATGGATCCTTACTGGCTGACGCCCGGCGGAGGGGTCGAGCCGGAGGACACAACCGTCGTCGACGCACTCCACCGTGAAGTGCACGAGGAGCTCGGCGCCAAGATCACCGACGTGGTGCCCTGCTTCGTCGACACCGTCGAGCACATCGGCGAGGACGGCGGCGCGACCGGCGTGAAAGTCCAGCACTTCTTCGTGTGCCGGCTGGAGTCGATGGACCCCTCCCAGCGCCATGGCCCCGAGATCGACGAGCCGAGCGGCGAGTACGAGATCGTACGCATTCCCTTCACCCGGGTGGGGATCGCCTCCGTCCATCTCGTACCGCTGTCGCTACGGCACTATCTGGACGGCAACATCGAGGGCGTACTGGCAATGCACGCGCCTGACCTGGGCTGACGCTCCGCTCGTCGGGTGAGCAGCGGGGTCAGTCCACGGCGGCGACGAGTTCCTCCACCGAGTCGTGGCGTATCCGCTCCGACGGGATGCCGATGTCTCTCAGCGTGTGCACACCGCTGCGGATCATGCCGGGTGGGCCCGAGAGATACGCGTCGAATTCGTTCCACGGCCCGTATTCCCGTATGGCGTCGGGGAGCTGGACATGCGCCTGCTCGTCGACGATCGGGCGGACCGCGAGCCAGGGGTGGATCTGCTGGAGCCGCAGCATCGTGTCGATGTCGTACAGGTCGTGATCGGTGCGGGCACCGTAGAAAACCTCGACCGGGCGCCGCTCGCCGTGCTCGGCGACGTCCTCGACGAGTGCCTTGATCGGGGCGATCCCGGTGCCACCGCCCAGGCAGAGCAGCCCGCTGTCGGTGGTGTGGTCGACGGTCATCGAGCCCGCCGGCGGGCCGAGCCGGACAATGTCGCCGGGCCGCGCATGATGCACGAGCGCGTTGGAGACCCAGCCCGCCGGGACCGCCTTCACATGGAAGGACAGCAGCCCGTCGGAGCGGGGTGCCGAGGCGAAGGAGTAGTGCCGCCAGATCCGCGGCCACCAGGGCGTCTCCAGGCTGGTGTACTGCCCGGCGAGGAAGGGGTACGGCTGGTCGGGGCGGACCGTGATGACGGCGACGTCGGAGATTCTGAGGTCGTGCGAGACGACCTCGGCGTGCCACCAGGCCGGCGCGAGCAGCTCGTCCGCGGCCGCGGCATCGATCATGATCTGCGAGATCGTCGTATACGTCCGGACCCAGGCGGCCTCGGTCTCCTCGTCCCACACCGCCGAGGCGTACCGGCTCAGGGAGCCGATGAGGCACTCGCCGACGGCCGGGTAGTGCTCGGGGCGGGTGCCGTACTTGCGGTGCCCGCGGCCGAGGTTCTGCAGATACGCGACCAGGACCTCGGTGTTGTCGATGTGCTCGGCCGCGGTCAGCAGCGCCTTGAGCAGCCGGTCCCGCTGGGTGTCCATCGCGGCCGGAAACAGCGGGCGCAGGTCGGGGTGGCGCACGAAGAGCAAGGCGTAAAAGTACGAGGTGACCTTGTCGGCTATGGGGGCCACCTCGGCCATGGTGCGGCGGACACGGACGGCGTCGGGGGACGCCGGCCGGGAGGGGGCTGACCTCTGTTCGGGGACGCGGGGTTGGGAATCCGGCTGCGGTGGGGTGGAGGTGTCGCTCGGAGAGGCGCTGACCGTGTCGGCTCTGGCCTCGGTGGTGCCGACGTCGGCCGGGCCGGCTTTCGCGACGGGAGATATTCGTTTCTGCGCTGCCTCGCCGCCATTCCTCGCGGGCCTGCCCACGGGGCGCAACGCGGCCAGACGGCTGCCCTCGGTCGTCTCCTGCTCGCCGCCCGCGGGCGGCTCCGGCTGCCTGCGCGGCGTGAACCAGCCGCCCTCGCCGCTGCCCCCTGAAGTGCCGTTGTCGGCCGACGTGGTGGTCGGAGCGTCCATGGTGTGCCTCGCCTCGAACATCTTTCGGTCGGTCTGCGCACTTCCTCGGTCGGAAGATGCCTGCTTTCCCCCGCAGACGGCTTGTTTTTCCGTTCTGTCCCGTCGGCCAATTCGGGCACATTGAAACCCGAAATCCCGCCCCCTACGGACAAGTAAGGCAAGAATGTGACAATGGCCGCACCACCGCCATGGCAGCGTCCCACCCTTCACCAACACCCTGGCCGCATTACGGAGAATGCGGGTCTTCGATCTCTCCGTCCCGTTAGGCTGCGTTGACCTGCGCTCGTTCCCTGCGGGACGCGTACGCGACACACGCACACATCACACCGGAACCGGAGTCGACCCTACCGGTCACGGTCCGCCGCACAAGTCCCCAGCTCACTGCGCTCAGAATTGCGCGGGAACGAACCGTCAATTCCTTCAATTAACGGGAATCCCGAGTCAGTTGATAGGCATCCACCAGATCACGCCCCACATAGGAGTGCGTGGCCAGACCCGTCAGATGCTGATCCGCATTGACGGCTACGGATACCGGAACCGCCTCGAACAGGTCCTTGTCCGACATCGAGTCGCCGTACGCAACACAGTCCGCACGCCCCAACCCGTACTCCGCGCAGAGTCGGTCCGCGATCTGCACTTTGGCGGCGGCGCTCAGAATCCCCGCCGGATCCACGGGCTCGGTGAACGGCACGGCAGGGAAGCGTGAACCGTACGCCGCATGCGCGCCCCATTCCGTCAACCGCTCCACGAAGAACGACGGCGAAAGCGAGACGACGGCGCAGTAATCGCCGCTCCCCCTGATCTCCGCCCAGACGTCTTCAATGCCGGACAGCCAGGGAGCCCCCGCGAAGGCCGCCGCCACATGGGCCTCCGTGAGTTCCGCCCAGAGGGTATGCACATGAGACGCGTACTCCGGCGGGCTTATGCGCCCCTCGCCGAGCGCCTTGTCGAGGGCCACCGTCTGGGCTTCCAGTCCGAGTTGCCGGGAGATCTCCACGGGTGCCGAGCTGCCATGCAGCAACGTCCCGTCCAGATCGAAGAGATGAAGTCTCGCCATGTACGCCGAGGCTAGTACGTGGGGTTACTCCCGCTGTCAGACGTCCTCGCCGATCCGGCCCGGCACGGTGTTTCACGTGAAACTAAGTCGCCCCGCACGCCGGGCCACCCTCGTTGTCCATGTAGCCGCCTCCGCATGCTGGCTCGGGCTCACGCTCGGCCTGCTCGTGCTCGGGATCACTGCGACCACCACCGGTTCCGCAGTGACCGTGGAGGCTTCCGTCCGTGCCATGAAGCTCTTCGCCGACTGGCTCCTGCTTCCCCTGGCGTTCCTTACGTTCCTCAGCGGTCTGGTGCTGTCCCTGGGCACCTCGTGGGGTCTGACGAGGCATCGATGGGTCTACACGAAGTTCTGGCTGACTCTGGCCACGATGACCGCCACAGTCTTCGCACTGCGTCCCGGGGTCGACTCCGCGGTCGCCGCCGTCTCCGCGGGCGGACCACTGCCCGATGTCAGCGAGGTACTGGCTGGGCCGATCGTCTCGCTGTCCGCATATGTCTTCATGACGGTCATCTCGGTCCTCAAGCCCTGGGGATTGACTCGCCGTGGTCAAAATCTGCGCATGGCTGCCCGGAAATCGGTGGACGTCGAGCGCGCCCGTCAGACAGCCTGACCAGCGTGCCAATTCCTTCCCTCGCCACCCTGCCCATCCGCCGTCTGACGCCTCGTGACCTCGCCGCCTGCGCCGACCTGGCCGAGAACCGGGGCTGGCCCCGTGAGGAGCACAAGTGGGGCCTGCTACTGGCGGCGGGCAGGGGTTACGGGATCGACGACCCGGACGGCGGTCTCATCAGCGCCTGCGTCGTGACCTCGTACGGACCACAGGAGCGCCCCGGTCTGGCCGCGATCGGCATGGTACTGGTCGCCGAACGACACGCACGGCAAGGCGTCGGCCGCCGTCTGATGCAGCATGTCGTCGCGGCACTGGGCACCACCCCGCTGACCCTGCACGCGACGCCGTACGGCCGCCCTCTCTACGAGGAGTTGGGCTTCAAGACCACGGGCCGGGCCGAGATGGTCCGCGGGCACTTCACGCCCGGCGGTCCGGATCCGGAGGCCACCACGCGTGCGGCCACGGCCGAGGATCTTCCCGCGATCCTCCGGCTCGACCAGGAGGTCTTCGGCACCGACCGCACGCACATGATCACGCGACTGCCGGCTTTCGCCGAGCAACTGCGCGTCGCTGAGGAGGACGGGCGGATCACCGGGTACGCGGCCGCCTGGCCCAATATGGACAACCAAGTCGTGGGCCCGCTGATCGCCCAGGACACGGAGACTGCGAAGGAGCTCATCGCCTCGCTGGCCGCCCATACCACCGACGCACTGCGCACCGATATCGACGTACGGCACGAGGAACTGCTGACCTGGGTCAAGGCCCGTGGCCTCGCCTCTGCCGGCTTCAACGCGGTCATGACGTACGGCATCCCGGAACTCCCCGGCGACTGGACGCGTCGGTTCGCTCCGCTGACGGTGGCGGCGGGCTGAGGCCTCTGTCGGAGGCTGCCCCGGCCGCGGATCAGTGGTGGACGGCGGTCTGCTGTCCGGCGGGCCCCGCGGCTGCCACGGCGAGGTTCGGGACGTCGGCACGGCGCTCCAGAGCGGCCGAACCCATGGCGAGCAGGAGGGCCGCGGCGGCCAGAGCGGCGCCGGCCCATTTGGGGGCGGTGTGTAGCCCGGGCCGGCCGCGATGACGAGGCCTCCGAGCCAGGCGGACAGGGCATTGCCGAGGTTGAAGGCTCCGATGTTCACAGCCGAGGCCAGCGTGGGGCTCCGTGTGCCTGGTCGAGGACCCGCTTCTGCAGTGGCGGCACGAATACGAAGCCGAGGGCTCCTGTCAGCGCGATGGTCACAGCAGCCGCGATCTTGTTGTGCGCGGTGAGCGTGAACAGGGCCAGTAGACGGGGAGGGCACCCGGTGAGACCTACATCATCGGCATCAGCGCGCGGTCGGCGAACCTGCCGCCGACGAGCGCGCTCCACCAACGACACCGCCCTGCGTGAGGCACTCGACGAAGCGGCCAAGAACCCCGGACTGGCCCCGCTGGTCCGGGTCGTGGAGTCGGTGAGCGTATCCACACGCGCGCCCGCCTAGGACGCGCCATCGCCTTTGACGAGCCCGCATAGGCTGCCGCCATGGGAGACCTTGAGATACGACCCGCCGTCACGGACGACGTCCCGGTCATCGTCGCCATGCTCGCCGATGACCCGTTGGGCGCCCAGCGCGAGTCACCGGACGACCTGTCCCCGTACCTGGCCGCGCTGGACCGCCTGAACGGCGACCCGAACCAGCACCTGGTCGTCGCCGTACGCGGAGGCCGTGTCGTCGGCACCCTCCAACTCACGATCATTTCCGGCCTGTCCCGCAGGGGAGCGACCCGCTCAATCATCGAAGGCGTACGCGTTCACGCCGATGAGCGCGGCAGCGGCCTGGGTTCCCGGCTCATCGAATGGGCCGTCGACCAATCCCGTTGCGAGGGCTGCCAGTTGGTCCAGCTGACCTCCGACGCCACCCGCATCGACGCCCACCGGTTCTACGAACGGCTCGGGTTCACGGCCTCCCACGTGGGGTTCAAGCTTCCTCTCTGAGGCGGTGCATGCATCCGCTGAGGCGTCATGTTTCACGTGAAACATGACGCCTCTCGTCGTACGGAACGCTCTTGCTGAAAAGGAGCCCTGTCGCGCGCGGCGCTGCTCGTCCGACGCTACGGCCACCGAATCCCGCGCCAGCCCTCCGGATCCACACCGCCCGGCACCGGCGCCCCCTCGTCGTACGGCTGCCGCGTGAAGACGAACGACCCCAGGTCCAGATGACTCACCGACCCGTCGGGGCGCCGTACGGCCCGCAAGAGCTCGCCCGCGTAGTAGCCATCGAGCCCCGTCCATGTCCCATCGCCATTGGCCCGGAAGCGCGAGCGACGGCCACCGCCGGACAGGGGTCCTAGCGAGACGCCTCCCTCGGCGGTGAGACGCAGCGCGGAGGCCTGCGTGCCCCAGTACCAGGGCCCCGCCAACTCGAGTACGGATGCGTCGACTTCAGACAACGGGCGCCACGGCTCGGGGACCCGGGGTTCGGCCTCGGCGACGATGCGTACGAGATCCGCAGCAACCGTCATCACCATCGGGCCCGAGGTGCAGTTGGCGAGCACGACGGAGGCCAGATCGTCCTCGACGCTGATCACAAGACCGGCGAGGAAGCCTGGTAGGGACCCCGAATGCCCCACAAGGATCCGCCCTCCCCGGTGCTGAATCTGCATGCCGAGGCCATACGCCGTACCTGCCGCCACCTCCTCGGCCTCGGGCGGCGCCGCGGGCGTACGCATCTCCAGCACCGACCGCGCACTCAACACCCGGTCGTCCCCCTCGGCCAGGAACGCTGCGAAGCGCGCCAGATCGCCTGTGGTCGACCAGAGCTGACCGGCCGGCGCCATCCGGCCCAGATCCTCGGCGGGCTCCGGCAGCATCACATCCGCCCAGGGATGCACGGCCCAGCCGCCCGCGTGCGGTTCCTGTGGACGGCTGCTCGTACGGTGCAACCCCAGAGGCTCGAGGACCTCACGCCGCAGAACCTCCTCCCAGGAGGCGCCCCTCAACTCCTCGACCAACGCGCCCAGCAACGTATAACCGGGGTTCGAGTAATGGTGCCGCCTCCCCACGGGGTGCCGGTACGGCTCCTCGCCCAGCACATCGGCGAGCTCGGGGCGCAGCGATCCCGGCGTGCGCTCCCACCAGGGCGCGGGCGACTCGGCCGCCAACCCGCCCGTGTGCGCGAGCAGTTCGGCGATCGTCGACTCCCCCGCTCCGGTGTCCGGCAGATGCTTCTCCAGCGGATCGCCGAGGTCCAGCACTCCCTCGTCCCGCAACCGAAGCACCAGGACCGCGGTGAACGTCTTGGTGATCGACCCAATCCGGTACTGCACGTTCTCGTCCGGCCCGTGCCCGTCCACTGAGGTACGCGCCCCGTGCCACACCGCCTCCCCACCCCGTACGACCACCGCCACCATCGACGGCGCCCGTCCCTCGGCCTGAGCGGTGGCAATACGGTGCAGCAGGGCCCGGCGCGTACCGGGCAGCAGCTCTTCCTGAGATGTCGTCATGAGCCCAGTCCACCTGACCGGTCGCCCGGCGTCGAGCGCCGACAGGAGCACGGCCGGGTCGACAGCAAGTAGAGGGCGGCCACCAGGTCAAGCATGCCTGCCCTGGCAGGTGTAGGGTCTCGCCGCTCGTGACATGTCGATCTTGCGTGACCTGGGCGTTCTTGGCTGTCTCACGGCCTTGTCACCCATGATCAGTCTCAAATCCCTGGCATTTCCTCGCGAGGGCGAGGTCGAGATCAGGCGGCTCGCCCGAGCCGGCCGAGTACACCACGCTGAGCCCCGAGCACGAGGACTACCGGCGAGCCCAGATCGCGCACCGATGAGTTTCCCGCGCCGCGCTGGTCTATACGCCGGACACCCACGGCCGGAAGGCTGCGTCATGCGGAAACTGATCTACGGCATGAACCTGACCCTGGACGGCTACATAGCCACGGCCGGCGACGACATCGGCTGGAGCGGACCGCCGAGCGACGAGCTGTTCCAGTGGTGGCTCGACCACGAGCAGGCGAGTGGCCTGTCGTTGTATGGGCGCAAGCTGTGGGAGACGATGAGCTCCTACTGGCCAACCGGCGACCAGCAGCCCAACGCCACCCCGGCGGAGATCGAGTTCGCGCGGAACTGGCGGGACACTCCGAAGGTGGTGTTCTCCTCGACGATCGACAAGGTCGGCTGGAACACCCGCTTGGTCACCGGCGACGCGATCGCCGAGATCAGCCGGCTCAAGGCCGAGGACGGCGGCCCAATGAACATCGGCGGCGCAACGCTCGCCGGGGCGGCCATGCGCGCCGGGCTGATCGACGAGTACGCGATCGCCGCCCATCCAGTCCTGGTGGGCAGCGGCACGCCGTTCTTCACCGCGCTGGACAGCTGGGTGAACCTGAACCTGGTGGAGACGCGGACGTTTCCCGGCGGCGTGGTCCTGGCCAGGTACGAGACGAGGCGCTGAGCAGCAGCACCCACGCGCTAGTCTCACGGTGATGTCATATACGACATCGGTACGACACGGCCCGTGTGAGATCTACATGGCAGGTCAGGCTCAGGCCTGCATATCCACAAAGCGCGAGTAGTGGCCCTGGAAGGCGACCGTGATCGTCGCCGTTGGACCGTTACGGTGCTTGCCCACGATGATGTCCGCCTCACCCGCGCGCGGAGACTCCTTCTCGTACGCGTCCTCGCGGTGCAGCAGGATCACCATGTCCGCGTCCTGCTCGATCGACCCGGATTCACGGAGGTCGGAGACCATGGGCTTCTTGTCCGTCCGCTGCTCGGGGCCACGGTTCAGCTGCGACAGCGCGATGACCGGAAGCTCCAGCTCCTTGGCCAGAAGCTTCAGGTTCCGCGACATGTCGGAGACCTCCTGCTGTCGGCTCTCGGCCCGCTTGGAACCGCCCGACTGCATCAGCTGCAGATAGTCGATGACCACTAGCTTCAGGTCGCTGCGCTGCTTGAGTCGACGGCACTTGGCGCGGATTTCCATCATCGACAGGTTCGGGGAGTCGTCGATATAGAGGGGAGCGGCCGAAACATCCGGCATCCGGCGCGCGAGCCGGGTCCAGTCCTCGTCGGTCATCGTGCCCGAACGCATGTGATGCAGAGCCACACGCGCTTCCGCGGACAGCAGACGCATCGCGATCTCGTTGCGGCCCATTTCGAGCGAGAAGATCACACTCGGCATGTTGTGCTTGATCGAGCAGGTCCGCGCGAAGTCCAGCGCCAGCGTGGACTTACCCATGGCAGGACGCGCCGCGATGATGATCATCTGGCCCGGGTGTAGACCATTTGTGAGCTGGTCGAGATCGGTGAAGCCGGTCGGCACACCGGTCATCTCCCCCGAGCGCGAACCGATCGCCTCGATCTCGTCGAGCGCACCTTCCATGATGTCGCCGAGCGGCAGATAGTCCTCCGTGGTGCGCTGCTCGGTGACCGCGTAGATCTCGGCCTGGGCGCTGTTGACGATCTCGTCGACGTCACCGTCGGCCGCGTACCCCATCTGCGTGATGCGCGTGCCGGCCTCCACCAGGCGACGCAGCACAGCACGCTCATGAACGATCTCTGCGTAGTACTCGGCGTTCGCCGCCGTAGGCACCGTCTGAACGAGGCCGTGCAGATACGACACGCCGCCGACCTTGGTGATCTCGCCCCGCTTGGTGAGCTCGGCGGCGATCGTGATCGGGTCGGCCGGCTCCCCCTTCGCGTAGAGGTCGAGGATCGCGCTGTAGATGGTCTCGTGCGCCGGCCGGTAGAAGTCGTGTCCCTTGAGCAACTCGACGACATCGGCAATGGCGTCCTTGGACAGCAGCATGCCTCCGAGGACGGACTGCTCGGCGTCCAGATCCTGCGGCGGCACACGCTCGAAGGACGAACCTCCGCCGTCCCAGACCCCGTTGTCCCGTCCGCGATCGTGTTGCTCGTCGCGACCCCTGCCACCGTCACGGCGACGGGAGGCTGGCAGACGATCACTGGGACCGCTGTCGGCCCACGGGTCGTCCAAGGGCTCGGAAATACTCACCGAGCCACCTCCTCCCGTCCGCCGAGCGGACCTAGCCGTGCCTCATCTTTCTACGGCACGGCACTGACAAATGAGAGTCCCAACTCCGGTTCTCACACGTCGGTTTTGCGAGGTTTCCGAGGTCGAAAGAGGAGCGGGGCGCCGGACCACGTTAGGCCTGCGGGCACCGTCAGCCAATCTGGTTATCCACAGGCCATGTGGACGACCGCCCTGATGCTGTGGAGAACCTCGCAAAACCTGTGCACGACTCGGTGGACAGGCCTGTGAACAAGCTCGTGCCCCGAGTTCCACACCCGCCCTCACCTGCACTTATCCCGTCCACCGGCTGTGCAGAAGAAAAACTTCCACAGTAGAACCGAGATCGTTACGAACACCCCGCAACGACGCTTTCCATGGAAGGAGAAGTAAGACCCCCACGACAGTTGCGCCACTTACCTGTGGAAGATTAGATTGATGTGCATGACACAGGCTTCCGCGGCACCCAAGGCCGCCCGGCGTCGGCACGACCGAGAGATCGTCGCGCTGGCCGTTCCGGCCTTCGGCGCACTCGTCGTCGAGCCTCTCTTTCTCCTGGCCGACAGCGCCATCATCGGCCATCTCGGCACTCCGCAACTCGCCGGTCTCGGTGTCGCCTCCGCCCTCCTCACCACAGCCGTCAGCATCTTCGTCTTCCTGGCGTATGCCACCACAGCCGCCGTCGCGCGCCGCGTCGGCGCGGGAGATCTGCAAGCCGCAATCCGTCAGGGCATGGACGGCATCTGGCTCGCGCTCCTGCTGGGGGCAGCCATCATCGCCGTCGTCGTACCGACGGCCCCCGCCCTGGTGGAACTCTTCGGAGCCTCGGACACCGCCGCCCCCTACGCCACCACGTATCTACGGATCTCGGCGCTCGGCATTCCCGCGATGCTCGTCGTTCTCGCCGCTTCCGGAGTCCTCCGCGGACTGCAGGACACAAAGACACCGCTGTACGTCGCCATCGCGGGCTTCATCGCCAACGGAGCCCTCAACGTCGGCCTCGTCTACGGCGCGGACCTCGGCATCGCCGGCTCCGCCTGGGGCACCGTCATCGCCCAGTGCGGTATGGCCGCGGTGTATCTCGCCGTCGTCGTCCGTGGAGCACGAAAGCACGGCGCCCCGCTGCGGCCGGACGCCGCCGGGATACGCGCCTGCGCCCAGGCCGGAGCACCTCTGCTGATACGTACGCTCTCGCTGCGGGCCATCCTGATGATCGCCACCGGCGTGGCGGCCCGGCTCGGTGACGCGGACATCGCCGCACACCAGATCATCCTCGGGTTGTGGAGTCTGCTTGCCTTCGCCCTGGACGCGATCGCCATCGCCGGTCAGGCGATCATCGGCCGCTACCTCGGCGCGGGTGACGCCCAACGCGCCCGCGAGGCCTGTCGCCGCATGGTGGAGTGGGGCATCGCGATCGGCGTCGCACTCGGTGTGCTGGTGATCGTCACCCGGCCGCTCTTCGTCCCGCTCTTCACCAGTGACTCCATGGTCAAGGAGGCGGCACTGCCCGCCCTCATCGTGGTGGCTCTCTCCCAGCCGGTCTGCGGCATCGTCTACGTACTCGACGGCGTCCTGATGGGCGCCGGGGACGGCCCTTACTTGGCGCGGGCGATGCTCGTGACGCTCGCCATCTTCACGCCCGCCGCTCTGCTCGTACCTGTTCTCGGCGGCGGCCTGACGGCGCTGTGGGGAGCAATGACCCTGATGATGGCCATGCGAATGCTGACCCTATGGCTGCGCTCCCGCTCGGGTCGCTGGATCGTCACGGGTGCCACGCGCTGAGCAAAGCCGACCCTGCACCGGGTGATGTCGACCGCAACCAAGCTCGCTCTGTTTCACGTGAAACGGCGAACCAACTCGGGGACCGATGCACACCGTTTCACGTGAAACATGCCCTCCATGCGTCCCCGCCGCCCACACGTCGGCCGCCAAGAGACACGGCCGGCAGGCGAGGGGGCAAGCGTGTGGGGCCGTGCCCCGAAAGGCACGGCCCCACAATGCACTGCTTCAGCGAGCGCAGCGCTTAGGCAGCGACGACCTCGATGTTGACCTTGGCAGCAACCTCGGGGTGCAGACGCACGGACGTCTCATGGGCGCCCAGCGTCTTGATCGGCGCACCCAACTCGATGCGGCGCTTGTCGACCTCGGGGCCACCCGAAGCCTTGATCGCCGAGGCGATGTCGGCCGGGGTGACAGAACCGAAGAGCCGACCGGCGTCGCCCGAGCGGACGGCCAGGCGGACCTTGACGCCCTCGAGGCGGGCCTTGATCTCGTTGGCCTGCTCGATGGTCTGGATCTCATGGATCTTGCGAGCACGACGGATCTGCTCGACGTCCTTCTCGCCGCCCTTGGTCCAGCGGATCGCAAAGTTCCGCGGGATCAGGTAGTTGCGGGCGTAACCGTCCTTGACGTCGACGACTTCGCCCGCGGCGCCGAGGCCAGAGACCTCGTGGGTGAGGATGATCTTCATGTGTCGGTCACCCTTCCCTTATCGCGCGGTGGAGGTGTAGGGCAGCAGCGCCATCTCACGGCTGTTCTTGACGGCCGTGGCGACGTCACGCTGGTGCTGCGTGCAGTTGCCGGTCACGCGGCGGGCACGAATCTTGCCACGGTCGGAAATGAACTTCCGCAGCATGTTCGTGTCCTTGTAGTCCACGTACGTGACCTTGTCCTTGCAGAAAGCGCAGACCTTCTTCTTCGGCTTGCGCACAGGCGGCTTCGCCATGGTGTATCTCCTGTGTGATCAAGAAGTGTGGGTGCGAACCCGCCCTCAGAAGGGGGGCTCGTCCGAGTAGCCGCCGCCGGAGCCGGAACCGGAGCCGCCGGAGCTTCCGCCCCAGCCGCCACCGCCACCGCCCTGCTGACCGCCGCCGGCCGGCGCACCGGTCGCCCAGGGATCGTCGGCGGGAGCGCCGCCGCCCTGCTGCTGACCGCCACCGGGACCTGAGCCCCAGCCGCCGCCCTGCTGGCCGCCGCCACCGCCGCCGCCGTAACCACCCTGGCCGCCTCGGCCGGTGGTCTTGGTGACCTTGGCCGTGGCGCTGCGCAGGCTCGCGCCGACCTCGTCGACGTCGAGTTCGTAGACCGTGCGCTTGACGCCCTCACGGTCCTCGTAGGACCGCTGCTTCAGCCGGCCCTGCACGATGACGCGCATGCCTCGCTGGAGCGACTCGGCGACGTTCTCCGCCGCCTGACGCCAGACCGAGCACGTCAGGAACAGGCTCTCGCCGTCCTTCCATTCATTGGTCTGACGGTCGAAGGTGCGGGGAGTGGACGCGACACGGAACTTCGCGACCGCCGCACCGGAAGGGGTGAAGCGCAGCTCGGGATCGTCGACAAGATTGCCGACGACCGTGATGACGGTCTCGCCTGCCATTGGGAACCTCTCGGCGGGTTTGCTGCTGGCTGCTTGCTGCTACTCGATGCCCGAGATCAACTGAGCGGGAGAGCTCAGTGCATCTCGGGGCGGAGGACCTTGGTCCGGAGGACCGACTCGTTCAGGTTCATCTGGCGGTCGAGCTCCTTGACGACCGCAGGCTCGGCCTGCAGGTCGATGACCGAGTAGATACCCTCGGGCTTCTTCTTGATCTCGTACGCGAGACGACGACGGCCCCAGGTGTCGACCTTCTCCACCTTTCCGTTGCCCTCACGGACGACGGAGAGGAAGTTCTCGATCAGCGGGGAGACAGCGCGCTCCTCGAGATCGGGGTCGAGGATGACCATCACCTCGTAGTGACGCATGTGGAACCCACCTCCTTTGGACTCGGCGGCCACGGTCGTTCCGTGGCAGGAGGGTTGTGATGCGTTAGCAACGGTATCGGCCACCACTGACAATCGGGCTCGCCGCTCAGTGAACTGAGTGGGAGTCGCGTCATGGCATGGGCAGACACCGGTGCAGACGGTACAGACTACCCGGACACCGGCTTCCGGTTGAAATCCGGGGGCGGGGGCCGTCAATCTGTACACATCGGGTGTGTATGGCGCTACGATGCGCCGTTTTCCGCAGGAGGTGCCCTATGGCACAGACAGTGCGCCCCAAAGTCGCCGGATCCCTGTTCGCCACCGATCACAAGCGCCACCCGCTCCAGGACACGCTGCTCGCCGTGACGCTGGTGCTGGGGGCGACGTCCTTCATCACGGCGATGTTCCACCACCTGCATCTGATCAGCTCCTGGACGGGGCTGGTGGGGATTCTCACGGGAGCGGCCGGACAGTTCGTCTCCGTGACGACGCGGGAGCGCTTCGGTCTGATTGTGGGTCTCGGTGCGGCGGGTGTCGGCTTCATGCTCGGCATGGCGCACGGCGGTCTCTTCGGCGGGATCATCGGCTGAGCGATTCCCCCGGCGGACGGGGATATCGGCCAACGGCCTTCCCACTCCCGGCTCGAGGGCCGGACACCCCTTCCGGACCTCCCGGCCGCGCATGCGCCGGGCCCAGGTTCCGTAGGGCCAGACAGGGCGCTCGCAGGGCGCAGTAGGCTTCGGCGCGAGAGCCGGAGCCCCTGTACCCATGGGGACACACCAGCCCGAGGAGCGCCCCGTATGAGCCTGACCCTGAGGACCATCAGTCGAGAGCAGCATCTGGCGTACATCCAGAGCCTGCCCGCGGCGAGCCACATGCAGGTCCCGGCCTGGGCAGACGTCAAGGCGGAGTGGCGTGCCGAGAATCTCGGCTGGTTCGACGACAGGACGGGCGACATGGTCGGGGCGGGCCTCGTGCTGTACCGGCAGCTGCCCAAGATCAAGCGCTACCTCGCCTATCTGCCCGAGGGGCCGGTCATCAACTGGTTCGCGCCGAATTTGACCGAGTGGCTGGATCCGATGCTCGCGCATCTCAAGCAGCAGGGCGCCTTCTCCGTAAAGATGGGCCCACCGGTCATCATCCGGCGCTGGGAGGCCGCTTCCATCAAAAAAGGCATCCAGGATCCGGACGTGAAGCGGTTGCGCGACATCGAGGCCGACTTCATCGAGCCGCGCGCTTTCGAGGTCGCCGACCGGCTGCGTCGCATGGGCTGGCAGCAGGGCGAGGACGGCGGGGCCGGCTTCGGCGACGTACAACCCCGCTATGTCTTCCAAGTACCGCTGGCCAACCGGTCGTTGGAGGACGTCCACAAGGGCTTCAACCAGCTGTGGCGGCGCAACATCAAGAAGGCCGAGAAGGCGGGCGTCGAGGTTGTCCAGGGTGGCTACCAGGATCTCGAGGAGTGGCAGCGCCTCTACGAGATCACGGCCGTCCGCGACCACTTCCGGCCCCGCCCGCTCTCGTACTTCCAGCGCATGTGGACGGCCCTCAACAACGAGGACCCCAACCGCATGCGGCTCTACTTCGCCCGGCACGACGGTGTGAACCTGTCCGCTGCGACGATGCTGGTCGTGGGCGGGCATGTCTGGTACTCGTACGGTGCCTCGGACAACATCGGGCGTGAGGTCCGGCCCTCGAACGCGATGCAATGGCGCATGCTGCGGGACGCATACGCGCTCGGTGCCACGGTCTATGACCTGCGGGGTATCTCCGATTCGCTGGATGAGACCGACCACCTTTTCGGCCTCATCCAGTTCAAAGTGGGCACGGGCGGGCAAGCCGCCGAATACCTCGGCGAGTGGGACTTCCCGCTCAACAAGCTGCTCCACAAGGCGCTCGACATCTACATGTCCCGCCGCTGACGCACCAGAATTTGCCTTCATACCTCTGATACACCGCAGCCACGAGAAAGGTTCCAGGTCCGGCCATGGCGCTCACGCTCTACGTCGACACCGCACGCTGGCGGGCGCACCACAAGCAGGTCTCCGAGCAGTTCCCCGGACTCGTCCCTGTGTGCAAGGGCAATGGCTACGGCTTCGGTCATGAGCGGCTGGCGGACGAGGCCACGCGGCTGGGCTCGGACATCCTGGCCGTCGGCACGACGTACGAGGCCGCCCGGATCAAGGACTGGTTCGGCGGAGACCTGCTGGTGCTGACGCCGTTCCGGCGGGGCGAGGAGCCCGTGCCGCTGCCCGATCGTGTGATCCGCTCCGTGTCGTCGATCGACGGGGTCTACGGCCTCGTGGGCGCCCGCGTCGTCATCGAGGTCATGTCCTCGATGAAGCGGCACGGTGTGAGCGAGCACGATCTGCCTCAGCTCCACGCCGCCATAGAGAACGTGCGGCTGGAGGGCTTCGCGATTCACCTGCCGCTGGACCGCACCGACGGCTCCGACGCCGTCGAGGAGGTCATCGGCTGGATGGACCGGCTGCGCGCGGCCCGGCTGCCGCTGCACACCATGTTCGTCAGCCATCTGAAGGCCGAGGAACTCGCCCGTCTGCAGCAGCAGTTCCCGCAGACGCGTTTCCGCGCCCGCATCGGTACGCGGCTGTGGCTGGGGGACCACGAGGCGACGGAGTACCGCGGAGCCGTCCTGGACGTCACTCGCGTCTCCAAGGGCGACCGCTTCGGCTACCGCCAGCAGAAGGCCGCCTCTGACGGCTGGCTGGTGGTCGTGGCGGGCGGTACGTCGCACGGGGTGGGCCTCGAGGCCCCGAAGGCCCTGCACGGCGTCATGCCGCGCGCCAAGGGCGTCGCCCGGGCCGGCCTCGCCACGGTCAACCGGAACCTCTCGCCGTTCGTCTGGGGCGGCAAGCAGCGCTGGTTCGCGGAGCCTCCGCACATGCAGGTCTCGATCCTTTTCGTGCCCTCAGACGCCCCGGAACCGAAGGTCGGCGAGGAACTGGTGGCCCATCTGCGGCACACCACCACGCAGTTCGACCGGATCGTCGAGCGCTGACCGCCCGGACCTCAGCGGAGAGGCCGTACACGGACTCCGTGTACGGCCTGTTTGTGTAGCTCTCTACGCCCTGTTCACTCAGGGCGAACCGGCGCCCGCCGAGGGGCCCCGGCTGCCCCACTCCACGTGCGGCCCGTCGAAGTGGGCCGCATGCTGCGGCGGATGGGCCGCGGCTCCCAGGACGAAGGCGTCCTCCGCGCCATCGAGTACCCCGCCCGACGGATCGTCGTCCCCGGACCGGCGTACCACGTCCCGTTCCGGCATGAGGATGTCGCGTACGACGACGGCACACAGGTAGAGCGTCCCCAACAGGTGGATGACGATGACGACGTGATAGCCGTCGGTCGGCAGTCCCTTGTGAGCGTCGCCGCTGGTCGTGTACGCGAGGTACATCCAGATCCCGAGGAAGTACGCGACCTCGCACGCCTGCCAGATCAGGATGTCCCGCCACTTGGGGCGGGCCAGCGCGGCGAGGGGGACCAGCCACAGCACGTACTGCGGTGAATAGACCTTGTTGGTGAGGATGAAGGCCGCAACGACCAGAAAGGCGAGTTGGGCGAAGCGCGGCCTGCGCGGGGCAGTCAGCGCCAGTCCCGCTACCCCCAAGCAGGAAAGCAGCATCAGCACCATGGCGAGTGTGTTGACAGTGTCGGTGGTGGGCGGGCTGTCCATGCGATGAGAGAGGACGAGCCAGAACGAGCCGAAGTCGACGCCGCGCTCCTGGCTGAATGTGTAGAACTTCGACCAGCCCTCTGGGGCGAGCAGCATCACCGGGAGGTTCACGACCAGCCAGGCGCCCGCTGCACCGCGCAGCGCGGTGCCGAACTCCCGCCACCTGCCAGCACGCCAGCACAGCACGAGCAGCGGCCCGAGGAGCAGGAAGGGATAGAGCTTGGCGGCCGTGGCAAGGCCCAGGAGGACGCCGAAAGCGAGCGGGCGGCTCCGCGCCCACATCAGCATCGCGGCGGCCGTCAGGGCGACGGCCAGCAGGTCCCAGTTGACGGTGGCGGTGAGCGCGAAGGCGGGTGCGAGGGCGACCAGCAGACCGTCCCAGGGCCTCCGGCGGTGGGTGCGGGTCACGCAAACGGCGATGACCGCCGCGCACACCATCAGCATCCCGGCGTTGACCATCCAGTAGACGTTTGCCTGGTCCTGGATGCTGCCGCTGCCGGGTGTCAGCCAGGAGGCGACCTCCATGAACACGCCGGTCAGCACCGGGTATTCGAGGTACTCCATATCGCCGCTGAGTTTGTCGAAGTACGGCACGAGCCCCTCGGCGAAACCGCGGCCCTGGTAGAGATGCGGGATGTCGGAGTAGCACGCGTGCGTGTACTGCGAGCTGGCCCCGAAGAACCAGGCGCCGTCGTAGCACGGCAGCTTCTGCACCATGCCAAGAGCGAACATGCCGATCGCGACAAGCGCGATGACACGTACAGGGGTCCACCAGGACGTCCCGAGCAGCGCGCGCCGCCCGATGGGGCCACCGATCAGCTCGCTGCCGGTTGCGGCGACCGCGTCCTCCTTGGTCGGCCGTACCGGCTCCGGCTCATGCGAGCTCGCTCGCTTCGTCTCTGCACTGGGCATGCGGACCATCCTGCCGTACGTAGCTGAGAGTGTGCTGGGTCGTCCTGTCGCGTGGCCGTGGCTGGTCGCCTGACTGAAGGCCTTCGCCTCTGAGTACGACGAGGGCCGCCGCACCCTGTCGGTGCGGCGGCCCTCGTTTCACGTGAAACAGCGTGTTTCACGTGAAACACACACAGTGTGGGCTACCCGGTGCCTCCCCCGAAGAGGCCTCCGTTGTCGTTGCCGCCGTTGTTGCCGGGGGGATCGGACTCCGTCGGCGAAGCACTCACACCTCCGTCGACTCCGCCGTTACCAGCACCACCGTTGTCCTCTCCGCCGGTGTTGTTGCACTCGAAGTCGAAGGGGTCGCAGGTGTTGCTCGGCGAGGGTGAGGGACTCGTCGTCGGCTCACTGGGAGTCGGGCTCGGCGTCGGGGACTCCTCCTCCTCCTCGGGCTCGGGAAGCGAGGGCGTCGGGGTCGGGGTCGGGATGTCGTTGACGACCTTACCGATGGGTTCGGGCGTCGGGAACTTCTCCGCAGGCTTGCCCTTGAGCGCGTCCTCCATGTAGTCGTGCCAGATCTCGGCCGGGAACGAGGCACCGTGGATCTTCTTCTGGCCACCCGTCCCGTACATCTCCAGGAACTTGCGCTTCTTGTTGTTCGCGTCGTCGTCCATGCGATACATGGAGATCGCCGTCGAGAGCTGCGGGGTGTAGCCGACGAACCAGGCGGACTTGTTGCCGTCAGTGGTACCGGTCTTGCCCGCCACCTCACGGTCGTCGAGCGCCGCCGCGGTGCCCGTGCCGTCTTCCACGACGGTCTTCAGAACGTCGGTGACGTTGTCGGCGACCTCGGGAGTGAAGGCCGTCCTGGTCTTGGCGACGTCCGCGTGCCTGAAGACGATCCCGTCCGCGTCCTCGATCTCGGTGACCGAATACGGGTCGTTCTGCTTGCCGCTGGCCGCGAAGGTAGAGTACGCGCCTGCCATGCGGATCGCGCTCGGGTCGGACGTGCCGAGCGAGAAGGACGGGTAGTTCGCGCTGGCCAGACTGCCCTCCAGGACGCCGGCGTCCAGCGCTGCCTCCCTGACCTTGTCCAGACCGACGTCCATACCGAGCTGCACGTAGGCGGAGTTCGCCGAGACCCTCATCGCCTCGCGGAGGTCGATCTGGTAGCTCGGCGCGTTGTACGACTCACCGCCGTCGTTCGTCTGCAGCCACTCCCTGCCCTTCTTGTCCTGCCAGACGTTGCCGTCGTAATCCTCGATCTTCAGCTTGTTCTTGCCGCTGTAAAGGCTCTTCGGCGAGACGATCGTCCGCTCGTCCTGCGCCTGGATCTCGTCACCTTCGGGATCGCGCACACCCCACGACATGGCGGACGCCAGCACGAACGGCTTGAACGTCGAACCCACCTGGGCGCCGGTCTGGTCGGCGTTGTTGGTGAAGTGCTTCGTCGCGTCCTCACCGCCGTAGATGGCCCTGATGGCACCGTCCTCCGGATCCACGGAGGCCCCGCCGAACTGGACGTACTTGTCCGTCTTGGGACGCTCGTCCGGCTTGATGTTCTCCTTCTGGACCTTCTTCACCGCGTCTTCGAGCTGATCGACCTTCTTCTTCTCGAAGGTCGTCTGAATCGTGTAGCCGCCCCGCTGGAGTTTCTCGGCGGTGATCCCGGTCTTGTCGCTGTTGTTCACGATGTACGCCTTGGCGAGGTCGACGAGATAGCCGATCTGGCCGCTCAGCGCGGTGTTCAGGCGCGGGTTCTGGGTCTTGGGGAACCCCATCTTCCTGTACTTGGCGCCATCCGAGGCCGGCAGATGACCGTCCTTGACCATTTCGCCGAGGATCCAGCTCCATCGCTCCGTGGCCCGCTTGGTGTTGGCCTCGCGAGTGGCGGCAGGGTCGATCGATTCCGAGCCCGCCGGGTCGTAGTACGTGGCTCCCTTGAGCACCGCCGCCAGGAAGGCGCACTGGCTCGCGTTGAGCTCCTGCGCCTCCTTGTTGAAGTACGCACGCGCGGCCGCCTGGATTCCATAGGCGCCGCGTCCGTAGTAGGCGGTGTTCAGGTAGCCGGCCATGATCTCATCCTTGTCGACCGAGGCGCCGACCTTGATGGAGATGAACAGCTCCTTGAACTTACGCGTGAGCGTCTGCGACTGGTCGCCGAGCCTCGCGTTCTTCACGTACTGCTGGGTGATGGTTGAGCCACCCTGCGTATCGCCGCCCTTGGCCATGTTGAACAGGGCACGACCGATGCCCATGGGGTCCACGCCCTTGTCGGTCTCGAACGTCTTGTTCTCGGCCGAGATGACGGCGTAGCGCATCTCCTCGGGGATCTGGGCGTAGCCGATGATCTGGCGGTTCGTCTCGCCGCCGGTGGCGACCATCGTGGTGCCGTCGGCCCATTTGTAGACGTTGTTCTGCGCCGTCGCCGCATCGTCGACTTTCGGGACGCCCACCATGGCGTACGCGATGCCGGCCACGGCCATCATGCTGCCGAGGAAGCCGACAAAAGTGCCCGTCACAAGCCTCCATGACGGCACCCATCGCGCCGCGCCGTACTTGCCCGCGCGCGGATAGTCGATGAGGCGCTTCCTGGGCGGCTCGACGCCGCGGCCCCTGCCACGCCCGGGCCCGTTCGGCCCGCCAGGCCCGCCCCGGCGGCCACCACCTCCCGCGCCGTCGGCCGCTCTGCGCCGGCCACCGCCGCTGGTACTTCTCTGGGCAGCCCTTCGGGCCTCCGCACGGCCACCGTACGGCTGTTCCTCACCCCCCGATCCATAGGAGGCGGAAGGAGACCCAGTGGCGCCTCGCGGTGCCGCGCGGCGGCCGGAGGACGAGCCGGTAAGGCCGCGTCGGGCTGCGGCACGTCCGCCGCCTTGCGGCTGCGGCGGTTTGCGACGGTGCTCGCTCATCGAACGGTTACTCCTCGGGCAGGCGCACCTTTGCGCGCCTGGAAACGGCGGCTGGTTTCCCGGTCCCCCCGAAGTACGGATGCGGTCGTTCTGTCATTCACCCGTACTGCACCGAGGACGAAGACGCCCCCAAACGTCACTTGGTTCCCGGTGATGTGCATGGCGCACAGACTACGCACCGGCAAAACCCACCGAGGGCCGAAGTTCACCCCAAAACAGGCAACCTGTGTCCCACGAATCGGTGATGTGACGCCGTTCACCATGCCCCCTCTTGTCGCATACGGATGGCCGTTCTATCGTGCTGATGTATCGAGTCGATACATCAGCTCGGCATAACGACCGTCACGGCAAGACTGCTGCAGAGAGGAGGCGACGATGAGCCGGCGTTCCGGGATCCTCGAGTTCGCCGTACTCGGCCTGCTCCGCGAGTCCCCGATGCACGGCTATGAGCTGCGTAAACGGCTCAATACCTCACTGGGCGTGTTCCGTGCCTTCAGCTACGGGACGCTCTACCCCTGCCTCAAGACGCTGGTCGCCAACGGCTGGTTGATCGAGGAATCGGGAGGTGCCCGCGATGAAGCACCTGCCGCTCCACTCGCGGGGCGCCGCGCCAAGATCGTCTATCGGTTGACGGCGGAAGGTAAGGAGCACTTCGAGGAACTGCTCTCGCAGACGGGTCCCGACGCGTACGAGGACGAGCACTTCGCCGCTCGTTTCGCCTTCTTCGGGCAGACGTCGCGGGATGTACGTATGCGGGTCCTCGAAGGCCGCCGCAGTCGTCTCGAGGAGCGCCTGGAAAAGATGCGCGCCTCCCTGGCGCGCACCCGGGAGCGCCTCGACGACTACACCCTTGAGCTCCAGCGACACGGGATGGAGTCCGTGGAGCGCGAAGTGCGCTGGCTGAACGAGCTCATCGAGAGCGAGCGGGCCGGACGGGACCAGCGGCGTCCCGCCGCGGACGGCTCCGCTCAGCAGGACAGCACATCTGGAGAGTCGGGCGGCCTGCCCCGGCACGGGGAAACCTCCCGGCCGGATCCGTCCGACGACACCGACACGTGAAGTCCGCTCAGGGCTTCACCGAGTACACACAGGGAGCAACCGGAATGGGTTCGGTTCGCGTAGCCATCGTCGGCGTGGGCAACTGCGCCGCCTCGCTGGTCCAGGGCGTCGAGTACTACAAGGACGCCGACCCGGCCGCCAAGGTCCCGGGTCTGATGCACGTCCAGTTCGGCGACTACCACGTCAGTGACATCGAGTTCGTGGCTGCCTTCGACGTCGACTCGAAGAAGGTCGGCCTCGACCTCGCGGACGCCATCGGTGCCAGCGAGAACAACACCATCAAGATCTGCGACGTCCCGAACTCCGGTGTGCCCGTGCAGCGCGGCCACACTCTGGACGGGCTCGGCAAGTACTACCGCGAGACCATCGAGGAGTCCGCCGAGGCCCCGGTCGACGTCGTCCAGGTCCTCAAGGACAAGCAGGTCGACGTCCTCGTCTGCTACCTGCCGGTGGGGTCCGAGGATGCTGCGAAGTTCTACGCCCAGTGCGCCATCGACGCCAAGGTCGCCTTCGTCAACGCCCTTCCGGTCTTCATCGCGGGCACCAAGGAGTGGGCGGACAAGTTCACCGAGGCCGGTGTCCCGATCGTCGGTGACGACATCAAGTCGCAGGTCGGCGCCACGATCACGCACCGCGTGATGGCAAAGCTGTTCGAGGACCGGGGTGCGATCCTGGACCGCACGATGCAGCTGAACGTCGGCGGCAACATGGACTTCAAGAACATGCTCGAGCGTGACCGCCTGGAGTCGAAGAAGATCTCCAAGACCCAGGCCGTCACCTCCCAGATCCGCGACCGCGACATGGGTGCGGACAACGTCCACATCGGCCCGTCCGACTACGTGGCCTGGCTGGACGACCGCAAGTGGGCGTACGTCCGTCTCGAGGGCCGCGCCTTCGGTGACGTCCCGCTGAACCTGGAGTACAAGCTCGAGGTCTGGGACTCCCCGAACTCCGCGGGTGTCATCATCGACGCCCTGCGCGCCGCGAAGATCGCCAAGGACCGTGGCATCGGCGGCCCGATCCTCTCGGCATCGAGCTACTTCATGAAGTCCCCGCCGGTCCAGTACTACGACGACGAGGCCCGCGAGAACGTCGAGAAGTTCATCAGCGGCGAGGTCGAGCGCTAAGAGCTTCGCTCAGCGATGTTGAGGGTCTCCGGGTAGTGCGCCCGGGGACCCTCCTCGTATGTGAGGCTGTGCCCCATGGCTGTCGTACGTGACCTGCGCGTACTCCTGCGCTTCCGGAACTTCCGGCGCCTGCTCGCCGTACGGCTGCTGTCCCAGGGCGCCGACGGTGTCTACCAGGTCGCGCTCGCCACGTACGTCGTCTTCTCTCCGGAGCGGCAGACCTCGGCGGCCGCGATCGCCTCGGCGATGGCGGTACTCCTCCTCCCGTATTCGCTCGTCGGCCCCTTCGCGGGGGTGCTGCTGGACCGCTGGCGACGGCGGCAGGTCTTTCTGTACGGGAACCTCCTGCGGGCGCTGCTGGCCTCTCTGACGGCCGTGCTGATCGTGAGCAGCGTCCCGGACTGGCTCTTCTACGTCTCCGCACTGAGCGTCACCGCGGTCAACCGCTTCGTCCTGGCAGGTCTGTCCGCCGCGCTACCGCGTGTCGTCGACTCCGAGCGCCTGGTGATGGCCAACTCCCTGTCGCCCACGGCCGGGACGCTCGCCGCGACCGCGGGCGGCGGCATCGCCTTCGTCGTACGTCTCGTCATCTCGGACTCCGATGCCGCGGTCGTCCTCGTCGGAGCGGCGCTCTATCTGTGCGCGGCGCTCGCCTCGCTGCGTATGGCGCGGGAACTGCTGGGTCCCGGCCAGGAGTTGGTGCAGCCGCATCTGAAGGCGGCCCTGGCGGGTACAGCACGTGGCCTGGCGGCCGGCGTACGCCATCTGGCCGAGCCCGCACGCCGCGAGGCGGCCTGGGCGTTGACCGCGATGACGCTGATGCGGTTCTGTTTCGGCGCACTGACGGTCATGGTGCTGATGCTCTGTCGGTACGCATGGTCGTCCGGCTCCGGGGAGGACGGTCTTGCTCTGCTGGGGCTGGCCGTGGGGATCTCAGGGGCGGGCTTCTTCGCGGCGGCGGTGGTGACTCCGACGGCAGCCGGGAAACTCGGGCCGGGCGGCTGGATCGTCGTCTGCGCCGGATCCGCCGCGGTCCTGGAACCCACGCTCGGTCTGTCGTTCACCGAAGTGCCCGTTCTGATCTCGGCCTTCGTCCTCGGCCTCACCACCCAGGGCGCGAAAATCGCCACCGACACCGTGGTCCAGTCGTCCGTCGACGACGGCTTCCGCGGCCGGATCTTCTCCGTGTACGACGTGCTGTTCAACGTCGCCTTCGTGGGCGCCGCCGCGGTGGCCGCCCTGATGCTGCCCCCTGACGGCCGCTCAGTCCCGCTGGTGGTCACGGTGGCCGTTATCTACGCGGCAGTTGCTGCGTCTATGGCCCGATTTGAGCGGCGACGAGTGTCACATCAGTGACACAGAGCGTCTCTGGAACATCGAGTTGCCAGTGGGGCCGATAGTTTACGTAGGTCTTATTTCGCGCCATGCGCTCCTACGTCATAGGGGGACCCTCAAGTGACCACTCCGCCGCCGCCCCAGGGGCAGAACCCATACGCTCAGGGGCAGCCGCCTCAGGGCCAGAACCCGTTCGCCCAGGGCCAGACGACACCTCAGGGCCAGCCTCAGTTCCCGGGCCAGCCCGGCTACCCGCAGCAGCCGAACGCGCCGTACGCCCCGGTCCCGCCCCAGCAGCAGAAGCGCGGCTTCAAGTTCTACCTGCGCATCGCGATCGTCGTGGCTGCCCTCATCGCCGCGGGCATCGGCTGGGTGGCTAGCCGAGACGACGCGCAAGCCGCCAAGGTCGGCGACTGCATGAGCATCGGCAACCCGGACAGCACCACCAACCCGGAGCTCGAGGTCGTGGACTGCGGCGACTCCAAGGCCGCGTACAAGGTCGAGCAGAAGAAGACCGACGACTCCGGCTGCGACCGCACCAAGTACGCCGAGTACACCGAGACCGGTGGCAGCAGCGACTTCACGCTCTGCCTGTCGGAGTACTCCGCCAAGTAGAAACTCATCCGGATACGCCGAGGGCCGTTGTTTCACGTGAAACAACGGCCCTCGGCGTATCCGGATCCAGTCGGTGCCAGGTCATGTTTCACGTGAAACATCGCCCGTTTCACGACTCAGCTCTGCGCGGCCCACCACTCCTTGAGTGCCGACACCGCCGCATCGTGCTCCATCGGCCCGTTCTCCAGGCGCAGCTCCAGCAGGAACTTGTACGCCTGGCCGATGACTGGGCCAGGCCCGACACCGAGGACCTCCATGATCTGGTTGCCATCGAGGTCGGGCCGGATGGCGTCCAGCTCCTCCTGCTCCTGGAGTTGGGCGATGCGCTCCTCCAGACCGTCGTACGCACGGGAGAGCGCGGCGGCCTTGCGCTTGTTGCGCGTGGTGCAGTCGGAGCGGGTCAGCTTATGGAGGCGGTCGAGGAGCGGGCCAGCGTCCCGTACGTAGCGGCGGACCGCCGAGTCCGTCCACTCACCGGTGCCGTAGCCGTGGAAGCGCAGGTGCAACTCGACCAGTCGCGAGACGTCCTTCACAAGATCATTGGAGTACTTGAGGGCCGTCATGCGCTTCTTGGTCATTTTGGCGCCCACCACCTCGTGATGGTGGAACGAGACCCGACCGTCCTTCTCGAAGCGGCGCGTGCGCGGCTTTCCGATGTCGTGCAGCAGCGCAGCAAGTCGGAGGGTGAGGTCCGGACCGTCCTCCTCCAACTCGATCGCCTGCTCCAGCACGATGAGCGAGTGGTCGTAGACGTCCTTGTGCCGGTGGTGCTCGTCACGCTCCAGACGCAGCGCGGGCAACTCGGGCAGCACATGCGCGGCGAGTCCGGTGTCGACGAGCAGCGTCAGCCCCTTGCGCGGGTACGCGGAGAGGATCAGCTTGTTCAGCTCGTCCCGGACACGCTCGGCGGAGACGATCTCGATTCGTTCGGCCATGGCCTTCATCGCGGCGACGACGTCCGATGCCACCTCGAAGTCGAGCTGCGCCGCGAAGCGGGCGGCCCTCATCATCCGCAGTGGATCGTCGGAGAAGGACGCCTCGGGAGTGCCCGGGGTACGCAGCACGCGCTGCGCCAGGTCCCGCAGCCCGTCGTGCGGGTCGATGAACTCCTTCTCCGGCAGCGCCACGGCCATCGCGTTGACCGTGAAATCGCGGCGTACGAGGTCTTCCTCGATCGAGTCGCCGTACGACACCTCGGGCTTGCGTGAGGTCCGGTCGTACGCCTCCGAGCGGTACGTCGTCACCTCGATGTCGAAGCGCTGAACTGCGTCCTCGACACGGGCCTCCTTCTGCGCCCCTACCGTCCCGAAGGCGATCCCAACCTCCCACACGGCGTCCGCCCAGGGCCGCACGATCTTCAGTACGTCCTCGGGGCGGGCGTCCGTCGTGAAGTCCAGGTCGTTTCCGAGCCTGCCCAGAAGGGCGTCCCGGACCGAGCCGCCGACCAGGGCGAGGGAGAATCCGGCCTCCTGGAAACGGCGGGCGAGATCGTCGGCGACGGGGGACACCCGCAGTAGTTCGCTCACGGCGCGGTGCTGCACCTGGCTCAGGGCATTGGGATTGTCTTCGTTGGCGTTCGGCACAACAGAAAAGGGTACGTGGCGCGGGCGACGGCGAGCGCCCCCATTACGCGTGCACAAGTGCTTCCCCCGTACCTGGTGGGGCGCCTCCCTCAATACGTGCACATAGGCGACAGCCCGGCCTGGCCCCCCGATCTTGTGGGGCGGACCGCGGCACTTCCCCTCAGCGCGCATCGTTACCATGCGTGGACGCACATTCCGACGACCACTGACGACGACGAGGGACGGGCGAGCGCGTGGCCGAGGCGGCAGACTTCCAGGGGACGAGTGCCTCACCTGCCCGCCGGTGGCTTCGGCGCACCGGAGTACTGCTCGCCGGAGCGCCTCTGCTGGCCGGCCTTCTCCAGCTGCCCGCCTCGCCCTCCGCGGATGCCGCCGAGCGCACCGCTGTGGCCGAGGCCACCGGCTCCAAGACGGTTGACGTCTCCCTGAACTCGCTCAGCCCCACCGTCCCCTCGGACGGGGACACGCTCACCGTCTCCGGCCGAATCACCAACAAGGGCAAGCAGTCGGTCACGGACGCCCAGGTCGGTCTGCGCGTAGGACCGACGATGAACGGCCGCTCGTCGATCGACACGGCCGCGAAGAACAACCCGGAGGCGGGCGCCGAAGTCGGCGGCTCGTACGTGCAGGATTTCGCCAAGCTGGCGCCGGGTGTCCCGCAGAGCTTCAGTATTTCCGTCCCCGTAGACGAGCTGGACCTCGGCGCTGATGGCGTCTACCAGCTCGGGGTCACGCTCACCGGGGAGACTGCCGCCCAGCCGTACGAGCGGATTCTCGGGATCGAGCGGACCTTCCTGCCGTGGCAGCCGGAAGCGGCGGAGACGAAGACCAGGACGACGTACCTCTGGCCCCTGATCTCCACCCCCCATGTGACGGCCGAGACGGGTTCGAACGAGCAGCAGACGCCTGTCTTCCAGGACGACGACCTCGCCGCGGAGCTCGCGCCCGGCGGCCGACTGCAGCAGCTCCTCACTCTCGGCAAAGAGCTGGACGTCACATGGGTGATCGATCCGGACCTCCTGGCCTCTGTGGTCGCGATGACGAGCGGCTACGAGATCCAGACCAGTGCCGAAACCACCACGCCGGGGACCCACCAGGCGGTCGCCAAGCAATGGCTCGCCGAGCTGGAGAAGGCAGTCCAGGGCAAGGAGGTCGTCGCCCTCCCCTTCGCCGACCCGGATCTGGCGTCGCTGGCCCACAGGGGCACGAAGGTCACCGGGTCGCTGAGCCATCTCAAGGACGCCACGGAGGTGGCCGCCACCACGGTGGAATCGATCCTCCATGTGACGCCGAGCACGGACTACGCCTGGCCTGCGAACGGCGCGATCGACCCGTCGATCGTCAAGGTCGCCACCTCCGCCGGCGCCGACACGGTGATCTCCCGCAGTGACAGCCTGGACGAGACCGGCGGCCTGTCGTACACGCCCAGTGCTGCCCGCCCCATCGGCGGCGGGACCACGGCGGTGGTCGCGGACGCCCGCCTGTCGACGGCGTTCCAGGGCGACATGGCGGTGGCCGACAACTCCACGCTCGCCGTGCAGGAATTCCTGGCCCAGACCTTGATGATCGCTCTTCAGCAGCCGGGGAAGCAGCGCAGCATCGTGGTTGCCCCCCAGCGCATGCCGTCCGCCAGCCAGGCCCAGACGATGGCGCAGGCGCTCACAGCTCTCCAGAGCGGGAACTGGTCGCAGTCGGCGGACCTGTCCGCGGCCACCGAAGCCAAGCCCGACCCCGGCGCCACCACGCGGGTCCCCTCGGCGTACCCTTCCTCGCTGCGCAAGCAGGAGCTGCCGCCGGAAACCTTCGAGCAGATCGAGAGCACGCAGAAGAAGCTCGACAAGTTCCGGGTGATCCTCACCGACGAGTCCCGCGTGGTCACCCCGTTCGGGCGGGCCCTCAACCGGGTGATGTCCACGTCCTGGCGCGGCCACGAAGCCGACGAGGTCGTGTACCGCAGCGGTGTGGAGACGTATATCGACGATCTCACCAAGCAGGTTGCACTGATCAAGAAGTCGGAGGCGAAGCTGTCGGGCCGCAGCGCCACGATTCCGATCACTGTGCAGAACAACCTTGTCCAGGGCGTCGACCATCTGGTGCTGCGCCTGACGTCGGAGAAGCCGACGCGCCTGCGCATCGGTGATCGTGCCTACAGGGAACAGCGGGTGGAGGTGTCGGGCGGGCACAGCCAGTCGGTGAAGTTCACCGCCAACGGCCGGGCCAACGGCCAGTACGCGGTGACTGCCCAGCTCTTCACGGAGGACGGCCAGCCGTACGGCCGGTCCATCACGTTCGACGTGAACGTCACCGAGATCACCCCCACAGTGATGCTTGTCATCGCCGGCGGTGTCCTGCTGCTCGTACTCGCCGGATTCCGGATGTACACCCAGCGCAAGCGCGCGGTTGCCCGGCAGGCGGAGGAAGGGCTGGACGACGGCCTTGAGGACGACGCCGAGGATGGTCGCGAGAAAGAGTTCCGCTCGGAGTCGGGGACGGCGTCCGAAGCGGAATCGGGTTTGGCGTCGCCAGTGGAATCGAGGGCAGACGACCCGGAGCAGCCGAGTGACCCTTCACCGGACACCGCACCGGAAAGCACCGACCCGTCCGGCACGGGTGAGAGAGTGGACCGTTGAGCGATGTCGTGGCCGGTGGGCCCGGGGACGATGAGGTGGGGTAACCATGAACGCGCCGTACGACGGTGACCGCGGTCAGGGCGCGGGTGGCTCCGGCTACCCCGACGACCCGCCGCAGGGGCCGCCGGAGCCCGGCCAGGTGCCGCCACAGCCTCCCGCCGACATGTACCTTCAGGACACCTACGGACAGGATCCCTACGGGGTTCGAGATCTCGCCGCCCAGGACCCGGTCGGTGAGGCGCTGTACGACCGCGCCGCGCATCCCCCGCCACCGCCGGGCACATACCCGCCGCAGCAGCTCTACGCCCAGCCGCCGCAGTCGCCGTACGCTCCCGATCCACGTGTGTGGGCGCAGACCCCGGCGCCCGAACCGGAAGGCCTGACGCAGCATCTGCCCTACGGTGACGACGCCCGTACGACCCAGTTCGTGGGCGTGGACGACCTGGTGACACAGGCGGGCGAGGAACGCCACGAGCCGGATGCCTTCGCGTATCTCTTCCGTGACCAGCAGCAGGGCGGCACGTACCCTCCTGCGGGTCCGCCCGGTGTGCCTGCCCCGCCTGGTGTGCCGTCCCCCACGCCCGAGCCGGCTCCCGCGGCCCCTCAGTCTCCGCCGCCTGCGCCCGCATCGGCGCCCACGCCCGCACCGAAGAAGTCCGGGGGCCGCGCGTCGAGTCTGCTGAAGTCGAGCGCGGTCATGGCGGCGGGCACGATGGTGTCCCGCCTGACCGGCTTCATCCGGTCCGCGCTGATCGTCGCCGCGCTGGGTACTGCCCTCCTGGGCGACACCTTCCAGGTCGCATACCAGCTGCCGACGATGATCTACATCCTGACGGTGGGAGGCGGCCTCAACTCCGTCTTCGTACCGCAGCTGGTGCGCGCCATGAAGGAGGACGACGACGGCGGTGAGGCCTATGCGAACCGTCTGTTGACCCTTGTCATGGTGGCGCTCGGCGCGCTGACCCTGCTCGCGGTGTTCGCCGCACCACTCCTGGTCCGCATGCTGTCGACGCCGGTCGCCAATGACGCCGCGGCCAACGAGGTCGCCATCACCTTCAGCCAGTACTTCCTGCCAACGATCTTCTTCATGGGCATCCACGTGGTGATGGGCCAGATCCTCAATGCCCGCGGCAGCTTCGGCGCGATGATGTGGACTCCGGTCCTCAACAACATCGTCATCATCGTGACGCTCGGCATGTTCCTCTGGGTGTACGGCACTTCGGCGAACTCCGGGATGGCCGTTGGGAACATCCCGCCGGAGGGCCAGCGGCTGCTCGGTGTCGGTGTCCTGCTCGGCCTTGTCGTCCAGGCCCTCGCGATGATCCCGTACCTGCGCGAGACCGGGTTCCGGCTGCGGCTGCGCTTCGACTGGAAGGGTCACGGCCTCGGCAAGGCCGCGATGCTCGCCAAGTGGACGATTCTGTTCGTCCTCGCGAACCAGGCGGGCGCCGTCGTCGTCACCCAGCTGGCAACCGCGGCGGTCACGGAAACTGGGACCGGCGGTACCGGCTTCAGCGCCTACGCCAACGCCCAGCTCATCTGGGGTCTCCCGCAGGCCATCATCACCGTCTCGCTGATGGCTGCCCTCTTGCCGAGACTCTCGCGCTCGGCCGCGGAGGACGATGCGGGCGCCGTCCGCGACGACATCTCCCAGGGCCTGCGCACCACGGCCGTCGCGATCGTGCCGATCGCTTTCGGCTTCGTCGCACTCGGCATCCCGATGTGCACACTGATCTTCGGCTCCTCCGGCATCGACGCGGCCACGAAGATGGGTTACATGCTGATGGCCTTCGGGCTCGGCCTCATCCCGTACTCCGTGCAGTACGTCGTGCTGCGCGCCTTCTACGCGTACGAGGACACCCGGACTCCCTTCTACAACACGGTCATTGTGGCCGCCGTCAACGCGGGCGCCTCGGCACTCTGCTACATCCTTCTGCCACCCCTCTGGGCGGTGGCTGGCATGGCCGCCTCCTACGGTCTCGCGTACGCGATCGGCGTGGGCGTGGCCTGGCAGCGGCTGCGCAAGCGGCTGGGCGGCGACCTGGACGGAGCTCGCGTCCTGCGTACGTACGCCCGTCTCGGCATCGCCTCGGTACCGGCGGCGTTGCTAGCGGCAGCGGCCTGTTACGGAATCACCCAGGGGCTGGGGCAGGGCGTCCTTGGCTCCCTGGCCGCCCTCCTTGGCGGGGGCATCGCCCTGCTCGGCATCTTCTTCGTCGCGGCTCGGCGTATGCGCATCGAGGAACTGAACGGAATGGTCGGCATGGTGCGGGGGCGCCTCGGGCGCTGAGGCGGAGTACGCGCACAACCATCGTCCGGGACCGCGTGTCGTGCATAGCGGCGGACTGTGGGCACAATTGGCTTTGGCGTCGGACAGCGGGCAATGGAGATGGGGAGGCAGGAACGACGGTGGCGGAACGGAGCACGGCTGCCGTCGACGTGGCAGACAACAGCGGTGATGAGCCGCTGACCGCCAAGGCGGACCAGTCCACGGCCGACGGGGTGGCCCAGAACCGGGAGCGGGACACGAAAAGCTCGGAGAGCGAAGAGGCACAGGGGAGCGGCGGGGACGAGAGCCCCGGCAGGACCTCACCGCCCGAGTTGCACAGCGGCCACAAGCTCGCCAGACGCTACCGGCTCGAAGAGTGCGTCACCCGTCTGGACGGTTTCAGTAGTTGGCGTGCCGTGGACGAGAAGCTGCGTCGCGCCGTCGGCGTGCACCTGCTGCCCGCCGATCATCCGCGGGCGCGCTCCGTCCTGGCGGCGGCCCGTTCCGCTGCGCTCCTGGGCGATCCCCGCTTCGTCCAAGTGCTGGACGCGGTCGAGGAGAACGACCTGGTCTATGTGGTGCAGGAGTGGCTTCCTGACTCCACAGAGCTGACGACGCTTCTGGCCGCCGGCCCGCTGGACGTGCACGACGCGTATCAGATGGTCAGTCAGGTCTCCCAGGCGATGGCGGCCGCGCACCGCGAGGGACTGGCGCATCTGCGACTGACCCCGGGCGCGGTGCTGCGTTCCTCGTCCGGCCAGTGGCGCATCCGCGGGCTCGCCGTGAATGCCGCGCTGCGCGGCATCAGCTCTGACACACCGCAGCGCACCGACACGGAGGGGATCGGCGCGCTCCTGTACGCCGCCCTCACTCAGCGCTGGCCGTACGAGAACGACGCGTACGGCCTCTCCGGGCTGCCGAAGGGCGTTGGGCTCATCGCGCCCGACCAGGTGCGCGCCGGGGTGCACCGCGGACTGGCGGAACTCTCGATGCGCGCGCTCGTCAACGATGGAGCGACGGCGTCCCGCCAGGAACCGCCGTGCACGACGCCGGAGGAGCTGGTGAAGGCGATCGGCGAGATGCCGCGCATCCGCCCGCCGGAGCCCACGTTCGCCGGGCCGCCGGACTACCAGCGCACCACGTACCAGCAAGGTTCCTACGGGCGTCAGACACCGGGGCCCGGGGCCACGCAGCCGGTGCCGACCCCGCCGCCCCCGTTGCAGAGCCGTACCGGCAAGGCCCTCAAGTGGGCCGTGTCCGCATTGCTCATCGCCGCGCTGGGCCTTGGCAGTTGGCAGCTGGCGGACGCCCTGATGGAGCGTGGGAAGTCCGACGACACCAACAAGACGCAGCCGACGGACGACAGCGACAAGGGCGCGAAGAAACCGGTCAGCAAGCCGATCGCCATTGAGGGTGCTCAGGAGTACATCGCCAAGGGCGACGCTCAGGCGCCCGAGGACGTGGCCAACACGTACGACGGCAAAGGCTCGACTTACTGGCGGACCAAGAGCTTCCTGGACGGTCCGGAGATGGTCATCAAGCCTGGTGTCGGCATCGTGTACGACCTCGGTTCGGAACAGGAGATTTCGGCCGCCTCGATGGGGCTTCGGTACGCCGGTGACCACACCACGATCACTCTGTACGCCACGGACTCGATGAGTTCCTCGACATCGCTGAGTTCGATGCAGAAGCTGGGAACGGTGAAGACAAGCGACACCGACGCGAAGGTGACGATCGACAAGCCGGTGAAGAGCCGGTACGTACTCGTGTGGCTCACCGCGTTGCCGCAGGCACCGGCCGACGGTTACAGCCAGGCCGGATACAAGCAGGCGATCACCGACGTAAAGTTCACGGGCTGACAGCTCACCGAGGGGGGAGGGTCCGATGGCGGACGACGCCGTATACGCCGGAACAAGCGATCAGGACCTCCTTGCCCGCCATGTAGAGGGTGACCAGGAGGCCTTCGGTGAGCTTGTGCGGCGCCACCGCGACCGGCTCTGGGCGGTGGCCCTGCGGACTCTGGGAGACCGCGAGGAGGCCGCTGACGCGGTCCAGGACGCTCTCGTCTCCGCCTATCGTGCCGCCCACACCTTCCGTGGCCAGTCGGCCGTCACGACGTGGCTGCACCGCATCACGGTGAACGCCTGCCTCGACCGCGCACGCAAGGCGGCCTCGCGGAAGACGTCTCCCGTCGACGACACGGAACGTCTTGAGCAACTCCTGGAGCCGCACGAGTCGGCGTCCGCGCCGGCCGAGCGCAACGATCTGCACCGCGAGCTCCTCGAAGCTCTCGGCACCCTGCCGCCCGATCAGCGGGCCGCCCTCGTCCTGGTGGACATGCAGGGCTACCCCGTGGCGGAGGCCGCCCGCGTACTCGACGTGCCGACCGGCACGGTCAAGAGCCGTTGCGCACGTGGCAGAGCCAGACTCCTCCCCCTGCTCAGACACCTGCGTACGGACGCCAGAAGTGGCGAGGACAGCAAGAAGTCGGGCGAGGGACGGAACCGCACGCAGGGGACGTCCGTCCCACCCGCAGCGGGAGTACACGATGCAGGGCCAAGCGATCCAACTGCTGTGAAGGGCGGAGGTGGGCGAGCGTGACATCGACCGACACGGCCGGGCACCCAGAAGTCACGGAGATCTCCGACCTCACCGAAGGTCTGCTCCCGCCCTCCCGTACGGCAGATGTGCGTCGGCACCTCGACGACTGCGCGCTCTGTGCCGACGTGTACGCATCGCTGGAAGAGATCCGCGGCATGCTCGGCACGTTGCCGGGCCCCTCGCGTATGCCTGCCGACGTCGCGGAGCGCATCGATGCTGCTCTCGCCGCGGAGGCACTGCTGAATGCCACGGAGCCGGACGCCGATGCCGTGGACGCACAGGAGCCCGTGAGGGCCTCCCGTCTCATGGCAGGCGAGAGCGACGGCGCGCGTGTTTCACGTGAAACATCGCCTGTGGCCGACCGCCCCGCAGGACGCCCTCGCGCCGCCACCGGACCGGGTCGTACGAAGCGCACGCGCCGGGGCCGTCGCGGCGCCGTCGTCCTCGGCGCCATGTTCACGGCTGCCGCGCTCGGGCTGGGTGGCCTGCTTCTTCAGTCGATGGGCGACGAGACCCCGGGCACCACTCCAGAGCAGGAGCGCGCCCAGTCCGCGAACACCTTCACCGAGGGGAAGCTGGAGAGCCAGGTCGCGGATCTCCTCGCCCCGAACGAAGGCGAAGACAGCGGCAATAGCAAGGACCAGTCACCCTGGGGCTCCGCGTCCGATCCCGACGAGCCGAGCACTCTGAAGGAACCCAAAGTCACGGTGCCCCCGTGCATCCAGCAGGGCATCGGTCGTAACGAAGCCGCTCTCGCCTACAAGACAGGCACCTACAAAGGCACCAACGTCTATCTCGTGGTGCTGCCTGACGCCTCCAGCGCCACCCGGGTCACGGCCTATGTCGTCGACTCCGCCTGCGTGGCCAAGTCTCCGGACTCGGCCGGCAAGGTGCTGCTGCGACAGTCCTACGAGCGACGCTGAGGGACCTCCACTCCGGTCCATGGCATCCGTGCTGTCGCCGTGCGGTCACGCGTCGCCGTGTGCCCGGACACAGTCGGGAATGCACGCCCCGTAGGATCCGTTGGGTGGGGTGAGAAGTCTGAGACAGGCTCCCACCGGTCGTACGAAGCAGTCTTCAGAGACGAGGAATCAAGCCGTGAGCGACGTCCGTAACGTGATCATCATCGGCTCCGGGCCCGCCGGCTATACGGCGGCGCTCTACACCGCGCGCGCGTCGCTCAAGCCGCTGGTGTTCGAGGGCGCCGTCACCGCAGGTGGCGCGCTGATGACCACCACCGAGGTGGAGAACTTCCCCGGCTTCCAGGACGGCATCATGGGCCCCGAGCTCATGGACAACATGCGGGCCCAGGCCGAGCGATTCGGCGCCGAGCTCGTTCCCGACGACGTCGTCGCTGTCGACCTCAGCGGTGAGATCAAGACGGTCACGGACACCGCGGGCACGGTGCACCAGGCCAGGGCTGTGATCATCGCCACGGGTTCCCAGCACCGCAAGCTGGGTCTGCCCAACGAGGACGCGCTCTCCGGACGAGGCGTCTCCTGGTGCGCGACCTGTGACGGCTTCTTCTTCAAGGACCAGGACATCGCCGTGATCGGCGGCGGTGACACCGCGATGGAGGAGGCCACCTTCCTCTCCCGGTTCGCCAGGTCCGTGACGGTCGTCCACCGCCGTGACACTCTGCGCGCCTCGAAGGCGATGCAGGAGCGCGCGTTCGCCGACTCGAAGATCAAGTTCGTCTGGGACAGCGAGGTCGCCGAGATCCAAGGTGACCAGAAGCTCTCCGGCCTGAAGTTGCGCAATGTGAAGACGGGGGAGCTCTCCGAACTGCCGGTGACGGGCCTCTTTATCGCGATCGGCCACGACCCGCGCACGGAGCTGTTCAAGAGCCAGCTCGACTTGGACGACGAGGGCTACCTCAAGGTCGACGCGCCCTCGACCCGGACGAACATGCAGGGTGTCTTCGCCTCCGGTGACGTGGTGGACCACACCTACCGCCAGGCGATCACCGCGGCCGGCACCGGCTGCTCCGCCGCCCTCGACGCCGAGCGCTTCCTCGCCGCCCTCGCGGACGGCGAGGCCGTGGCCGAGCCCGAGAAAACCACCGTCTGACCCCCAACCACCTCACCGCACCAACCAGTTAAGGAGCCCGCAGTGGCCGGCACCCTGAAGCATGTGACCGACGACTCCTTCGAGCAGGACGTCCTCAAGAGCGACAAGCCCGTCCTGGTGGACTTTTGGGCCGCCTGGTGCGGTCCGTGCCGTCAGATCGCGCCGTCCCTCGAGGCGATCGCCGCCGAGTACGGCGACAAGATCGAGGTCGTCAAGCTCAACATCGACGAAAACCCGGGTACGGCCGCCAAGTACGGCGTCATGTCCATCCCGACCCTGAACGTCTACCAGGACGGCGAAGTAGCGAAGACCATCGTCGGTGCCAAGCCGAAGGCTGCGATCGTCCGGGACCTCGAGGACTTCATCACCGAGTAATCGGCTATGCCCGTTGCACAAACGCGGCGTTGTTTCACGTGAAACACGAATGGGCCAACCCAGAAGGGTTGGCCCATTCGCATGAGCGTTTAGAGCGGCCGCAGAGCCGGCTCCTTCTGCACCGCCCCCAAGAGCCGGTCGAGCGCCAACTCCACGTCTTCCTTCCAGGAGAGCGTTGTCCGCAGCTCCAGCCGCAGTCTCGGGTACGTCGGATGGGGCCGGACCGTCTTGAAGCCCACCGCCGTCAGATGGTCTGCGGGCAGGACACAGGCCGGTTCCTTCCACCGGGCGTCTCCGAAGGCCTCGATCGCCTTGAAGCCCCGCCGCAGCAGATCCTTGGCGACCGTCTGGACCATCACACGTCCGAGTCCCTGTCCCTGATAGCCCGGCATGATGAAGGCCGTCATCAATTGGACCGCGTCAGGGGAGACCGGACTCGTGGGAAACGCCGTGGATCGCGGCACATACGCGGGCGGCGCGTAGAGCACAAAGCCCACCGGCACCTCGTCCACGTAGACGACCCGGCCGCAGGATCCCCATTCCAGCAGGACGGCGGAGATCCACGCTTCCTTCTCCAGCTCGGGTGTGCCTGCCTTTACCGCGGCCTGACCGCTGACTGGGTCCAACTCCCAGAAGACACACGTGCGGCAGCGCTTGGGAAGATCCTTGAGGTTGTCCAGCGTGAGCGGTACGAGCCGACGCCCCATGAAGGCAGTTCCTCGCTTCCTTCGCCCGCGGCATCACGAGCGGCTGTCAGGGCGCTCCTTTCCCTGAGCAGGCTGCCGACGAACCCGCCGACCGCGCCAAGCCCCAGGCCCGCGCTCACCAGTCCGGTGCGGTTCATCGCCCGCATGGCCCCCGCCTCCCCACAGAAGGTGCTGCCAGGTGGATGCGCCATACCCAATCGCATCGTATCCACGATGCGATTCCATCGATACCGCCAGAAAGCAAAGAGCGGGCCGTGTTCCGGTACACACCGGACACGGCCCGCTCTGATGATTGGCCGATCGGATCGTGCCCACCCTTGAGGCTCAGGCTTCAGACCCCTCAGAATCCCCAGAGTCGTCGTCCAAGAGGCTCTTCTGGAGGACCGGACCCTCACCCGGGGCCAGCGCGCCGAGGATTCGTTCCAGATCATCTATTGAGGCGAACTCAACGGTGATCTTTCCCTTCTTCTGGCCGAGGTCGACCTTCACGCGGGTCTCGAAGCGGTCCGAGAGGCGCGTGGCCAGGTCGGTCAGCGCCGGAGAGACCCGCGTGCCGGCCCGCGGCCCCTTGGAGCGTGGAGCGGACTGGGGCCGCGACCCCATAAGGGTGACGATCTCCTCGACGGCCCGCACCGAGAGCCCCTCGGCCACGATGCGGTGCGCCAGACGGTCCTGCTCCTCCGAGTCATCGACAGAGAGCAGGGCCCGCGCATGGCCTGCGGAGAGCACCCCGGCGGCGACACGGCGCTGGACCGCGGGCGAGAGCTTCAGCAGACGCAAGGTGTTGGAGACCTGCGGACGGGACCGGCCGATCCGGTCCGCCAACTGGTCGTGCGTGCAGTTGAAGTCCTTCAGCAACTGGTCGTAGGCGGCTGCCTCTTCCAGTGGGTTCAGCTGAGCGCGGTGCAGGTTCTCCAGAAGCGCGTCCAGGAGGAGCTTCTCGTCCTCCGTGGCCCGCACAATCGCCGGGATGGCCTCGAGCCCTGCCTCACGGCAAGCCCGCCAGCGCCGTTCGCCCATGATCAGCTCGTAGCGAGCCGGGCCCAACTGTCGTACGACGACGGGCTGGAGAAGTCCGACCTCCTTGATGGAGGTGACGAGTTCAGCGAGAGCGTCCTCGTCGAACACCTCACGGGGCTGGCGGGGGTTCGGCGAAATGGAGTCGAGGGGCAGCTCGGCGAAGTGCGCCCCGACGGGAGCCGCCGGCACTTCCGCGACACCGTTCGCCGATGGCTCCGCGGTTTCATGTGAAACATTGCCCGGCGGAAGCGTGGCGACCTTCGCCGCCGCCACTCCGCGCTCTGCGGTGAGTACGGGCACCGCGGCTGGCGAGGTCGACGCTCCGCCCGCCGCCGGAGGTGCCGTCTTCTCCCCTGCCGGGGCCGCCGGGATCAGTGCGCCGAGACCACGGCCCAACCCCCTCCGTCGCTCGCTCACTGGATCCCCTCCACCATGCTCTGATCATTGTGTGCGCCCAAATGGGCATGCTGCGCGTCATACGTCACGCCGACGCCCCGCAACGCGATTTCCCGTGCCGCCTCAAGATAGGAGAGGGCGCCACTCGACCCCGGGTCGTAGGTCAGCACTGTCTGCCCATAACTCGGCGCCTCGGAGATGCGGACCGAGCGCGGAATGCTCGTCCGCAGCACCTCCTCGCCGAAGTGGCTGCGCACCTCGTCCGCGACCTGGGAGGCCAGTCTCGTCCGGCCGTCGTACATGGTGAGCAGGATCGTCGAGACATGCAGCGTGGGGTTGAGATGCCCGCGCACCAAGTCGACGTTCCGCAACAGCTGGCCCAGACCCTCCAGCGCGTAATACTCGCACTGAATCGGGATCAGGACCTCCGCACCGGCGACCAGTGCGTTGACCGTCAGCAGGCCCAGCGACGGCGGGCAGTCGATGAGGATGTAGTCCAGCGGCTGCTCGTACGCCTGGATCGCTCGTTGCAGCCGACTCTCCCGTGCCACCAAAGAGACCAGCTCGATCTCCGCACCGGCGAGATCGATCGTGGCAGGTGCACAGAAGAGACCCTCGACATCGGGGACCGGCTGGACGACCTCGGAGAGCGGCTTACTCTCGACCAAGACGTCGTAGACGGACGGAACTTCCGCGTGATGGTCGATGCCCAGCGCAGTGGACGCATTGCCCTGAGGGTCGAGGTCGATCACCAGGACTCGCCCCCCGTGCAAGGCGAGCGAAGCGGCGAGGTTGACCGTCGTCGTGGTCTTGCCCACCCCGCCCTTCTGATTGGCGACAACCATCACACGGGTCTGCTCAGGCCGTGGCAGGCCCTCGCCGGCGCGGCCTAGAGCCTCCACCGCCAGTTGGGCAGCACGACCGATGGGAGTGTCGTCCATCGGGGGCGGTGTTTCACGTGAAACATCGTCCCCCATCGACTCGGTACGGGGACCGGGGACCGGATCGGTCATCGGTCCCGCGATGTTGGCGTCGGACCGCAAGGATTCACTCTCCTCGACTTCAGGCTCGCAATGAACAGAGCCTCCCATGTCTTCGGGGTCGTGAACCAGCGAGGCCCGGTCTTCTGTGGAGAAATCCACCTCTGTGGACAACTCCGCACCCTCCCCGGGGGACGTGTTGTTGCCCGGAGAGGGTTTTCCTCTGAGGGATCCGAGGGGATTGCGGTCGCGGGGTTCGGCCGCAGCGCGGCCCCGACTGATGATGCCATGCAGGAGTGAGCGACGTTTCACGTGAAACACGATGCACAGGGCCCGCGACGGCGCCCGCACGACACTCCGACATGCACAGTTATGGCAGCTTGTGTGGAGTACGTCTCACCGCCAGCACGGTTCAGCGACGGCGGCGCGCCCGTCCGATCCGTGCAGCCTTGGCACGCTTGGCCGCGAAGCGCACCCCTCCGGGGCTCTCCCCGACCTCGACCCGCACCACGGTGGAGAGCGGACTCACCACACCCTCGCCAACATGGAGCACGGAGGTCTCCACGGCACCGAGCTTACTCAGCGCGGCCCCGGCGCCCTTGACTTCTTCCTCCGCAGTGTCGCCCTTGAGCAGAAGCATCTCTCCGTAGGGGCGCAGGAGCGGCACGCCCCATGCTGCGAGGCGGTCCAGAGGCGCGACGGCCCGTGCCGTCACGACATGGACCGGAGGCAGCTTGCCCAGGACCTCCTCGGCACGGCCGCGGACCACGGTGACATGGTCGAGGCCGAGCAGCTCGACGACCTCGGTGAGGAAGGTCGTACGCCGCAGCAGCGGTTCAAGCAGCGTGATCTTCAGGTCCGGCCGGACGAGGGCCAGTGGGATGCCGGGCAGCCCGGCACCGGAGCCGACGTCGCACACGGTCACACCCTCGGGCACGACTTCCGAGAGCACCGCACAGTTCAGCAGGTGCCGCTCCCACAGGCGAGGCACTTCGCGGGGACCAATGAGACCGCGCCGCACTCCTGCGTCCGCAAGCAGTTCCGCGTACCGGACCGCGTCTGAGAAGCGATCGCCGAATACCGCCCGGGCCTGCTCAGGCGCAGGGGGGAGCTCCGCTGCCTCCGTCACGGGGAACCGTCCTTCCGTACCGCACAAGCGCACTGGGCGCTGATCACCAGGGCCACAAGGAACCAACAGGCACTATCAGGCTGACAAAGTCCGGCCCCGCCTGCGCAACAGACGGGGCCGGAGGAACGTACGTACCGATTCAGGCGGGAAGCACGACGACGAAGCGCTGCGGCTCCTCGCCCTCGGACTCGCTGCGCAGGCCCGCGGCCTTGACCGCGTCGTGCACGACCTTGCGCTCGAAAGGCGTCATCGGCTTCAGCTTCACGGCCTCGCCGGAGCTCCTGACCTCGGCGGCGGCCTTGGCGCCCAGTTCGGACAGCTCCTCGCGCTTCCTGGCGCGGTAGCCGGCGATGTCCAGCATCAGACGACTACGGTCTCCGGTCTCCCGGTGAACGGCCAGCCGCGTGAGTTCCTGAAGAGCCTCAAGCACCTCGCCGTCACGGCCGACCAGCTTCTGCAGATCACGGCTGCCCGTGTCGCTGATGATCGAGACAGCGGCGCGATCGGCCTCGACATCCATGTCGATGTCACCGTCGAGGTCGGCGATGTCCAGCAGACCCTCGAGGTAGTCCGCCGCGATCTCACCCTCCTGCTCAAGGCGGGTCAGGGTGTCGCCACCCTCGGTGGCGGCGGAGGTGGTGCCTTCCGTCACGGGATGGACTCCTTCTTACTTCTTGGAGGGGGACTTGGGCCGCTGCGGACCCTTGCGTCCGGACTGGGCCTTGCTGCGTGCGCCACCCGAGGCAGACTTGCCACCCGAAGCAGGCTTGCCGCCGGAGGCGGACTTGCCGCCCGCCGGCTTGGCATCCTGTGGCCCGTCGGACTTGCTCAAGGAGGTCTTCTCCCCGGAGTCACCCGTCGTCTTGGCGCCACTGGCGCCGCCCTGGGTGCCGCCCGACTGACGCCGGGACTTGCTCTGCCGCTTCGGCTGCTGGCGCTTGGGAGTGCTGGTCGCCGGAGCACCGTCCTCGGTCTCGGCGACGGTCGTGACCTCGCTCTTCACCACCGTGCCGTCGGCCTGAGCCGCGAGGCCCGCCTTGGTCAGACCGTTGATGAACTTGCGCTCGTACTCGTTGCGGTCACGGCCCTTGGCGACGATGGCCTTCACGATGGCGCGTTCACCGCGGCCGCGGGTCCCGCCGTGGTGCGTGACGCGCTTGTCAAGACGGTCCAGGTAGGCGGACTGAGCCTTGCTGCCCGGGGTCGGGTTGTTGTGGATCACGTACATCTGCTGGCCCATCGTCCACACGTTGGTGGTCAGCCAGTAGACGAGGACACCGACGGGGAAGTTGATGCCGAAGACGGCGAACATGATGGGGAAGACATACATCAGCATCTTCTGCTGCTGCATGAACGGCGTCTTCACCGTGGTGTCGACGTTCTTCGTCATCAGCTGGCGCTGCGTGTAGAACTGCGACGCCGACATCAGCACGATCATGACCGCTGTGACGACACGGACGTCCGTCAGCGAAGCACCGAGCGCCTCGACCTTGCTGGAGCTGTCCGTGAACTTCGCTGCCAGCGGGGCACCGACAATGTGCGCCTTCTGCGCGCTCTCCAGCAGCCGCTCGTTGATCACACCGACGGTGTCGTTCGACGCGATGCTGTTGAGCACGTGGTACAAGGCAAAGAAGAACGGGGACTGCGCCAGGATGGGAAGGCACGAGGAGAGCGGGTTGGTGCCCGTCTCCTTGTACAGCTTCATCATCTCTTCGGACTGACGCTGCTTGTCGTTCTTGTAACGCTCCTGGATCTTCTTCATCTCGGGCTGGAGCGTCTGCATGGCCCGGGTCGCCTTGATCTGCTTCACAAAGAGCGGGATCAAGCAGATTCGGATCAGGATCACCAGGGACACGATGGAAAGGCCCCAGGCCCAGCCCGTGTCCGGGCCGAAGAGAGCGCCGTACACCGAGTGGAACTGGACGATGACCCAGGAAACGGGCGTCGTGATGAAGCTGAAAATACTGGCAATCGTGTCCACTAATCAGGCTCCTTGAGCATGCGACGGGGTCTCGGCGGCCGGGCTCGAGGGCTGGTCGGACATACCGTGCCCTCCAATGGCCGGTTCGGCGGCGGAGTTCCCGCCCTTGCGTGCGCGCCAGGTGTTACGCAGCATTTCGTGCCACCGCGGACGCTTGCGCGGCGGGACATGGTCCACACCGCCCAGCGACCACGGATTGCACCGCAGGATCCGCCAGGCAGTGAGTGCCGTTCCCTTGATCGCACCGTGGCGGTCGATGGCCTGGTACCCGTAGTGGGAGCACGACGGGTAGTACTTGCACACCGGCCCGAGCAGCGGGCTGATGGTCCACTGGTACAGCTTGATGAGAGCCAGCAGTGGGTACTTCATCGCGCGCCCCCTCCCAGTAGCCGCCGCAGAGCGGCATCCAGGTCTTGGGCCAGCTGTGCATGGTCGGCGTCACCCGCACCGGGCAGCGCTCGTACGACTACCAGGCTACCGGGGGGCAGCAGGGCCACTCGATCGCGCATCAGGTGACGAAGTCTGCGCTTCACCTTGTTGCGTACGACAGCGCCGCCCACTGCCTTGCTGACAACGAAACCCGCACGCGACGGGGGAGCGCTCTCCCCAGGCGCGTGCGGGTCCATTGCACCACTACGCAGGTGGACGACGAGAAGCGGGCGTCCGGCCCGGCGTCCCCGGCGTACCGCGGTCGCGAAGTCCTCGCGCCGCCTCAGCCGATTCTCGGTAGGCAGCACGTCATGACCTGTGCTGCGAGATCAGGCGGACAGGCGGGCGCGACCCTTGCCACGGCGGGTCGCGAGAATCGCGCGTCCGGCACGGGTGCGCATACGCAGCCGGAAGCCGTGGGTCTTGGCGCGACGACGGTTGTTCGGCTGGAAGGTGCGCTTGCTCACTCGGGGGCTCCAGAAAGAATCGGTAGTTGCGGGGTGCCGTCATGGCTGTCACCGTGCGCCCACGAGTAGCTCGCTTACGCCCGAGTGCACCGCTTCCCGATCACTCGTACGTGATCTATGCCCATCGGAGGCAGGCGGCAGCAGCCATCGACAACTCGACCTGGCAACGGTACGCGCGGCTACGCCATCCGGTCAAACCAGCGGCGACAGGAGACACTATCCACAGGCTGGGGACAACAACTTGAACCGCAGCGGTCGCCCTGACTACCGTGACGGGACTTCGATTCGTTCCCTTCTCTTTGACCCATCTGAATCGTTCGCCCCGCCCGAACCGCCTCGTTCCACCCGCCCACCCGAGTGACATACCGACCCGTCCCGCGAACCACTCGTTCGAGGGACCCGTGAGAGAGCGTGCCCTGTGGCTGACGTACCTGCCGATCTTGCCGCAGTGTGGCCACGCGTACTGGAGCAACTCCTCGGTGAGGGACGAGGGCAGGGCGTCGAGGTGAAGGACGAGCACTGGATCAAGCGCTGCCAGCCGCTGGCCCTGGTCGCGGACACCGCGCTGCTCGCCGTACCGAACGAATTCGCGAAAGGTGTGCTCGAGGGGCGCTTGGCGCCGATCGTCAGTGACACGCTGAGCCGCGAGTGCGGCCGTCCGATCCGTATCGCGATCACCGTCGACGACTCCGCCGGCGAGCCCCCGCCGACGCCCCCCGCCCAGCGCCGGCCGCGCTACGAAGAGACCGAACTCCCGTCGCAGAGCGGCAGAGACGGATACGAGGGACGGGACGGGAGGGACGGATACGAGGGGCGCGACGAATACGAGGGGTACGGCCGCCACCGCGCGGACGACCGACCGCACGACCGCAACCACGACCACCCCCAGAGCCGCCCCGACCAACTCCCGGCCCCCCGCGCAGACCAGCTCCCCACCGCCCGCCCTGCCTATCCCGACTACCAGCCTCGTCCCGAGCAGGGCAGCTGGCCGCGGCCCTCGCAGGGCGACGACTACGGCTGGCAGCAGCAGCGACTCGGCTTCCCGGAGCGTGACCCGTACGCGACGCCTCCGCAGGACTACCGGCCGCAGTCCCTGGAGCGCCGGCGCTACGAGCAGCAGCGGTCCGACTACGACCAGCCACGCTCCGACTACGACCAGCGGCCGGACCGCCGCGAGCTGCCCGAACAACCGTCGCCATCCGGCAGTGGCCACGTCCACCGCGGCGGCCCCGTCGGCTCGGCTCTGCCCGCCCCCAGCGGCGCACCAGGCCCGCTGGCCGCGCAGCCGGCACCCGCCACAGGTCCGGGCGAGCCCACCGCGCGCCTCAACCCGAAGTACCTCTTCGACACGTTCGTCATCGGAGCCTCGAACCGCTTCGCGCACGCCGCCGCGGTCGCCGTCGCCGAGGCACCTGCCAAGGCGTACAACCCCCTCTTCATCTACGGGGAGTCGGGACTCGGCAAAACGCACCTGTTGCACGCGATCGGCCACTACGCCCGCAGCCTCTATCCGGGCACGCGCGTGCGGTACGTGAGCTCCGAGGAGTTCACCAACGAGTTCATCAACTCCATCCGCGACGGCAAGGGTGACAGCTTCCGCAAGCGCTACCGCGAGATGGACATCCTCCTTGTCGACGACATCCAGTTCCTCGCGGACAAGGAGTCGACGCAGGAGGAGTTCTTCCACACCTTCAACACACTCCACAACGCCAACAAGCAGATCGTGCTGTCCTCGGACCGGCCGCCCAAGCAGCTGGTCACCCTGGAGGACCGGCTGCGGAACCGTTTCGAGTGGGGGCTGATCACCGACGTCCAGCCGCCCGAGCTGGAGACACGCATCGCCATCCTTCGTAAGAAGGCGGTGCAGGAGCAGCTCAACGCCCCTCCGGAGGTCCTGGAGTTCATCGCCTCGCGGATCTCACGGAACATCCGCGAGCTGGAAGGCGCGTTGATCCGCGTCACGGCGTTCGCCTCGCTCAACCGGCAGCCGGTAGACCTCGGCCTCACGGAGATCGTCCTCAAGGACCTGATCCCGGGCGGCGAGAACGCGGCCCCGGAGATCACGGCGACGGCCATCATGGCCGCGACCGCCGACTACTTCGGGCACACCGTGGAGGACCTGTGCGGAGCCTCGCGCAGCCGGGTTCTGGTCACGGCCCGCCAGATCGCCATGTACCTCTGCCGGGAACTCACCGACCTGTCGCTCCCGAAGATCGGCGCGCAGTTCGGCAACCGCGACCACACGACCGTCATGCACGCCGACCGCAAGATCCGCGCCCTGATGGCCGAGCGGCGCTCCATCTACAACCAGGTCACCGAGCTCACGAACCGCATCAAGAACGGCTGACAGTTCCTTCCGTACATCGCTGAGGGCGCCCCGGGACACTTCCCCGAGGGCGCCTTTCGCTGATCTCGTACGGCGCCTGCCCGGTTCTGGCAGGCCCTGTGCGGTCGTCCTCCGCCGCTGCGGACCGTGTTCCGCATCGAACCGCGGTCACCCCAGGAGCACCCGCTGTTCGAATACGCGCCGCGTTACGGCCATGCTCCACAGATTCCGGGACTTTCTCGCGTCCACACCCTGGGGACCTGGAAGTTGTCCAGACTGTGTCCACAGGGTGCGCTGCCGAAAGCGGGTCAAGCCAGGTCAGCCGACTGTGGATTCGTGGACAGGCGATCTCCACAGTCTGTGGACGGCGAGAAGATCCACAGGCTGTGCGGAACGTTGTCCACTGGTGGCCCACAGGCTGAGGCCAGTTGTCCCCAGCGATCTCCGACTTCTCCACATCGCTGTCCACTGTTCGGCAACGTGACGTGCACTTTCACCGCCCGGAGTGAAAGGCGTCACACCAAGGTGTCCGGTTGGGCTGTGGGGAACCTGGGCAAACCTGGGGACGCCGCTGGGGAGAACTACCCCGATCCTGTGCATCGAGTGTGCAGAACTTTTCCCCGTCCACAGAAGACCCGAGTTGTCCACCGCCTCCGCCCACAGGACCAGTGGACAAAAAACCGGCGCTGACCTGCGCATACGAGGTTATCCACGGTATCCACAGCCCCTACTACTACTCCCAACTAGAGAGAGCTGGGAATTCGTTTCGAAGACGGGGCTGTGCACAACTCGCGCTCGGCGCCTCAGGTGCCGCTCGGAACGACTTGACCCCGAGGGGCACCGACTGTCAGTGCTGTGCGTCAGACTGGTTCCCGGTGTCCTTCCCCTGAGCGGACCGAGCGACACCGAGTCAGACGACGAACGCGAAGCAGGGCGAGAGCGCCGGCAACAGACGGAGGCGGCAACGGTGAAGATCCGGGTGGAACGCGACGTACTCGCGGAGGCAGTGGCCTGGGCGGCACGTAGCCTCCCGGCACGACCGCCGGCGCCTGTGCTCGCCGGCCTTCTGCTGAAGGCCGAGGAGGGCGCGCTGAGCCTGTCCAGCTTCGACTACGAGGTCTCGGCACGCGTCTCCGTGGACGCCGAGGTCGACGAGGAAGGCACGGTGCTGGTCTCCGGCCGCCTGCTCGCCGACATCTGCCGTGCCCTGCCCAACCGGCCGGTGGAGATTTCCACAGACGGTGTACGGGCGACGGTGGTCTGCGGCTCCTCGCGCTTCACGCTCCACACCCTGCCTGTGGAGGAGTATCCGGCGCTGCCGCAGATGCCGTCGGCGACGGGCACTGTCCCCGGTGAAGTCTTTGCCTCCGCAGCCGCCCAAGTGGCCATCGCCGCCGGCCGCGACGACACGCTGCCCGTCCTCACCGGCGTACGCATCGAGATCGAGGGCGACACGGTCACGCTGGCGTCCACCGACCGTTACCGCTTCGCGGTCCGTGAGTTCCTGTGGAAGCCGGAGAACCCGGAGGCGTCCGCGGTCGCCCTGGTGCCCGCCAAGACGCTCCTGGACACCGCCAAGGCCCTCACGAGCGGCGACAGCGTGATCCTGGCGCTGTCCGGTTCGGGCGCGGGCGAAGGTCTGATCGGCTTCGAGGGCGCGGGACGGCGTACGACCACGCGCCTGCTGGAAGGCGACCTCCCGAAGTACCGCACGCTGTTCCCGACGGAGTTCAACTCCGTGGCCGTCATCGAGACCGGCCCCTTCGTGGAGGCCGTCAAGCGTGTGGCCCTGGTCGCCGAGCGTAATACCCCGGTGCGGCTCAGCTTCGAGCAGGGTGTGCTGATCCTGGAGGCGGGCTCCAGTGACGACGCACAGGCTGTGGAAAGGGTCGACGCCCAGCTGGAGGGTGACGACGTCTCGATCGCCTTCAACCCGACGTTCCTGCTCGACGGACTCAGCGCCATCGACTCCCCGGTGGCCCAGCTCTCCTTCACGACGTCCACCAAGCCGGCGCTCCTCAGCGGCAAGCCGGCCGTGGACGCGGAGGCGGACGAGGCGTACAAGTACCTGATCATGCCGGTGCGGCTGAGCGGCTGACGACAGTCCGCAGGTGAGGGCGTACGTCTGAGCGGCTATGCCCACAGATGTGCGGGAGCGTCCGGGTTTAGGCTCGGACGCGGGTACGAAAGTGCCCCTCACGTCACGTCGTCAGTGAAGGAACACCCTGATGGAGCTCGGTCTCGTCGGTCTCGGCAAGATGGGCGGCAATATGCGGGAGCGCATACGCCGCGCAGGCCACACCGTCTTCGGATACGACCGCAATCCGGACCTCGCCGATGTCCACAGCCTCGAGGAGCTTGTGGGCAAGCTCGACGCTCCACGCGTGGTGTGGGTGATGGTCCCGGCCGGGGCGGCGACCCAGTCCACCATCGACGAGCTCGCTGATCTCCTGGAGCCCGGCGACGTCGTCGTGGACGGCGGCAATTCGCGCTGGACCGACGACGAGAGGCACGCCGAGGAGCTGGCGGCCAAGGGCATCGGCTTCGTCGACTGCGGTGTCTCGGGCGGCGTCTGGGGCCTGGAGAACGGCTATGCGCTGATGTACGGCGGCGACGCCGAGAACATAGCCAAGGTGCGGCCGGTCTTCGACGCGCTCAAGCCGGAGGGCGACGCGGGCGCCGTGCACGCGGGCAAGGTCGGCGCCGGGCACTTCGCGAAGATGGTCCACAACGGCATCGAGTACGCGATGATGCAGGCCTACGCCGAGGGCTGGGAGCTCCTGGAGGCCGTCGACTCCGTCACCGACGTACGCGAGGTCTTCCGCTCCTGGCAGGAGGGCACCGTCATCCGCTCCTGGCTGCTCGACCTGGCGGTCAACGCTCTCGACAGGGACGAGCACCTGGAGCAGCTCAAGGGTTATGCACAGGATTCCGGAGAGGGCCGCTGGACTGTGGAAGCCGCGATCGACAACGCGGTTCCGCTGCCGGCGATCACCGCGTCGCTCTTCGCGCGCTTCGCCTCAAGGCAGGACGATTCGCCGCAGATGAAGATGATCGCGGCGCTGCGGAACCAGTTTGGCGGCCACGCGGTCGAGAAGAAGTAGTCCACCTCCTGGGTTCTCCATACCTGGGATGGCCCGGTTGTCCACAAGCAGGGGACAGGCTGGGGGGTAACCGGAAGCATCACGTTGGGGAGGTCGGCGAACGACCATGCACGTCACGCATCTGTCGCTGGCTGACTTCCGCTCGTATGCCCGGGTCGAGGTCGCGCTCGATCCGGGAGTCACGGCGTTCGTGGGCCCCAACGGGCAGGGCAAGACGAACCTCGTCGAGGCGGTCGGTTATCTGGCGACTCTGGGAAGTCATCGCGTCTCCTCCGATGCGCCTCTTGTACGGGTGGGTGCGGACCGCGCGATCATCCGGGCGCAGGTACGGCAGGGGGAGCGCCAGCAGCTCGTCGAGCTGGAGCTGAACCCCGGCAAGGCGAACCGCGCCCGTATCAACAGGTCGTCGCAGGTCAGACCCCGTGACGTACTCGGCATCGTACGAACCGTGCTGTTCGCCCCCGAGGATCTCGCGCTCGTCAAGGGCGATCCGGGCGAACGCCGGCGCTTCCTGGACGAGCTGATCACCGCACGCGCCCCGCGCATGGCGGGCGTGCGCTCCGACTACGACCGCGTACTCAGGCAGCGGAACACGCTCCTCAAGTCGGCCGCGCTCGCCCGCCGCCACGGTGGTCGTTCCATGGACCTGTCCACGCTCGACGTGTGGGACCAGCACCTCGCGCGCGTGGGTGCCGAGTTGCTCGCGCAGCGGCTCGATCTGATCGCCGCGCTCCAGCCGCTGGCTGACAAGGCGTACGAGCAGCTGGCGCCCGGTGGCGGCCCCGTTGCCCTGGAGTACAAGCCCTCCTCGCCCGAAATCGTCGGCCACGCGCGCGAGGAGCTGCACGAGCAGCTGATGGCTGCCCTGGCGGAGTCCCGTAAGCAGGAGATCGAGCGGGGCGTCACCCTGGTCGGCCCGCACAGGGACGAACTGCTGCTCAAACTTGGCCAGATGCCCGCGAAGGGATATGCGTCACACGGCGAGTCCTGGTCGTACGCGCTGGCGCTGCGCCTGGCCTCGTACGACCTGCTGCGGGCCGAGGGCAACGAGCCGGTGCTGGTCCTCGACGACGTGTTCGCCGAGCTCGACACCCGGCGCCGCGAACGTCTCGCCGAGCTGGTCGCGCCGGGTGAGCAGGTCCTGGTGACGGCGGCGGTCGACGACGACGTACCGACCGTACTGACGGGGACGCGGTACGTAGTGGCGGAGGGCACGGTGGAGCGCGTATGAGCAAAAACACACCGGAGCCGGAGAAGAGCCCCAAGCCTCCCGAGCCGTCCGGCATCGACCTCGCGCGCGTGGCCCTGCGTGCGGCGAAAGAGCAGGCACGCGCGCGTGGAGACGCGGCGCAGCAGAAGAAGCAGGCGCGGCGCGGTGGCCTGCGCTCCGGTGCACGTGCCGACGGCCGCGATCCGATGGCGCTCGGCTCCGCCATCAACCGGCTGATCACCGAGCGCGGCTGGGAGACTCCGGCCGCTGTGGGCGGGGTCATGGGCCGATGGCCGGAGATCGTCGGCGAAGTAATTGCCCTGCACTGCCAGCCGGAGCGGTACGACGAGGAAGCGCAAGAGCTGACGGTCCGCTGCGACTCCACGGCATGGGCCACCGAGATCAGACTGCGTGCCCCGCAGCTGGTGGCCCGCCTGAACCAGGACCTCGGCCACGGCACGGTGCGGCTGATCAAGGTGCACGGTCCCGGGGGTCCCGTCCGCCGCTTCGGCCCCCTGCGCGCGCCCGGCAGCAAGGGTCCCGGCGACACCTACGAGTGAGCCAGACCGGGCGGTATGCCGTTCGTCGCGCGGGGTTGGCATCCCGAAGCGCTGAGTGCCGCTGTGAGCCTCTTGGACTCCCAGTCGACGTATGGGGAGTCGGCCGAGTCCGGTTCAGGGCGGCACATGCGGACTCAGGTACCGGCAAACGCCCATCACTGTCGGCGCTACCGGTAGACTGGAGGCTAATCCCGCCTCACTTGTGGGACTCACCGAGCAACGCTGACTAAGGCTTACCAACGCAACACGCCGCAGCCGCTCCGGCCATCCGCTGAGAGCTTGGCCTGTGCTGTGCCAGAAAGGGCGCTTCGTGGCCGATTCCGGCAACCCCAACGAGAACATCCCGTCCACCGACGCCGGCGCGAACGGCGAGGTCACAGCCTCGTTGTACGACGCCAGTGCCATCACCGTCCTCGAGGGCCTGGACGCGGTCCGCAAGCGACCCGGCATGTACATCGGCTCGACCGGTGAGCGCGGACTGCACCACCTCGTGCAAGAGGTCGTCGACAACTCCGTCGACGAGGCGCTGGCCGGCCACGCGGACACCATCGACGTCACGATCCTCGCCGACGGCGGCGTTCGGGTTGTCGACAATGGTCGTGGCATCCCGGTCGGCATCGTCCCCTCCGAGGGCAAGCCGGCCGTCGAAGTCGTGCTGACGGTCCTGCACGCGGGCGGAAAGTTCGGCGGCGGCGGCTACGCGGTCTCCGGTGGTCTGCACGGCGTGGGTGTCTCCGTCGTGAACGCCCTGTCGAGCAAGGTCTCCGTCGAGATCAAGACCGACGGCCATCGCTGGACGCAGGACTACAAGTTGGGGGTCCCGACGGCCCCGCTTGCCAAACACGAGGCCACGGACGAGCACGGCACCACGGTCACCTTCTGGGCCGACCCGGACATCTTCGAGACCACCGAGTACTCCTTCGAGACGCTCTCTCGGCGTTTCCAGGAGATGGCGTTCCTCAACAAGGGGCTGAGGATCAACCTCACCGACGAGCGCGAGTCGGCGAAGGCCACGGCCGGGGCGGACGAGGCGGGCGAGGACGAGAAGCACGAGGTCAAGAGCGTCTCGTACCACTACGAGGGCGGCATCGTCGATTTCGTGAAGTACCTCAACTCCCGCAAGGGAGACGTGGTGCATCCCACCGTGATCGACCTCGAGGCGGAAGACAAGGACAAGAGCCTTTCCCTCGAACTCGCCATGCAGTGGAACAGCGGTTACAGCGAGGGTGTGTACTCCTTCGCCAACATCATCCACACACATGAGGGCGGTACGCACGAAGAGGGCTTCCGCGCCGCGCTGACGAACCTGATCAACAAGTACGCGCGCGACAAGAAGCTGCTGCGTGAGAAGGACGACAACCTCACGGGCGACGACATCCGCGAGGGTCTGACCGCGATCATCTCGGTCAAGCTGAGCGAGCCCCAGTTCGAGGGCCAGACCAAGACCAAGCTGGGCAACACCGAGGTGAAGACCTTCGTCCAGAAGGTCGTCTACGAGCACCTCAACGACTGGCTGGACCGCAACCCGACCGAGGCGGCGGACATCATCCGCAAGGGCATCCAGGCGGCCACCGCGCGCGTGGCGGCCCGCAAGGCGCGCGACCTGACGCGCCGCAAGGGCCTGCTGGAGTCGGCGTCCCTGCCGGGCAAGCTCTCCGACTGCCAGTCGAACGACCCCACCAAGTGCGAGATCTTCATCGTCGAGGGTGACTCCGCCGGCGGCTCCGCCAAGTCCGGCCGCAACCCCGAGTACCAGGCGATCCTTCCGATCCGAGGCAAGATCCTCAACGTCGAGAAGGCGCGGATCGACAAGATCCTGCAGAACCAGGAGATCCAGGCGCTGATCTCGGCCTTCGGTACCGGAGTCCACGAGGACTTCGACATCGCAAGGCTCCGCTATCACAAGATCATCCTGATGGCGGACGCCGATGTCGACGGTCAGCACATCAACACCCTGCTGCTGACGTTCCTGTTCCGCTTCATGCGGCCGCTGGTCGAGGCGGGCCACGTCTTCCTGTCGCGCCCTCCGCTCTACAAGATCAAGTGGGGCCGGGACGACTTCGAGTACGCGTACTCGGACCGCGAGCGCGACGCGCTGATCGAGCTCGGCCGCCAGAACGGCAAGCGCATCCGCGACGACTCGGTCCAGCGCTTCAAGGGTCTCGGTGAGATGAACGCCGAGGAGCTGCGCATCACGACCATGGACCAGGAGCACCGAGTTCTCGGCCAGGTCACGCTCGACGACGCCGCCCAGGCCGACGACCTGTTCTCGGTCCTGATGGGCGAGGACGTCGAGGCGCGCCGCCAGTTCATCCAGCGCAACGCCAAGGACGTCCGGTTCCTCGACATCTGAGTCGGTCTCAGCTGACCGCACCAGAAAGGATCTTCACCAGCAATGACCGACGAGAACATTCCAGCCATTCCTGAGGAAGAGGGCCTGGCCCTCCGTGTCGAGCCCGTCGGGCTCGAGACGGAGATGCAGCGCTCCTACCTCGACTACGCGATGTCCGTCATCGTCTCGCGCGCGCTGCCGGACGTACGGGACGGTCTCAAGCCCGTCCACCGCCGTGTGCTGTACGCCATGTACGACGGCGGCTACCGGCCCGAGAAGGGCTTCTACAAGTGCGCCCGCGTCGTCGGCGACGTCATGGGCAACTACCACCCGCACGGCGACTCCTCGATCTACGACGCGCTGGTCCGCCTCGCTCAGCCGTGGTCGATGCGGATGCCGCTGGTGGACTCCAACGGCAACTTCGGTTCCCCGGGCAACGACCCGGCCGCCGCCATGCGGTACACCGAGTGCAAGTTGATGCCGCAGTCCATGGAGATGGTCCGCGACATCGACGAGGAGACCGTCGACTTCACGGACAACTACGACGGCCGCTCCCAGGAGCCGACTGTCCTGCCGGCCCGCTTCCCGAACCTGCTGATCAACGGCTCGGCGGGCATCGCGGTCGGCATGGCCACCAACATCCCGCCGCACAACCTGCGCGAGGTCGCGGCCGGTGCCCAGTGGTATCTGGAGAACCCGGACGCTTCCCACGAGGAGCTCCTGGACGCCCTGATCGAGCGCATCAAGGGACCCGATTTCCCGAGCGGTGCCCTGGTAGTGGGCCGAAAAGGCATCGAGGAGGCCTACCGCACGGGCCGCGGCTCCATCACGATGCGTGCGGTCGTCGAGGTCGAGGAGATCCAGAACCGCCAGTGCCTGGTGGTCACCGAGCTCCCCTACCAGGTCAACCCGGACAACCTCGCGCAGAAGATCGCCGACCTGGTGAAGGACGGCAAGATCGGCGGTATCGCGGACGTACGCGACGAGACGTCGTCCCGTACCGGCCAGCGCCTGGTCATCGTCCTGAAGCGGGACGCGGTCGCCAAGGTCGTACTGAACAACCTCTACAAGCACACCGACCTGCAGACGAACTTCGGCGCCAACATGCTGGCGCTGGTGGACGGCGTGCCGCGCACGCTGTCGCTCGACGCGTTCATCCGCCACTGGGTGAGCCACCAGATCGAGGTCATCGTCCGTCGTACGCGCTTCAGGCTGCGCAAGGCCGAGGAGCGCGCGCACATCCTGCGCGGCCTTCTGAAGGCCCTGGACGCCATCGACGACGTCATCGCACTGATCCGGCGCAGTGACACCGTCGAGATCGCGCGAGAGGGCCTGATGGGCCTCCTGGAGATCGACGAGATCCAGGCCAACGCCATCCTCGAGATGCAGCTGCGGCGCCTCGCCGCCCTGGAGCGTCAGAAGATCGTCCAGGAGCACGACGAACTCCAGGCGAAGATCACCGAGTACAACGCGATCCTCGCCTCGCCGGTCCGTCAGCGCGGCATCATCAGCGAGGAACTCGCCGCGATCGTCGAGAAGTTCGCCGACGACCGCCGCTCCAAGCTGGTGCCCTTCGACGGTGACATGTCCATCGAGGACCTCATCGCAGAAGAGGACATCGTCGTCACCATCTCGCGCGGCGGCTACGTCAAGCGCACAAAAACGGACGACTACCGCTCCCAGAAGCGCGGCGGCAAGGGCGTACGCGGCACAAAGCTGAAGGAAGACGACATCGTCGACCACTTCTTCGTGTCGACGACGCACCACTGGCTGTTGTTCTTCACCAACAAGGGCCGCGTCTACCGTGCCAAGGCGTACGAGCTGCCGGACGCCGGCCGGGACGCGCGCGGCCAGCACGTCGCGAACCTGCTGGCCTTCCAGCCGGACGAGGCGATCGCCGAGATCCTCGCGATCCGTGACTACGAAGCGGCGCCCTATCTCGTACTGGCCACCAAGGGTGGGCTGGTTAAGAAGACGCCACTTAAGGATTACGATTCCCCGCGTTCCGGCGGCGTCATCGCGATCAACCTCCGTGAAACGGAGGCCGGTTCCGACGATGAACTGATCGGTGCCGAACTGGTTTCGGCCGAGGATGATCTGCTTCTGATCAGCAAGAAGGCGCAGTCGATCAGGTTCACGGCGACCGATGACGCCCTCCGCCCCATGGGCCGTGCGACCTCGGGTGTGAAGGGCATGAGTTTCCGCGAGGGTGACGAGCTGCTCTCGATGAATGTTGTTCGAACGGGTACGTTCGTGTTCACCGCCACCGACGGTGGGTACGCAAAGCGGACGCCCGTCGACGAGTACCGCGTCCAGGGTCGCGGTGGCCTCGGCATCAAGGCCGCCAAGATCGTGGAGGACCGTGGATCGCTCGTCGGCGCGCTGGTGGTCGAGGAGACGGACGAGATCCTCGCCATCACGCTGTCGGGCGGTGTGATTCGTACGCGAGTCAACGAGGTCAGGGAGACGGGCCGTGACACCATGGGCGTCCAACTGATCAACCTGGGCAAGCGCGATGCCGTCGTCGGTATCGCTCGGAACGCCGAGGCCGGTCGCGAGGCCGAGGAGGTCGACGCTGTGGACGTCGACGAATCGGACGAGGCCGACACGGTCGTCGGCACGACGGACGAGGGCGACGAGTCCACGGCCGAGTAGGCGAGGAGTGAGTCATCGTGAGCGGAGCCACGGGCGCCGGATCGACCGGTACGGAGACGGACGGCGGCCGTGGCCCCGCCACGGACGCGAAGGACTCCCAAGCGTCCCATGACTCCCAGGGATCCCAGGGGGGAACCGTGACGGACACCCGAGGCGCGCAGACGCCGCAGTACGCGGCGGGTGCGGCGCCAGGCGGCGCGCCGGTGCCTCCGGCTCCCGGTTCGCCGTTGCCCGGCGAGCGGCAGCCTCAGCAGCCCGCTCAGCCGTACCACCCGCCGCAGGCGTACCCGACACAGCCGCCGCCGGCGGCCGGTGCCGTTCGCCGGCCGCGCACCGGGGCGCGTACGACGCCCCGTACCCGTAAGGCGCGCCTTCGGGTGGCCAAGGCCGACCCCTGGTCGGTGATGAAGGTCAGCTTCCTGCTCTCCATCGCGCTCGGCATCTGCACGATCGTCGCGGCCGCGGTGCTGTGGATGGTCATGGACGCCATGGGCGTCTTCTCCACGGTGGGCGGCACGATCTCCGAGGCCACGGGCTCGAACGAGTCCAACGGCTTTGATCTGCAGTCCTTCCTGTCGCTGCCGCGCGTGCTCATCTTCACGTCGATCATCGCGGTCATCGACGTCGTCCTCGCCACCGCGCTCGCCACCCTTGGCGCGTTCATCTACAACCTCTCGGCGGGCTTTGTCGGCGGCATCGAGCTGACGCTCGCGGAAGACGAGTAATCGTCTTCAGGGCCTCTTGACGGTGTGAGCGCATCCTGGTCAGGGATGCGCTCCAACACTGTCCGGGCCGGCAGGAGGCCACCTCGGATATCGATTTTGGGACTGACCCGGAGGTGCGCTAATCTTCAGAGGTCAGCGCGCGGGACGTACACCGCAGAGCGCGGCGGGGCTATAGCTCAGTTGGTTAGAGCGCATCCCTGATAAGGATGAGGCCACAGGTTCAAATCCTGTTAGCCCCACATCTGTTGTGCCAGGTAAGAAGCCCGGTGGGTCCACAGGATCTACCGGGCTTCTACGTTTGTGGATCTTGTTACCCCGCTGCTGCCCCGTAACTTCTCCCAGGACTCTCCTTGCTGCCGAGCACCCTGTGACGCATGGGAGTCGCAGTATCGAGTTCGACAAGGGGGAAGCAGGGTGACGCGCTGATTGTGGCGGTGCGGTGTGAGGCAAGGGGACTGCCTCTGTCGAAGCGCCCTCGTCCGTGCGCTGGTCCAGGACCATCGGCCCAGGTGAGGCTGCGGCCGAGGAAGAAGCTGTTTCGGGCGACGTCTGAACAAGGACGTACCCGGGCGTGCTCGATGTCTGTTTGTTTCAAATGGCAGATCAAGGTGAGGCCACAGGTTCACATGCTGTTGGCCCCACACCACGAAGACCCCCAAGCAGTCATGGTTGGGGGTCTTTTCGTTCGGTGGCGTACGCAAGTTCGCCCGGCTGTGAGGCTTGCGAGGGGGCGCGGCGTCTACGTCAGGTCGTGCACGGGGCGGTGGAGTCCGCTTCCTCCTCGTCCTCGGACGGTGTGTCCACGTCCGTTGGCGGGCGGTGGCGGCAGCTGGGTGAGGAGCCGTGGGCCTCGGCGTGGATGCGCTGCTTCATCGTGGGAGGCAGGGTGCGGCTGAAGGACCAGGTCCAGCGGGACATCGTGGGGGCCGTGACCGCGGGGCTCGTCTTGCGGGCGGCTTCGGTATGGGATACCGCGGTGGCCGCATCCGCTGTGGTGACCAGTCCGAGCGCCGTGCACAGAGCGATGAAGGCGGTGATGACGGCGGTCCACAGCTTCATGACCTTGTTCCTGGCCATGGTCCCTCACTTTCGGGTTGGGCGATTTGCGTACTTTCCTCATGATGTGTATGAGGGCCGCGAAGTGGTGGACCGACGCTCGTGGCGCGTCGCTCTTCAGATGAACACCACCCGTATGGACCCAAGAGGTCCGTAAAGTGGAAACAGGAGCCGAAATTTGCAGAATGTAGCGAGTTGTCGCTCTGCGGTCGGAGCCGTGGCGTCCGCTTCTACGGCTGTGTGCGCGGCGGGAGTTGAGGGCCGACGCAGGTCACCGATCGGTATCGGTCGGTGTGTATAGTCGGGCGCCAGAAGTCCCCTACGTCAAGGAAAGACGAGGTCGCGCGGTGAAGAAGCTTCTCCTGGTCGCACTGGCCGCCATCGGCGGGCTCCTCGTGTACCGCCAGATCCAGGCGGATCGCGCCGAGCAGGATCTGTGGACGGAGGCGACTGACTCCGTGCCCACGGGTTCGTGAGTACCGACGACAGTCTCAGTACAGACCCCGACCGCCCTCGCGGTCGGGGTTTTTCGTTGTCTCCATGTCCTCGAGTCCGCCTCTTCGAACCCATGCACAGGAAGCGCTTGTGTCGCCGAAGCGGGGATGGCGCGACGGCGGGCGGGGCAGGATGGTCGGGGCTTCGCGGTGATCGGGGCGCAATGATGCCGGTCCGCGGGAGCCCGGTGGGTGACGATCCGGGGCTACGACGAGGGGTGGCGCGTGATGGGGCGGCGCACGGTGTGGTGGCGCGGCCGTATGGTCATGACCTGCCTGGCGGCGCTGTGCGCGAGCGCGGTGCTGCCCGGGCCGGCGCAGGGGCAGACACACGGCCAGGGAAAGGCGGCGGGGACGCCTGATCCATACGCCTTCGCCGAGGACGCCCAGCTGGTCGAGGGCGCGTCGAACGCGATCGAGGCGGCACAGCTGGCCCCGGGCGGGACCTATCAGAGCTCCGTCCAGAACAACGAGAAGGTCTACTACCGCCTCCGGCTCGACAGCGTCTCCAACGCGTACGTCTCTGCCACCGCCCTCCCCAGGACGGGGACGAAGGTCGCCTCCTCCGACGGCATCAAGGTCTCCCTCCAGGACCCTGCCGGCCGCAGCTGCTTCTCCGGAGACGCCGAAGAAGCCCGATTCGGGCCCACCGAGAGCCCCCGCCCCCTCACCGCCTGGGCGTCGCGCAGAGTCGGCCCCGACGAGTACGCCTGCCAGACGGCGGGGACGTACTCCGTGGTCGTGGAGCGCACCAGCCGAGCCGATTCCTCACCGGACGAGTGGAGCCTGGAGCTCCAGTACGTGTCCGAGCCCGCCCTCAAGAAGACCGGCCCGACGACCGCCCCGGAGACCTGGAACTCCGCCTCCCCAGAGCCCGTCAGCGGCACGGCCAAGCCCCGCAGGGGCGGCACGAGCTTCAACGACGCGCGCGCCCTCGAGCAGGGCATCTGGAAAGACGGCATCCAGGCCGGGCAGACACTCTTCTACCGGATCCCGGTCGACTGGGGACAGCAGCTCTACGCCACGGCCGAACTGGGCGCGGCCGACGGCGACGGCTTCCTGGGCAACGCCCTCGTCATCTCGCTCCACAACCCGGTGCGCGCCTTCGTGGACGACGCTCGCACCGGATACGACGGCACACCGAAGTCGGCTGCCCTGGAGCCGCTGCCCGCGGTCGCTTACGAGAACCGGTACACCCTCGACGACCAGGTCAGCGGGATGCGGTTCGCCGGCTGGTACTACCTCGCCGTGCATCTCGGCGCCGAGGCGGCCGAAAAGTTCAGCGACGGGGCGATCGACCTGATGCTGAGTGTGCGGGTGGGCGGTGCGGCGAGCGCCGAACCGGCGTACAAGGGGGCGGCCAGGCCTCGCGGTGTGTTCGATGTCACGGAGGAGGACAACGAAGCGGCGGCGAGCGGGGCCGGGGCGACGGGCGGACGTGACGACGGTGACAGCGACGCCACGATGAAGCTGGTGGCCGCGGGCGGGATCGGCGCGGGGAGCGTGCTCGTGCTGGGACTCGGGGTGTGGACTGTGATCGCCCGGCGCCGGGCCGGTGGAACGGCGGCGATGGCCGGCGGTGCGGTCGCGCGAGGGTACGAGCCGCCGCGGGCCCGGTAGCTCGCCGACCCAGGCCGGGCCTCACCTGCTCAGTTCCTGACCTCACCTGCTCAGTTCCGGGCCCTGCGGGATGTCGGGCTCAGATCCGAGTCAGGGCCCAGAACCCGACCGCGAAGCAGACCAGCGCGAGCAGCAGCACCGGAATCGCCACCTGCGCGGGCGGCCCGGGACGCCGGAGCGCGCGCCTGCCACGGTGCCGCGCAACTGGCTGTGGCTGAGGTGGAACCTGAACGTCGCGAGCGGTGTATGAAGCAGTAGAGGCAAATGCGTGCGGCTGCGACGCGGGGGTCGCGCCCTGGGGGGAGTTCACATGCGCGGATCCGTACGACGGAGCGTGGGCGGGAGCCGGGAGCGGGAAGGAGCTGGGGGGAGTGGGGGCCTGCCCCAGGTGTGGATGAGCTGGTTCCTGGGGCTTTGGAGGGCGCTGCGGGTGGGCCTGCCGCTGGTGCCGCTGCGTGTAAGAGGTGGCCGTCCGGGGCTGAGGCGGAGGCGGCAGGTGGAAGCTGCCGGTGTCCGACATCGGCGACGTCGGGGAGGGCTGTGGGGATACGGCATCGGGGGCGGGGGGAGGCGGTTCGGCGTCGGGCATAGGCGTGCCGTCAGGGAGTACGGCGCCCGCGTGGGCCGCAGACGGGACGGGACCCGTCTGCGGATGCGGCGGCGCGCTGCCCGCGCTGATGTCCTGAGACGCGTTGTCGAGGCCTGGGTTGGTGTGCTGAGGAACGCTGTTGTGCACCCGGCCAGACGTGTTCCGGAGCGGGCCGTCCGGGCCGGACTCCGTCGCTGGCAGACCGCCCGGCTCGGACCCCGCCGGGAGTGGACCATCCGGGCCGAACCCTGGCGGAAGCGGGCCGAGTTGGTCGAAGATCTCGATCACTTCGTCCTCGGGGCCGGGGTCCGGCAGGAGCTCCCGGGCCGAGGCAAGGGCCTTGCGCGCCCCCGTGGCGGTGCGGAACCGCGCTTGCGGGTCCGGCTGCAGCAAGGCGGCCACGACCTGCCACAGCGGCTCGGGAACGCCCTTCGGGGCACCCGGCGTGCCATGCGCCGCGAAGTACTCGATGAGTGCCTTGGCATCGGGCTTGGCGCCCTCCAGCAGATAGAGAGCGACCAGGCCCACGGCGAACAGGTCAGCAGGGAAGTCCGGCTCCTCACCGAGCAGTTGCTCGGGTGCAAGGTAACCGGGCGTCCCCACCACGTAGTTGGTCTCCGTCAGCCGTGGCTCCCCCAGACGCATCGCGATGCCGAAGTCGGACAGCCGCAGCCGCGGACGGCCCGTCCCGGTCGCCTCCAGCAGGATGTTGGCGGGCTTGATGTCGCGGTGCACGACCCCCTCCGCGTGCACCGCGGCAAGCCCCGCCAGCAGCTGATCGAGCAGGGTACAGACGAACACCGGCGGCAGGGGACCGTAGTCCCCGATCAGATGGACCAGCGAGCCTCCGCCGACCAGGTCCATGGTGAACAGAACCTTGTCGTCGTCGGCCGCCCAGCTGGCGGGAGCGAGCACATGCGGGTGATCGATCCGCAGCGCCTGCTCCCGCACGAAGCGCAACAGCGCATGCGCGTCGCTCTGTTGCAGGACCTTGGCGGCCACATACCGGCGCCGCCGATGGTCCCAGGCACGCCAGACCGCACCGACTCCCCCGCGTCCGATCGGATCGACCAGTTCATACCTGCCGGCGAAGACCTCACCCATGGTCGTGCGTCGCTCCCTCTTCGGCGGTCGGCACGGCGACCTCATCAAGAGGCCCGGCTGCCCCGCTCCCCGCATCCAGCAAGCTCAAAGGCCCTACGGATACGGGGTGTTCAACAGCCGGGCGGCGGGCTCAGCTCTGGTGGGACTGGTAGTGCGAGACCGCGTCGGAAGTGCGGCCGGCCCCATACACCCGGAGGAACTCTGCCAGCTCCGGGTGGCTCGGGGCGAGGGTGTCAGCCGCCTCGATGATGTCCCCCGCGGCCGCCACGGAACGGAGCAGCGACTGTATCTCGCGTACCACGCGCTTGACCGTGGGCGCACCCGAACTGCTCGACGACTGCGTGCTGTTGCTGAGCACCGATCCCCCCTGCGACTTCTTGATCTCCTCCATGCGCTCGGTGGCCTCGGCCGCGCTCACACTGCCGTCGGCGACCTGCCCGGAGAGGTCCTGCAGCAACTGCACTCGCTGCACCACCGCCGGGTTGCCGATCTTGGCGCGCTGACCACTCATCAGCTGCGACAGCATCGGTGCGGACAGTCCCAATACCCCCGCCAGACGAGCCTGGTTGAGCCCCAGGTCATCTATGAGCCTACGGAAGAGCGCCCCCAGCGGCTCCCCGTACCAATTCCGCTGCAGCTCCCGCGCTCTTGCGGTTGCTTCCTGCTGTGCGGCGTCCATTCGCGTCTCCCCATCGCTTCGTACCGCGGTTCGCTGAAGCGAACCACGTCGAGCATCTTATGGAGAGTGGTCGTTCGCTGGGACCCCAATCCTTTTGCAGGATCCTGGGGGTAACCCGGTACTCTGGGCTGCGGCGCTCTTCGGGAGAAGATTCTCCCGGCGGACGCTTCCCATCCGGGGCCTTAGCTCAGTTGGTAGAGCGCTGTCTTTGCATGGCAGATGTCAGGGGTTCGACTCCCCTAGGCTCCACCCCTTGAAGGCCCCTCCGACCTGCGGAAACGCGGTCGGAGGGGCCTATCTGTAACGGCTTTGCCCGATCCATGAGCCTCAGTCGGCCCGGCCGGCTCCACCGGCCCACAGGTTCCACGTGAAACACCGCTGGGGCGGAAGACCACAGGCCTCCCGCCCACAGCGATGTTGAAACCATGCGATGTCGAAACCGGTGGACGCGAGCCGACACGAACCGGCGACGTCAGCCGCGCTCGTCGCGCTCCGCCGCCTCCGCCGCGGCCTGCTTCGCCTGAACCTCAGGGTCCAGCGCGTCCTGGCCACTGCCATCGACCGAAGTCAGCTGACCGTTGTCCGGCACCTCCGTGGCCGCCGGCGGCTCCACCAGCCAATCGGGGTTGGCCTGCTTGTCCCACCACTTCCAGGCGGCGAAGGCGCCGCCCGCCAGGACGCCAAGAACAGCCAGACCCTTCGCGAGGCGCCCGACACTGGCCCGCCGCTGATGCTTACGGACCAGCTTCTCGATCTCCTTCGGCGAAACCTGTCCACGCAGCGCCGCTAGCGCCGCCGCGCTACGAGCCGCGGCCTCCTCACGGACAGGCCCAGCCGCCGCCCTGGCCTGCTCGATCCTCGGCCGGGAGTAGTCGGTGGCCTGCCGTGCGGCGATGCGGGCGCGCAGCGCAGCCTCGTGGGCGGCGTAGTCGACCTTCGGCGGCACATGAGTGCGCGCCTGCTCCACACGCGGCGCGAGATGGGCGTCGTACTGCGTACGAGCCTGATCGGCGGCCTGGTGAGCGACGGCCGACACCTTCGGCGCGAGCCGTACGCGTGCTTCATGCGCATAGTGCGCGGCCCGGTCCTTGGCCGTGTCGGCGTAGGGCGCCACCGCTTCCGCGGCGTGCAGCACGCTGCCCTTCGCCGAGCCGGTCGCGGCGCGCACGCTGTCGATGCGGGTCACGGGATCCTCCTCCTCGGTGGCGTACGTGGGGAATTGGGGAGATCCCCCAGCAAGACACAGTTCACCTTTCCACCCTTATCGGGATCATGCCTGTCGGAGCACCCCGGGGCATACGCGAGCGAGCATCCGGGTCATGCGCGCACCGACTGCATGCGCACTCAGGGCAATAATTGATCAATACGGTGCAACAAGGGCTTGCCGACGACAATGCCATGAATTCTCCTGCCATGCGCCCCTTTGGTACGAAGCAGCTCAGAACGGCGGCGACGCACGACGGGCAGCGCCGACCATGCGAGGATCGAGAAGTCACAAAGGACAACGGAAGGCAGATCGTGGCTGAGCAGCTCTACGCCACCCTGAAGACCAACCAAGGCGATATCGAAGTGCGGCTCCTGCCGAACCACGCGCCCAAGACGGTCCGGAACTTCGTCGAGCTCGCCAAGGGTGAGCGTGAGTGGACCAACCCCGAGACCGGGGAGAAGACCACGGACAAGCTCTACGACGGCACGGTCTTCCACCGGGTGATCAGCGGATTCATGATCCAGGGCGGCGATCCCCTGGGCAACGGCACAGGCGGCCCCGGCTACCAGTTCGAGGACGAGTTCCACCCCGACCTCGCCTTCGACAAGCCGTACCTACTGGCCATGGCGAACGCCGGCCCGGGCACCAACGGCTCGCAGTTCTTCATCACCGTCTCCCCAACGGCCTGGCTGACCCGCAAACACACCATCTTCGGCGAGGTCACCGACGCGGCCAGCCAGAAGGTCGTCGACGCCATCGCCACGACGCAGACCAACCCGCGCACCGACCGCCCCGTCAACGACGTGGTCATCGAGTCGGTCGTCGTCGAGACCCGCTGAGACCCGAACCTCCGCTCAGAACCGACCTCCGCTGACGCCGGCCGCCACCGAGGCCGGGCCTGCCCGCCCGCACCCGCCGAAGTCAGGACGCGAGTCAGGGCCGAAAACCAAGGCCAGGGAACCAATGTGCCCCGCCCGTCCGTAGAAGGAAGGGCGGGGCGGTGCATTGGGGTACGCGTCCCTGGGACACCGCCGTGTGCCCGTCGTACGGAGAATGAGGGGACACCCATGGACCAGGTGCCAGGCAGCCCGCAGGGACCGCAGGACGCCCAAAGCCTGCCCACCTGCTACCGGCACCCCGACCGGGAGACCGGCATCCGCTGCACCCGCTGCGAGCGCTCCATCTGCCCCGAGTGCATGGTCAGCGCCTCCGTCGGCTTCCAATGCCCCGAGTGCGTACGAGGCGACTCCGGCACAGGCCACTCACCGACCGCCAGCCAGCCGCGCACCCTCGCAGGCGGCACGATCACCGAAGACCCCCGGCTCATCACCAAGATCCTCGTCGGCCTCAACCTCGCCCTCTTCCTGGTCCAGCTCTCCGTCGGCGAACGCTTCGATGAGCGATTCGAACTTCTCGGGCTCGCATACGTGCCGGGCCTCGGCAGCGTCGAAGGCGTCGCCGAAGGACAGTGGTACCGCCTCGCCACAGCCATGTTCCTGCACGGCAGCGTCATCCACATCGCCTTCAACATGCTCAGCCTCTGGTGGATCGGCGGCCCCCTCGAAGCAGCCCTCGGCCGCGCCCGCTACATCGCCCTATACGCAATCTCCGGCCTCGCAGGCAGCGCCCTCACCTACCTGCTCGCCGAACCCAACCAGCCCTCGCTCGGCGCCTCCGGCGCGATCTTCGGCCTCTTCGGGGCAACCGCCATACTCATGCGGCGGCTCAACTACGACATGCGCCCCGTCATCGCCCTGCTGGTGATCAACCTGATCTTCACCTTCGGGTGGAGCAACATCGCCTGGGAAGCCCACATCGGCGGCCTCGTCGGCGGCGTGGTGATCGGCTACGCGATGGTCCACGCACCTCGCGGACGGCGGGCCCTCATCCAGTACGGCGTCTGCGCACTGGTGCTGGTCGCGGTTGTGGTCATGACACTCATCAGGACCGGTCAGCTCACCTGAGGAGCCGGCGTTGTCCACAGACTGTGCCGGATCTTGTGCATGCTGTGTGGGAACAGGTGTGCCCCCTGCCGCTGACCTGGGTTTCCCCAGGCAGGACAAGGGGCGAACAGACATCCGGATCCCGGTAGGTCTGTCACACCGGAGTCAACGCTCAATGAGTTATCCACAGATCTTCGGACGTTTTCCACCGCTGTGGATGACTGTGGATAACTCCAGTGGACAGCTTGAGTCGGGGCTAGCCGTACAGCTTCCCGACACCTTGGGGCCGCGTTACTTCCACTGCGTCGAAACGGCGAATCCCGCGGCGATGAACCCGAAGCCGACCACGATGTTCCAGTTGCCGAAGGCGTCGATCGGCAGTGAGCCGTCCGTCACATAGAAAACGACGATCCAGGCGAGGCCGATGAGGAACATGGCCAGCATGACCGGAGCGACCCAGCCGCGGCTGGTCAGCTTGATATTGGTTGCCTGCTTCGCCGGGGGCGGCGTGTAGTCGGCCTTCTTGCGGATACGTGACTTCGGCACGAGGGTCTCTCCTGTCGATGCGCTGCGTGGCCGCGCAGGGAACGTTGGCTGGCTCCGGGGCAGCGTACAAGGGGACTCTTAGCGCTCCCCCGGGCGTCCGTTAGCGTAGTGCTTCCGCGGCGCCGAAGGAGATAAGGGTACGTTGAGCAATTCTGCCGACTCGCCCCAGGCGGGTTCCAGCCCTGCGCGTATGCGGCGATTTCGTCCGGTGCGTGTGCTGACCGCGGCTGTGTTCGCTCTCGCCGGGTTGATCTTCTTCACTAGTTTCAATACGGCCAAGGGCACCAATATCCGGACGGATGCCTCGTTGCTGAAGCTGTCCGATCTCATTCAGGAGCGCAGTCACAAGAACGGCCGGCTCGACGAGAGCAACGCGACGTTGCGCGAGGATGTCGAGGCGCTGGCCGAGCGTGATGACGGGAGTACGAAGGCAGAGGACGACAGGCTGGCGGCTCTGGAGGGGAATGCGGGTACGCAGAGGCTCAAGGGCAAGGCGCTCACGGTCACGCTGAACGATGCGCCGCCGAATGCCACGGCCAAGCTCCCTGGCTATCCGGAGCCGCAGCCGGACTACCTGGTCATTCACCAGCAGGATCTGCAGGCTGTGGTCAACGCCATGTGGCAGGGCGGTGCCAAGGGGATCAAGGTCATGGATCAGCGGTTGATCTCCACCAGTGCCGTGCGCTGTGTGGGCAATACCCTGATCCTTCAGGGCCGGGTCTACTCGCCGCCGTACAGGATCACGGCGGTCGGTGATCCGGAGAAGCTGCAGAGGGCCCTCACCGCGTCTCCGGCGATCCAGAACTACATGGTGTACGTCAATGTCTATGGGCTCGGCTGGAAAGTGAAGGAGGAAGGGGCAGTGACTCTTCCCGGCTACTCGGGCACAGTGGATCTCCACTACGCGAAGCCTGTGGAGTAAGCGCGCCGGGAGCCGCCGATGCGAGTGATCGTCAGGACGTTAAGCGAACTGTGTATCACTGTGGGCGGCGTGATCGTGCTCTTTGTCGTTTACGTGCTGTTCTGGACGGGTGTGAAGGCCGACAGTGCGATGGACGACCAGGTCGACAGTCTTCAGGACCAGTGGTCGAAGGGGACGGTCGCGGCCGAGGCTCCCGCGCTCGAGAATCCCGAGCCGCCGGCGGCGTACGAGGATGGCAAGCCGTTCGCGGTCATGTATGTCCCGAGGCTTGGTTTCACGTGGAACAAGCCCGTGCTCGAAGGTACGAAGACGAGCACGTTGAAGAAGGGGCTTGGTCACTACGCGAGTACGGCGCAGCTCGGCCAGGAGGGAAATTTCGCTGTCGCGGGCCATCGCCGCACGTACGGGGACCCGTTCAAGGACTTCCCCAAGCTGCGCCCGGGTGACGCGGTGGTGCTGACCGATGGCACGACCTGGTTCACGTACCGGATCGACAACAAGCCGTACAAGACGCTGCCCAGTGATGTCGCGGTCATTGACCCTGTGCCTAGGAAGTCCGGGTATACGCGGCCGGGCCGTTATCTGACGCTGACGACCTGCGAGCCGGAGTGGGGGCGCAGTCACCGGCTGATCGTGTGGGCGCACCTTGATGCCACACAGCCCGTGGAGGCTGGGAAACCTGAGGCGCTGCGCCGTTAGTCTGGTGTGGTACGGCGACGGAAGGGACGGCATGTACGGCTGGATCTGGCGGCATCTGCCGGGAAACGCTTTGGTGCGGGCGCTGATTTCGCTCGTGCTTGTGCTCGCGGTGGTCTATGTGCTGTTCCAGTACGTCTTCCCGTGGGCCGAACCGCTGCTGCCCTTCAACGATGTGACGGTGGACAACCAGTGAGCGCGCGGATTCTCGTCGTCGACAATTACGACAGCTTCGTCTTCAACCTGGTCCAGTACCTGTACCAGCTGGGCGCCGAGTGCGAGGTGCTGCGCAACGACGAGGTGTCGACGGCGCATGCCCAGGACGGCTTCGCCGGTGTGCTGCTGTCGCCGGGGCCGGGCACTCCCGAGGAGGCGGGTGTCTGCGTCGACATGGTGCGGCACTGTGCTGCGACCGGTGTCCCCGTCTTCGGGGTCTGCTTGGGTATGCAGTCGATGCAGGTGGCGTACGGCGGTGTCGTGGACCGTGCGCCTGAGCTGCTGCACGGCAAGACCTCGCTCGTCGAGCACGAGGGGCGGGGTGTTTTCGCGGGGCTGCCGTCGCCTTTCACGGCGACGCGTTACCACTCGTTGGCCGCCGAGCCGGGGACGGTTCCGGCCGAGCTGGAGGTCACGGCTCGTACGCATGACGGGATCATCATGGGGCTGCGGCATCGTGAACTGCCTGTCGAGGGTGTGCAGTTCCATCCCGAGTCCGTGCTGACCGAGCACGGCCACCGCATGCTGGCCAACTGGCTGGCCGAGTGCGGTGACCGGGGGGCCGTGGCCAGGTCGACGGGGCTTGCCCCGGTGGTGGGCAGGGCCACGGCGTGACCGCCCTGCGCCCCGAGCGCGACAGTGCTGCCCCGTACGGTGAGGACACCGTGTACGGGGCCGCTGCCGCGTATGGAGGCGCTGCCGGGTCGGAGCAGGAGTGGTACGACCCTGAGGGGTATGCGCGGGACTGGTACGGGGAGCAGAGGGCCTCGTCCTCCAGGGAGCGGCAGTCTTCGCCCTCGTACGACGAGCCGTCGCGTGGGGAGCCGTACGGAGAGGCGTGGCAGGAGGAGGCGTACTCCCAGGGGTACGAGCCTGCTCCGACGCCCGCTCCGATGCCCCCGATCGATGAAGAGACCGTCGCGCTGCGCGTACCGGACAGCGAGTCCGTGCGGGCGGCCAGGACTGCCACGCCGGCCGGCTCCTACGCCTCCGCCGCCGGTGGCCGTGCGGCCCGGCGTAAGGCCGCCAAGCGGCATGGGCGGCATGGCGGGGCCGGCGGGCCGGGGCAGGAGCAGTCGGCGGAGGAGCCGGGCGCGACGCCGCTCTCGCGGGTGGAGGCACGGCGGGCGGCGCGGGCGCGGAAGCCGGGGGCGGCGGTGATGGCCAGCCGGGCGATCGGTGAGGTGTTCATAACCACCGGTGTACTGATGCTGCTGTTCGTGACCTATCAGCTGTGGTGGACGAATATCCGTGCGGAGGCGCAGGCGGGCAGTGCCGCGAGCAGTCTGCAGGACGACTGGGCGGCCGGTAAGCGGAAGCCGGGGGCGTTCGAGCCGGGGCAGGGTTTCGCTCTCCTGCACATTCCGAAGCTGGACGTGGTCGTGCCGATCGCCGAGGGCATCGACAAGAAGCGGGTGCTGGACCGCGGCATGGTCGGTCACTACGCGGAGGACGATCTGAAGACGGCGATGCCGGAGGAGAAGGCGGGCAACTTCGGGCTTGCCGGGCATCGCAACACGCATGGCGAGCCGTTCCGGTACATCAACCGGCTTCAGCCGGGCGATCCGATTGTCGTGGAGACGCAGGACCAGTACTTCGTCTACAAGATGGCGTCGATCCTGCCGGTGACGGCGCCGAGCAATACGGCCGTCCTGGACGCGGTCCCCAAGGGGTCGGGTTTCACCACGGCGGGCCGCTACATCACTCTGACGACCTGCACTCCGGAGTTCACCAGCAAGTACCGGATGATCGTCTGGGGCAAGATGGTCGAGGAACGGCCGCGCAGCAAGGGGAAGCCGGATGCGCTCGTCAGTTAAGGACAGATGAAGAGTGGCAGCGACGACCGACCACGAAGAGCAGACCGCCGCGTCGGCGCACTCGCCCGCGCGGCGCCGCCGCCGCGGCCCCGGCCGGATCGCGATGGCCGTCAGCGTCTTCGGTGAACTCCTCATCACGACGGGCCTGATTCTCGGCCTGTTCGTGGCCTACTCGCTGTGGTGGACGAACGTCGTCGCGGACCGCAAGGCCGACAAGCAGGGTGACAAGGTGCGCGACCACTGGGCCGAGGGCCGCGGTCCTATCGGCCTGGACACCAAGGACGGCATCGGTTTCCTGCATGTACCCGCGATGAAGAACGGCGAGGTGCTGGTCAAGAAGGGCACCGCTGCCAAGTCCCTCAACGACGGCACCGCCGGCTACTACACCGACCCGATCAAGTCCGCGCTCCCACAGGACAAGAAGGGCAACTTCTCGCTGGCCGCGCACCGCGACGGTCACGGCGCGAAGTTCCACAACATCGACAAGCTGAAAAAGGGCGACCCGATCGTCTTCGAGACCAAGGACGAGTGGTACGTCTACAAGGTCTACGAGATCCTCCCCGAGACCTCCAAGTACAACGTCGATGTCCTCGCCCCCGTCCCCAAGGAATCGGGCAAGAAGAAGGCGGGCCGCTACATCACGCTGACGACCTGCACCCCGGTCTTCACCTCCACCTACCGGTACGTGGTGTGGGGGGAGCTGGACCGGGTGGAGAAGGTGAATGATGAGCGGACGCCGCCGACGGAGCTGCGTCAGTGAGACTCTGAAGGGCGAGAGTGACGTGATGTCACTCTCGACATGAGCTGGGCCCGAAGCCGCAACTACCCTTTGCGACTTCGGGCCCTTTCCGACGGGTCGGTGGGTCAGCTCAAGGCGGACAGTTCTGTACCGCCGCTCCATGCCTCGAGCAAGCTGCGGTCCACCGGTGTGACGCCGCCATCAGCCGCGACGTTCATCGCATCGCGAGTGAAGGGGCATGTGGCCACGTAGAGCGCCACGTCCGCGTTGTACAGGACCTTGGCCGACCCGATGAACTTCTGGACGTCGGGGCTGGTCACGGATACGTAGGGTGCGAATCTCTTGCACTGGACGGCGATGTGTCGTCCGTCGGGGGTACGTCCCGTGATGTCTACGCCCCGGTCTCCATGACCGCCTCGTACGACGACAGCGGTGCAGCCGTCACGGCGCAGCAGTTGGGCGACATGTTCCTCGAACTCGCGCCCGTTCATCGCGTCCATGGAGGCCATGACTCCGGCGAGGGGCCGGTCTTCTCGGGGGCCTTCCAGCCGCTGCAGTCGGGCGTTGTGCTGTTGGAGTCGGCGCTCGATGCGCTGGACGCCGGTGCGCAGGGCGATCAGTTCCCGGCGGTGCTCGCTCGATGTTTCGATCAGGGCGTTGAACATGGGGACGACGGTCTTGCCGAGGACGTGGCTGATGCGTTGGTCGATGCGGTCGTCGAGGGAGGAGGTGGCAGCCTCCCTGTGGACAGGGTTATCCACAGGCTGGGTGCGCGCCAGATACTCCATGTCGAGGAGGTATGTACGCACGTGACGTGCGACTTCGCTGTCGCGGAGCAGCATGGCGACGTTGAGGACGGCGCGGCGGGAGAAGAGCGCGAGGGATGCTGTGCGTGACTGAATCCCACTGAGCTCCTTAAAGGAGCTCAGTTCTGAACCTGTCAAAACCCGGTAGCCGTTGGCTTCCAGTTCCTCGCGGTGGTCAACCACCAGGGAACGGATGGCCTTGATGCCCACCTGGAAGTACGTCGCGACCATCGCCGTAGTCACATGCATGCCGTCCGGCAGCAGCGACAGGGCTTTGACTCTGTCGAGCACGTCCGTGCGTTCCAGTGCGCTGTCGCGCAGGGTTCTCGATTCCAGCAGAGCAGTTTCGTTGATCACGCTCTGTCCTTCCGTGTTGGTTGGCCGTACTGCCAGGGCAGGGCATCCAGACCCCACCGAACTGATAAACGAGCGGGGGCTCTGGCCGTACCGGGGCAGCCGTCAACGCCGCGAAGGGCTGCGGTGGCGGTAAATCCGAAGGGGTCCTGGCTACGTATCACGTAGCCAGGACCCCTTCGGCTCTTCGTTCTTCCGTCGACGGCTCAGGTGGTGAGGTTGTACTTGAAGCCGCTGAATTTGTCGCCGCTCTTGATGAGCGAGACGCGTACACCGACCTTGGTGTTCTCGGGCACCTGGGACCCGAAGCACTTGTACTCGCGCGAGAGGGCGGGCTGCGTCGTCCTCAGTTCGGCGATCGTCTTGTAGTCGCTCATCCGGAAGAGGTGGATCTCGACGGCGTAGCCGTCAGCCTGGTCATCGAAGACGGTCAGGCAGTCCCCGTCATGACCGGCGGCACCCCTGCCGCCGGGATCCCAGTCCGTCGTGTAGACGAAGCCGCTGTTGGTGCCGGCACTCGCCGTTCCCGCCGAAAGGACGCTCAGGGCACAGGCGGCCCCGAGGACGGCCATGAGTCGCTTCTTGATGAATCCCCCCATTTGTCAGGTCGCGCTCAACGCGACCTGACAAATGTCAACTCACCAGTACGATCTTGGTTTGCAGCCCGGGGGTGGTGCCCGTCACTCCTCCTCGGTGCGGGCGGAGGCGCCGTCGACGCCGCCGAAGAAGCCGCCTCCGTTGTCGCCGCCTCCGTTGTTGTTGCCGCCGTTGCCGAGGCCGACGGTGGTGAGGGTGATCTTTGTGCCGGCCGGGTCGTCGACCTCCTGGCCTGCGTCCGGGTCCTGGTCGGAGACCAGTGCGGTGTCGCTCTGGTCGCTGCCGCCCTGGAACTGGATGTTCGTGAAGCCGGCCTGGGCCAGGGTCTGCTTGGCCTGCCCCACGTTCTGACCGACCACGTTCGGGACCTGGACCTTCTCCTCGTCCTCGGCCTCCTTGCCGATCTGGATATTCACCGTGGAGTTCGGCTCGACCTGGGAGTTGGCGCTGGGGTCGGTGGAGATGACCTTGCCGATCAGGTTGTCGTCGTCGGTCTCCACCTCGACGCAGACGCCGGTGAGGTCGTTGGCCTCCATCTGTGCCGTGGCCTCGTCACAGGTCCTGCCCGTGACGTCCGGAACGGTTTCCTGCTCCGGCTCCTTGGCGACGGTCAGGGTGATGGTCGAACCCTTCTCCTGCTCGGTGCTGCCCTTCGGGTCCTGAGAGAGGACGACGTCCGGATTCCTGTCCGACTCCTCGGTCTTCTTTTCGACCTCGAAGCCTTTCTCCCTGAGCTGGGCCTCGGCCTTTTCGAAGGTCAGCCCCTCGACGTCCGGCACCGCCACCTTCGGCGCCCCCGTCGACACCGTCAGTGTGATCGTGTCGCCCTTGCTGACGTCGGCCTTCGCCTCCGGGTTCTGCGCGCAGACGCTGCCCTTCGGAGTGTCCTCGCAGGCCTTGTCCGTCGTCGCCACGTTCAGGTCGACGTTCTTCGCCATGTCTTTGGCGTCGGCCAAAGTCCGGTTGACGAAGTTGGGTGCTGGGAACGACTCGTTGCCTGTGCCGCCCGTTTCGCTGAACACCCACCTCCCGATGAGGATCGCGCCCACCAGGACCAGGACACCTGCGACGACCAGCAGGATCGTAGAGGCGTTGCTCTTCTTCGGGCGGCGGCGGTCGCCTCCGTCGTAGCCGTAGCCGCCGTCGTCCGGGTTCATGGGGGGGAGCATGGATGTCTGCTGGCCGCCTGGGGTGGCGCGCAGGGCCGTGGTCGGCTTGTCGTCGGGGTAGCCGCCGTAGCCGACTGAGCCGAGGGCCGCGGTGGCCGCGACGGGCTGGCCGTCGAGGCAGGCCTCGATGTCGACGCGCATCTCGTCGGCGGACTGGTAGCGGTAGTCCGGGTCCTTGACCAGGGCCTTGAGGACGATGGCGTCCATCTCGGGCGTGATCTCGGGGTCGAAGTTGCTCGGCGGCTGCGGCTCTTCGCGTACGTGCTGGTACGCGACGGAGACCGGGGAGTCCCCGACGAACGGCGGCCGGACCGTCAGCAGCTCGTAGAGCAGACATCCGGTGGAGTACAGGTCGGACCGGGCGTCGACCTGCTCGCCCTTGGCCTGCTCCGGTGAGAGGTACTGGGCGGTGCCGATGACCGCGGCGGTCTGCGTCATCGTCATGCCGGAGTCGCCCATGGCGCGGGCGATGCCGAAGTCCATGACCTTGACCTGGCCGTTGCGCGTCAGCATGACGTTCGCGGGCTTGATGTCGCGGTGGACGATGCCGTTGCGGTGTGAGTACTCGAGGGCCTGGAGGATGCCGATGGTCATCTCCATGGCGCGCTCGGGCAGCAGTTTGCGCCCGGAGTGCAGCAGCTCGCGCAGCGTGGACCCGTCGACGTACTCCATCACGATGTACGGGATGGAGATTCCCTCGATGTAGTCCTCACCCGTGTCGTACACGGCGACGATCGCGGGATGGTTGAGCGAGGCGGCCGACTGGGCCTCCCGGCGGAACCGGGCCTGGAAGGACGGGTCGCGCGCGAGATCCGCGCGCAGCGTCTTCACCGCCACGGTGCGGCCAAGCCGTGTGTCATGGGCGAGATGTACCTCCGCCATGCCACCACGGCCGAGCACCTGGCCCAGCTCGTACCGGCCGCCGAGGCGACGCGGCTCTTCCATAGCTACCTACCAGCCCTCTCCGTCGGTTCCGACCGCACCCAGTTGTGTGGTCCGGCGGTGTGCTGTCCGGGCATACCGTACCCGGCTCGCCTTTACTGACCTGGCCACAACCGTCACCCGATACAGGACCGGTATCGCAACGTGCACCGATGTGAAGGGGACGTGAGCGGGGTCACTTGCTTTCGAGTACTGCCTTCATCACGTCCTTCGCGATCGGTGCGGCGAGACCGCCGCCGGAGATGTCCTCACGTTCGGCCTGGCTGTCCTCGACGACGACGGCGACGGCGACCGGCGAGCTGCCGTCCTCGCCCTTCGCGTACGAGATGAACCAGGCGTACGGCGCCAGCTCGTTGTCGACGCCGTGCTGGGCGGTACCGGTCTTGCCGCCGACCTTGACGTTCGGGATCTGCGCGCGGAAGCCAGTGCCGTCCTCGACGACCGTCTCCATCATCGACTGGAGCTTCTGGGCGTTGTCCGGGGAGAGCGGCTCGCTCATCTGCTTCGGTTCGTGCTGCTCGACGACGTCCACGTTCTGGCCCATCAGCCGGTCGACCATGTACGGCTCCATGAGGGTGCCGTCGTTGGCGATGGCCGAGGCCACCATGGCCATCTGGAGGGGGGTCGTGGCGGTGTCGAACTGGCCGATGGAGCTGAGCGCGGTCTGCGGCCTGTCCATGGCGGTCGGGAAGACGGAGGCGCTGGAGCGGACCGGTACGAACTGCTGCTTGTTGAAGCCGAACTTCTCGGCGGTCTCCAGCATCTTGTCCTTGCCGAGGTCGGCTCCGACCTTGCCGAAGACGGTGTTGCAGGAGTACTTGAGGGCGTCGCGGAGTGTGGCGTCCTTACACGGGATGTTGCCCTCGTTCGGCAGCTCGGTGGTGGTGTCCGGCATGGTCCACGGGTCCGGCGAGTCCGTCTTCGCGTCGGGGTCCGTGACGAGGCCGTGTTCCAGGGCGGCGGCCGCGGTGACGGCCTTGAAGGTGGAGCCGGGCGGGTAGGTCTCGCGCAGCGCCCGGTTCAGCATGGGGTCGTCGGGGTTCTGCTTCTTCTGGAGCTTGGTCCAGGCTTTGGTGTCGGTGTCGGTGGAGTTCCCGGCGAACGTCGACGGGTCGTACGACGGCGTGGAGGCGAGCGCCAGGATCGCGCCGGTGGACGGGTCGATGGCGGCGACTGCGCCCTTCTTGTCGCCGAGGCCCTCGAAGGCGGCCTTCTGCGCGGCGCCGTTGAGGGTGGTGACGACGTTGCCGCCCTTCTGCTTCTTGCCGGTGATCATGTCGAGGGTGCGGCGGAAGAACAGCCGGTCGTCGTTGCCGGTGAGGATGCCGTCCTCGATGGACTCCAGTTGCGTCGCGCCGAAGGCCTGCGAGGCGTAGCCCGTGACGGGGGCCCACATCTCGCCGTCCTTGTAGGTGCGCTTCCACTTGTAGTCGCTGCTCGAGGTCTCGGTGGAGCCGGTGATCGGCTTGCCGTCGACGATGATGTCGCCGCGCGGCTGGGCGTAGCGCTCGATGGAGACGCGGCGGTTGTTCTCGTGTTTCTGCAGCGCGTCCGCTTGGACGTACTGGATCCAGTTGTCGCGGATGAGCAGGGCCATCACGAGGAGCCCGCAGAAGATCGCGATGCGGCGCAGGGGCTTGTTCACGGGCGGACCACCTGGGTCATTTCGGCGTCGGGGTTGGAGGCGGGGGCCGGTGCCGGACGGCGTGCGGTGTCGCTGATGCGGAGCAGGATGCCGATGAGGGCCCAGTTGGCGATCACGGAGGAACCGCCCGAAGCGAGGAACGGCATCGTCATGCCGGTGAGGGGGATCAGGCCCATGACGCCGCCTGCGACGACGAAGATCTGCAGGGCGAAGGCGCCGGAGAGACCGGTGGCGAACAGCTTGCCGAAGGGGTCACGGGCGGCCAACGCGGTGCGGATGCCCCGCTCGATGATCAAGGCGTACAGCAGCAGGAACGCCATGACTCCGGCCAGGCCCAACTCCTCGCCGACGGTGGCGAAGATGAAGTCCGAGTTGGCGGCGAAGCCGATGAGGTCGGAGTTGCCTTGGCCGAGGCCGGTGCCGAGCACGCCGCCGGAGCCGAAGGCCATGATCGACTGGCCGATCTGTTCGCAGGCCCCGGAGTCCGCGTAGCAGCCGAAGGGGTCGAGCCAGGCGTTGACACGGACCTGGACCTGGCTGGCGAAGGTGGAGACGACGACCGCCCCGCCGGCGGACATCAGCAGGCCGATGACGATCCAGCTGGTCCGCTCGGTGGCGACGTACAGCATGATCACGAACATGCCGAAGAACAGCAGGGACGAGCCGAGGTCGTTCTCGAAGATGAGGATGAGCAGGCTGAGGGCCCAGAGGGTGAGGATCGGGCCGAGGTCGCGGCCGCGCGGCAGGTACAGGCCGAGGAAGCGGCGGCTGGCGAGGGCGAGCGCGTCCCGTTTCACCATGAGGTAGCCGGAGAAGAAGACGGCGATGACGATCTTCGCGAACTCGCCCGGCTGGATGGAGAACCCGGCGACGTTGATCCAGATCTTGGCACCGAAGACGTTGGCGCCGAGGCCGGGAACGAGGGGCAGGAGCAGCAGCACGATGGCGGCGACCATGGAGATGTACGTGTAGCGCTGCAGGACGCGGTGGTCCTTGAGCAGCATGAGGACCGCCACGAACAACGCGATGCCGATGGCGGAGTACAGCAGCTGTTTGGGGGCCGACGGACTGAAGGAGCCGTAGGCGTTCTCGGCGAGTTGCTGTAGCCGCGGTGACTGGTCGAGGCGCCAGATGAGCACCAGGCCGAGTCCGTTGAGCAGCGTGGCCACCGGCAGCATCAGCGGGTCCGCGTAGGGCGCGAACTTCCGTACGACGAGGTGGCCGACGGCGGCGAGCAGGCCGAGGCCGAGGCCGTAGCCGAGCAGGCCCGAGGGGACCTGGTCGTTGACGGCCAGGCCCACGTTGGCGTAGGCGAACACCGGGATGACGACGGCGAACACCAGCAGCGCCAGCTCGGTGTTGCGCCGGCTGGGCGCGCCGATGGCGCCGATCGTGGACGTATGGTGCGTCGATGGGTTCGTAGTACTGCTCATCGTGTAACGGGGCCTCTCACAGCGTGCGTTGCTTACTGCTTACCGCACAGCGAGACCAGCTTCTGCTCTTCCTCCGAGAGGCTGGGACCGGGTGTGGGAGTGGGTGCGGTGGGGGACGGGTCGGCGGACGGTGGCTTCGACGGGTTCTGGGTCGGCGTCGGTGTCGCCTTCGACGCCACGGAGGTCCTTGTGGTTCCCGTGGTGCCGCCTGCTTCGCCTTCACCCGTCTGAGAGTTATTACGGCTCTCGGCCTGCCTGCGTTCGGCGTCTTTTTTGCAAGCCGACGCCTGCGCCGCCAAGTCCTCGATTTTCGACTTGGCGTCGGTGAGGCCGCCCTCGGCGATCGTGGCCTCGACCTGCTTCTGCTGATACGGCGGCAGGTACTTGAGTTCGATCTCGGGGTGGTCCTTCTCCACCTTCGACAGCGAAACCCAGGCCAGGTCCTGGCTGATACCGCGGTACAGCGCGACGTGCTCGCCCTTGGTGCCGACGTAGTACTGCGTCTGTGTCCAGCGGTAACCGCCGTACAGGCCGCCGCCGATGACGGCGAGCGCGAGCACGCTGTAGAGGGATCTCTTCAGCCACTTGCGTCCGCGGCGGGGTTTGACGAAGTCGTCGTCGGTGTAGTCGCCGAAGCCGTCCGTGGGTACGTACCCCGTCGTGTCGCCGCTGCCGGGCGGGCCGAACTCGCCGCCGCCTCCTCCAGGCGCGGGGCGGCCGAGGCTGGAGGCGCGGCCCGCGGGCGTCTGCATCGTGCCGTCGTCGTGCAACAACTGCTGCTGCTGGTTCTCGGCGACCGCGCCCACGACGACCGGGGTGTCGGACATCTGCCCCGCGAGGGTGTCCCCGCCGTCGATGTCGAGTACGTCGGCCACGATCACCGTGATGTTGTCAGGGCCGCCACCCCGCAGCGCGAGCTCGATCAGCTGCTGCACGGTCTCCTGCGGGCCTTGGTAGCTGGCGAGGGTGTCTTCCATCGTCTGATGGCTGACCACCCCCGACAGACCGTCGGAGCAGATCAAGTACCGGTCGCCGGCGCGGACTTCACGGATCGACAGATCCGGCTCGACATGGTCGCCGCTGCCCAGCGCACGCATCAGCAGCGAGCGCTGCGGGTGCGTGGTGGCCTCATCCTCGGTGATGCGTCCCTCGTCGACGAGCCGCTGCACCCAGGTGTGGTCCTGGGTGATCTGTGTCAGCACGCCGTCCCGCAGCAGGTACGCGCGGGAGTCGCCGACATGCACGAGGCCGAGCCGCTGCCCGGTCCACAGCAGTGCCGTGAGGGTTGTGCCCATGCCCTCGAGCTGGGGGTCCTCCTCGACCATCAGCCGAAGCTGGTCGTTGGCGCGCTGTACGGCCGTGCCGAGGGAGGTCAGGATGTCGGAACCCGGCACGTCGTCGTCGAGCGCGACGATGGTGGAGATCACCTCGGAGCTGGCGACCTCACCGGCGGCCTGGCCGCCCATCCCGTCGGCGATCGCGAGCAGGCGCGGACCGGCGTAGCCGGAGTCCTCATTGCCCTCGCGGATCATGCCTTTGTGCGATCCGGCGGCGAAGCGCAGTGACAGACTCATGCGCACCTCGCCCGTCGGCTCCGGGTACATCCGCACGGTGCCCACCCTCCGGTCGGGAGCGCGCCGGGGTCCACCCAGTGGACCGCCGCTGCGTGCTCGCTCCGCTCGCTCATTGTCGTACTACTTCCGCAGCTCGATGACGGTCTTGCCGATGCGGATCGGCGCGCCCAGCGGAACCGGCGTGGGGGTCGTCAGCCGGGTCCGGTCGAGATACGTGCCGTTGGTGGACCCGAGGTCCTCCACGATCCACTGGCCGTCACGGTCCGGGTAGATCCTGGCATGCCTGCTGGAGGCGTAGTCGTCATCCAGGACGATTGTGGAGTCGTGCGCACGCCCCAGCGTGATGGTCTGCCCCTGCAGCGCGACCGTCGTACCCGTGAGGATGCCCTCGGAGACGACGAGCTTGGTGGGCGCGCCACGGCGTTGACGGCCGCCGCCGCTCGCCTGCTGGCGCTGCTGCGGAGGCGCGGCCTGCTGCCGGGCGGCCGCTTGCGGCCGTCCGCTCTCCCGGCGCGAGCCGCGCTGTGTGACACGCGTTCCGAACAGATCGCTGCGGATGACCTGCACGGCCACGATCACGAACAGCCACAGTACGGCCAGGAAACCCAGCCGCATGACCGTGAGGGTCAGCTCTGACATTGCCCCCGCTTCACCCTTCGGCTTGCCGGTAAATGATGGTGGTGCTGCCCACGACGATCCGCGAGCCGTCGCGGAGCGTAGCGCGGGTGGTGTGCTGCCCGTCCACCACGATGCCGTTGGTGGACCCGAGATCCTGGATCGTCGAGGGCGTTCCGGTCCGGATCTCACAGTGCCGGCGCGAGACGCCGGGGTCGTCGATCCGCACGTCGGCGTCGGTGCTGCGACCCAGCACCAGCGTCGGGCGGGAGATCTGATGGCGGGTGCCGTTGATCTCGATCCAGTGCCGTACGCGCGCACCGGGCAGCGGGCCGGGCGCCGCGGCGCGGCCCTGGGCCATCGGCGACGCGGGGCCGGGACGGCCGCCGGGCGGTGGCGCGGACGGCATGGGGGGAGCGCCCGCCGGCTGAGCGGCGGCGGGCGGCGGGTAGCCGTAGCCCCCGGGGCGGGCGGCCGGGCCTCCCGTCGGAGCGCGCTCCGGAGCCTGCTGGCTGGCGGAGGAGGCGAGCGTACGGCTGCGTACCCGGTACAGACCGGTGTCGAGGTCGTCCGCCTTCTCCAGATGGACCTTGATGGGGCCCATGAAGGTGTAGCGCTGCTGCTTCGCGTAGTCGCGCACCATGCCGGCGAGCTCGTCGCCGAGCTGGCCGGAGTAGGGGCTGAGACGCTCGAAGTCCGGCGTACTCAGCTCCACGATGAAGTCGTTGGGGACGACGGTCCGCTCACGGTTCCAGATCGTCGCGTTGTTGTCGCACTCGCGCTGCAGCGCTCCCGCGATCTCGACGGGCTGGACCTCGGACTTGAACACCTTGGCGAAGGTGCCGTTGACCAGACCTTCGAGACGCTGCTCGAACTTCTTCAGGACTCCCATGGGGCACCTCCTCCTTCGTCGCTGTCCTGGTACTGCTTACTGATCGTATCCACGCGCCGGGAAATCGGCTGGTTCCCCCTGTCGGCACCGTCGACGGATGTCGACGTCCACTGAAGTCCCCTCCCGAAGTTCCCTTCAGAGTTCCTCTTCGAACTCTCCCTGGGCACTCCCATGGGAAGGATCGTAGAGGCGGTTTCACCACAGTGTCCCGCACCCGACTGTGGACCCTGCCCCCCTCCTGGGGAGATGGCCGGGACCGGTACGAGGTTGATACGTGAACAGGTTCTGGCCGATACGGACGGGGTGGGTGTGGTGGGGCACAAGGCGCTGTGAGGGGCGGGTGCGCAGGTGATGCCGGGGTCTGCCGCCTCGTCCCTGCCTCGTTGCTGCCCCCGGAAAGGGATGTGAATCCACCCTTGGCAGCGTGCTAATCTTCTGCATGTCGCCAGGCGCTCCCACCCATCGGTGAGAGACGGACGACACACCCAATGCGCGGGTGGCGGAATAGGCAGACGCGCTGGATTCAGGTTCCAGTGCCCGCAAGGGCGTGGGGGTTCAACTCCCCCCTCGCGCACAGAGAGAAACCGACGGAACGGGTCTCTGCAGGTGACGGAAGTCATCGCAGGGGCCCGTTTCTCGTTTCCATGATCGTTGTGGGGCATCACACAGCCTGGTCAAGGCACCCAACAGGCCCCCGGCGCGTGAGCTATCTCACGGGTGGGGCCTGTCTTCGTGGTGCTGCAGCGGCCGGGAGCGGATTGATCTATGCCGCTGGCGCCAGGTGGCCGGTCGGGGTCCAGCTCCTCGGTTCTTTTGTCTGACGACGGTGGTGGGTGCGTCGGCGGGGGCGCTCGGCGCCGAGCGAAAGCGTGTCCAGCCACTTCTTGATCTTGCGGCGGTTCGCGTGGGCCAGCTGGAAGGTGAGCAGGATCGTTTGGTCTGCGATGCCGCGGATGCGGCGGGAGCCCGCGGACTCGATGCCTTCGGCCAGAGGGTTCTTGGCGTAGCCGTTGTAGCCCTCGACGCTGTTGCGGAGCCGGAAGTAGATCTTCTGCCATTCCGGACTGCCGTAGTCCAGGGAACGTGCGGATGGGGGTGCCGTCCACACCCAGGGAGACCTCTGCCAGTTCGGTCAGCAGGTTGTGGAGGGGCCGCACGGAGGCGTCCAGCACGAACTCGGTGAACAGGGCCAGACGCCGCTCGCGCTCGGCCAGGTCGTCGATGTCCGCCGCTGCGGTCAGGTCGTGGGCTTCCTCACGGGAGAGGTGCCCGTTGGGCGGCAGCGGGGACGGGTTCATCGCGTCCTTCATCGCGTGGAAGAGACGCCGGACGACGGCGTAGGCCGCCTCGAAGCCCCGGTCGTGGTCTTCGTACTCGGGAATGCCGAGCAGCGAGCGCAGTCGCGGGCTGATGCGGAAGTACAGGATGTCGGTGACGCGCTCCAGCACGATCTTGCCGCCGGTGTCCTGCGTGCACAGATGCAGGCCGATCAGGAGGCTTCTCAGATGCAGTGTGCGGTGTCGGCCGCGCGGGAGGTGGACGAATTCCTCGAGGAGCGGGACGAGTTCGCTCTTGTCCACCTCGTCGACGGCCACTTCGACGTCGTTGTCGGCGATGTGTCGTCGCTCCGCGCGCATGGAGATCAGGCCTCGTGGCGGTCGCTGGGCAGCCTGTGGAGGGTCGTCACTGGCCGCCTCGCAGCAGGCGGGCCGCTTCGTCGGCGGGGACCGCGCTCAGGAACGGCAGGATGCGGGAGAGGCCGTGGAGGGTGTCGACTCCGGCGGCTGCCACGATGACGGTGATGGGCAGCCGCTCCTCGAAGAGTTCGACCAGCCAGGTCGACCTGAGGCGGCCCATAACCAGGCGGGGCACCTCCGAGCTGGGCTTGGTGCGGTCCAGGAAGTTCGTGACGGTGTTGGTGCCGCGGCTGAAGCAGTTCGGGCGGAACAGGTACTGGGCGGTGCCCGTGGTGTCGAGACGGTCGGCAGCCGATGCCAGGACGCCCTCCCAAGGACGGCGGCACAGGATGTCTCTTTTCCGGGCTCCGCGAGTGGCCACGACGACTGGACCGCCACCGTTGGAGGTTCTTCGGACGTCATGCACGCGCAGCGGGATGACCTCCGGTGAATCGAGGCCGACGCCGAGACCGAGCGCCATGAGGGTCTTGCATCCCCAGCGAAGCTCTTCGGTGGGCTGCCCGCTGGCCCACCCCCACAGATCCGCGAGTTCAGTCCGGCTGTAGGGGCTGTTGGGAACAGAGGCCGACAGCTTGGCGGGTTTCCCGGTCCGGCATACGCCACCCAGCACGATCTCGTGCAGTCGTAGGAGCCTGGACCGGTAGTTGCCCCGGGTGCTTTCGCGCACGTGGGGGCAGCCGACAGCGATGAACCGCTCGATCGCCTCTCGGGAGAGCCACACCTCGGCTTTCCCGGGCAGGCCCTCGCCGTCGCAGAAGAGCGCCAACTGGGCGAGTGCAGTGAGCAGTTCACGCGCCTTGTGGGGCAGCAGCGGGTCGGCGAGCCGGATCACGCGGCGCACTTCATCGCCGACGCGGCTCCACCCCGCGGGGGAGCCGGACGGGCGATAGGAATCAATGCGCTGACCATCACATGCCGCCACACCAACACCCCGGCAGGAGGAGGGGTGCTATTCGAATAACATCTATCCGTGGCAGCAGCCGCGCGCGACCGGGGAGGACCGGATGGGTCAGACTTCACTTCATGCCCCAAGGAGATGCCCGCCGACTGCCGCCGCGCGCGTACTGCGCCGGCGGTGCGTGGCCTGAGGCCGTCATGGAGGAGCACCACGGGGCGCGGGTCGCCCAGGCCATGGCTGCTCGGCTCAAGGCTGCGCTCGACCAGCGGGGCTGGTCTGTCGCTGAGCTGTCGCGCGAGAGTGGCGTCGCCCGCTACACGATCGCGAAGGCGCTGGCCGGTGAGGCGTGGCCCGACCTGCTGACCATTGCCAACCTGGAAAAGGCGCTGGACTGCGATCTCTGGCCCGGCCGGAATGTGTGAAACGGGCCGCTGTACGGAGCCGCCGGTATGCGGACGTGGGGCACGGAATGGCTGTTCGAAGCCGAACATGGGGGCGGTCATCCCTTCGGGCGAAGGGCAGGACCATATTTCGTCGTGCGCTACCGGCGGCCCTCGGCCGCTCGTAAAATGCAACGTGACGAACTGATCCGGCACTGTGGAAGGTTCTAGGTGGGTTCGTCGCCATTGGCCGTCACCTTGGACTGGACTCCTTGGTGGCGGCCTTCTTTGGTTTAAGGCTGCTGAGTCGGTGCGTACTGGTAAAAGGCATTCGGCAGCTTGATCAGAGATCCGGCTTTTGCCGGCTCATCCGCTGCCACTCGAACGCTCTTGATCTTGTCTGCTTCGTTGAGGGCGTTGGCTACTTCCAGCGCTTTCCACTGCCGCAGAGGATCTTGGGCCATGAGTCGCAAGATGCGGGTCTTGCGGGGCACGGCCTGCAAGCCGCTGGCTGCTGTCGTCGTCTCGGCTTTTTCGGAGTCTGTGTGGGGCTGCCGCTGGTCAGGGATGCCTGATGACCGCCACTCGTCCGCGATCTGCATCTGCTTCTTTACCTGACGTACGAGGCGAAGCTCCTGGCGGACCTTGAACGACTCGCGCTGAAGTTCGACATCCTTCTCCTCCAAGAGCTGAATGTACTTGTCGGGATTGCCGGCTACTTCTTCCCATGGAAGGTTTTCGATCATTGCAGAACCCTACCTATGAGAGTGCATAAGTTACCCCGCTCGCAAGGGGTGCTTCACTCGAAGTAGCGACAAGGTCAATTACCTGTCGGGTTACCTGCACGAACAGTGTCGAAAATTCCCGATTTGGTATCCAGGGCCTGTCTGAGGGAGAGGAACGTTTCGCTGTCTCGCTAGAAAGACAGGACTGCTTTATCCGACTGACATTTCAGCCCCTGTGGTGCAGAGGTAATTTTCGGAAGGGAGAGGCTGTCTTCGTTTGTAGTTCTCTGTTCCCCGGCCCGGAAACCCCTGTTTCGTTTCGTGGGGCATGGAGAGACAACCCCTGTCGCGGGCAATGTGTCCTGAGCACCATGGCGCGGGCAACTGCTCCGACAGGCAGTAGGGAAAGGTCGGGAGAAGTCCCCCTGCAACTTGTCTTGGCGATGGATAGCTGGTCCCAAGGCCCGGGGATGTGGGCCGGCACCTGGGACAGGTAGGGGCGGTTCGTCAGAGCAGGGCCTGCGTGCGGCGTGGAGGCCTGCAGGAGCCTTGCAGTACGCATGGGTTGACCGGCAAGGGAACAGAGCTCCAGGGTGGCGACGGAGCTGGTCAGCTCGGCATAAACGCGGTGGCCTAAGGCACGCCGTTCTTCCGTAGTGCTTGCCCTTCTGGCCCTGGTGTCTCAGCGATCCCTGGGCAAGGGGGGTATGCCTCGGGGCAGAGGCGGCCCTCGGTACGCAGCTGGTGGCGGATGACCGAGACAGGGCTGTGTAAGGAAGGCGGGAGCGGATGGCGACGATTTTGACGGCCGTCCCTGTCTGTATGAACGGGGGCAGTAGCCAGGGGCGCCTCAGGAACGGCCAGGCTCAGCCACACAGGGACGAGTGCCGGGTGGGACCACCAAGTCCTCAGCAAGTACCCCGTGGCGAGAGGATCCTGTCCGGCAGCGCCAGAACACGCACAGGGACAGCCGGCAAGGGAGACAAACCTGGTGCAGGACCTGCGCCTCCCGAGTCCTGTGTGTTGCACTCAGAGGCTCAATGAAGGCGCTCCAAGACGACGGCCTGTTGAGGTTGCGCTGCCTGGTCCGGGGGTTGGCAGCGCTGCATGACTTGACCAGGCCGCTTTGCCCGTCTTTTACGATGATCCCAGAGGGTGTCCGCCCTCCCGACCCCCGAGGGTCTGCTCGACCCTCCGAGCCGACGAGGAGCGACGTCCCGCAATGGGTGAGCCTCCCAGTACCAGCCGTGCCACGACCCGCCCGAGACATACACGTGAGGAAGCGGGGGTGGCACGGTGACCGAGATCCTGCTGCTTCTGCTGGCCCTGCTGCTCACGCTGGCATGCGCGCTGTTCGTGGCGGCCGAGTTCTCGTTGACCACCGTCGAGCGCGGTGACCTTGAGCGGGCCGCGGAGGCGGGTGAGCGGGGCGCGGACGGCGCGTTGAAGGCGGTCCGTCGGCTTACCTTCCAGCTGTCCGGCGCCCAGCTGGGCATCACGGTCACCTCGCTGGTGATCGGCATGCTCGCCGAACCGTCGCTCGCCGCGCTCCTCCGAGGGCCTCTGGAGGCGGCCGGTCTGGGCAGCGCGGCTTCGTCCGTGGCGACCGTGCTGGGCGTGGTCGTGTCCACCGTGGTCCTGATGGTGGTCGGCGAGCTGGTACCGAAGAACTGGGCGATCTCCCGTCCGCTGGCCGTCGCCAAGGTGGTCGCGGGACCGCAGCGCGGCTTCACAGCCGCGTTCGGCCCGTTCATCCGGCACCTCAACAACACCGCGAACCGCTTCGTACGGCGCTTCGGCCTGGAGCCCGCCGAGGAGCTGGCCTCCGCCCGCGGCCCCGAGGAACTCGTCGCGCTGGCCCAGCACTCGGCCGCCGAAGGGGCGCTGGATCCGGACTCCGCCGAGCTGTTCGTGCGCACCCTGCACTTGAGCGAGCTGACCGCCGAGAATGTGATGACCCCGCGCGTCGACGTCCGCGCCCTCGAAGCACATGCCACGGTCGCCGACGCCGCCAACCTCACCCACGCGACGGGGCTGTCCCGTTTCCCGGTCTACCGCGACAGCCTGGACGAGGTCGTCGGCACCGTCCACATCCGCGACGTACTCGCCCTGCCGCCCGAGATGCGGGCCATCACGCCCGTGACCGAGCTGGCCACCGCCCCGCTGATGGTGCCCGACAGCCTGCCTGCGGACCGGCTGCTGGAGCGGATGCGCTCGACGCGCACTATGGCCGTCGTCATCGACGAGTACGGCGGCACCGCGGGCGTGGCCACGGTCGAGGACATTGTCGAGGAGGTCGTCGGCGAGGTCCGCGACGAGCACGATCCGATCGAGATCCCCGCCCTGCTGCCCGCCGCTGAGGCGGCTGACGGCCGCGCAGCGTGGGAGGCGGACGGCAGCGTCCGCATCGACCAGTTGACCGAGATAGGACTGGCCGCGCCCGAAGGCCCGTACGAGACGGTGGCCGGCCTGGTCGCTACCCGCCTGGCGCGTATCCCGGCCAAGGGCGACGCGCTCGACCTGGACGGCTGGCGCCTCGATGTCCTCGACGTCGACCACCACCGTGCCGACCGCGTACGCATCACGGCGCCGGTGGAGGTGTTCGGTCAGGAGCGGCAGGAGGCCGCCCGATGACCGTCCTGCAACTCGCCATCGGCGCCTTGACGCTACTGACCAACGCCTTCTTCGTCGGCGCGGAGTTCGCCCTGATCTCAGTGCGCCGCAGTCAGATCGAACCGCGTGCCCAGGAAGGCAACAAGCGCGCCCGCATGACTCTGTGGGGCCTGGAGCACATCTCCGCGATGATGGCTACCGCCCAGCTCGGCATCACCGTCTCCTCGCTGGTGCTCGGCGCGGTGGCCGAGCCCGCCATCGCGCACCTGCTGGAGCCCGGCTTCGAGGCGGCCCACATCCCGCATGCCCTTGTGCACCCGGTCGCGTTCGTGATCGCGCTCACCGTGGCGACGTATCTTCACATGTTGATTGGGGAGATGGTCCCGAAGAACATCGCGCTCGCCGCGCCGGTCCCCACCGCGCTTCTGCTCGGCCCGCCGCTGGTCGCCCTCACCCGGGCGCTGAAGCCGTTCGTCTTCGGCATCAACGCCTTCGCCAACGTGCTGCTGAAGCTCTTGAGGGTCGAGCCGAAGGACGAGGTGGAGGCCGTCTTCACCGACGATCAGCTCGCTCGCATGGTGCTCGACTCCAGCCAGGCCGGACTGCTCTCACCGGCCGACGGCGAACGGCTGCGCGACGCGCTGGAGTTGGGTACCCGCCCTGTCGGTGAGATCCTGGTGCCGGCTCAGCAGATGCACACCGTCGACCAGGCGATCACCCCGGCCGAGCTGGAGCGGACGGCCGCCCGGGCGGGGTACTCCCGCTTCCCCGTCACCGGACGGGACAAGGCCCTGCTCGGCTACCTCCACATCAAGGACACCCTCGGCATCGCCGACCGGGACCAGCCCTTCCCGCGCACCGCTCTGCATCTCGTCACCAAGGTCCGCATCGACACGCCGCTGGACGACACCCTCACCGCGCTGCGGGCCGACGGCAGCCACCTGGCCGCGGTCACCGGCGAGACGGGCACCGTGCTCGGTTTCGTCACCATGGAGGACGTCCTGACGGAGCTGGTCGGCCCGACCCCGGCCGCCGCGTGACCGCCGGGCCGTCCTGTGCGCCGGGCCCACCCACAGGACGGCCCGGCGCACGCAGGCTCGTATTCGGCAGGGATGCACATGACGTTGGCCGTGGTGCTTCAGACTTCACCGACCCCGTGACTCACCATTAGATGGTGCTTGCTGCCCCCTCTGGCGCCGGTCGACCTGGCGGAAGACCGGTCGCGGCCCGCCTCTTTTCGCGCGCACAGGGGAGCCGTCCACGCACGCCAAGACCAGCCGAGTGCGTCGGCTGCGTGTAGTTCGGTGAGCAGGACGCGGTGCAGGTTTTCGGCAAGGATCCGCCACCAGACTGAGCGGTCCCCGGTGGAGCAGGCCGCGACTCGTATGAAAGTCCGGAACCTTACTGGACACAGTCGACCCCGACTGAGGAATCTGGAACAGATGCTGGCGTTGTGACACGCGGCTCTGAATGCTGACCCTCTGTGTGATCAATCCCGTTTCGTACTCACCTACACCGCTCGGAGGACTCCTGCGCGTGAGCTACCCGGAATTGAACAGCCCGTACGGCGAGCAACCGCAGCAGCCCGCCGAGGTCAGTTACGGTTACCCCGGCGCGGGCCTGGCCAGCAACGCCGCCAGTTACCCCGCAGAGCCCAATGCCCCTTACGGTTATGACCCGTTCGGACGACCGTACTCCGGCAAGTCAAAGATCGTGGCGGGAGTGCTCTCGGTCTTCCTAGGGCCGCTGGGTATCGGTCGTTTCTACACCGGCCACACCGGCATGGCCATCGCTCAACTCGTCACTTTGGGCGGCCTTGGGGTCTGGACACTGATCGACGGGATCGTGCTGCTCGTCAGCAACGACAAGACCGACGCCGAAGGCCGTATCCTCCGCGGCTGAGGTCCGGAATTCGGTTTCAAGGCGATACGGAAGTGCAGAGCGCAACTGCCGTGCTTCTGTTGTGTCAGACAGGCGGGTTCCTCTGTCCTCGGTGCTACAGCCTGTATGCGGCTGAACAGCCCTTTTGCAGGGAACACTGGCTCTCGTTCGTCACCTTCTGACATGCCTGTCACGGAACGGATATTCCGACTGGACTACGGACCTGATGTTCGTGTGCTCGTCCGTAGAGTTTCGCTGGCCAATGACTGACACCGCTCAGTGGTTCTTTGGAGAGAGGTGCGTCGGCGGTTTCCAGAACGGTCGGTGACGACGTGGTCAGCTGCGCCGGTGCTTGATTCTCAACCGGCCGTAGCCCATGGTTCCGGAAATATGGATGCGCGGTCCGTTCGATTCGCTGTGGCGCGGAGTCTTGTAGACGGGCTGCTTCCAGTCGGCTTGCAAGCTCTCGAAGTTGACCGTCGCGTCTGGCGGTACGACGACCCGGGCCCATCCGTACTGCAGATGGAGCTCGATGTCGACCACGGGGTACTCGATGACCGCTCGTGACAGGTCCAGGTACACCTTGGCCATCCTGGAGGTGACCTTGAAGTGCCGCGGCACCTGCCACCCGCCACGTCGCTGGATCAACCCGCCCACGGCGTTCACTGTGACGGTCGGGCCGGCATCTCTGTCAGGGAGTGATACCAGGGCCGACGTCAGTTCGCCGTGCGTCGTCGCGGTAAGCGCGGCCTGGAGCCGTGCGTCCATCTCCTCGGAGGGGATGTGCCCCTCGGCGAATGCGTCTTGGAGACGCTCAACGGCCGCGTCACGATCAACTTCGGAAATCCGCGGCGGTAAGTTCTCTGGCACAGAGGACATGCGACAACCATAGCGTCGGTCGTGTCACATCCGTCCAGCGCTTCTTGGCCCCAACAGGCTGACCAGCCCTCGCACTTGGACGCCCCCGTGCTCCGACCCATCGCCTAAGCCAGTCGGCGTGCGAGGTGCCACGTACGCACCTGCGCCTCCGTCGGGGTGCGAGGCCAGACATGGGCGCGATCCCGTAGTGACTGCAGATCAAAGCATGTTGACAGATGGTCTGTCAGATTTTGCTTGAGATTTGACAAGAGATCCGCCTAGGGTTGTGCCGCACGCGGCGGATTGCTGTCAAGTTCTGTGACAACTTGCGGGGGGAGCTGGAATGGCCGACGTGCGCGGCAGGGAGCGCACCTCGGTGTCCGGAAGGCCGAGGGCGGAGCTCCGAGCCGGAGATCGAGACACCTCTCTCCGTGGGGTAGCTCTCTCCTCTCATCCCCCTTGACTTCCGTGAACGGCGTTGGCCCAGCGGCCCGGTCGGCTCCCTGGAGGCCGTCCCGCCGACCAGTGGGACTCCTTGCCCGGCCGACAAAGTCCCCGGCCCCCTTCGACACAGGAGTAACGAAGAATGGTGGATCTCCTCGGCGCGAGAAGTGTGTCCGAGATCTTCGCACTGCACGCACGCGAACGTGGGGACCGGCCCGCAGTCGCGATCGTCAGAGACCCCTCGGACCCTGCATCCGCCCAGTGGCTCAGCTACGCCCAACTGGACCAGGCCGCCCGTGTGTTCGCTCAGGAGCTGCTTCAGGTGTGCCCGGCCGGCTCGCGCGTGCTGTTGCTCCAGCCGACTTCGGCTGAGTTCGTCGCGTCCGTCCTCGGCTGCATCTACGCCGGCATGATCGCTGTGCCTTCCTCAATGCCCGGTCGCTACCAGCAGGATCAGCGAAGGGTGCTCGGCATCGCCCACGATGCTGCGGTCGGCTGTGTGCTGACCACGCTCGAGGAGCGTGAGGAGGTGGTCGACTGGGCTGAGCAGCAGGGCTTCACCATGCCGGTGCTCTCCTTACGGATCGATCCCGCACGCCGTGCCGACGACGTGAGGGTCTACGAGGCCGACCAGGAGACCGTGGCAGTCCTGCAGTACACCTCCGGCTCCACGACCGACCCCAAGGGCAGCGTGGTCACCCACGGGAACCTGCTGGCGAACGCGGCGACGACAGCGGCGGCCTTCCCGCTGGAGGAGGGGGAGAGATTCGGCGGCTGGCTGCCGAACTACCACGACATGGGCCTGATCGGGCTGATCCTGTCGCCCCTGTTGGCCGGATGCGGCACTGCCCTGATGAGCCCTGCGGCCTTCCTACGTCGGCCCAGAGCCTGGCTCCAGCTGATCGAGAACTTCAACATAGCTCTCTCTGCCGCCCCGAACTTCGCCTATGACCTCTGTCTCAGCAAGGTGTCCGAGGACGATGCCCGTGGAGTCGACCTGTCGGGTTGGAAGTACGCCGTCAGTGGCTCGGAACCGATCAGCGCGCGCGTGCTCGACGACTTCGCCGCCCGGTTCGCGTCGGCCGGATTCAGGCCTGAGACCTTCGCGCCGTGCTTTGGCATGGCGGAAGCGACACTGCTCGTCTCTGCCACCCCAAGGCGTTCTCCCGTGGTCCTGCACTGTGATCCTGAGGCGCTGGAGCAGGACCGCGTGGAGCCGGCGGGCGACGGCACCGGCCGGGCCCTTGTCAGCTGCGGTGAACCACTGGACCTTGATGTCCGGATCGTTGATCCGCAGACCCTTGAGGAACTTCCGCCCGGCAGGGTCGGGGAGATATGGCTGCGCGGGCAGTCCGTCGTGCAGGGCTACTGGCGCAACGACGTGTCGACCCAAGCGACGTTCGGCCAACTACTCGGCGGCGAGGAAGGCTTCTTGCGCACCGGAGACCTCGGCGTGCTCATCGGGGGCGAACTGTACGTAACCGGCCGCATCAAGGAAATGATGATCATCCGGGGCCGGAACATCTATCCCCACGACATAGAAGACGAACTACGTCAACACCATCAGCCGCTGCGGGACGTCGTCGGCTCGGTCGTGTCGGTGCCCACTGACCAAGGTGACGACGGACGCCTCGTGGTGATCCATGAGGTGCGCCGTCAGGCCCCCGAGCAGGAACTGTCCCAACTCGCTGCTCAGATGCGGACCACAGTGGCTCGTGAATTCGGCCTGCATGCCGATGCCGTGCTGATCCTGCGGCGCGGCGGAGTACGACGCACCACAAGCGGCAAGGTGCAACGGTCCGTGATGCGATCGCTGTACGTCCAGGGTGAGTTGCAGCCGCTGTGGGCGGACGGCTACGTGCCGCGGGCCGAGCTGGCTGCGTCCGGAACGGGGGAGCCGAGGTGAGAACATCCGAGCTCGCCGCAGCAGTCGATGACTGGTCGCTTTCGGGCGGTCCTTTTGATCCGGTCCTGCTGAACGCGCATGACGAGGCCGAGGTGTTTCCGGCCGAGGCGTGCGCGGCACTCGACCAGTGTGGCCTGCCGAGTTACTACGTCCCCACCTCGTACGGAGGTCGGCTGGCACGTCTCGACGAGATGCATGCGCTACTCCGAACCGTCGCGTCGCGAGACCTGACCGTCGCGGTGGCGCACGGCAAGACCTTCCTCGGCGCCGCCTCGGTGTGGGCTTCGGGAGACAGCGACACAGCCGTCCGTCTCGCCAGGCACATCATGGCGGGCGAGGCCGTGGCCTGGGGACTCACCGAGCCGGGAGGGGGCAGCGACCTGCTCGCCGGGGGCTTGACGGCGACGCGGCAGGGATCGGGATGGCGTCTGTCCGGTCGCAAGTGGCCTGTGAACAACGCGTCTCGCGGGCGGTTCGTCACAGTTCTGGCGCGCACCGATCCCAAGGGCGGGCCGCGTGGATTCAGCGTCTTCCTGGTCGACAAGTCGGCCACTGCGCCCGGAGCCGTTCGGTCCTTGCGGAAGATGCCGACGCACGGCATTCGGGGCGCCGACATCAGTGGGGTGGAGTTCCGCGACGCTGATGTTCCTGGTCACGCGCTCGTCGGAGCTGTCGGCGGTGGGCTGGAACTCGTCCTCAAAGCACTGCAGTTGACCCGGATCGCGTGCGTCGCCCTCTCTCTCGGGGCCGGAGACCATGCCTTGGGACTGGCCCGGAGTTTCCTCCTCGAGCGCCGACTGCACGGGCGGGCTCTGGCGGAGCTGCCGCACGCGCGCGTCACCGCCGGCCAGGCTGTGGCCCGCCTGCTGCTCGCCGAGGTGGTCTCGTACACGGCCGCGCGGGCGGTCCACGAGATACCCGAGGAGTTGAGCGTCGTCTCCGCGGTCACCAAGGCGTTCGCACCGACTCTGGTCCAGGGCCAGCTCCGTCTCGTTGCCGAACTGCTCGGTGCCCGAAGCTTCTTGACAGAGGTGGAGGGCTACGGCGGCTTCGCGAAAGTCGAGCGGGACCACCAGATTGTCTCCATCTTCGACGGCAGTACGTGGGTGAACCGCAGCGCGCTCGCATCGAGCCTCCCGCTGCTCCGTCCCGGCCGCCGCCTGGTGTCGACGGCCCGCCGCCCGGTGAGCGAGTGGTTGTCGGATGAGGCGGACCTCGCTCCCCTTGACCCGCTCCGACTCGGCGTGATGGCACGTGACGATTCGATACTGAGCAGCCTGGGCGACCTCGTGGCCCGGCTCGCGGCCGATCCACCCGGCGGCGCCGACCACCTGGCCGCCGAACTACTCGACGCTTACAACGAGTTGACGGAGCGCATCACCCGACTCCGTCCGACCGCCGGACCTCCCGACACCCACACGATGCGGCTCGCGGAGCGCTACGAGTGGTGCTTTGCAGGCGCCGCGGCGATCGCGCTGTGGATCGCGAACCCGCAGTACCACGACCGTGGCATGTGGCGTGAAGGGACGTGGCTGCGCGGCTGTCTCGCTCTCGTCCTGAACGGCCTCGGATTGCGGACTCCGGAGGCCAACAGTGTCTTCGACGAACTCTGTGACCACCTGCTGAGCGACGAGGGTGCCCACATCTCGCTGCTGCACAGATCGACGGTGGTGCCCGTATGAGCGACATCCGGACCGACGCCGGTACGCGTATGGAGGCGTTGGAAGAGCGACTGGGAGATCCCTGGGATCCGGCCAACTCGGCGGGGTTCGCAGCCATCGTGGCCGCAGACGAGCATGAGGAGACCCCGGAGGGCGGCAGGGCTGCTCTGGACGGTTTCGGGATCCTCGCCGAGTTCGTGCCCAGCAGTCTGGGTGGCCGGCTCGAACGAGTGGATCACCTGGTCGAGTTGATGCGCTCGGTCTACCGGCGCGATCCGAGCCTGGGGCTGGGCCACTGCTCCAGTTCACTGCTCGGCGCGGTCAACGTGTGGACCGCAGGCTCCCCCGAGCAACGCCGCTACGCAGCCGACCTGCTGCTGGGCGGCAACAAGATCTCGTGCGCATTTCATGAGCTTGCGCACGGCAATGACATCGGCTCCGTCGAGTTCGCGGCCACCCCCGCAGACGGCAGGCTCCTGCTGAACGGCCGCAAGGAGTCGATCACCAACCTGGACCGGGCCGACGCCGTGGTGTTCCTGGCCCGCACCGACCCCGCCGGTGGTCCGCGCTCCAACTCGCAGCTGTTCGTGCCGGTGTCGAGCCTTGACCCGGAGCGGACCCGGTTCCTCCCGCGATTCCGTTCGGTCGGCATGCGCGGCGTGCGTCTGGGCGGGATCACCGTGGACGACTGTCCCGTGGATGCGGCCGCACTGCTCGGCGCCCGTGGTACCGGCATGGAGACGATTGCACGCGCCTTCCAACTGACCCGCATCGCACTGCCGGCGATGAGCACCGCGATGTTGGACACCGCACTGCGCGTCACGCTGCACCACGTGCTCAGGCGTCGGCTCTACGGCCGGGGAGTCGCGGACATCCCCATGGTGCGCACGACCCTGGCCAACGCGTTCGCCGACCTGCTGCTGTGCGAGGCATTCGCAGCAGCGGCTGCCCGGTCCCTGCACGTGCTGCCGGAGCTCGGCAGCGTGTACGCCCCCGCCGTGAAGTACCTCCTGGCCGGGGTTCTGCTCGACGCAGTCGAACAGCTCTCACTCGTGATGGGAGCCGAGTTCTACCGCCGCGACGGAGAGCACGCGGTGTTCCAGAAGATGACCCGGGACATCAAGCCGGTCGCCTTCGGGCACATCGCGCGCGCGGCCTGTCTGTCCGCGATGCTGCCGCAGCTCCCCGTACTCGCCCGCCGCGCGTGGCGGGACGCCGCACCGGCCCCCGCTGCGCTGTTCGCTACGGACAGCGAACTGCCACCACTCGATCTGGCAGGGCTTCGGATCGCCGTGGGCAGACAGGACGGGCTGGCCGGGACTCTCGGCGCCGCACTCGACGATGACCTCCCGGCGCCGCTGCGTCCCGTGGTCGATGCCCACGCGAGGCGTCTGGAAATGCTCGCTGAAGCCTGCGCGGGACTCAGGCCGCGGGACCTGTCGATCGCCGCCTCGGTCGAGGTACGTGACCTCGCGGCCGGATACGCCTCGGTGCTCGCCGCCGCCGCGAGTGTCGGAACCTGGCAGCACGCGACACCTGGCGGCTTCCTCGCCCGGCCCGAGTGGCTGGTCGCCGCACTGACCCGACTCACAGGCCGTGCCGTCGGACAGCCCGAGGACGTGCCGGCCGAGGTGGAGGGGGCGCTCCTCGAGGAACTGCTGGACCGCCATGACCGCACAGCGAGCTTCGGGGTGTCCGCACGCCGATACCGGTGAACAGAACAATTCCGCTCGGGACAATGCACTGTTTTTCAGCTCTTGAGGAGTAATCAGATGGACAAGATGGACAAGCTCGGCTCCATGTCTCTCGAAGAACTGGAGAACTGGCTCGTCGAGTGCGTCGGTGAGTACGTGCCCGATCTGGACGAACCGGTCGATCCCGGCCAGCAACTCGGGGAGTACGGACTCGACTCCATCGCGGTAGTGGCCTTCACAGCAGACGTCGAGGACCGGCTCGGGATCCAGGTGAACCCGACTGCGGTATGGGACCACCCGACGGTCGCGCAGCTCGCCAAGTACCTGCTGACGGAGAGAGAACGGCAGCAGACAGCGACAGCCTGACAACGATCTTTCACGCCTCAAGGAGAGGACTGCCCAATATGGCTGAGCTGAAGAATGTGGCAGGCAAGCGACTGACCGTGTCGCGCAACCCCGCTGACCTGGCCGACGTTGTCGCGGAGCAGGAACTGGACGACGCGGACGGGCTGGTGGGAGCAGCCCGGTCTGCTCACGAGGCGCAGCCGGCGTGGGCAGAGTGGCCTGCGCCGCTGCGCGGTCGGGTGGTGCAGAACGTGGGGCGGCTCGTGGCCTCCAACAAGGAGGCGCTGGCCGAGCTGATCACCCGGGAAATAGGCAAGCCGTTCGGGGAGTCCCTGGGAGAGGTGCAGGAGGTCATCGACACTTGCGACTTCTTCCTGGGCGAGGGGCGTCGGCTGTACGGGCAGACCGTGCCCAGCGAAATGCCGGACAAGCAACTGTTCACCTATCGCAAACCGCTGGGTACCGCCGCGGTGATCACGGCGGCGAACTTTCCGGCCGCGGTGCCTGCCTGGTACCTCGTACCGGCCCTGCTCTGCGGCAACACCGTGGTGTGGAAGCCCTCGGAAACCGCGGTCGCCGTCGCGGAGGCACTGCTCGGGCTCTTCCGCGCCGGCGGGGTGCCCGAGGACGTGCTGCGCCTCGTGCACGCCGATGGCGATGCCACATACGAGGGGCTTGAGCGGGCACTGGCGGAGGGCCTCGTCCAGAAGATCGGCTTCACGGGGTCGACCGCTGCTGGTCGCAGGGTGAGCGAGCTGGCCGGGCGACACCTTCAGTCCCCGTGCCTGGAGCTGGGTGGCAAGAACCCACTCGTCGTCGCGGAGGACGCCGACCTCGAACTTGCCGTCCAGGGCGCGGCGTTCAGCGGGTTCGCCACTGCCGGCCAGCGCTGCACCTCGCTGGGCGCGGTGATCGCGCATCGCGATGTGCATGATGAGTTCCTCACCCGATTCAGCGCGGCCGTCGAGGACCTTGTGATCGGTGATCCGCGCCAGGACGACGTTTTTTACGGACCCCTCATCGGCGAGCGGTACCTGGAGGATTTCCTGGCTTCACTGCAGCTCGTGCGACCACATCACACGCTCTTCGGGTCCAGTGCCACAGGCCGGATCACGACGGGCAGCCCCCGCAAGGGCTTTGTGGGCGACCCGGACGCCGGAGTGTATGCGCACCCGGTCATCGTGGCCGGAGTGCGACAGGACGACGAGCTGTACCGGACCGAGACCTTCGGGCCGCTCGTGTCGGTCATGCAGTACGACACGTTCGATGAGGCCGTCGCGCTCGCCAACGGACACGGATACGGGCTCTCGGCCGCGGTCTACACCGGTTCGGCGCGTACGGCTTTCTCCTTCCGCGAGCGGTGCACGGCAGGCATGGTCAGCGTGAACAACTCGACAGTGGGTGCAGAGGCGCACCTGCCATTCGGCGGCAACGGCCTTTCGGGAAATGGAAGTCGGCAGTCGGGCATCTGGGTCCTCGACCAGTTCACGTCGTGGCAATCGTTGAACTGGGACTACGCCGGTACCTTGCAGCGCGCTCAGATGGACGTCCGTGACATCGACGCGGACTTCGGCTTCCAGCTTTCCTGACCGACGTACTGAAACCGCGACGGGGCGGCCGGAGCCCTTTCGGGCTCCGGCCGCCCCGTCGCGCGGAGGGAGGACGGAAAGACGACGGTGGCCACGGTCAGTTCGCGCGCACCGTCACGTCACCGATCTTGGTCCTGGCATTCACGTTCGTGCCGGAGGAGGAGTCCTGGTCCACCGTCACCTTCCGGTCGCCGATCTTGGTCTCGGCGTTCACGGCGAACGGGCCCGCGTCCTCGGGGAGATGTAGGTCTACGTCGCCTGTCTTGGAGACAGCCGTCAGTTTCTTGAACGCTTCGATGTCCTCGACCAGGACGTCACCGAGCTTGGTCGTGGCCTCAGCGGTGTCGAATGTGACGTCCTTGAGCGTGATGGCGCCGGTCTTGCTGGCGGCGACGACGCGGTTGCCGGTGATGTGCTCCAAGCTGACACTGCCCATCTGGGTACGGCCCTCCACCGAGGCCCGTACGCCTTGCACGGACACGTCGCCCATCCTCGTCTCCACCTTGATACCGGTGCCGACCGGCACGGTCAGACGGTAGTCCGACGCGCATTTGCCCATGCCCTCACCACAGCGGGTGGTCACGTGCAGGGTGTCTCCTTCCTGCTTGATCGTCTCGTCGGGCGAGCGCAGCGACCTGGTCAGCTTCTTGTGTAACTCCGGCTTCTCTCCTCGCCCGACCACGTCGACCTGGATGTCGCCGCTGTCGATGGCGAGCTCCACGTTCCGTACCGACTTGCTGATCGCGGCGGAGCCCGACTCGGTGTCGGTGACCAGGAACATCAGCAAGTACCACGCGGCTCCGCCGACCAGCGAGACGCCAGTCAGAATCGCGAGGATGCGGATCACGCGCCGCAGCACAGAGCGCCTGGGGCGGCTTGATGGACGAGGGCCCGAGCGGGTCGAGTCAATGGTGTCGTACATCTCTGGCTCCGGTTTCCGTGGGTCGCAGGTCGGTGAAGGGAGAGGGACGGCAGGCGACGATATGGCTGCGCCAACCCTGACCCGAAGAGACGAGCGCAGGAGGCTCACGCGTGGGGGTTGGCCAGGGAGTCGAGGTACTGCAAGACAGCTCGCACGCGACGGTTCCCCTCATCATCAGGAAGGAGATCGAGCTTGGTGAAGATGGCGCGGATATGCTTCTCGACGGAGCGCTCGGTGATGAACAGTCGGCTCGCGAGGCCGCTGTTGCTGAGCCCTTCGGCCATGAGGGCGAGCACTTCCTGTTCGCGCGGGGTGAGTGCCCCCAGGCCGCTGTCGTCCTTCTGGTGACTCGCGAAGATCTGGCTGACCACTTCGGAATCCAGTGCTGTGCTGCCGCCGGCGACTCGGTGCAGGGTGGCCACGAATTCGTCCACGTCGGCCACGCGGTCTTTGAGTAGATAGCCGATGCCCGCGCTTCCGTGCGCGAGGAGCTTGGAGGCGTACCGGGCCTCCACGTACTGGGACAGGACGAGGATGGGCCGGTCGGGGTCCGAGGCTCGGATCGTCAGCGCGGCGCGCAGCCCTTCGTCCGTGTGGGTGGGTGGCATGCGGACATCCACCACGCACAGGTCCGGATCGACGTCGGCGACCAGCGCGAGCAGCTCATCGGCGTCCCCGGCCTGTCCGACGACGTCGATGTCCTCGTCCATGAGGAGTTTGGCGAGACCGGTGCGCAGCAGGACGGAGTCCTCCGCGATGACGACGCGCAACATGTCTGCTACGCCCTCCAGGGAAGAGTGACGTCGACGACGGTCGGGCCGCCGAACGGGCTGGAGAGCGTGAGATGTCCGTCAACCGCACGGACCCTGTCCCGCAGCCCGTGGATGCCTGATCCCCGGTCGGCATCGGCACCGCCGATGCCGTCGTCGCTGACCCTGAGCCGTAACAGGTCGTCCTCCCGGTAGATCTTCACCGTCGCCCGGTCCGCACCGGCGTGCTTGGTGATGTTGGTGAGCAGTTCGGAGACCACGTAGTAAGCGACTGCCTCGGCCCGTGGGCTGGGGCGCTCAGGCAGCTGCACGGTGAGCTCGACAGGGACGGGACAGCGGGCCGCGATCGCCGCCAGAGCGGGCGCCATGCCCTGCTCGGTGAGGATGGCCGGGTGCAGACCGCGAGTGACGTCACGCAGCTCCTGCATAGCAGCCTTGGCCTCCTCGTGTGCGGTCGTCAGCAGGCGTCGCGCTTTGTCCGGGTCCTGATCGAAACGGGACTTGGCCCTGCCCAGGCTCATCGCAACCGACAGTAGCCGCTGCTGTGCACCGTCGTGAAGGTCGCGCTCGATGCGCTGCCGCTCCTGCTCGGCGGCATCGACCATCCGCGAGCGGCTGTCCTCCAGGTCCATCATCCGGCGGACGAGATGGTCGACCTGGTTCGCGCCGAGCATACGGATGGCCAGGTCGGATTCGGCCCGGGCCAGCGGTCTGCCGAGCCACAGCCCGGCCATGAGCAATGCCAGACCGGCGACACCCGCGGACGTTGCGCCGAGCACGGTCCCGATGTCGACACCAAGCAGTGAGGACCCGTCCGGCAGCAGAGGACTGAGCAGAGGCAGCAGGAGGAGCAGCAGGCCGGCTGCAAGCACCATCATCACCAGGCCACCTGCACCCATGGCCCACAGCAACATGACCACCGTGAAGCTCAGTTCACGCCAGGCACGTCGGCCGAAGAGCCGCCCCAGACGGTCCTTCCAGCCGCTGCTGGGGGAAGCGACCGGCATGTCGATCTCCAACTCCCGCAGAAAATAAAGACGTTGGCGATCGAATCGGGCGATCCAGCCGGCCAGCATCATCGCCAGGGGCAGGAGCGGCAGGCCGATCAGAAGCAGCGGGGTCAGGGCCGCGCCCGTCAGGAACAGCACCATGGGCACGCAGTACAGCGGTGACATCGCCAGCGTGGTCAGCAGTTGCAGGAGGTCGTCGCGTACGTCTCGGGCGAGCAGGCGTCGCGCGACGCGGTACAGCGCCGCTCGGATCCGCGGTGGTCTCAACCTCATAGCACTTCCCGGTCTCGGCTCTTCTGACACGGATCCTAGGCGGGCGGCTTGGGCTGATCCGAGCGTGCAGACGTGCCCATCGTCGGTAGTGCCAGCACCACCGTCGGAGGAGTGATCGCACGCCCGACGGCGCGGGGCACCGCTGCGTAGCGTCACGGCGTACCCCCTACGAGGAGCCTTGACGATGTCCTTCACCGAAGAAAAGCACGCCGCGCGCCAGCGCCCCGGGCCGTCGGGAGTGGCACCGCCACCGCGCGGACTCGTGGAGAGAACGGCCGCCTGGAGCATGGCCCACCGCAAGACGACCCTCGTGTTGTGGATCGCGCTCGTGATCCTGGCCTACGCGGCAAGCATGGTGACCGGTGTCCGTGAGCAGGACGACGCCGATGGTCTCACCGGGCAGTCCGCCGTCGCCGAGCAGATGCTGGACGGCGCGGATTTCGCGGACGACGGCATCGAGCGGGTGATGATCCAGGCGCGCAGCGGCAAGCTGTCCGCCGCGACGGCTGACACCGTGGTCACCTCGCTCCGTGAGCGCTACGACGCCTTGGACGACGTGACCGGGGTCGGTGATCCGGTCACCTCCGAGGACGGGCGCAGCGTTCTGCTGCCGGTCACCCTCGACCTGGGCAGTGGTGACGAGAAGAAGAAGCCCAAGAGCGTTGTCGGCCCCATGCTGAAGGCGACCGAGGCGGAGCAGCAGGCCCATGCCGACCTACGCATCGAACAACTCGGAAAGGGCTCTGTCACCCGAGAGTTGAGCCAACAGCTCGGTGCCGATTTCCAGCGGGCGGAGTTCATCAGCGTTCCGGTGACGTTGCTCATCCTGCTGGTCGCCTTCGGCGCCCTGCTCGCGGCCGGGTTGCCCGTGCTGCTCGGTATCACCTCGGTGGTCTTCGCCCTCGGCCTGGCCGGCGTCACCTCGCTGCTGGTCCCTGTGGATGCCAATCAAGCCAGTCTTATCCTCTTGATGGGCCTGGCGGTCGGGGTTGACTACTCGCTGTTCTACATCAGGCGTCAGCGCGAGGAACGGGCACTCGGCAACTCCCCTGAGGCGGCACTGCGCATCGCCGCGGCCACCTCGGGAAGGGCTGTCCTGGTCTCCGGTTTGACGGTGACGTTCGCCATGGCAGGCATGTTCTTCTCCGGCAACATGCTGTTCTACTCGCTCGCCCTGGGGACCGTCCTGGTGGTCGCGGTGGCCGTTATCGGCTCCCTCACGGTGCTGCCGGCCGCGCTCGCGGCCCTCGGCGACAGGATCGACCGGCCCCGGATACCGCTGTTGCGGCGTCGCACCGTCGTGGGCAAGGAGAGCAGGCTGTGGGCGGCTGTGCTGCGCCCTGTTCTCAGGGCGCCAGGTGTGTCCTTGGTGATCGGAGTGGTGGCCATGCTCGCTCTGGCCGCACCCGCGCTCGGTATGAAGCTGAAGATGCCCGGCGACGAGGACCTGCCGCGCTCGTACGAGATCATGCAGACGTACGACCGGGTGGTCGAGGCGTTCCCGACCGAGGGCACGGCCCATGCCGTGGCGGTCGAGGCTGACAAGGCCCGATCCGACGAGGTCGCCCAGCTGCTGACGGAACTGCACCAGAACGCCATGGCGACCGGGCAGTTCGCAGAGTCCGCGCGGCCCGATATCGCTCTGTCGCAGGACGGCAGGGTGTCCCGACTCGAACTGCACGTTCAGGGCGACGCGGACGGCCCGAAGGCAGAGCAGACGTTGAAGCTGCTGCGCACCGACCTGGCGCCGCAGGTCCTGGAAGGAGCCGACGTCGACGAGTGGGCAGTCGGGGGCGAGACCGCCTTTTCGACGGACTTCTCCGACACGCTGAAAGACCGCTTGCCACTGGTCATCGGATTCGTCACCCTGCTCTGCCTCGGGGTCATGCTGATGGCGTTCCGTTCCATGGTGCTGGCCCTGTTGACGGCTGCGCTCAACGTGCTTTCCGTAGCGGCCGCCTATGGGGTACTCGTGCTGGTCTTCCAGGGCGAATGGGCCGAAGGCCTGCTGGGGTTTGACTCAAACGGAGCGGTGGTTTCCTGGCTCCCGCTTATTCTGTTCGTAGTCCTTTACGGGCTGTCGATGGACTATCACGTCTTCGTTCTGAGCAGGGTGCGCGAAGGCGTCAAACGGGGGGGCTCCACACATGCGGCCGTTAGGCACGGCATCCTTACATCCGCGGGCGTGGTCACTACAGCCGCTGTGATCATGGTCGCCGTCTTCGCGGTCTTCGCGACACTGTCGACCTTGGACATGAAGCAGCTGGGTGTGGGACTCGCCGTCGCCATTCTCCTCGACGCCACCTTGATCCGCGGTGTGCTGCTGCCCGCTGCCCTGGCTCTGCTGGGCACGAGGGCCTGGCCCAAGTCGCGGCCTTCGCGGCGAGCTCCGGCCGTCTCCCACGAGTGATCGGCCCCCGCAGGGAGGGCAGGGCCGCCCCCGGCCCTTCTCTTCCTGCGCCCGGTGGCCAGCGAGCGAAGGAGATTACCTGTATGGGTGGGTGGGCCGCGGTTCCTTCCGGCCTGGTGGTGCGGTCCGGGGAACTCCACGTGTTCAGGACCCGTTTGGATCCCTCCGGCAAGGCCGCGGGAGAAGCGGTGGAACTGGTCAGCGAGGAGGAGCGGGCCATGGCCGAGGCATTGGACCGCCCCGGCGACGGGCGAGCCTTCCTGTGTGCCCGTGCCACGACCCGCAGGGTGCTCGGCTGGGTGCTCGGGCGCAGTCCCGCCAGTATCGAGTTCTGCCGCTCGGAACACGGGAGACTTGCCTTGGTGGACCGCGAGGTCTGCTTCAGCGTGGCGTACGGAGGCGGCCAGCAACTGATCGCCGTGTCGCTGAACGGCGCGGTCGGCATCGACGTTCAGGACGGTGACGTGACGTACGGCGAAAATCTCCATCTGGCCTTGACGCGGTGGGAACAGCAACTGCTGCGGCGGCTGTCCCCGTCCGCCCGGCAGATGTTCTTCCTCGGCCTGTGGACCCGCAAGGAGGCGGTTCTGCGCGCGGTCGGCTACGGCTTTCGGGTGCCGCCGGACGAGGTGGACGTGCTCTTGGAGGACGGCGAGGGCGTGGTCGCGGTGCCGCTGCCCGACGGTGCCGGGGTCGCCGAGGTGCACGTGCGCGACCTGCCGACCGGGCGCGGGACGGTGGCCGCCGTTGCGACCACCGGCCCGGTGACCGATCTGCACACCTGGATGTTCAATCCGGCCATGGGCGCCGTACCCCTGAACTCCTGCTGACCGGACCGGGCGACATCCCCCGCGCCTGAGCCGGTCAGCAGGCTGCGCCGGCGGCCCCCGTCTGGGGGCCGCCCGGCGTGAGAAGTTCACTCAACTGCCGCCAGGCCTCAGAAGACTTGCGATACGCGCCCGCACGCTCCAGGGTCTCGGCCGCCTGCCGGTAACTGTCCTGGGCCGCTGCAGTGTCACCGGCCAGGCGGTGTGCCTTGGCTGACATGAGATGGCACTGCCCCAGTTTCGCCAGGGGCAGTTCGGCGTCGCCGCCGCGTACGCGGCCGGTCAGTTCCAGCACACGTTCCGGCCGCCCCTGACGCAGCGCCAGCTGGGCCTCGGCCAGCATGAGATCGGCCAGGTCGTCTGCACGGCCGACGAGCTCGATCGCCTGGCGGGCGCGGGCGAGCAGCCCTTCCGCGCTCTCCAAGGCGTCGTCTGAGGGGTCGTGTTCCAAGCGGAGTGCCGCCGAGGTCAGGCACAGCCGGGCCCAGGCCGCCAGATTCACGTCCGGACGCAGACAGACGAAAGCCTGCTCGTGCAGTCTCGCCGCTTCTTGCGGCAGCCCGCACAGGAAGCGCGTGCTGCCTGCCGCCCAGTAGACCTGGCCACGCAGTTGGCGGGACGGGATGTTCTCAGCGATCTCCTGCAGTGTGTCGGCGAGCCTCGCAGCGTTCTCCAACTCCCCGCTGTCAGCGTAGGAGTTGAGCAGCGCCAACATCGCCTTCACCCGCTCGTGAGCGGTCGGAGGCAGAGTGACGATGTCCGACACAGCAGCCTCGGCGACGCGGACAGCTTCCCCCAGTCGCCCCTGGTGGCGGAGGTTCTCGGAGAGGGCCGTGGAAACTCGTGCCGCAAGCCGAGGCGTCTCCTGTGACAGAGAGGTCTCGGCCAGGCCGGTGAGGACGGTGTGCTCCTCGGCGATGTGCCCCAGTTCCCGTAGGACTTCGGCCAGCACCCAGGCGGCCTCCCAAAGCAGGTCCTCTTCGCTGTGGCCGGCGCCTGCCGAGACGATCCTGCGCAACAGCCCGGCGGCCTCGGCCAGTTCACCGTCCTTGCGCAGAGCTCCCGCCGTGAGCAGCTGGCTGGCCACGTCGAGCCTCTGACTGCGGTGCTCGTCCTCGCCCTCCTGCGAATCGGGTCCGGTCAGGGTCTCCAGGGGCACCTCGAGCCGACGGGCGAAGAGGGAGGCTATCAAGTCGTTTGGCGACCGCCCGCCGCTCTCTACCCGGGAGACATAGCTGGCCGATACATCGTCACCGGCCAGTTCGCTCTGGGACAGTCCACGCTGAACCCGCAGTCGTCGTAGTCTGCGCCCGAAAGCGGGCTGTTCGATCATCATCGTCCTCCGGGATCGCCCTGGCTTGCCAGACCGGGCGGGCGAGCGGCTGTCATGTGCCTCAGCCGCATGGTGCGCTCTCGGGCATGAGCCCAACAAGACGACACTGTCACCGATTGCCCCGAGGCAGCCTAGGGCGCGCGCGTCGACCCTGTCGAATTCCTTGCCGAGCGGTAGCGGGCGTGCTGATCCATCCAGTCTCCGCAGGTCAAAACCGTGCGGCAAGAGCTATGTCAAAACTTGCTTGAAGCATGACTGTATCCATGCCTAGTGTTGTGACGAGCGTGACGGATCGGTGTCAAAGTCTGTGACAACTCATGGGGGAATTGTGCGTGCTGACATACGTGGCGGTGAACGCGCCTCGGTCACCGGGAGAACAGGCGGGGGTACTGGGTCGCAGACCGAGACGCCTCTCTCCGTGGGGCAGGCGTCTCTCCTCTTCCTGCACGAGCTCGCGCCCGATTCGCCCGCTTACCACATCACCGCTTGCGCGACGGTCGGCGAACGACTCGACTCCGAGCGGCTGCGCCGCGCCTGGCGTGCTGTCTGTGCTCGCCATCCGGTGCTCACCGGTGTCATCGCTCTCCGCGCCGAGGGGTACGTGCAGCGCTGGTACGGGGCCGAGGCGCCGTTCGCCGTACGTGAGACGCCGGGTATCGGCGCCGAGGAGTTACGGTTGCTCGCCATCCGTGACTACGAACTCCCCTTCCGTCTGGATCGCGAGGCTCCGGCTCGGTTCTTCGTCTATCAGGACACGGACAGCACCACGCTGCACCTCGTCCTTCACCACATCGCCGGTGACATGAGTTCCCTCTTCATCGTCATGGAGGACCTCCTCACGGCGTACCGCTCCGAGACGGATGGCACACCAGGGCTGCCTGTCGACTTCGACACCTCCTACGCGCGTCACGTCGCGGCCGAACAGGCATTTCTGGACGGTCCCCGCTCGGAGAAGTCGCGCCGCTACTGGGAGGAGCGGCTCTCCAACTGCCAGTTCGCCCTCGATCTGCCCGGCATGACCGCACCTCGCCCGGTGGCCGACCCCGAGGCTCCAGCCCACGTGCGCTTCCGCCTTGGTTCAGAAGTCACTGTGCGAATACGGGAGTTGGCCGAGTCTCGGCGCAGCACCACTGCCACGGTGCTGCTCGGCGCTTTCAACGTGTTGCTGCACAAACTCACCGCCTGCGACGACATCGTCGTCGGCTTCCCTGTTGAGGGCCGCAAGACATCCTTCAAGCGGACCGTCGGCCACTTCACCAACTCGCTGCTGCTACGCACCCCGGTTACTCCCGACGCCACTTTCGACTCAGTCCTGGACGCCACCCGCACTGCGCACATCGATGCCGTACGGCATCGGGCGCTGCCCACGCCGACGGTCCTGGGGCGTCTGACCCCGGGGTCGGCCCTGTCAGGGCAGTCGCTTTACCAGGTGAGTTTCCAGTTCGAGTCGGACCGGCTTGCCGACGGCACCAAGGCGATCCTGGGGGACTTGGGCACAGTCCGCTTCGCAGGCTTCGACACGGTGCCGGTGCCGGTGCGTCAGCAGGTCGGGCAGTTCCCGCTGCGACTGCAGGCGGGTGAGATCGACGGAGACGTACACGGTGTCCTCCACTTCGATCCGACCCGGCTCGACGCCGAGACCGTCGCCGGCTACGCCCGGTTGTTCGAGACCGTCGTGGACGAGGCCGTAGCCGACCCGACTCTGACCGTCGCCCGCCTTGGCGCCAAAGCCGAACTGGCCCTGCGCTGGTCGGGCACCGGGGGCGACGCGGTCGGTGACGGACGGCCGGTGCACCAGGCGGTGGTGGCGCACGCGCTCACGGCACCGGACGACGTGGCCCTGATCGACGGCGAACGGGCGTGGACGTACAGGGAGTTGGAGCGTGCGTCTGCTGTGGTGGCCGCGCGGTTGCGGCAGTTGGGGGTCGGGCCGGAGTCGGTGGTGGGCTTGTGCCTGCCACGCGGGGCGGTGACGACGGTCGCCATGCTGGGCGTGCTGCGCGCGGGTGGAGCCTGGCTGGCGCTCGACCCCTCCTACCCGGTAGGTCGGCTGCGGCTGATGGCGGCCGAGGCCCGATGCGCCGCAGTAGTCCGGGGCGCGGCCCAGCGGGAACTGACAGTCGGTGTCGTCTCCGCGGACACCCCCATCCTGGAGCTCGACGGCCTTGACCTAACCGCCGACGCCGACCGAACCGGCCTTGACGCGGCGCACGAGGACGATCTGGCGTACCTGGTCTTCACCTCGGGCTCCACCGGCCGCCCCAAGGGCGTGGCCGTGAACCACCGGACGCTGGCCCGCTCCACCGACGCGCGCGGCGCTTTCTACGGCCCGCGCCCACCGCGCTTCCTCTTGCTCTCCTCCTTCTCTTTCGACAGCGCCTACGCCGGCGTCTTCTGGGCCCTGACGTTCGGAGGGACCTTGGTGGTCCCCGACGCCGACCAGGTGAAGGACGCCGACGAGCTGGCCGACCTCGTGGAGCGGCACAGGCTGACACACACTCTGACCGTCCCCTCCTTCTATCGCGCTCTCCTGAACCGCCCCGGCGGACCAGGGCGTTCGCTGCACACCATCGTGGTCGCGGGCGAGTCCTGCCCACCGGACCTTGTCGCCGAGCACCGGGCCGTGCTCCCGGAGTGCGCTCTGGCCAATGAGTACGGGCCGAGCGAGGCCACTGTCTGGGCGACCGGCTACGTCTGCGCGGACGTTCCCGGCGGTTCCGTGCCCATCGGCACCCCGATCGCCGGAACCACCGTGTACGCGCTGGACGGGGCGATGCGGCCGGTCGTCACCGGAGGCGTGGGCGAGCTGTACGTCGGTGGTGCGGGTGTGGCGCGCGGGTACGCGGGGCGGGGCGGCCTGACGGCCGAGCGATTTGTTCCCGACCCGTTCTCGGACGTGCCGGGGGCGCGCTTGTATCGCACGGGTGACTTGGTGCGTTTCGACGCTACCGGTGTCCTGGAGTTCCACGGCCGGGTCGACGAGCAAGTCAAGGTGCGTGGTTTCCGGGTGGAGTTGGGCGAGATCGAGGCCGTGATCCGGAGCGCGCCCGGGGTGGCGGACGCGGCCGTGGCGGCGGTGGCGCCGCCGGGTGATGGTGACCGGCGTCTGGTGGCCTACGTGGTGACGCGGGCCGGGACCGTGTCTGAGCCGGAGGATATACGGGAGTGGGTGGCCGAACGCCTGCCCGCCCACATGGTGCCCGCCGCCGTGATGGTGCTGGAGGCGCTGCCGTTGTCGGTGAACGGCAAGGTGGACCGCCGGGCGCTGCCGGCACCGTCGTGGGAGACGCCCGACCGGGACTCTGTCGCGCCCCGCAGCGAAGTGGAGCGGCGGCTCGCCGAGGTGTGGTGCGAAGTTCTGGGGTTTGAGCGGGTCGGTGTGCACGACGACTTCCTGGCCCTGGGCGGGGACTCGATCCTGTCGATTCAGGTAGTGGCCAAGGCCCGGCGGGCCGGTGTCCGCCTCACTCCACGGCAGTTGTTCCAGCATCCGACCATCGCCCGCCTTGCTCCCCAGGTAGAGCTGTCAATCGGAGACGACGACGGTCCGGGCACGGACGGCAGCGCCTCGGACACTGTCGACACCGCCGGGCTGCCCGCCGACCGGCTCGCAGCCTGGGAGCGCTCCCTCGGCCCGCTGCACGCCGTCTGGCCCATGTCCGCGCTCCAGCAGGGCATGCTCTACCACGCCCTCGCCGAGCCGCAATCGGACGCCTACACCGAGCAGCTGGTGTGCACCCTGAGTGGAGAGCTCGATCCGCGAGCCTTCCTTGATTCCTGGCGCGGTGCCATCACCCGGCACTCGGCCTTGCGCGCCCGCTGCTCCTGGCAAGACGTCGACCGCCCTCTGCTAGTGGTCCCCCAGGACATCGACGTACCTGTCGTATACGAAGACTGGACGGCCGCGGGCAGCGGGGAGCCGGCGCGGGAGCGCCTGGAGACATTTCTGGCGCGGGACCGGAGCGCGGGATTCGAGCTTGATGGTGGCCCGCTCGTACGCCTCGCGCTGGTACGCATGGCCGACGACCGCTGGGCCTTCGTGTGGACCAACCACCACATCCTGCTCGACGGGTGGTCGCTCCCCGTCGTCGCGGGCGACGCCTTCGCGCTCTACACCGCCCTGCGCTCCGGCACTGACATCGAACTCGCACCCGCCCCCGACTACGGCGCATTCGTGCGCTGGAGGGAGAACCGTGACGGCGCCGAGGACGAGACCTTCTGGCGCAAGCAGCTCACCGGTTTCAGCACTCCGGCGCTGCTCGCACCGGCCAGGGCCGCGGCCGCCGTGCACGGCGCCGACCGGTACGAGCCCACGCTGCGGCTGACCGGTAAGCAGTCGCATGCTCTGTACGAAGCCGCCCGTGGACGTGGCGTCACTCTCGCCGTGCTGGTCCACGCCGCCTGGGCTCTTGTCGTCGCCCGGCGTACCGGTGCCCGGGATCTGACGGTCGGCAGCGTGGTGTCCGGGCGGCCCACCGAGATCGATGGCATCGAGGGCACCGTCGGCCTGTTCATCAACACCCTGCCGTTACGCGTGCGGATCTCCGACGACATGCGGGCCGACGACTTGCTCGACTCCGTCCTCCAGGGACTGCACGATCTCACCGATCACCAGCACGCTTCGCTCGCAGAGGTCACGTCCTGGGCCGGAGCTCCGGCTGGGGCTCAGCTCTTCGACTCCATCGTCGTCGTCGAGAACTACCCCTTCGAAGGCTTCACCACCGATGGCTTCACGCTGGAGAGCAGCCGCCTTCTGGAGCGCACCACCTATCCGGTGAGCGTGCAAGTCATGCCCGGCGAGCACCTGGAGCTGCGGCTGTGTGCCGACGCCGCGGCCTTCGACGAGGGCGCCGCGCAGCGGCTTCTCGACGACTTCGGTCGGGCTCTGGACACACTCACCGGCGATCCGGAAACAACCTTCGGCGAACTGGGCATGAGTGATGCCAAGGTCGCACTGACGTGGTCGGGTGCCCAGGCGGAGTCCGCCGCGGGGCGGCCGGTGGCGGAGGCGGTTGTGGCGCATGCGCTGTCGGCGCCGGGTGATGTGGCCCTGGTCGATGGTGAACGGAGTTGGACATACGGAGAGTTGGAGCGCGCATCGGCCGTGGTGGCCGAGCGGCTGCGGCGGTCGGGGACCGGTCCGGACTCGGTGGTGGGGCTATGCCTCCCGCGTGGGGCTGCGATGGCGGTGGCAATGCTGGGCGTATTGCGGGCGGGCGGTGCCTGGCTGGTGCTCGACCCGACGTATCCCGCCGAACGGCTGCAGCTGATGGCGGACGAGGCGCGTTGCCGGGCCGTCGTGAGCGGTGTCGCACAACGCGAGCTGATCGGCAGCCTGCTGCCCGCCGGCACCTCCGTAGTGGAGATCGACGGTCTCGACCTCACTGCTGACGCCGACCGGACAGGCTTGGACAGGGCGCACGAGGACGACCTGGCGTACCTGGTCTTCACGTCCGGCTCCACCGGTCGCCCCAAGGGCGTGGCCGTGACACACGGTCAACTGGCCGCCCACCTCGCACAGATCAGCGAGACCTTCGGCCTCACCGCCCGCGAGCGGGTCCTGGTTTTCGGCTCGTTCTCCTTCGACGTCAGCACCGAGCAACTGTTCGCACCGTTGACCGCGGGCGGGTCGGCCGTGATCCGGCCCGACGGACTCCTCGGCACCGAAGAACTGCTCGCCTTCCTGGAGGAACGCCGGGTCACCGTCTTCAACCCGCCGACCGGACTGTGGCGGCAACTGGCCACCGATCTCGCCGACGGTGCTGCCGTACCGGACGGACTGGCCGTCCGCCTCACCGTCGTCGGCGGCGATGCCATGCCGGCTGCCGAAATTGACAGCTGGCAGCGCACCGTGGGAGGCCGCGTCCTCAACGCCTACGGACCGACCGAGACCGTCATCACCGCCACCGCCCACGAGGCCACCGCCGACATCGTGGGCACTGTTCCGCTGGGACGGCCGCTGCCGGGCCGCACTGTGTATGTGCTGGACGAGGAGCTGCGACCGGTGCCTGTGGGAGGTGTGGGCGAGCTGTCCGTCGGCGGTGCCGGTGTGGCGCGCGGGTATGCGGGACGGGGCGGGCTGACGGCCGAGCGGTTTGTTCCGGATCCGTTCTCGAAGGTGCCCGGGGCACGTATGTACCGCACGGGTGATCTGGTGCGGTTTGGCCCCGGAGGTGCGCTGGAGTTCCACGGCCGGGTCGATGAACAGGTCAAGATCCGTGGCTTCCGCGTGGAGTTGGGCGAGATCGAGGCGGTCGTACGCGGAGCGGCCGGGGTAGCCGACGCAGCGGTGGCGGCGGTGGCGCCACCGGGCGGGGGCGAACGGCGCCTGGTGGCGTACGTCGTCGCCCGCGCCGGATCCGTGTGTGAGCCGGAGGCGATACGCGCATGGGTGGCCGAACGGCTGCCCGCGCACATGGTGCCGGCTGTCGTGATGGCGGTGCAGGCGCTGCCGTTGTCGGTGAACGGCAAGGTGGACCGCCGGGCTCTGCCGACGCCCTCCTGGGAATCGGCCGCGCAGGACCTCGTGGCACCCCGCAACGAGGTGGAACGACGACTGGCCGAAATCTGGTGCGAGGCTCTGGGCCTGGAACGGGTCGGAGTCCACGACGACTTCCTGGCCCTGGGCGGGGACTCCATCCAGTCGATCCAGGTGGTGGCCAGGGCCCGACGGAGCGGTATCCGACTCACGCCACGGCAGTTGTTCCAGCACCCGACCATCGCCCTCCTCGCCCCGCACGTCACCACCGGCACGACAGCCGGAACCCGCCCGCAGGGCGACAGCACCGACGAGCTCAGCCCGATCCAGCAGTGGTTCCACGAACTAGACCTGATCGCACCGGCCCACTGGAACATGGGCCTGCTCCTCGGGGTGCGTACCCGGGTCAGCACTGACGAGTTGGCCACCGCGCTGAACGCCGTGGCCGGCGCGCACGAGGCACTCCGCACCCGCTTCACGGACAGCGACCATGGCCGAGTACGCGCCGTGGTCGAGGCGGTGGCCGACGTGCCGGTGGAGCACACCGACCTGTCCGCCGTCCCCGGCGACCAGGTCGAACATCGGCTGCGGGAGGTCGCCGACGACCTGCACACCCGGATCGACCCGGCTCACGGCCCGCTCCTGCGGGCACACTTGGCCGACCTCGGCCCACGAAGCCCACAGCGGCTGGTGCTGGCCGCCCACCACCTGGTCATGGACGCCGTCTCCTGGCGGATCATTTTGGAGGACCTGGAGTACGCGCTCGCCGCCGTACGTGAGGGCAGGACTCCGGAACTCCAGGCCGAGGGCACCACACACAGGCAGTGGACCGCCGAACTGCGCCGACGGGCCCTCGACCCGCAGGTCCTCGATCAGGTCCGCGCGGACCTCGAGGAACTCGCCGCCCTCACCGGGCCGACGCGGACCATGACGTCGCCCGGGACCGAGGGCACCGCACTCCGGGCTAGACGCGAACTCACCGTCGAGCAGACCGAGCGGATCCGACACGCGCTCGTGCAGCAGCTGGGCGGCACCTTCGAGGAAGGGCTCCTGACCGCGACGGCCCGCGCCCAGGCCCGGATCGCCGGACTGAATACGGTCGTTGTGGAACTGGAGAGCCATGGCCGCGAGGATCTGCATCCGGACCTCGATCTGTCGCGTACGGTCGGTTGGTTCACCACTCTCGCGCCCTTCCCAGTGATCGCCGCGGACGACAGTCCCCTCGGCACACTGTGGGATGTTCGTGCCCGGCTGCGCGACCTTGTGCACCGCGGAATCGATCACGGCGTGGTGCGGCACCTGACGCACGACCAGGACCTTGCCCGACTGTTCGAGTCGCTTCCCGCACCGCACCTCAACTTCAATTATCTGGGCCGGGTCAGCACCAGCACCGACTCCGATGCCTCGATCGAACTCCTCGCGCCCGGCTTCGGCCGGGTCCGCAATCAGCACGGGACGCGTCCCGCGGCGATCGTGGTGGAGAGCCTGGTCACTGATGGCAGTCTCGCCGTCGAGGTGGAACACGTCGGGCAGGCACAGGCTGACGCGCTTGTGGACGCCGTCATCGACGAATTGAGTACGCTCGCCGACGAGCGGGACGCGCCGATGCTCGCCACCGGGGTGCGGCACGGCACCGCCCCGGTCTCTGCCGTGCGCGACTGGACCGCGCGCTGGGGCGATCTGACGGCGGTGTGGCCACTCACACCGACGCAGGAAGGCATGGTCTTCCGCACCCTCGCCGAGGACGGTGCCGCGGGCGGGGGCGTCTACGTGGAGCAGCTCGTCTGCATACTCGAAGGAGACCTGGACCACCGGGCGTTCGCCGACGCCTGGCAGGCGGCCGTCGACCGGCACGCCGTCCTGCGTGGCGTGTGCGTGTGGCAGGACGTAGCACGTCCGCTGTTCGTGGTACCTGCCGCACGTGAGCTTCCAGTCAGCTTCCTGGACTTGACGTCCGACCCCGACGCGGGTCTCGACGCCTTCGTCGCACGGGACCGGCACATCGGCTTCGACCTGGGCGAAGGGCCTCTCGCTCGGCTCGCCGTGGCCCGGCTCGCGGCCGATCGCTGGGCCTTCGTATGGACCAACCACCACGTGCTGTTCGATGGCTGGTCGCTGCCCATCCTGCTGGGCGACGTACTCGAGCACTATGCCGCGAGTCGACAGGGAGAAACCCTGCGGCTCGCCCAGGCGCTGGACTTCGGGACCTTCGCCCGGTGGTCCGCCCGACAAGACCTGGATGCCGCCCGGGAGTTCTGGACTCAAACACTCGACGGCTTCACCCCGACGGCACTCGCCCCGCCGAGGGAGCGCCCTGCGGTCCACCGGGACCACATGGTGCATCTGCCGGCGTCGGACACCGCACGGCTGCAAGAGACCGCACGGCGCCTAGGCGTCACCCTGGGCGGCATGGTGCACGCAGCGTGGGCCCTCACCCTCGCTGCTGATACCGGTGGGGACGACGTGGTCTTCGGCAGCGTGGGCTCCGGACGCCCTGCGGACCTGGAGGACGTGGACCGCATGGTGGGCATGTTCATCAACACGGTTCCCCTGCGCACCCGAGTGCCCGCCGCACTGTCGATCGGCACCTGGGCCAGGGACGTACAGCAGTCGTTGAATCAGGCACATGACCACATCCACACCCCTCTCGCGCGGATTGCCGTGTGGAGCGGGCAGACCAGCTCGTCCGCCCTCTTCGACACCTCGGTGATCGTGGCCAACTTCCCCTTCGCCGATCTGAGTACGGGGCTCCCGGGACTGTCGGTGACCCGCACTGAGACACACGAGCAGACCGAACTTCCCGTCACGGTGTCCGTCGCCCCGGAGAGGGGCCGGCTCGCCATCGCCCTCAATCACGACACTGTGCGGGTCTCCGCCGAGCGGGCTGCCGCTCTCGCCGACCGGTTCTGTATCGCCCTGACGGCACTGGCCGAAGACACGGCGACGGTCGGCGAGGTGCGCGCGGGACTGCAGGAGCAGGCCCGGAGTGAGCGCGCCCTGGGCCGCGCCCGCCGGGCAGCTCGTCTCGGTCCACCCATCCGTCCTCGCGGCTGAGTCCGGCCGCACCTTCTCACGCTGCGATCCCCCGGAGTACGGCTTCGCCTGCCCGGCGACGCCCGAGCCCTCGCGCGCCATCCGACAACCTTCGGAGAACACATGTCCCTTCGTACGTCCCGCATGCCCCAAGCACCTCTCAGGCGACGATCTTTGACCGACGCATCGGTCGTCAGCTTCCGCCCGATGGAGCCCTCGGCACTGCCCGTCCTCGCCACGCCGCAGCAGCCCGGCGTCCCGCTGACCGCGTGGGTGCGGGCCAACGCGGAGCTCGTTCGCGAGCAGCTGCACCAGTACGGCGCGGTTCTCTTCAGAGAATTCGACGAGGGCGCCGACGCGGTGCGCCCCGTCGTCGAGGCCGTCGGTGGCGACGGAGCGCTCTCTTACCAGGACGGCGCCACGCCACGAAGCGAGCTGGACGACGGTGTCTACTCCTCCACCGAGTACCCGGCCGACCAGACCATCGAGATGCACAACGAAGCCTGTTACAGCTGGAGTTGGCCCCGCGTCCTCGGATTCTCCTGCGCTCTGCCCGCGCAGAGCGGAGGGCAGACCCCGCTTGCTGACTCGCGAAAGGTGCTGCGTCGGCTGCCCGCTGACCTGCTCGCTCGCCTCGAGCGGCACGGGGTCCGCTACGTACGCAATTACACGCCGGGCGTCGGAATCTCCTGGCAGGAGGCGCTGGGCTGCGACGAGAGCGGCCTGGACGCCTATGCCGAGCGCACGCGGGTGCGGCTGGAGCGCATCGCCGACGACCACCTGCGCACGGAAGCCCTGCGGCCCGCTGTCGTGCGGCACCCCGACACCGGCGAGTGGGTCTGGTTCAACCAGGCCACGAGCTTCCACCTGAGCACCATCGGCGACGAGCTGGCCGCAGAACTCCTCGGGCAGGTCGGGCGGGACCGCGTGCCCAAAACGAGCAGGACCGGGGACGGCAGCGACTTCACGCATTCCGAACTCGACGCGATCCGGGCCGCGTTCGCAGCCGAGACGACCAGCTTCGACTGGCAGCTCGGCGATGTCCTGGTCGTCGACAACCTGCTGGCCGCACACGGCCGTGCGCCCTTCACCGGCAAGCGGGAGATCCGGGTCGCCATGGCTGGTGCGGCGGACTGGCACCAGGTGGAGACCCGGCCGACAGCCGCCGCCCTCGCGCAGGACGGCACCACCACACACATACAGGGGGACAGACGGTGAACACGGCGACATCCGCTACTACATCCGTGCCCGTCGCGGAGACCTTCCGCGCGGGCCCGCACCAGAACGACGCCACCCACGACGACACGGTGGCCACGCTTGTGCTCGATGTTCCCGCAGCGGTCTCGAAGACCCGGCTCGCCGACGCGGTCGATACCGTTGCACGGCGTCACGAGGTGCTGCGCACCGTAGTGGTGCCCTCTCCGGTGGGCGGTCCGCCCACGCTGAGCGTCTTCGCCGAGCCGTTGCCCGAGAGCGAAGACCGCCCCTGGACCGTCGCTCTCGTGGACAACGGCCGCGTCGAACTCGCTGCATCGACCCATGTCCTGGACGCCGAGGGCCTGTTGCTCCTCGCAGGTGAACTGGAGCGCGAGCTGCGGGACGGGCCCGCGACCGCGACGGACCAAGGCGATCCCTTGCAGTACGTCGATGCCGCCGCGTGGCTGCACGAGGTCCTCGACGATCCCGATGCGGCCCGAGCCCGCGCGGGCCAGGAGGCGGCGCACGGCGGATTCGACGAGGCGAGTGAGGTGCTGGCGCGGCTGCGCTCGCTGGGGACTGCGCCCTCGGCCGCCGCCCTCGAGGCCGGTGAACCCTCCGCCCCGGAGGCGGGGACGCGGACCGTCGGCCTAGCTGATCCGGACGCCGACGCCGAAGCCCTGCTCCTTGCCGCCTGGCTCGTGGTCCTGCACAGGTTCGGCGGTGCCCAGGCGCTCGGCGTTAGGGTACGCACCGGCCTTCGCGAGGTGCCTCAACTTGGGGATGTTCTCGGTCCGTTGAGTTCCTGGCTAGGGCTGAGGCATGAGTTCGACGCTGCCCGCACTCTGGCGGACGTGGTCGACACAGTGCGGACAGCACGGGCCGTCCAGCGTGAGAGCGTCGAGCTGCTGGGGAATCTGTCCGCGGTGATCGGGCCGATCGGCTTCTCATTCACTCAGGTGCCGGAGCGCGTGGGCAGCTGGTCCGTCGTGGGGCTCACGGTGCGGGGCACCGGGCCCGGGCTCCACCTCGCTGCTGTGCGGCGCGGCGACCTGGTCGAGCTAAACCTCGAAGGCGCGCACGCCGTCGAGCTGGGCGCGGAGGTGACCGGCCAGCTCCTGGAAGCGCTCACCGCTGTCCTGGAGCAGATCGAGCGGGCGCCCGGGAGGCGGATCGGCCGGGTCGGCCTCGGCACCCCCGCCGCGTCGTCGGCCGCTCCCGCGACGCCCACGGCCATCGACTGGCAGGACGCCACCCTGCCCGGACTGATCGGCCGCATTGCCGCGCGAACGCCAGGTGCGATTGCTGTACGCAGCGGAAATAGCAAACTGTCGTACGGTCAACTCCTGACGGATGCCGATCGGTTGGCGGCTGGCCTGAACGCGGGCCCCGAAGACATCGTCGCCATCCTCGTGCCGGAGCCCGTAACCCGCCTGGTGGCCCAGTTGGCCGCACTGCGCGCCGGGGCCGCCTACCTGATCGTCGACCCGGGCGACCCGGCCGACCGGATCGCCACCCTCCTCAGCGACGCGTCCGCCCGCGTCTGCGTGGCCACGGCGGACACGGCGCCACTGCTGGGGGACAGCAGTGGCCGTCAGCTGGTCCTGGTGCCGGACAACAGCGTCGGCAATGAGACAGACGCCGACCCGCCGGCAGTGGACACCCTGTCGGCCCTGAGCCCCGACCACCTCGCCTATGTGCTCTTCACCTCCGGGTCCACTGGCCGGCCCAAGCCCGTCGCGGTCACTCACCGCAACGTTGTCAACTACCTCGGCTGGCTGGCCGAAATCGGTCTGATCGGACCGGACACCGTATTGCCGGCGACCGCAGCGCCGATCTTCGACGCATCCCTCAAGCAGCTGTGGGGGCCGCTGGTGCTCGGCGGCACGGTCATGCTGCCACCGGCAGGGGAGCGACCCGCCGAGACGCTGGCGGCGGCGGTCTCCTCTGTCGACGCCGTCGTAGGCCCCGACGTCACAACCGTCAACACCGTCCCCCGGCTGTGGGACGAGACGCTGCGGGGCCTTGAGTCGGCCAACGCCGGGACTGCCCCTCGCGAGCGCTCCCTGGATGTACTGCTGGGAGGCGAGGCACTCACTGCCGAGCTGGTGGAACGTACCCGCCGGATCCTGCCGGGGGTACGGCTGTGGAACTTGTACGGGCCCTCCGAGACCACGGCCAACGCCACGGCTGGGATCGTCACAGACGAGGGGCGGATCAACCTCGGCGGTCCGGTTGGCGCCACCACGCTCCACGTACTGGATGACGCGATGGCACCCGTGCCACCCGGGGTGATCGGGGAGCTGTATGTCGGCGGCGCCGGCGTCGCGCGCGGATACGTGGGCCGGGGCGGGCTGACCGCCGAACGGTTCGTTCCTGACCCGTTCTCCCGCACAGCCGGCGCCCGGCTGTACCGCACCGGAGACCTCGTCCGGATCGGCGCCGACGGCCTGCCGGAGTTCTGCGGGCGGGCCGACAGCCAGCTGAAGGTGCGCGGCTACCGCATCGAGCCCGACGAGATCGAGGCGGTTCTGCTGCGTCACCCCGCCGTTACCGCTGCGGTGGCCGACGCCCGCGACGGCCGTCTGGTCGCCTGGGTGGTACCAGGCGCGGACGGGCCGCCCACCGTGGAGCAGCTGCGCGAGCACTGCGCCGCCGTCCTGCCCGCCTACCTGGTGCCTGCGGTCTTCGTCGCTCTGGACCGGGTGCCGTTGACCGCACAGGGCAAGACCGACCGGCGCGCTCTGCTGGACCCTGTGGACGGACATCTTGAACAGGGAAGCCAGTTCGTCGCGCCGCGTACCCCGGCTGAAATGGTCGTCGCGGAGATCTGGCGCACCGTCCTTGGCGTCGGGCGCGTCGGAGCCCACGACAACTTCTTCGCGCTCGGCGGCGACTCGATCCGCGTCATGCACACCGTCGCCCGCGTCCGCGAACTGATGGGGGCTGAACTCCCGCTGCAGGAACTGCTCACCGCGCCCACTGTCGCGGACCAGGCGCGCCTGCTGCTCGAGCACGACCAGGACGGCTTCGTCAGCGAGTTCGCCGAGGCGTTCGCCACGCTCGACGACCCGTCCGATGCAGCCGACTCGACCCATACCACCGGCTCCGCCGATGACGCCACCGAGGAACAGTCATGACCGATTCCGAACGTCTTGAACGAGCCCGGCGTGCCCTCGCAGCACGCCGTCCGCAGCAGCATTCCGCCACGACCCATGTGCCCCGTCGGCCCGACGCCCTGCAGGTCGTCCTCTCGGAGAGCCAGCTCCAGCTGTGGACGGCACATGCTCTCGACCCGACCGGCGGCTCCTACACCGTGCCGGCCGCCCTCGACATCGACGGCCCTTTGGACGCCGCAGCGCTCACCCGGGCCTTCGATTGGCTGCTCGCACGGCACGAAGGACTGCGCCTGGCCACCGAGGAGGTGCGCGGCAGACCGCAGGCACGGCTGCTGAGCGAACTGCCCCCGTTGCGACACGCCGACCTGACCGACCTGGATCGCCCTGCTGCCGAACGGCGCCGGGACGAGCTGACCGACGCCGAACTGCGTGCCCCCTTCGCGCTGGACAGCGGCGGAACACTCACGCGCGGCCTGCTGATCGCCCTGGCACCCGACCGCCACCGGCTCGTCGTCGCCTTCCACCACCTGGTCGTCGACGGACTGTCGGTGAGCGTCCTCATCCAGGAACTCACCGATGCCTACGAGGCCTTCCACACAGGCGGCCCCCTGCTGCCCCCGCCAAACGGACCCTCGTACGCCGACTACGCCTGGTGGGAGCGACACAGCGAGGACGCGCCGTCGCCCCAGGCGTCGCTCGCCTACTGGCAAGCCGAACTGGAGGGCGCCCCGCGCGGGCTGGGCCTGCCCTTCGACCATCCTCGCCCGGCTGTTCGCGGACACCGGGGGCGGCACCTGATCCGCACCACAGGACCCGCTCTGCGCGAGCGTGCCGAGAAGTTCGCCTCCGGCTGCGGAGTGTCCGTCTTCGCCGTCCTGTACGGCGCATGGCGGGCGGTGCTGCATCGTGCAGCCCTCACCGACGACCTGGTGATCGGTGTGCCAGTGGCCAACCGGGTCCGTCCCGAACTGCGTCGTACCGTCGGCCCGTTCATCAACACGCTGCCATTGCGTAGTCGACTGCGCGACGGTGCGACGCTGCGTGAGCTGGCCCAGGAATCCGCTCAGACCATCGCCCGCTCGCTGGACCACCAGCACGTACACACTGCGGCGGTCGGCGGCAGCACCGGATCCCCGTTGTTCGGGGCCATGTTCGCCTACCTCGGTGAGGACCGCTCCCAGATACGCCTGGGCAAGGCCGTCATGACGCCGGTACCCGCCGAGACGGCCACCTCCAAGACCGACGTGACGCTCAGCGTGGCCAGCCGCGGTGACGACTTCGAGCTGATGCTCGAGTACGACACCGAACTGCTGGGCGAGTCCACCGCGGCGGCCCTGCTCGGCGCCTACCTTCGGTTCCTGACTGAAGCGCTCGATGCGCCGGATCGCAGCGCTCGGCTGTTGCCCCTCACCGAGCCCGGCGCGCTGCCCGGCCCGCAGGCCGAGTCCGTGGTCGAGCACGCCCTCGACCAGGCTTTCCTGCGCTCGGCAGCCCAGTACCCCGACCGCACCGCGCTGAACTGGCGGGGGGTAGGCATCTCGTACGCGGAGCTGGCCGATCGCGTCGACACTTTGGCCCGGCACCTGGTGGCCGGCGGGGTCGTGCCCGGCGAACGGGTCCCGCTGTATCTGGAGCGCGGGCCCGCGCAGGTTGTGGCGATACTCGCCGTCCTGCGGGCGGGCGCCGCCTATGTGCCGCTCGACGTGCACAACCCGGAGGACCGCATCCGCCATGTCGTCGGCGACAGTGGCGGTCGCCTCGTGGTCTGCGGCGCGCAGGGGGCGGGAGGCATCGGCAAGGGACTGCGGCAGGTGTCGGTCGATGAGCACGGCCGCCCCCTCACGGTCCTGGACACAGCTGAGATCAGGCTGCCCAGCAGGCATGTCGGCGACATCGCCTACGTCATCTACACCTCGGGTTCCACGGGTCGTCCCAAGGGCGTGGAGGTCGCGGACGCCCAGGTGATGCGGCTGTTCACATCAACGGGCCGGCACTTCGGCTTCGGGCCCGAGGACGTGTGGAGCTTCTTCCACTCGTACGCCTTCGATGTGTCCGTCTGGGAACTGTGGGGCGCGCTGCTGCACGGCGGCAAGCTGGCATTGGTGCCGGACGACACCGCCAAGTCTCCGCAGGACATGCTCGCCTTCCTGGAAGAACTCGGCGTCACCGTGTTCAGTCAGACACCGTCGGCTTTCAAGGGCATCGTGGCCGCCGACGCCGCCGAGGGAGCCACGCGCAGCCTAGCTCTGCGGCACGTGGTCTTCGGTGGCGAGCGGCTCGACGTGAACACCCTGCGGCCCTGGATCGACGCGCGCGGCGACCGGGCTCCCCGCCTGGTGAACATGTACGGCATCACCGAGACCACCGTGCACACAACCTTCCGCGTCATCACGGCCGCCGACCTGGGCGACCGCACCGGAAGCCCCATCGGCGTACCGATCGACGACCTGACCTTGTATGTCCTCGACGAGGGGCTCAACCCGCTGCCGCCCGGCCTGGTCGGCGAACTCCACGTCGGAGGCGCGGGCGTCACCGTGGGCTACAGCGGCCGTGGTGCGCGCACTGCCGAACGGTTCGTTCCCGACCCGTACTGCGACACACCAGGCGCCCGCCTGTACCGCAGCGGAGACCTGGCCCGGGTCACACAGGACGGTGAGTTCGAGTACTGGGGCCGCGCCGATGCCCAGGTGAAGATCCGGGGCTTCCGGATCGAACTGGGCGAGGTGGAAGTCGCCCTCGTCGCCCACCCGGACGTAGCCGCCGCGGTCGCCGACGTACGCGGCGAGCAACTGGTGGCGTGGCTGGTGCCCGCCGCCGGCCGTGACCTGCCCGGCGTGTCCGAACTGCGCGAGCACGCAGCCGGCCTGCTGCCGCCCTACATGGTGCCCGCGGTCTACACCGTCCTGAGCGAGGTGCCGCTGACCGTCAACGGGAAGGCGGACCGGCGCGCCCTGCCCGACCCGGCGCAGGCCCGGCTTGAAGCCGACACCGTCTTCTCTGAGCCACGTACGCCGCTGGAGCGGACCGTTGCCGACGTCTGGGCCGAGGTCCTCGGTGTCGACCGGGTCGGCGTGCACGACAACTTCTTCGCCCTCGGCGGCGACTCCATCCGCGCCGTGGGGATCACCGGAACGTTGCGCGCTCTCGGCCACGAGACCCGCGTTCACGCGGTGTTCCAGCATCAAACTGTCGCCGAGTTCGCCGCTCATCTCGCGGAGAGCCGGCCCGACATCCTGGAACGCGCCGAGCCGTTCGAGATGATCAGCGCCGATGACCGGGCCGCGCTTCCCACGGACGTGGAGGACGCCTACCCGTTGACCGCGACCCAGGCGGGCATGCTGTATCACCTGCACCTGCACCCGGAAGCGGGAATCTACCACAATACGGTCAGCGTGCGGATGCGTGGTCGTCTCGACCCGGACCTGCTGCGCCGAGCCCTCGTCGACACCATGGCCCGCCACCCCGTTCTGCGCACCAGCATCTCCATGGACGGCTACTCCGAGCCGCTGCAGATCGTGCACCGGGATGTGGAGCCGCGCCTGACCGTGCATGATCTGTCGGGCCGCAGCGCGGACGAACAGCGTGCCCAGATCGACGCGTTCGTCGCGCGTGAGCGCGTCGAACACCTCGACCTGGAGACCGCGCCGTTGCAGCGGCTCGCCGTCCACCTGCTCGGCGACGACGAGTTCCAGCTGACGGTCAGCGAGAACCACGTCATCCTCGACGGCTGGAGCTGGACCTCCACCCTGACGGAGATCCTCAGCCGCCAGGCGGCTCTCCTCGACGGCGCACCCGACTATGCCGAACGATGGCCCGAACTCCCGCTCCGCTACGCCGACTTCGTCAAGACGGAGCGGGAAGCGGCCAACAGGACGGACGTTGCGGAAGTGTGGCGGGAGCGGCTCGCCGACGCCGAACCGCGATCCATCGCGGATCTGCGCCCGGCCGGGCTGCCGCAGGTGCGGCGCGTCGAGGTCGACATCGACTCGGATACTTCGCAGCGCCTGGCAAGGCTCGCCAAGGAGGAGGGCCTGCCCCTCAAGAGTCTCGCTGTGGGCGTGCACTTCAAGGTGCTTGCTGAGGCGCTCTCTGTGACCGACCCGGTCACCGGCATGGTGCTGCACGGCCGCCCCGACCTGCCCGGCGCCAAGGACCTGCGCGGCCTGTTCATCAACATGCTGCCCACCTCGGTCTCGGTGCCCGGCGGCAGCTGGCGCGACCTCGCGCGGCGCGCATTCGACGAGGAACGCGCTCTCCTGGAACACCGGCACACCCCGCTCATCAGCGTGCAGGAGGCCCTCGGTAACGACCCGCTGTTCGACGTGGGCGTGAACTTCGTCCGCTTCCATGCCCTCGGCGAGGTCCTGGACACGGGGGTGGTGCAGCTCGTCGAACAGCACGCGGGGTCCGCAGAGGACACCAACTACGCGGTGATGGCGACCTATTCGGTGCACCCGCCCGCGCACGAGCTGGGTCTGATCCTCGCTTACGACAGCGACCGGGTCTCCGACGAATGGGCGGCCGGTCTCGCCGCGATGTACGCGCAGGCGCTGCGCTGCTTCGCGGCCGACCCCGACGCCCCGCACGACGCGGCCGGCCTGCTACCCCACGATGCTGAGACCGCGGCACGCCGCGCCGACGGCGGTGCGCTCGACGTCCCGACCGGCACCCTGGACCAGGCTGTCGCCGACGTGGCCGCCGCGCGGCCGGGGGCGGTTGCGGTGACCGGACCCGACGGCGCCCTCACCTACCGGAGACTGACCGAGCGGGCCGCGGCAGCTGCCAACGGCCTGGCCGCCGTCGGTGTGCGCCGGGGCGACCTGGTCGCGGTGGTCGCCCGGCGTGGCACCGATCTGGTGACCGGATTGCTCGCGGCGATGAGGGCGGGCGCTGCGTACGTGCCCGTCGACCCGGAACTGCCACTGGAGCGCATCGCTCACGTGATCCGCGACTCGGGCTGCCGGACGGCTCTGACCGCGCATCTCACCGACGACGACGCTCCGGTGCTCGCGCTTCTCGCCGAGGAGGGCGTCACCGTACGTACCGTCGCCGGCGCGGCTGCCGATACGACGGGTGCCGTCCCGGAGCAGGCCGACGCCAACGACCTTGCCTATCTGATCTACACCTCGGGATCCACGGGTGTGCCCAAGGGAGTCGGCGTCAGCCACCGCAACGTGCTCGCCTACCTTCAGGCCTCTGCCACCGTGATCGAGCCCACCGCGCAGGACGTGGTCGCGGTCCGCTCCACCTTCACCTTCGACCTGTCGGTGTGGGAGCTGTTCGCGGGCCTGGCGGCCGGGGCCCGCATTCACCTCGTACCGGGCGAGGTGGCCGCGGACGCACAGCAGCTCCACATCCACCTGCGAGCCGAAGGCGTCTCCATGCTGGCCACCACACCGACCATCGCACAGGAGCTGGCCGCGGTGGACGGCTCCGCCGACACGGGAGGTGACCCGCTGGGGTTGCGGGCGCTGCTGCTGGCCGGCGAGGAGGTGGTACCCGCTCGGTTTGCCGACTGGTTCGAAGGGCCTTCCGCGCACGGCTGCCGGGTCTTCAACTGGTACGGCCCGACCGAGGCCACCGTCCTGATGACGGTCGCCGAGCTCACCGCCGAGGTCACCCGCAGACAGCGGGCACCCATCGGGGGACCCGTGCCCGGCTCCACGATCTGGGTCCTGGACGAGCGGATGCACCCAGTTCCTCCCGGCGCTACGGGCGAGCTGTACATCGGTGGCGACCAGGTCGCCCAGGGCTATTGGCGGCGCCCCGGCCTGACCGCCGAGCGCTTCGTGCCGGACCCGTTCTCCGGGGTTCCCGGGGCCCGGCTGTACCGGACCGGGGACCGGGCCCGCCACCGGGCCGACGGCCAACTGGAGTTCCTCGGCCGCTTCGACAACCAGATCAAGCTCCGTGGCCACCGCATAGAACTGGGCGAGGTCGAGTCCGTACTTCTCGACCACCCGAGCGTGGCCGACTGCACCGTTGTGGTGCACGGCACTGCTGGGGCCACACCCCGCCTCGTGGCCTACGTGGTGCTCGAGGGGCCGGGCCTGGACCGCCGGGAGCTGCGGACCTGGGCGGCCGGGCGGTTGCCGCGCTATGCGCTGCCCGCGGCGATCCGCCCTGTTGAGCAGATCCCGCACACCGCCAGCGGCAAGCTGGACAAACGCCGCCTTCCCCCGCCCACCGCTGACGATTTCCTGGGGGCCGCGAGCGCTCAGCCGCCGCGGGACGAGACAGAGCAGGAATTGCTCGCTCTCTGGCAGGAACTGCTTGGCCTAGACGGACTCGGCATCCGAGACCACTTCTACGAGGCCGGCGGCCATTCCCTGCTCGCCACCCGGCTGCTGGTGCGCATCCGACGTGAGTTCGGGGTGAAGCTGCGGGTGCAGCAGGCCTTGGTGGACTTCACCGTGGCGGGACTGGCCGAGTTGATCAGGTCGGCGCGGGGCACCGTCGCGGCCGGGGAAGCAGGGCCGCGATGAAGTTCGTCTCGCTGCTGGCGACCCGCTCACGTGCCACGGTGATCGCTGCGCTGTTCGCGGGCCTGCTGTCCGGGGCGGCCACCGTGGGCCTGATCGCGGTTCTGCAGCAAGTCCTGGACCAGCTGGACGACCCGGGTGCCTTGCTGATCGTCTCCTTCATCGCAGCGGCGTCCACCGTTCTTCTCGCCGGGGCGGTCTCCTCCGTCCTGCTGATCCGGCTGGCCCAGCGAACCATCCAAGAACTGCGCATGGAGCTGTGCCGCCGGATCCTGGACAGCGGGATGCGGCGCATCGAGCGCGTCGGGACAGCCCGGCTCCAGTCCGCTCTCACCGACGACGTACAAGTGATCACCGGGGCGGTCAGCAGCGTGCCGTTGCTGGTCATGAACAGCGCGATCGTGATCGGCGCCTTCGTCTACATCGGGCTGCTCTCGCTCAAGGTGCTGCTCGGCATGGCAGGCGTGCTCGCCCTCGGCTTGGTGCTCTACCAAGTCCCGGTGCGCCGGGCCGGCGCACATCTGCGCCGCGCCCGTGAGCACCAAGACGCCATGCACGCCCACCTGGAGAGCGTCACCCACGGTGCCAAAGAGCTCAAGCTGGACCGTGAGCGTCGCGCTGCCGTCATCGACGGCGGGGTCGGTGGCACGGGCAGGCTGCTGGTGCGGGACACGACCAGGGGCGTGGCCCTGTACACCGTTGCCGGCTCCTGGGGGCAGCTCCTCTTCCTCGCCAGCATCGGCGTCATGCTCTTCGCCGGACCACGCTTCGGGACCAGCGACGGTGACCTGACCGGCTTCACCCTGGCCGTCCTGTACATCAACACGCCGCTGGTCACAGTCCTCAACCTGATCCCGGCGCTGGGCAGGGCCGCAACAGCCCTGAAATCCCTCAACTCCCTCGACCTGGGCGACGAGAGCCAGTTGCGAGTACCTCGGCCACGCCGCAGTGAGGAGGCCACCCGCGCGACGCTACGGCTGCGTGCCGCGGCTTTCCACTACGGCTCCGAAGACGACGGCACCGGCTTCGAGGTCGGACCGATCGATGCCGACTTCGAACCCGGCACCATCACGTTCCTGGTCGGCGGCAACGGCAGTGGCAAGACCACACTGGCCAAGATGGTCTGCGGCCTCTATCCGCCCAGCGGCGGTGAGATCAGCCTCAACGGCGTGCCGGTGACCGGAATCGAGATCGAAGCACTGCGGCGGAACGTCGCCGGGGTCTTCTCCGATGTCCACCTCTTCCGAACGCTGCCGGCCCGCCCGGACGTCGACGACGAGGCCAACCGCCTGCTGGCCCACCTTGGCATGGACAGCAAGGTGACGGTGCGCGACGGAGAGTTCTCCACCATCGCGCTCTCCACCGGTCAGCGCAAACGCCTCGCCCTCGTCTGCGCTCTGCTGTCCGATCGGCCGGTGCTGCTCTTCGACGAGTGGGCCGCCGACCAGGACCCGGAGTTCCGGGACTTCTTCTACACCGAGGTCCTGCCGACCCTGCGCGAACAAGGCAGGACAGTGGTCGCCATCACCCACGACGACCGGTACTTCGGCGTTGCCGACCAGGTCCTCAAGCTCGAACGAGGCAAGGCCGTCGAAGCGGCGGTCGGGGCCACGCCCGCCGTCTCCGCGTCCGGCGCAGCATGACCCGGCCACAGCACCACCACGCCATCCACCCGACTCCCGTACTCACATTCCGGTACACACCTTGAGGAGCACAGCCATGTCCGAAGCCACGTTGTACGACGTCGTTCGCAACGACGAGGAGCAGTACTCCATCTGGGAGGCCGACCGCGAACTCCCTCTCGGCTGGCACCGGCAGGGCACCCGCGGCACCCGTGACGAGTGCCTCGCACACATCGACCGGATCTGGACGGACATCCGTCCGCGCAGCGTCCGCGAGCGCCAGGCGCGACAGGCATGACACTCCGGCACACGACCGGCTCCGACACACAGAGGGGAATCCCCATGAACGGCACCGGGCTCGACTACCTCCGCACCCATGTCACGGGTGACTTCAACGACATCCTGATCGACGTCCGAGCCAGCAACGGCTGCTGGCTCATGGACGAACGGGACGGCTCCCGCTACCTCGACATGTCCATGTTCTACGCATCGGCGCCGCTGGGTCACAACCACCCCGGGCTGCACGGTGATCGGGAGCTCGACGAGGCGCTGCTCGCCACCGCCCGCATGAAGCCGGCCAACCCCGACTTCGGCACCAGCGAGCAAATACGGTTCGTCACGGCCTTCCTGAACGCGCTCGGCTCGGACGACATGCCGTACGTCTTCTTCATCGACGGTGGAGCCGCTGCCGTCGAGAACGCCCTGAAAGTCGCCTTCGACTGGAAAACCCAGCACAACGCGGCACGCGGCATTGCGGTGCGCGGCTCGCGAGCCCTGCACCTGGAGCGCGCATTTCACGGCCGCAGCGGCTACACGATGTCGCTGACCAACACCGATCCGGCAAAGACACGGGATTTCCCGGCCTTCGACTGGCCGCGCATCCCCAGTCCGGCCGTCAATGACATGGATCGGTGGGACGAGCCGGGCCTCTTGGCGGAGGAGGAGCAGGCGCTCTCCGCAGCCGAGGCCGCCTTCCACCGCTACGCCCACGAGATCGCCTGCTTTGTCTTCGAGCCCATCCAGGGCGAGGGCGGCGACCGCCATCTGCGTCCGCAGTTCCTGACCGCCATGGCCGAACTGTGCCGCACCCACGACGTACTTTTCGTCGCGGACGAGGTGCAGTCCGGTTTCGGCATCACCGGCGACCGTTGGGCCTGCGACACCCTGGGTCTGCGCCCCGACCTGATCGCGTTCGGCAAGAAGACCCAGGTGTGTGGCGTCCTCGGCGGTCGGAGGGTCCAGGAAGTGGAGAACAACGCGTTTCGGGCTTCGAGCCGCCTCAGCTCCACCTGGGGAGGCAACCTGACCGACATGGTCAGGGCCACCCGGATCCTGGAGATCGTCGAGCGTGAGGGGCTGTTCACCGCTGCCCGCACCACCGGGGCATATCTGCTCCGAGGGCTGCGCGAACTCGCCGCCGACCTCCCTGAATTGGTCAGTGACCCGCGGGGCCGGGGCCTCATGTGCGCCATCACCTTGCCGGATCAGGAGGTACGTGACCGGGTGGTCGCACAGGCCCTGACCAAGCACGGGGTCATCTTCCTCGGATCCGGCCGACGCGAACTGCGCTGGCGGCCGCCGCTGTCGGTGACGGAGGCCGATCTCGCCACGGCTCTCGAGGCACTGCGCGACGTCCTCAAGGAAGAGGCCGCGGGAGGAAAGCCGGCATGAAACGGATCACCCGACCTCACCCCCGCCCCTGGGCGTCCCGCCGGCTCGTCTGTCTCGGCTTCGCTGGCGGTGGCACTGTGGGGTTCCGGCCCTGGGCACGGCAGTTGCCGGTCGACGTCGAGCTGCGCGCCCTGTGCTACCCCGGGCGTGAACTGCGCTACGGAGAAGAGATCAGCGACGGTTGGCAGGGCTTGGTCACCGATTGCGCGGACGCAGTGGCGAATGAGGTGCGTGGACCGTACGTGCTCTACGGCCACAGCATGGGCGCACTGGTTGCCTATGAGGTTGCCAGAACCCTCCAGGCTCGAGGCGCGGACGGTCCGGAGAGCCTGGTGCTGTCCGGGCACATCGCACCACAGCACTGGACGGGAGCCCGGTCGGCCGCCCTCGCCGGTGCACCGGACGCGGAGCTGTCCGCCTGGCTGAAGGCAACTGGTGGAGCACCGGAAGCGGTGCTGGCCAATCCTGATCTGCGTGCCATGGCAGTCGATCTGCTCCGGATGGATCTGGCTGCGTACGCCACCTACCGATACGAGCCCGGGGAGCGGCTGCGTGCCGGAATCCATCTGCTGGTCGGCGAGGCCGAGTCGAGCCCTCTGCACGATGACTGGTCCGAACTGACCGAGGGGCCCTGGTCGATGGCAGTACTGCCGGGCGGTCACTTCTTCACGTCCAAAGTCTGGAACTCCCTGCCGCGCTACATGCCGGTCTTCGGCGCCCACGACCTGGCCGGGTCTGTGAGCTGACAATTGCAGTAGGAGATCTTCCGCCGAGACGGAGCCGGTTCATGGACGGGATATCCGTTCCATGAAACCGGCTCCGTCTTTGGAACGTGGTGGTGAGGGATCTGGTCCACGTGACATGTGCAGAGGTCGGCGGGGTCGCAGTACTGCGTGGCCTTGCGAAAGGTGTCGCGGATGCTGCTCGCTCTCTCCATGGCGCTGCCGGGGTATGGCAGGTCGGTGAGCACGGGTGACGGTGATCCATGCGGTGAAGGCGATGGCGGGGCGGTCGCTGCGCAGGCGAACGCCGACGTGGGGCAGGCACGCTGCGTACACCGGTACGGCGCTCAAGCGGGCTTGACCGAGATGTCTCCGTTGCCGCTGGTCAGGTCGATCCGGTGGAGGCCAGCCGGATCATTGCGGATACCGAGGTGCTTATCCCCGTTGCCAGTCTTCACGGAGATCCGGTAGCTGCTGGCGGGCACGTTAATCGTCAACCCCCCATTCGTGGTCTTGGCGCGGATATCCTGCGCTTTTCCGGGGGTCAAGTCGATCTCGCCATTCGAGGTCTCGGCGTCGATCTGGCTGCCCAGTAGATCCTTCCCGTTGATATTTCCGTTGGAAGTCCGGGCCTTCACGCGTCCCGCTACCCCTTCCATGGAGATATCGCCGGAGTCGGTCTTCAGGTCCACTGAGCCCACCTGCGACAGGCTGGCGGCCCCCCTCGACGTCTCACCTTCGACCGGGACCCCTGCGGGCACCTCTACCGTGTAATCCACCTTGCAGTCGTCGCCACAGCCGCTAAGCACCAACTGCCCCTCATCGACCCGGTGAGTCGCCCCATCTGGCTTGTCTCCGTGATACGTGACTTCGCGGTGTACAGAGACCTTGCCGAGATCCTTTTGGCCGCGGAGCGTGACGCTGCCTGTACCACTGTCCAGCCGCACTGACGTGACCTGCTCTTGCAGCGATGCGTCATCCTCGAAGGTCTCCCCCGGCCCGCACGCGCTGAGGCCCACAGCGGCTAATCCGCCTGCAAGCACGGCCGAGAACGAGCGTAGTCGCATCGCCATGTCATCACTCCATGTCCTGAACGGTGAGGGCCGACCATGAAGTTAACGGCGTCAGATCGTCCGCGGCGATAGTGGTATCACCACCTTTCGACCACCGGCTATCTCGAACGTGGTCCGGGATCTGCCTGTGGGGCAGTGGGAGGAGGGAGGTTTCTGCCGAGCATCCTCGGCTACCACCTCGCCATGAGGATCCGGACTAGGGCCTGTCCGGCGGACATGACGTGACAGTACCGAGGAAGACCGCGCGGGCTTCCACCACTTCGGCGCGCGTCGGCGAGACGCCGCCTGCGCATCGACGGTTCCCCGGAGGCTAAGACGTCATCTCATTTGGCTGGGTAAGCTGCCGGTCGTGGCAGGGATCGTTGAGCGGCTGGTGCCGGACGAGTTGTGGGAGCTGTTCCAGCGGGTGGTGCCGGAGGCGCCGTCGCGACCTCAGGGCGGTGGCCGACGTCGGCACGGCGACCGCGAAGTGCTGGCCGCGATCGTCTTTGTGGCGACATCGGGCTGCACCTGGCAGCAGCTGCCGACCGCCTCGTTCGGGCCGTCCGGTGCGACGGCCCACCGACGATTCACTGAATGGACGAAGGCCCGTGTGTGGGCCAAACTCCACCGCCTGGTCCTCGACGAACTGGGATCCCGCGGCGAGCTGGACTGGTCCCGGTGCGCGAT
>NZ_JBICUR010000012.1:0-353610 GCF_043198355.1 Streptomyces sp. NPDC048825
ATTTTTGGCACGCTGTTGAGTTCTCAAGGAACGGACGCTTCCTTTGTACTCACCCTCGCAGGCTTTCCTCCGGGCTTCCCTTCGGTGTTTCCAACCTTACCAGAAGCATTTCCGTGCCGTTTCCGGCTCGCAATTCGCTTCGGTGGCCAGTTGGAGGGCCTTGCCTATTCAGTAGCCTTGCGGCTCCCTTTCGGCGGGTCCGACTTTATCAGAAGTTTTCGACCGGACTGACCGGCCACTCGTTCCTGAATAGATCGGGAGGGGCTTCTTCGGAAGTAGATCCCGAGAAGCGGATAGATAGACGCTCACTGTTGCTGTCGAAGCTGTCCAGCTCCGCGCAACTGTGTAAATCTACCTCCCCACAGGTCCCGTGTCAACGGCTCCGGTGGGGCGAGGTACGAGGCTAGCACCTCGGCTGGAGTGCCTGCACATCAGGCGGCGATCGGTACGGAGGCGCTGCGCTCCGTCTCCTCGACGTCGCCCGTGGCGCCGGCTCGTGCCGCGCGACCGCCCAGAACGTAGACGTACGCAAGGAAGGCCAGTTCAGCGGCGATGCCGATGGTGATGCGGGCCCAGGTAGGGAGGCCGGACGGGGTGACGAAGCCTTCGATGGCGCCGGAGACGAAGAGGACCAGGGCAAGGCCTATCGCCATGCCCAGGGCGGCGCGGCCCTCTTCGGCGAGGGCCGCACGACGGGAGCGGGGGCCTGGGTCGATCAAGGTCCAGCCGAGGCGTAGACCCGTACCGGCGGCTACGAATACGGCCGTCAGTTCCAGGAGGCCGTGCGGGAGGACGAGGCCCAGGAAGGTGTCGAGGCGGCCCGCCGAGGACATCAGGCCGATGCCCACGCCGAGGTTGAGCATGTTCTGGAAGAGGATCCAGATGACCGGCAGGCACAAGAAGGCACCTAGAACGAGGCACATGGCTGCGGCTTGGGCGTTGTTCGTCCATACCTGGGCCGCGAAGGATGCCGCGGGGTTGCTCGAGTAGTACGTCTCGTACTGGCCGCCGGGGCGGGTGAGCTCTCGTAGCTCGCTGGGGGCCGCGATCGAGGACTGGACCTCGGGATGGGTGCCGATCCACCACCCCAGGATGGCCGCGACCGCGGTGGAGAGGAGCGCTGTGGGGACCCACCAGTGACGTGAGCGGTAGACCGCGGCGGGGAAACCGTACGCAAGGAAGTGGGTGGCGTCGCGCCAGGAGGCTCGGCGTGTGCCTGTTACGGCACTGCGCGCGCGTGCCACGAGTTGGCTGAGGCGGCCGGTGAGTTGGGGGTCCGGGGCGCTTGACTGGATCAGGGAGAGATGGGTCGCCGTGCGCTGGTACAGGGCGACGAGTTCGTCGGCGTCCGCGCCCGTGAGGCGGCGCTGGCGGTGCAGTAGTGCGTCGAGCCGGTCCCACTCGGCGCGGTGGGCGGACACGAAGACGTCGAGGTCCATCGGGTTGGCTGCTCCTCGGCTGCTCGTCGTGTGGTCAGCTTGTCGCACTGCGGCGCGTTGTGCCCTCAGCTTGGCAGACTGGCTGTTCTCAGGGCAGTTCGGGGAAGGACGGCGGGCGTGAGTGAGCTTGTGACGGGCGAGGCGGTGGCACTGGAGCTGCGCCCCGCGAAGCTGCCGAGCCGGGCGCTGGCCGTGCTGATCGACCTGGTGGCGGCGATGGCCGCGTACGTCGCTGTGACGGTGGCCCTTGTGGTCTCCACGGCCGGTCTCGATGAGGCAGCGCAGACGGCGGTGTCCATCGCGGCGTTCCTCCTTGTGCTGGTGGGCGGGCCGATCGCGGTGGAGACGCTCAGTCATGGGCGTTCGCTCGGGAAGCTGGCGTGCGGGCTGCGGGTGGTGCGGGACGACGGCGGGCCGATCCGGTTTCGGCATGCGCTGGTGCGTGGGGCGGTCGGTGTGGTCGAGATCCTGATGACGTTCGGGATCGTGGCGTGCATCGCGTCGCTCGTGTCGGCTCGGGGGCGGCGGCTCGGTGATGTGTTCGCGGGGACCCTGGTCGTGCGGGAGCGGATTCCTGCTGGGCGTACGCCTTTCGTTCCGCCTCCTCCGCCTTGGCTCGCGGGGCGGTTTACCGGGCTTGATCTGTCCGCGGTTCCCGATGGGCTATGGCTTGCGGTTCGGCAGTATCTGACACGGATGCAGCAGTTGGATCCGCAGGTCGGTGGGGCGATGGCGGAGCGGCTCGCGGCCGACGTCGCGGAGCGCACCGGGGCTCCGGCGCCGCAGGGAGTACCACCGGCGGCGTATCTGGCGGCCGTGATGCACGAGCGGCAGGCACGGGAGGCCCGGCGGGCGTTCGGCGGCGGAGCGTCCTTCGGCGATGGGCCCGTCGGGCGCGGCAGCGGGGCTGGCCCGGCCGGCCCAGCCGCCACCCAGATGCCGCCCGCCGATTCTGCTTCCTACCCGGCGGCGCAGCCGAACTCCGCCTATCCCTCAAGCGCGGCCCCAGCGATTCTCCCCTCGGGCTCTGAGCCGACGGCGCCAGCGGAGCAGGGGGCTCCCGCCGCAGCTCCGCAGGATGCCGGGAGCCAACGCCCCGCCACCGGGTTCGTCCCGCCAGCGTGACCCTGGACGCCCTGCGGGCGGTCAGCTGAACATCGACGGCGGCGACTCGAGATCCTCGAGTTCGATGCCGGGTGCGGAGAGCACGACGTCGCCGGAGAGGTGGACGGTGTGCTGCTCGCCCGTGTCCAGCGCTGTGACCTGGTATTCGTCCACCGTCAGGGGGTCGTTGTCAGTGGCGTGTGCTTCTCTTTTGATCAGAGCCCAGGACTGGTCGACAGTGCGCGGGGCCAGAACCGGGTCAGTGAAGGCGACGAGGCGTACGCGAGTGGCGGAGGAATCGGGGGTGAGGCGCAGCAGACGTGCGGTGGCGATGAGGAATGCGGGGGACGTGCCGGTGAAGGCGTGGGCTCGGACATTGCCTTCGGTGGCGTGAGTTCCCGTGGGGTCGGTGCGGACCCAGGTGACGCCGTCGAGGGCGGCGCCTCGGATCTGCCAGCTCGCAGCGTGGAGTTCGAGACGGATGGGGCGGCCGAGGTCGTCGAGGGCGAGGTCTACGGAACCGGCGGGGTCACCGGAGGGCGACGTCACTTGGGAGACGTAGCGCCAGCCGGAGGGGCCGGGCGCGCAGTGGAAGTGCTCTTCAGCGAGGGGGGTGTGGTCGTGCGGATCATGAAGCGAATATCGGCCGCGGGGCATGGGGGTTCGGTCCTCATCGGGGACAGGCCCCCGCCATGACGGCGAGGGCCTGCTGACATCCATGAGCCGAGCGGTGGTACCGCTGCTCGGCAGGGTGCTCAGTAGCGGTAGTGGTCCGGCTTGTACGGGCCCTCGACCTCGACACCGATGTAGGAGGCCTGCTCGGGGCGGAGCGTGGTGAGCTTCACGCCGAGTGCCTCGAGGTGGAGGCGGGCGACCTTCTCGTCGAGGTGCTTGGGGAGCACGTAGACGTCGGTCGGGTACTCGGACTGCTTGGTGAACAGCTCGATCTGGGCCAGGGTCTGGTCCGCGAACGAGTTGGACATCACGAACGACGGGTGGCCGGTCGCGTTGCCAAGGTTCAGCAGGCGGCCCTCGGAGAGGACGATGATCACCTTGCCGTCGGGGAACTTCCAGGTGTGGACCTGCGGCTTGACCTCGTCCTTGACGATGCCCGGGATCTGCGCGAGGCCGGCCATGTCGATCTCGTTGTCGAAGTGACCGATGTTGCCGACGATCGCCTGGTGCTTCATCTTGGCCATGTCCGAGGCCATGATGATGTCCTTGTTGCCGGTCGTGGTGACGAAGATGTCGGCCTTGTCGACGACCTCATCCAGGGTCGTGACCTGGTAACCGTCCATCGCGGCCTGGAGGGCGCAGATCGGGTCGATCTCGGTGATGATCACGCGGGCGCCCTGTCCGCGCAGGGACTCCGCGCAGCCCTTGCCCACGTCGCCGTAGCCGAAGACAACCGCGGTCTTACCGCCGATCAGAGTGTCGGTGGCGCGGTTGATGCCGTCGATCAGGGAGTGGCGGCAGCCGTACTTGTTGTCGAACTTCGACTTGGTGACGGCGTCGTTGACGTTGATCGCCGGGAACAGGAGGGTGCCCTCACGCTGCATCTCGTACAGGCGGTGGACGCCGGTCGTGGTCTCCTCAGTGACGCCGCGGATCTCCGAGGCGAGCTGGGTCCACTTCTGCGAGCCGTTGGAGATCGTCCGGTTGAGGAGCTCCAGAATGACGCGGTGCTCGTCGTTCTCGGCGGTGTCGACGGACGGGACCTTGCCGTCCTTCTCGTACTCGACGCCCTTGTGGACGAGGAGGGTGGCGTCACCACCGTCGTCCAGGATCATGTTCGGGCCGCCGGTGGGCGTGTTCGGCCAGGTCAGAGCCTGCTCCGTGCACCACCAGTACTCCTCCAAGGTCTCGCCCTTCCAGGCGAAGACCGGGATGCCCTGGGGGTTGTCGGGCGTGCCGTTCGGGCCGACCGCGATGGCAGCGGCGGCGTGGTCCTGCGTGGAGAAGATGTTGCAGGAGGCCCAGCGGACCTCGGCGCCCAGGGCGGCCAGGGTCTCGATGAGCACGGCGGTCTGCACGGTCATGTGCAGGGAGCCGGTGATGCGGGCGCCCGCGAGGGGCTGCGCCTCGGCGTACTCATTGCGGATCGCCATCAGGCCGGGCATCTCGTGCTCGGCGAGGGTGATCTCCTTGCGGCCGAAGTCGGCCAGGGAGAGGTCGGCGACCTTGAAGTCCTGTCGGTTTTCGACAGTCGTCATGCGAGCTGCTCCTCGGATTGGGTCGAGGTGGGTACGGCTGATCTGCGCGGTGTCGAGCATACGAATGCCCGACGCCTGTGCGCAGCGCAGTCCGTCGGAGGCCCTCTCTCCCTCGGTCGGCCCGCACGGGGCCGCCCGACCGCCATCAGCAGCGACGTCTGGCTCAGTGTACGAACCTACACCGATCGGCCCAGCGGACCCCAGTCCGCCTCCGGCCAGATTGAGACACGGAGGCGGAAAACGGAGGCACGAAGGAGGTGGGTTGCAGGAGGGCTACGAGGTCAGGAACAGAGGGCAACTTACCTTCCTGCGCTCAAGGTTCGATCGGGGCCGAAAATGTCCGGCGGCGGATCGTCTGCCAGAACGCCGAAAGGCCCGCCGAACCGTTGGCGGTTCGGCGGGCCTGCGTGCGTGCGAACCAGAGGGCGGGCCCCTCCTCGCACGGAAAACCTGTGCCGGAGAGATCAGTGCTCGGCCGGCTTGGCCGGGCCGCCCGGGGCGGCCTCGCGGTCTGAGCCCTTTGCTGCTTCGGCTTCGCTGTAGATGTCGGGCTCGAGGTAGATGACTCGGGCGATGGGGACGGCTTCGCGGATGCGGGACTCGGCGGCGTTGATGGCGGCGGCGATCTCGGTGGCCGTGTCGTCGTGCTGGACGGCGATCTTGGCGGCGATCAGGAGTTCCTCCGGGCCGAGGTGGAGCGTGCGCATGTGGATGATGCCGGTGACCGTGTCGCCGTCGACGATGGCCGCCTCGATCTTCTTGACTTCTTCCACGCCGGCGGCCTCACCGAGGAGGAGCGACTTGGTCTCGGCGGCCAGGACGAGCGCGATGAGGATGAGCAGGACGCCGATGCAGAGGGTGCCGATGCCGTCCCAGACGCCGTCGCCGGTGGCCAGCGCCAGGCTCACGCCGACGAGCGCCAGGATCAGACCGACCAGCGCGCCCAGGTCCTCCAGGAGGACGACGGGCAGCTCGGGCGCCTTGGCGTGGCGTACGAACTCCTTCCAGGACTGCTTGCCGCGCAGGACGTTGGACTCGTTGATGGCCGTCCGGAAGGAGAAGGTCTCGGCGATGATCGCGAAGATGAGGACGCCCACCGGCCAGTACCAGTGGTCGATCTCGTGCGGATGCTTGATCTTCTGGTAGCCCTCGTAGATCGCGAACATACCGCCGACCGAGAAGAGGACGATCGAGACGAGGAAGGCGTAGATGTAGCGCTCGCGGCCGTAGCCGAAGGGGTGCTGCGGGGTCGCCTCGCGCTGGGCCTTCTTGCCGCCCAGGAGCAGCAGGCCCTGGTTGCCGGAGTCGGCGAGTGAGTGCACGGACTCGGCGAGCATCGACGAGGAGCCGCTGAAGAGGAACGCCACGAACTTCGCTACCGCGATCGAGAGGTTGGCGAGCAGTGCCGCCACGATCGCTTTGGTGCCGCCTGACGCGCTCATGTGTTCCCGATGTCCCTTCGTCTGCCGTCGGGGGCATTCCGTCTGCCGACCCGGCTTTGCCCGCCCTTTGCGGTGGGCCATTGTTGCAGCCCGGTCCGACAGTGGTGCATCAGCCCGTCGCCCTGGCCATCACGACGGCTGTCTCAGGCCACAACAGTGGCCCGGAAGACCGTGCCAGTGCCGGACACTTCGGCCTTTTCGCCCGCCGGTACGAACACGGACTGGCCGGGCGTGAGAGCGTGCTCGCCCGCCTGTACGGAGCCCGCGGTGCACAGGAGGATCTGCGGGGTGCGGAGGGTGAGTTCGTGGGCCGCGGTGCTCTGCGGAAGGACGTAGCGCGAGAGGCGGAACTCGTCGATCGGCGTCTCGTAGACCTCCTCGCCGTCGGGGGACGCCTCGGGGCGCAGTACGCCGGGATCACTCGCCTCGAAGCGGACGATCCGCAGGAGTTCGGGGACGTCCACGTGCTTGGGGGTGAGTCCGCAGCGCAGGACGTTGTCGGAGTTGGCCATGATCTCGACGCCGAGGCCGTTCAGATATGCGTGCGGGGCGCCGGCACCGAGGAACAGGGCCTCGCCGGGCTGGAGTCGGACGTGGTTGAGCAGCATCGCGGCGATGACGCCCGGGTCGCCCGGGTAGTGGTGGGCGATTTCCGCGTACGGGGCGTGCGGGCCGCCCAGGCGGGTGCAGGCCGCGGTGGCTTCGGTGACCGTCGTGGTCATCTGCTCGGGGTCCGCGGACAAGACGGCTGTCAGCACCTCGCGCAGGGCGGCGTCCTCGGGGTGGGCGTGCAGCAGGTCGACGTACGGCTTGAGGGAGTCGATCTCCAGGGCGGCAAGCAGATCCCCGGCCTCGGCCGGAGCCCGGAATCCGCACAGGCCGTCGAACTCCGTGAGCGCGCAGATCAGTTCGGGCTTGTGGTTGGCGTCCTTGTAGTTGCGGTGGGGGGCGCCGATCGGGACGCCGCGGCGCTCCTCGTCCTCGTAACCCTCCTTGGCCTGGGCCAGGTCGGGGTGCACCTGGAGGGAGAGGGGAGCGCCGGCGGCGAGGATCTTGAGGAGGAACGGCAGGCGCGGGCCGAACTTGGCGACCGTCTCGGTACCCAGTTCACGCTCGGGAGCCGCCTCGATGAGCTCGGTGAGAGGGCCGCGGGCTGTGCGGGAGGGCGCGCCGGGGTGGGCTCCCATCCACACTTCGGCCTGCGGTTCGCCGGTGGGCTCGACACCGAGGAGCCGCGGGATGGCGGTGGTGGAGCCCCAGGCGTAGGGACGGATGGTGTTGTCGAGGCGGTCCATGGGGTTCTCTCTGCGCTCTCTGTTCACGCGGGCACGTGTTCACGTATTCGCGGCGGTCGACCTGTTCACGGCAGCCACGGGGCTCGGCCAGTTCGCTGTCACAGGGCTCTGCCAGTTCGCGGCAGTCACGGTGATCCGCCGCTGGGCAAGCATCAGGCCGCCGCGGTGAGCGCCAGGTAAACGGCCGCGAAATCCGTGATGGCGATCAGCTCCGCGAGGGTCTCCAGATCGCTGCCGTCCTCCGGTTCGAGTTCGCTGATCGCGGTGTCGTGGCTGAGGGCGAGGTCGCGGGCGGCGGGAGCGGCGGTGCGGCCTCCGGCGGGGCGGTCGCGCAGCAGGACCACGCGCGCGTGGAGGGCTTGTGCCTCCTCGACGCGGTCGCGGAAGAAGTCGTCGGGGTCGGCGCCGGCTGCCAGCGCGCCCGAGAGCAGCACGCTGTGCGCGGCGAGCGCCTCGGGGAGTTCGGCGGTGAGCGCGGGGCGGCCCGCGAGTTCCGCCATCGCGGCGACGAAGCGGCGTCCCGCGGGGCCCGCGGACTGGCCCTCGGTCCAGATCACCGGGAGCGCCTCGGCGAGCTCGGCAGCGAGCGTCTTGGCCGGATTGCTGTACGTCGCGATGGCCGGACCACAGCGTTCGGCGACGTGGTCGAGGCGGTCGGCGACCTTCTGCAGGACGTCGGGCGGGGCGGACAACAGGCCGGTGCGGTCGAGCAGCACGAGCAGCGGGGTGAGCAGTGCCCACAGCGAACCGGGGGCCGAGGCGGCGGCCGGTGCCTGCGGCTCGTAGGGGGCGGTTGCCATCGGTACGGCGAGGCCGTGGGAGCCCGTGATCGCCTCCGCCAGCGGGGCGTGGGGCGGGCAGACGGCTACGACGGTGAGGCCGCGTCGGTAGGCCTGCTCGACGAGGATCGACAGGCCCGGTTCGCTGCCGTCGGGCGTGGCGATCAGGAGCAGGTCCACGGGGCCCGCCCAGCCGGGCAGCTCCCAGAGGAGGGCGCCCGCGGCGGGGGCCACGCCTCCCGGTGTGAGCCGGGTGACGGGGCAGGCGGCTCCGGCAAGAGAGCCGAGCAGGTCGGCGACGCCGATGGCGGCCAGGCCAGGGCCCGCGATCAGGATGGCCCTTGGGCGGCCGTCCGGCTTGAGCTCGGCGATTCCTGCCTCGGTGGCGTGCCGGACGGCGGTGCGTACGCGGGCGCCTGCTTCTGCGGCGCCGCGGAGCAGCTCGCGGCGGTCGGCGCGGGCGAGCGCCTCCTGGTCGTCGAGCAGTGATTCGTCGAGCATGTGGGGCAGCCTCCGGGCGCCGGTCGCTGTCTTTGGGGTCTACGCGGGGCGGCGGGCCTCGTCGATCAGGAGGACCGGGATGCCGTCGCGGACCGGGTATGCCAGGGCGCAGTCCTGGGATGTGCAGATCAGCTCGGTGTCCTGATCCTTGAGGGGGGCGTGGCAGGCCGGGCAGGCGAGGATCTCCAGGAGACCGGCTTCCAGCGGCATTTGGGAGTCCCTTCGGGGTGGAATGTGGGCGGATGTGGCCTGGTCAGAGTACCGCTGTGGGGGTCGGGGCGCTGGGGGGTGTTTCTTTCCCCGGGCCCGCCCCTTCCCGAGACTGGGGGCTCCGCCCCAGACCCCCCGTTATCGACCTGACGGCCTCGTCCTCAATCTCCCCAAATCTCCCCAGCTACCGCTGGGAGGTGCCCCCGGACGGGCTGAAAATCAGCCCGTCCGGGGATTGAGGAGCGGGAGGCGGCCGAAGGCCGAGCCTCGGACCGCGGGTGGGCACTCAGCCTCTGATGATCGCCAGTGCCTCGTCCCGTACCTTCGTCATCGTTGCCTCGTCGCGGGCCTCTGCGTTCAGGCGGAGCAGGGGTTCTGTGTTGGAGGCGCGGACGTTGAACCACCAGTCCTCGGAGGAGACCGTCAGGCCGTCGAGTTCGTCGAGGGTGACGCCCTCGCGGCCCTCGTACGCGGTCTTGATCGCCGCGAGGCGGGCCTTCTGGTCGTCGACCGTGGAGTTGATCTCTCCGGAACCGGCGTAGCGGTCGTACTGGGCGACCAGGCCCGACAGCGGGCCCTCCTGGCCGCCGAGGGCCGCGAGGACGTGGAGGGCGGCGAGCATGCCCGTGTCGGCGTTCCAGAAGTCGGCGAAGTAGTAGTGCGCGGAGTGCTCGCCGCCGAAGATGGCGCCCGTCCTGGCCATCTCGGCCTTGATGAAGGAGTGGCCCACGCGCGTGCGTACCGGCGTGCCGCCGTTCTCCCGGACCACCTCTGGTACCGACCACGATGTGATCAGGTTGTGGATGACGGTGCCCTTGCCGCCGTGCTTGGCCAGCTCGCGAGAGGCGACCAGGGCGGTGATCGCGGACGGCGAGATCGGGCCGCCGTTCTCGTCGACCACGAAACAGCGGTCGGCGTCGCCGTCGAAGGCGATGCCGAGGTCGGCGCCCTCTTCGCGTACGCGCTTCTGGAGGTCGACGATGTTCGCCGGGTCCAGCGGGTTGGCCTCGTGGTTCGGGAACGTGCCGTCCAGCTCGAAGTACATCGGGACCAGGTCGAGGGGGAGCCCGGCGAAGACGGTGGGCACTGTGTGCCCGCCCATGCCGTTGCCCGCGTCGACGACGACCTTCAGGGGGCGGATGGAGGTCAGGTCGACGAGGGAGCGGAGATGCGCCGCGTAGTCCTCCAGCGTGTCGCGCTGCGTGATCGTTCCGGGCGTGGCCGCCGGTTCCGGGGCGCTGGAGTCCGCCCAGGTCTCGACGAGTTCGCGGATGTCGGAGAGGCCCGTGTCCTGGCCGACCGGGGCGGCGCCCGCCCGGCACATCTTGATGCCGTTGTACTGCGCGGGGTTGTGCGAGGCCGTGAACATCGCACCCGGCAGGTTCAGCGCCCCCGACGCGTAGTACAACTGGTCCGTCGAGCACAGTCCGATCTCGGTCACGTCGACGCCTCGCGCCGTCGCCCCACGCGCGAAGGCCCGCGACAGGCCCGGCGACGAGGGCCGCATGTCGTGCCCGACCACGATCGCGCTCGCGCCCGTCTCCTGCGCGAAGGCCGCGCCGAACAGCTCTGCCAGCGGCTCGTCCCACTGATCCGGGACCACCCCGCGTACGTCATACGCCTTCACGATCTGCGACAGATCAGCAGCCACGGCCAAGCCTCCTGGATTCCTCATCGGTGCCCCCAAACTACCCGCCCGGACCGACACTGGACCGGGTCGGTCTCCGAGAGATCGAACCGGGACTCGCGCCAGGACTTACGGAAGCATCCACTCAAGTACGACGGAACTCTGCCCGACCACGATCAGGCACATGACCAGCAGCAGCCCGATGCTCCATGGCAGCACCTTGCGCAGCAGGTCCCCTTCGCGGCCTGCGAGGCCGACGGCCGCGCAGGCGATGGTCAGGTTCTGCGGCGAGATCATCTTCCCCAGGACACCGCCCGAACTGTTGGCGGCCGCCAGGAGCTCCGGGGAGAGCCCGGACTCCCGTGCCGCGGTGACCTGTAGGGCCCCGAAGAGTGCGTTGGCTGAGGTGTCCGACCCGGAGACGGCGACACCGAACCACCCCAGAACCGGTGACAGGAACGCGAGCCCCGCGCCCGCCGCCGCCACGAAGTAGCCGATCGTGGCGGCCTGCCCCGAGAGGTTCATGACGTACGCGAGCGCCAGGACGGATGTCACGGTGAGGATCGCGAACCTCAACTCGTGGACGGTGGCCGCCCATTCCTTGACGGCCACGCGCGCGTGCACCCCGAGAACGACCGCCGTGCCCACCCCGGCGAGCAGCACGAGCGTGCCGCCGGTCGAGACGATCGGCAACGAGAAGACATTGCCGCTGACGGGCTCCCCGTCCGGGTTCGCGACGTTCAGGAAGGGCCAGTCGAAGGTGCGGGTCGCCTTCGCCAGAAAGTCCTTCACCGCGGGGATCTGGGCCACGGAGAAGATCGCGACGATCAGGGCGTACGGCGCGTAGGCCCGCACCACCTCGGGGCGCGGATCCTCCTCGTCCAGGTCCTCACTGCGTACGCCGGTCAGGACAGCCACGCGTACGGGCTCGGCGGCGGGCCTGCGCGCCTGGGGCATCGCCACCAGGGCGCCCGCTCCGGCCAGGGCGGCGCCGATGTCGGCGAGTTGGGCGGAAAGGTAGTTGGAGGCGGCGAACTGGGCCACGGCGAAGGCCACTCCGCACGCCATGGCGGGCACCCAGGTCTCGCGCAGTCCGCGCCGCCCGTCCACCAGACCGACGAGTACAAGCGGCACCACGAGGGCCAGCAGCGGCGTCTGGCGGCCCACCACGGAGGCCACCGAGTCCAGGGGCAGTCCGGTGACCTGGGCGAGCGTCACGACTGGCGTGCCCATCGCGCCGAAGGCGACGGGCGCGGTGTTGGCGACCAGCGCGACCACGGCCGCGCGGACGGGCTCAAAGCCGAGCGCGACCAGCATGACCGAGCAGATCGCGACAGGCGCACCGAAGCCTGCGAGGGCCTCCAGGAGCGCGCCGAAGCAGAAGGCGACGACGAGCGCCTGGATGCGCGGGTCGTCGGAGAGCCGCCCGAAGGAGCGGCGCAGGATGTCGAAGTGCCGGGTACGGACGGTCATCCGGTACACCCACAGGGCATTGACGACGATCCACAGGATGGGGAAGAGGCCGAAGACGGCGCCCTGTGCGGCGCTGGAGACCGTCTGGCCGAGGGGCATGCCGTACGCGAAGCAGGCCACCAGGGCCGCCGCCGCGAGGCCGATGAGTCCCGCCAGGTGCGCCTTCATGCGGACGCCGCCGAGCAGGACCAGGACGAGGACGAGGGGCAGAGCCGCGACTAACGCGGACAGGCCGAGCGAGCCGGCCACGGGCTCCAGTTCCTGGACGTACACAGAACCTCCCCGGATTCCGCGATGCGGAAAGCGATTTCTCACGGGTGAGGGAATGGTCGTGTCCGCGACAAGTTCTCGTCAATGCCCGTACGGCATGCCTGTACAGGACGGCGTGAAAATGCGCACCGTAAGCGCACCGAGTGAAGTTCCCGTCAGGGGCGGACGGTTGAAGGAGAGGTCAGGAATCCGGCGAGCGCAGTACCCGCAGGTGGCCGCGGCGTGCGACCTCCATCGGGTCCGCACCACGCGCTCCGCCGGCCTGCGCCGCGCGCTCCTGGGGCCGGGCCGCCTCACGCACCGCGTTGGCGAGCGCCTCCAGGTCGTCGCCGCTGGGGCGGGAGGGAGCGGAGCCGTTTGCGAGCCTGACGACCTCCCAGCCGCGCGGTGCGGTGAGACGCTCGGAGTGCTCGGCGCACAGGTCGTAGCAGTGGGGTTCGGCATAGGTGGCGAGCGGGCCGAGGACAGCGGTCGAGTCGGCGTAGACGTACGTCAGCGTCGCGACGGCGGGGCGGCCGCAAGCGGTGCGCGAACAGCGACGTACAGGGCTCACGACGTTGGACGGTACCGCACTCTTGAGCGGGCCGCGACGGATCTTCCCCAGGTCACCCCACCGTGTCGTCCTGTGACACCGGCCACACGAAAATCCTCACGAGTCCGGCTGACCTGCACGTACGCCCCTTGCCGAAATGCCGGACAGCCTGGATCCGATCACCACTTGGTACAAAACATGTCAACTGCCGTGAGTTCGACGGTTCGTAGAGATACGTAAACGAGCCCAAGCTTGGCTGGAATGGTCATCAAGCGACATGTCCCGGGACTGCCGCGCGCGCGTGGTGGGACCTGTCCGTGGACGTCGGGCAGCCCGCGCGGAGACGGTCGGGCAGCCGCGTGGAGGCAGGGCACCCCGACCGGACGAGGACTACGCTTCGTCAGTGATGGACAACCCCGTACCCCCCGTATCGCCCCGCGCCGCCGACCCCAGGCCCCGCCGTCGTGACCGCCACGGCCGGGGAATGCGCGGACCCGTCGCGCCGCCCCAGGTGCCGCTCGCTGCCAGCCGGGCCGAGGTGTTCGCGGATCTGGTGCAGGACTCCGTGGAGCGGCTGGAGCGGCGCTGGCCGCAGCTTGCCGACATCGAGTTCGTGGTGCTGGAGGTGCCACGCCTCGAACCGAAGAGGGGCGGGGACTGGAGCGACGAGGCGGTACCCCTGGGCGGCACGATCGCGGCGCACGACGGCCGGCCCGGACGCGTCGTCGTCTACCGCCGTCCGGTCGAGATCCGCACCAAGGGACGCGACGAGCGCGCCGCCCTGGTCCACGAGGTCGTGGTGGAGCAGGTCGCCGAGCTGCTGGGGCTGACTCCGGAGACGGTGGACCCCCGGTACGGCGAGGACTGACTTCCAGAGGACCGACATCCAGAGAGGCATCGCGTACGAGGCCATGGGCGCACAGCGGCCGAAATAAGCCGCACGCGCGCGTGGAGGCCGAGAATCCCGCGCGCGCGGACCTCTACTTCTGCAATACCGAGAGATCCTGCTCCGCGTCCGGCACCGCCACCATCCCCCGGTCGTCCGGCAGGGTCTGGACCGTGAACCTCGGTATGCCGCCCTCGGGCATCTCCAGCGTCCGCGCCGCGTAGACCGGGCCTCCGGAGACGGGCTCGACGGTCAGCGCGTACGAGCCCTTGAGGCCGCTGGGAACGGGCGCCTCGATGTCCTGAGTGGTGCCGCCCTTGACCTTGTACGTCTTGCTCGTGGCCGTGCCACCCTCGCTGCCGGCAGAGGCGGTGACCTTGACCTCGGCGGCCTCGGCGGGGGCGACCACGGAGAGCGTGGAGCCCTTGGCGCGGTTGTCGGCGACCGTGGCGCGCGTGCCCACCGGGCGGCTGGCCGGGATGAACGCCGTCTCCTGCTTGTCGCCCTTGCCCCGCACGACCCGCAGCCCGGCCACGACCGGCACGGCCTCCTCGGTCGGCGTCAGCACCAGGGAGCCCGCCTCGCCGCGCGTGACGTCGCCGAGGTCCGCGACGGCCGTCATGCCGGCCTTCACGTGCAGCGTCTCGTTGCCGGCGGGCGTGATCAGCCCGGACTGCGAGGCCAGCTGCACCTTCAGGTCGGCGTCCAGGTCGCCGGGTGTGAAGGCGACCAGACGTACGGACGTGGCGTCCTTGGGGATGCCCGGCAGGACGAGGCTGCCCGCCGGGTCGGCGGAGGCGGCCAGCCAGTCGCCGCCGAGCTTGTCGTCGAGGGCCTGGGCGGCGGCGGCGACCCGGCCGCTGCGGACGGTCACGTGCACCGTGAGGTCGCTCTGCTGCTCGTCGATCAGCGTGGACAGCAGCACCGGCTCGGTGGAGTGCGGCTGGACCTGGATGCCCTCCCCCGACGCCGACTTGAGGCTGCCGTCCTTGCCGTACAGCTCGATGTCGACGACGGCGGCGGAGTCGTCGGGGTTGGTGAGGTGCACGTAGTCGGTGCGCTCCTCGGCCGTACTGACGCCCGCGAACCAGAACTCCGTGTCCGGAGCCGTGCAGTTGGCGCCGAGCAGGCCGCGGCCGGTGCCCGACGGGACCTCGGTGGTCTGCTGGACGGTCCAGCCGGGGGCGAAGCCGCCCTCGGCGGTGCCGAGGAGCGCGGGCGCATCGGCACCGGACACCTCTCCGGTGACCGGCTCGCCGGGCTCCTTCGGCGTCAGGACGGGCTTCTTGGCCGCCTCCTTGTCGCCGCTGTCGCTGTTGCCACTCTTCTTGTCGCTGCTTTCGGAGCCGTCTGCCGACTCCTCCCCCACCGGGGCGAGTTCGGCCCTGCCGTTCGTGGCGGCGCCCTCGGTGACGGGCGTGAACGACGTGTACGCGGTCTCGGCGACGTCCGAGGCGCTGGGCCCAGGGCAGAGAAGGCTGGTGCGCTCCACAGGCATCTGGGTGGCCGTCTTCGCCGCCGTGTCCGGGCCGGAGGCCTCCGGCTCGGTGAGGGAGGCGAATCCGGCGACGGCGGCGAGCGCGGCCACGGTGGCGATCAGGGACACGGTGGGGCGGTTCACTGCTGGCTCCCGTCGGGGCGCTCACGGTCGGTGCCGTGCGGCGGCTGCGGCTGCTGCTGCTGCTGCGCGGGGTCGTACGGCGCTTCGTACCCCTGGGCGTACGGCTGTGTCGGGTCGTAGGCCGGGGTCCCCGACCCGTACGCGTACGGGTCGTACTGGCCTGCCTGGTACGGGTCCCCCTGGTAGGGCTGCTGCTCATAGGTGCCCGCCTGGTACTGCTGGGCGCCCTGGTATTGATCGCCGTACGTGCCGTACTCCGAGCCCGTGCCCGCGTACGCCGTCGTCTCCCACTCGTTATAGGGCTGCTGCTGCGGGACGGCGGCCGGGACCGGTGGCTCCTCCGGAGGAGGAGGCGGGGCATTGGGCGTGAACTGGTCGTCCTGGGGTGTCTGTTCGGCCTCGGCCTGGGCGCGCAGCCGACGGGCCCTGCGGCCCTCGCCGGAGACGGGCTGGGCGGGGACGGCCGGCTCCTCCGGGAGGTCGTCGTCGACGTCGCGGCGCCGGCCGGGCAGGGCGAGGACCACGAGAACGACAGCGAGCGCGCCCTGGGCCCACAGCCAGCCGGTGTGGAGCGCCGGCGGATCGAAGGTGACATCCAGCCGGCCGTCACCGGCGGGCAGTTCGAAGCCCTGCGCCCAGCCGTCGAGCGTGGTCCTGGTGAGCGGCTTGCCGTCGAGGGTGGCGGTCCAGCCCTCATCGGCGGTGTCGGCGAGGCGCAGTACGCGGCCTGCGGTGCCGGAAGGGATCGTGGTGTGCACCTCGACGGGTCCGGCGGCGATGGGCTGCGGGTCGCCGGAGTCGGGGACGATGGCCGCGCGGGAGACCTGCCGGTCCACGCGCCACAGGGCGCTGCCGTCCTGCTGGCTCAGCCGTGTCAGTCCGGGCGTGGCGTCCAGGACGCGGCTGACCTCTCGGGGCGCTCCCTGGTGCACGAGTACGTAGCGAACGGCGAACCCGCCGAGCTGGTCGGCCTGGTCGGCTCCGGAACCGGCCACGAGGTTGGCGACCACGGAGTCGAGCTTCTTGTTCTCGCCGTCCGCGGTGGCCAGTTCGGCGTCGCCGAGCCTGGCGCCGGAGCCGCGTACGAGCGTGTAGCCGACCCGGGCGGTCGAGTCGCTGTCGAGGACGAGGGTGCGGGCCTGGTCGCGGGTGCTGCTCTCCTCGGCGACGAACGCGGGCACCTGGACGGGGTCGCGCCGCTCCAGGGGCCCGTCAGCGCCGCCGATCATCCACCCGGCGGCGACGAGCAGCGGTCCCGCGGCGGCGGCGAACGCGATGAGGGCGGCGACCGGCTGACGCCAGCCGAAGCTCTGCTCGGCCACACGCGAGCGTGCCCCGTCGGCGCCGAGCGCGGCGGCGGCGAGGAGGGCGAGGCCGTAGACGAGCGTGGCGGGACCGGCCCAGGCGGAACCGTTGGACAGGACGGCGAAAACGAGCCCCGCTAGGGCTGCCGCCCAGGCCGTCCAGATTCCCAACTGACGCTGTGCGCGCAGCAGGGCGGCCAGAGCCGCGCACACGATGCCGATGAGCATCAGCCCGCTGACGGTGCCGGGGCCGCCCGGGCTGCCGCCGAGCAGGTCGAGCGCGGACGCCGACCCCTCTCCGAACTCGAGGCCTGCCTCCTGGAAGAAGCCGAAGGGCAGCAGTGACAGCGACCAGGGCGCCAGGACCAGCAGCGGAGTTCCGAGCTGGGCCAGGAAACGGAGCCCGTAGGCGACGATCTCGCCCCGCCGCACGGCCAGCAGCGCGAGGCCCAGCACCAGGGCGATGGGCCACACGATCGGCGTGAAGGCGGTGGCCAGGGTCAGCAGCAGCGCGTACGCCCAGGTGGCACGCCAGCTGCCGCGTGCCGCCGTCGAGGCGAGGCCGCTCGCCGCGATGCCCGCGCGCGCGATGAGGGGGAGCAGGACGGCGAGCACGGCGGTGCCGATACGGCCGCCCGCGAGCGCTCCGGTGGCGGCGGGCAGGAAGGCGTACGCGATGGATGCCCAGGCGCGCAGCAGTCGCGACTGGACCAGGGGCCGGGAGGCGAAGTACGCGGCGAAACCGGCCAGCGGCACGGAGCCGACGAGCAGGACGGTGACCGCGAGCCCGGTGGAGCCGAACAGCACACTGGCGAGCAGCGCGACGAGCGCCAGATAGGGCGGCGCGGACTGGGTGCCACCGGCGCCGACGGGATGCCAGCCGTCCAGGTAGCGCGCCCAGAGCGCGGATGCGTCGGCGGGTGCGGGCAGGAGGGCGCCGCCCGCGAGAGCACCGCCGCCGATCAGTTCCCGGCAGGCGATGAGCGAGGCGAAGAGGAGCACTACGAAGAGCACAGGGCCGGGCTTGCGGGCGACGCGCTTGAGCCGGGCGAACTGCTCGATCTCCAGGAAGTCGGCGTCGTCTCCGCCGGGCCCGGACTCGACGGCGCCGCCGTGCCGGCCGGCCGCCGTCAGCTCGGGATCGGAGCTGCCCACGAGATTGCCCGCGACCTGCTCGATGGTGGCCCGCACGGTCGCACCCGGCGGCGGGAACAGCTCGCGCAGCTCCCCTTTGTCGACCTGCGGACGGCCGCGCCTGCGCCGCCCGGCGATGATCCGCTCGGGCCGCAGCAGCGTCCCCAGAAGGCCTCGGATCTCGTCGACGGCCTGTCCGGGGACCTTGCCGACGAGGTACGCGACGGTGCGCAGCAGTGTGCCGAGCACGAGCCTCAGCAGGACCCAGGGCAGCACGGCGCTGCGGGAGTTGACGAGCAGCGTGTAGACGGCGCCCGCCTTGTCGACCTTGTGCGGGGAGGCGGACGTACGGCCCACACAGTCGACGGTGCGCCGCTCGCGGGAGGCCGCCTCGGCGTGGCGTACGACCGCGTCGGGGGCGACGAGGACGCGGTGCCCTGCGGCCTGGGCGCGCCAGCACAGGTCGACGTCGTCACGCATCAGGGGCAGCCGCCGGTCGAAGCCGCCGAGCTGCTCGAAGACGTCGCGGCGGATCAGCATGCCGGCCGTGGACACGGACAGCACGGGCCGTACGTGGTCGTGCTGGCCCTGGTCCTGTTCGCGCCGGTCCAGGCCGGTCCAGCGGCGGCCGCTGTTGGCGATGGTGACGCCGACCTCGAGGAGCTGCCGTCGGTCGTACCAGCCGCGGAGCTTCGGGCCGACGATCGCGACGTCCTTGCCGAGCTCCTGCTCGTTCTCGACGACACGGAGGAGCTGGGCCAGGCTGTCGGGTTCGGGGGCGCAGTCGTCGTGCAGGAGCCACAGCCACTGGACGGGCTCGCCGTACGGCAGTTCCGGCATGTCGTACGCGTCGTCGCGCCAGGTGCGGGTCACCGGGTCCCAGCCGCTGGGCCGCTTCAGGTACGGCAGGTCGTCCGGAGTGAGCGCGCCGGCGGTGCGGGCGGCCTCGTCGACGGCCTGGCCGAAGCCGGTGCGCCGGGCGAGGTGCAGCACCCGGTCGGCGCCGAGCGCTTCGGTGACCAGCCGGGCGGAGTCGTCCGCGCTGCCGGTGTCGGCCGCCACGGCGTTCTGCACCGGGCGTTCCTGACCGAGCAGCCCGGCGAGGGCGTCGGGCAGCCAGCGGCCACCGTCGTGCGAGACGAGCACGGCGGTGACCACGTGCCTCGGAAACTCGGGCGGGCGGGCCGGGTCGAACGCCGCAGCGCGGGACGGGTCAGACGCTGCCGGGCGTGACGGGTCGAACGCTGCGGCGGCAGCGTCGTACTGAGCTGCCGGATGGCTGTGCGCGGACATCGAGGTACAGGCCCCGGTTCGATGGACTGCGGTGGACGCCTGTGCCCTGTGTGGGCACTGGGGTGTCTCGGACGGAGGCCCACACTAACGGCTGGACAACACCTCGGCCCGCCGCCTGTGGATAACCACCTGCGACGGGCCGTTCGGTACGAGATCTCCTGGACGAGCTCTTATACGGCGGCCTTCTTCAGGCGGCGCCGTTCACGCTCGGACAGACCGCCCCAGATGCCGAAGCGTTCGTCATTGGCGAGGGCGTACTCGAGGCACTCGGAGCGGACCTCGCAGGCGAGGCAGACCTTCTTGGCCTCGCGGGTGGAGCCGCCCTTCTCGGGAAAAAAGGACTCGGGGTCGGTCTGCGCGCAGAGCGCCCGCTCCTGCCAACCGAGCTCCTCGTCGGCCTCGTCGACCAGCAGTTCCTGAAACAGCTCGGTCATGTGCGCCCCTCGTCCGTCTCGCGTCCCCGTGATGCTGCCGTTACCGATTCCGGCTGAACGACACGAGTGAAATTACAAGTGTGCTGCTCCGGGCGAGTCAAGCCGAGATCTGCTATTGGGCCCCTTATTCACTCTGCGGAACCAAGGCTATGCGGAAAGTGTTCAAATCGGCATAAACCCTGACAGCAGGAAGAGACCCAGCCGGGACTGCCACCCCCGCACAGGACCTGTACAGGGAAGGACGCCCGGGAGTTCGATCTCGTTCCGGCCGACACACGAAGCGATCCGGATCACATTCCGATCACAGGATCGCAACGAGGTTTGCGTGCCCGGTTGTTGCGCCATGTGTCCCGGCCGACTCCAGAACAAACCTTTCACCTTCCAGAGGAACCGGATGAGGTGAAACATCTCCTGCATACCGGACATCGAGTTGACAGTGAAGGTGTGAACCGGTGTCCTTGGGGGCATGCTCGCGAACTTGGCGCTCACCTCGACCCGCACCGCCGGGTCCCTCGGTGCTGCCCATGCTCGCTGTAGCTGTTGTTGTCGCAGCTGTTGAGCCTTTCCCAGCGCTCCCGCTGCCGCCAGGTCCACCGGTACCTGGCCGCTGGTCCCTTCCGCCCGTCACGAGGGCGCCTCCAGATCTCCAGCACAGGCCTTACGCCTCTTCAGCCGAGGAACCACCGCACTCCATGAACAGCGACAGCGACCTTCAGATCGCCGGCGACATCCTTGAAGTCCCGCACCTCCTCCAGGCGCCGCGCGAGCATCCGGCCACCGTGGCCGAGTTCGTCGGACTGGCCCGCTCCATCGCCGCCGACCGCTCCCAGTGGGAGCACCTCGTCCAGTACGACGCGACGTCCCGGTGGTACCACCGGCTGCGCACCGGCCCCGGTTACGAGGTGTGGCTGCTCTCCTGGGTGCCCGGGCAGGGCAGCGGGCTGCACGACCACGGCCGCTCTTCCGGCGTGTTCACCGTCCTGGAGGGCGCACTGACGGAGCGCACGGAGCGCGGCACCCGCGCGTTGGAGGCCGGCGCCCAAAAGGTGTTCGCGCCGGGGTACGTCCACGAAGTGGTCAACGACTCGCTCGAGCCGGCCATAAGCCTGCACGTCTACTACCCGGGGCTGACCGAGATGCCGATGCACGCGCACGCGACCCGCTGCGCCGCGTCGCGCCCGCAGGAGCACGCGGATCAGGAGCACGGGAATGTCGTCACCCCCTGAGGCGACCGGCTGACGCGTTGTCGTACCCGCCTGCAACACTGCCCCTCCCGTCGCCCGACCACCGCCCCTCAACGAGTCAGCCTGGCGGCTGACACACTGTTCCAATGCGCATTGTGGTTCTGGCAGGCGGCATCGGCGGTGCCCGGTTTCTGCGTGGTCTGCGGCAGGCGGTGCCGGACGCGGAGGTCACCGTCATCGGGAACACCGGGGACGACATCCATCTCTTCGGGCTGAAGGTCTGCCCGGACCTCGACACGGTGATGTACACGCTCGGAGGCGGCATCAACGAAGAGCAGGGCTGGGGGCGGGCCGACGAGACCTTCCACCTCAAAGAGGAACTCGCGGCGTACGGGGTGGGGCCCGAGTGGTTCGGGCTCGGTGACCGGGACTTCGCGACGCACATCGTCCGTACGCAGATGCTGGGCGCCGGGTATCCGCTCAGCGCCGTGACAGAGGCGCTGTGCGACCGGTGGAAGCCGGGGGTTCGGCTGATCCCCATGACCGACGACCGCGTCGAGACGCATGTGGCCGTCGAGACAGACGGCGAGCGCAAGGCCATTCACTTCCAGGAGTACTGGGTGCGGCTGCGGGCCTCGGTCGACGCGCACGCGGTGGTGCCCGTCGGCGCGGACCAGGCGAAGCCGGCGCCCGGGGTGCTCGAGGCGATCGCCTCGGCCGACGTGGTGATCTTCCCGCCGTCGAATCCTGTCGTGTCCGTGGGCACGATCCTCGCCGTGCCAGGCATCCGGGAGGCGATCGCCGAGGCCGGGGTGCCCGTGGTCGGCCTCTCCCCCATCGTCGGGGACGCGCCCGTGCGCGGCATGGCCGACAAGGTCCTCGCGGCCATCGGCGTGGAGTCCACGGCCGCCGCGGTCGCCGAGCACTACGGATCGGGGCTCCTCGACGGCTGGCTCGTCGACACGGTCGACGCCTCCGCTGTGGACCGCGTGGAGTCCGCCGGCATCCGCTGCCGTGCCGTACCACTCCTGATGACAGACCTCGCCGCGGCGACCCGGATGGCCCGCGAGGCGCTGGCGTTGGCGGAGGAGGTGGGGGGCGCTTGAGCGGCGGGGGTGTTTCGAGACCGGACGCGCAGGAGTTGGCCGCGGCCGAGGAAGGTCCGGCGCGTGCGATGCCCGGTTATCGGGTCTGGGCGCTTCCCGGGCTGCCCGAGATTCGTGAGGGGGACGATCTCGCCAAGCTGATCGCCGATGCCGAGCCCGGGCTGCTCGACGGGGACGTCCTGCTCGTCACCTCGAAGGTCGTGTCCAAGGCCGAGGGGCGGGTCGTCGAGGCCGTTGACCGGGAAGCCGCCATCGACGCCGAGACCGTGCGGGTGGTAGCGCGGCGCGGGGCGTTGCGGATTGTCGAGAACCGGCAGGGGCTCGTGATGGCCGCGGCCGGGGTCGATGCCTCCAACACACCTGCGGGGACTGTGTTGTTGCTGCCCGAGGACCCCGATGCGTCCGCGCGGGCGATACGGGACGGGGTGCGGGACGCGCTGGGCGTCGACGTCGGGGTACTCGTCACGGACACGTTCGGGCGGCCGTGGCGTACCGGGCTCACCGATGTCGCCATCGGTGCCGCCGGTGTCCGGGTGCTCGACGATCTCCGGGGCGGCACCGACGCGCACGGCAATCCGCTCGGCGCCACCGTCGTCGCCACGGCCGACGAACTCGCCGCCGCGGGCGACCTGGTCAAGGGCAAGGCCGAGGGGCTGCCCGTCGCCGTGGTGCGCGGGCTGCCCCACGTGGTCACCACAGACACCACAGGCACCGATGAAGACGAGGGGGCGCGGGCCATGGTGCGCGGTGCGCGCGACGACATGTTCCGGCTGGGCACCTCCGAGGCCGTACGGGAGGCCGTCACCCAGCGGCGTACCGTACGGGCCTTCACCGACGAGCCCGTCGATCCCGGGGCCGTACGCCGTGCGGTGGCCGCCGCCGTGACCGCGCCGGCGCCGCATCACACGACGCCGTGGCGATTCGTCCTCCTGGAGTCGGAGGAGTCCCGTACGCGGCTTCTCGACGCCATGCGGGACGCCTGGACAGCCGACCTGGAGCAGGACGGGAAGAGCGAGGAGTCCATCGCCAAGCGCGTACGGCGGGGGGATGTCCTGCGCAACGCGCCATATCTCGTCGTGCCCTGTCTCGTCATGGACGGCTCGCACACCTATGGCGATGCGCGCCGGGACGGGGCCGAGCGCGAGATGTTCGTGGTCGCCGCGGGCGCCGCCGTACAGAACTTCCTCGTCGCGCTGGCCGGGGAGCGGCTGGGGTCGGCGTGGGTGTCGTCGACGATGTTCTGCCGGGATGTCGTACGGGACGTTCTGGGGCTGCCGGGAGAGTGGGATCCGATGGGGGCGGTTGCCGTGGGGCATGCGGCCGAGGAGCCTAAGCCGCGAGCTGAGCGGGAGGCGGGAGCGTTTATCGAGGTCCGGTGACGGCTGAAGCCTGGTGTTCGGCGCCCGGCTTCTGGCTGGCTTCTCTCCTTCTGGCTTCTGGCTTCTGGCTTCTGGCGGGAATCGGCGAGAGTCGGATTGCGGCTGAGGCCTTCGGTCCGCTCCTGAGCGCCTAGTCTCTTAAGCGCCTCAGCGCCTCAGCGCCTCAGCGCCTCAGCGCCTCAGCGCCCCGCGCTCCCGACACCCCTAGGACCCACCCGTGGCCGGACGATTCGACCCCCGACCCACGCGTACGACCGTACGCGGCGGGCATGTCGCCGCCGCCGGGCGCGTGCCGCGGCAGGCCGCGGCGCCCGGGCGTACGCGTAGCTGGACGCCGCCCGGGCCGCTCGATCTCGGGGTCGTGCTCGGGCCGCTGCGGCGAGGGCCCGCCGATCCGACGTTCCGGGCGATGCCGGACGGGTCCGTGTGGCGGGCCAGCCGTACGCCCTCGGGGCCCGGGACCTTGCGGGTCTCGATGCAGGGCGGGGTGGCCGTGGGCGAGGCCTGGGGGCCGGGGGCCGACTGGCTGCTGGAGCAACTTCCCCGGATGCTCGGGGAGTTGGACGATCCTTCCGCCTTCGAGCCACGGCATCGGCTGGTGGCGCTCGCGCGGCATCGGCGGCCGGGACTGCGGCTGACGCGTACGGGGCTGGTCATGGAGTCGTTGATTCCGTCGATTCTCGAGCAGAAGGTCACGACGCAAGAGGCGTACCGGGCCTGGCAGTTGCTCGTACGGAAGTACGGCGTGCCGGCCTCCGGACCCGCGCCCGGGCGCATGTACGTCATGCCGGAGCCGCGGACCTGGGCCCTGATCCCCTCGTGGGAGTGGCATCGGGCCGGCGTCGACAACAAGCGGGCGTCGACGATTCTGCGGGCGGTTCGGGTCGCTCGGCGGTTGGAAGAGGCGGTGGGGTTCGAGCCGGATGCTGCGCAGGCTCGTCTTGAGTTGGTGTCCGGGATTGGGCCCTGGACCTCGGCGGAGACTGTGCAGCGGAGTCATGGTTCGGCGGATTCGGTGACCGTGGGGGATCTGCATCTGCCGGGGATCGTGGGGTATGCGCTGGCGGGGGACCGGGATGCGGATGACGCCGTCATGTTGGAGTTGCTGGCGCCGTATGCGGGGCAGCGGCATCGTGCGGCTCGGCTCATCTTGTTGAGCGGCCGCACTCCGCCTCGGCGTCAGCCCCGTATGCCCCGCGGGGACATTGGGCGGCTGTGACTGTTCGGGTGCGGGTCTCGGTGGTTTCGCCCCCGCCGCCCATACCCGTCCCCCTGTCCTCGGGGCGTTGCCCCGACCCCCACCAGGGGCTCCGCCCCTGGACCCCGCTGGGGCTGCGCCCCCAGACCCCCATCGGCCTGAACGGCCTCGTCCTCAAACGCCGGACGGGCTGTATTTGCCTGGGCTGGGCGGGAAAGTGCGGGTGGGTGGGGGGGAACCTCCTGGACGGCCTCGTCCTCCAGCGCCGGTCCGGCTGGTCATACCGGGAGCGGGCTCAAAAGCAGTGGTCACTGATCGGACGAGAACCGCACTGCCCCCGTCGGCAGTACCGCATCGCACCACACCCGTACGCCCTCCCGGAGTTCGTTGTCCGGGCCCACCGTCGCGCCGTCGCCCACCACCACCCCCGTGAGGATCGAGCGCGTGCCCACCTGGGCGCGGGCGCCGATCAGGGAGTCCGTGATGATCGCTCCCGGGGACACCACCGCGCCCGCCAGGATCGTGGAGCCCGAGATGCGGGCGCCGGAGCCGATGGTCGCGTCCTCGCCCACCACCGTGCCGGCGGTCAGTTTTGCGTCGGGGGCGACCGTGGCCGACGGGAGGACCAGGCAGTCGCCGCAGCGGCCGGGGACTGCCGGGGAGGGGGCTCGGCCGAGGACCAGATCCGCGGAGCCTCGCACGAAGGCCTGGGGAGTGCCCAGGTCCAGCCAGTAGGTCGAGTCGACCATGCCCTGGAGGTGGGCGCCCGAGGACAGGAGATCGGGGAACGTCTCGCGTTCCACCGAGACCGGGCGGCCGGCGGGGATCGTGTCGATGACCGAGCGGCGGAAGACGTACGCGCCGGCGTTGATCTGGTCGGTGACGATCTCCTCGGGGGTCTGGGGCTTTTCGAGGAAAGCCTGTACGCGGCCCGAGGCGTCGGTCGGGACCAGGCCGTACGCCCTCGGGTCCTCTACACGTGTCAGGTGCAGGGAGACATCCGCGCCCGAGGATCGGTGGGTGGCTACGAGGGCGGATATGTCGAGGCCGGTGAGTATGTCACCGTTGAAGATCAGGACCGGATCGTCGGGGGCGGAGTGAAGGCGGGAGGCCACGTTCCGGATGGCGCCGCCCGTGCCGAGGGGCTCGACCTCGGTGACGTACTCGAGGTGGAGTCCCAGCGACGAGCCGTCGCCGAAGTACGGCTCGAAGACCTCGGCCAGATAGGACGTGGCGAGCACGATGTGCTCGACCCCGGCCGCTTTGGCTCTCGCCAGCTGGTGCGTGAGGAACGGTACCCCGGCCGCCGGAACCATCGGCTTCGGCGTGTTCACCGTGAGCGGGCGCAGCCGTGTGCCCTTGCCGCCGACCAGGAGGATCGCTTCTGTCACCTGTCGTCTCTGCTTCCCTGTGGGGCCGGCCGAACGTCTTTCGGCCGGCCAGTGTATGCAGACCGTTCGATGGCCGTGGGGAGCCTCTTGGGTGGCCGTGGGGAGCCGCAGCCCCGACCTCACCGTCCCTGGTAGCGGGCCGAAGTGGTCCTGGCCTGGTGGAGCTTGGCGTACAGCCGAGCGCCCGGGCACTCGGTGGCGAAGCCGTCCCGGTGTCCGGAGATCACATTCAGTCGTACATTCTTGCCTTTTCGGAAGAGATTGCCACCGCCCGACTTCAGATATGTCTTGCCCGCCGGATTCGCCCCGTAGAGGCCGAGCTTCCACGCCGTGAGCCGGGCGACGCCTTGCACCGCGGCGCCGGGTGGGTTCGTACCGTTGAAGCTGCCGAGGACGGCGATCCCCATGCTGTTGCTGTTGAACCCGAGAGTGTGCGCGCCCTTGACCGGCTTGGTCACGCCTCCGGCCCGTCCCTCGTAGATGTTGCCGCACTTGTCGACGAGGAAGTTGTACCCGATGTCTCGCCAGCCACTGCTCTGGACGTGGTAGCGGTAGATACTGCGGATGACTGAAGCGGCTTGCGAGCAGCGGTAGTTGTTGCCCGAGGCGCTGTGGTGCACGAAGGCGGCCCGTACGGACTTGGTGTAGCTGAAGTGCCGCTCGCGCAGGCGCTCGTCCGCGCCCCAGCCGCGGCGCGTGACGATGCGTGGACGCGGGCCGATGTACGGGTTCGTGGCCGCACCCTGGGCCGCCTCGATGCCACGGGTCGCGAGGAGGTCCTCCTGCGTCTGCTTCCGGGTCAGTTCCGGGATGGTGGTGGCGCCGAGCGGTGCGAGGTCGGCGTTGACGGCGGACGCCGCGGCGGATTCGGCGGTGAGCGAGGTGACGTTCGGGGCTTCCAGTTCGGGGCCCTGGGGCGGGGGCTCCTCGCCGGGGTCGACGAGTTCGAGGCGCAGACCGCTGGGCAGCGGCCCGCTCGTGACGGCCCGTCCGTCCGCCTCGTCCAGCTTGGCCTGTACGCGCACCTCCACGCCGTCCGACTCCCCCACCCACAGCGGTGCCGTGGAGCCGCGCACTCGCCCGGAGGTGCGCTCGTCGGTGTCCGGGTCGGCCGCGTGCTCCAGGTTGTGCGTCTCGACGTCCTGCCAGGCGGACCACTTGCCGGTGTCGGCGGAGCGCGTACGGACCTGGACGATGCCACGCAACTCCGTGTCCGGGTCGTCCCAGACGACTCCGACGAGCGAGAAGCGGGGGGCGTCGCGCCGGGGCAGCCCCTGCACGGGGGCGGCGGCGCCGAGGGCGCGGTCGCTGGAGAGCGGAACGAGCGGGAGCGAGCGGGTGCTGCCGGGGACGGCCGACGTTTCTGGGACGGCCGACGCTTCGGAGACGGTCGGTGCTTCGAGGGCCGCCGGTCTCGCGACGGCTGCCGGACTCTCGGCGGTCGCGGGTCTCGCGGTGTCGGCCAGAGCGTTGGAGGGGGACATCACGGGGAGGGCCAGGGCGGCCGCACACGTCACGGCGATCGAGGAAGCAAGGTATCCACGCATGCTCCCGATCGTGGACATAGTCATACTTATCTGTCCATCCGGGACTTGACGGACCGTCGACCGGCACTCGTCCGAACCGGTGGCCCGGCCTACCCCGCCCGGCCGAGGGCCCGCGTACGCTTTCCTCTCGTGACCGCAACCGACCGCACCCCTGCCGACCTGCTGCGATCCGCGCTCTCCGCGGACCCGGCACGCCCCCTGGTGACCTTCTACGACGACGCCACCGGCGAACGGGTCGAACTGTCCGTGGCCACCTTCGCCAATTGGGTGGCCAAGACCGCCAACCTCCTCCAGGACGAACTGTCCGCCGAGCCCGGCGAGCGGGTCGCGCTGCTACTGCCCGCGCACTGGCAGACGGCGGTGTGGCTGCTCGCCTGCTCCTCGGTGGGCGCGATCGCGGACGTCGGGGGCGATGCGGGGGCTGCCGACCATGTGGTCGCGGGGCCAGGCCAGTTCGAAGCGGGGCTCGCGTGCGCGGGCTCTCGGATCGCGTTGTCGCTCGCGCCGCTGGGGCGTCGCTTTCCGACTCCGCCTGCGGGGTACGCCGACTACGCCGTCGAGGTGCCGGGCCAGGGCGATCGTTTCCAGCCGTACGCCCCTGTGGATCCGGAGGCTGCGGCGGTGATCGTGGCCGGGGCGGAGTTCACGGGGGCGGAGGTTGTCGAGCGGGCTCGGGCCGATGCCACGGTGTTCGGGCTTACGGGGCCCGGGTCTCGGCTGTTGTCGGGCCTCTCGTACGACACATGGGAGGGGCTCAGCGCAGGGCTGTACGCGCCTCTTGCCACGGGGGCCTCTGTGGTGCTGTGCCGTCACCTGGATCAGCTTGGGGAGGATGCGGTTGCCAAGCGGATCGAGAGTGAACGGGTGACTGCCACGAAACGCTGAGCGCTCGGCTGGAGCAGGTTCGAAGCTGCGGGTTCGTTGTGGCTGGTCGCGCCCACGCGGCGGAGCCGCAAAATGTCACAGCCCCGCGCCCCTTAAAAAGCCTGCGACTCCCGGCACCGTCGCGCAGAGAAGTATCCCCAGCGACACACCGAGAAGTACCCCTCGCAATCCCCCATCCGGCCCAGCCCTCCCCCCTCCCCACGCGCCCCCCGCCCCCACCCGGTCCATGGTCGTAAGAGCACGACACGCTCGTACGCCGTGAGGGGTGGAACCTAAGTGAGCGGCACCCGAGGCTTGGGACCCGGTCGGGGCGCTTCGCCCACCGGGGCCGGAGGGGTGCGGCGGCGGTGGATCAGGTACGGGGCGGTGGGGGCGGGGCTCGGGCTGCTCGCTGCCGCGGGGGGCGGGTGGGCCCTGTACGAGAAGCTGGACGGGAACATCACGGCGGACGAGGCTGCCGCGGCCGAGCTTGCCCGGTACGAGAAGGAGCGGCCGACCGCGTTGGTGAAGGACGCGCAGAACGTCCTGCTGATCGGGTCCGACTCGCGCTCGGGTGAGGAGAACCGTAAGTACGGGCGGGACTTCGGCACCGAGCGGTCCGACACCGTGATCCTGCTGCATCTCGCGGCGAACCGGCGCAGCGCGACCGCCGTTTCGATACCGCGCGACCTGATGGTGGACGTGCCGGGCTGCCGTCGCCGGGACGGCAGCCGCACCGAGCCGGTGTTCGCGATGTTCAACTACGCCTTCCAGGCCGGGGGTTCGGCCTGCACGATTCGTACGGTCGAGAAGCTGACGGACATCCGGATCGACCATCACATGGTCGTGGACTTCAACGGTTTCAAGGACATGGTCGACGCGGTCGACGGCGTCGTGGTCTGCCTCAAGGAGCCGATAGACGACCGCGCGGCGAAACTGCGGCTTCCTGCGGGCAAGGTGAAGCTCAACGGCGAGCAGGCCCTCGGCTATGTACGCGCCCGCAAGAGCATCGGCGACGGCAGCGACACGGAGCGCATGGAACGCCAGCAGCGGTTCCTGGGCGCGCTCGTCAGCAAGGTGCGCAGCAATGACGTACTGCTGAATCCCGTGAAGCTCTATCCGGTGCTCGACGCGGCGACCTCGTCACTCACCACGGACCCGGCGCTGGCGAACCTGCGGGGCCTGTACGACCTGGTACGCGGCCTGCGCAATATCCCCACCGAACGTGTGCAGTTTCTGACGGTGCCGAGGGAGTCGTACCCCTACAACCCCAATCGCGACCAATTGGTGGAAGCCGAGGCGGAGAAACTTTTCGAGCGGCTGCGCAGGGACGCTCCGGTGGAGGTCTCGGACAACTCGGGCGATCAGGAAGGCAAATCGGACGGAAAGCGTAATGACGGACCCTCACCCTCGACCAGCCCTGCGCCGACTTTCCGGGGGAACACGGCGGCCGAGGACCCGTGCGGTTAAGCCCCGAACGCGTCTGCGAGTAAAGGGCACACCAAGTTGGGGAACATTCGTCCAAAAATATGGGGCAGATTGACCGGTTGTAAGACGTGGAATTCGTCACCGGCGCCCCTTGGCGGTGATCCGGCCGGATAGTGTGAGCGGTCCGGTGCACCCGGCCATGAGGTCATGCACCTGCTTGAACGAGACCGGGCGCTTCTTGGGGGGAGAAGGCGCCGCGTGGCCCCGACGGAGGACTGACACAACCGTGGACGCGCAAGGCCGAGGGCGGGCGGACAACATCGACCCCGCAGACCAGTGGGTACTCAATCCGAACACCGGTGACTACGAATTGCGACTGGGTGCTTCCACAGCGCAGCCGTCGGTTCCCGGCCCTCGCTCCTCCAGAACCGCGACCGCAGGTGCCGCCGCGCCCCCGCGCGGCCGTACGGCGCCGGGGCGGGAATACCGGGGATCGCCGGAGGTGGCGCCGGCACCCGACGTCGTGCCCGGCCCGCGCCGGCGGCGCCCGCCACAGGGGCCGCCGCCGAGCCGTCGCAAGGGCAGGCAACAGAAGCCCAAGGGCAAGAAGATAGCGTTGTGGACCGGCGGCACCGTGGCCTTCGCGCTCGTCGCCGTCTCGACCGCCGGCTATGTCTACGTCAAGCACCTCGAGGGCAACGTCTCCACGACGGACGTCGGGAGCGCGGGCGCGGGGAACTTCAGCAAGGACAAGGCCTTCAACGTCCTGATCATCGGTACCGACAAGCGCACCGGCAAGGGCAATCAGGGGTACGGCGACACCGGCAACGTCGGGCATGCCGACACCAACATCCTGCTGCACGTCTCCAAGGACCGTACGAACGCGACCGCGATGAGCATTCCGCGCGACCTGATCGTGGACGTTCCGGACTGCCCCACCAAGCAGGAGGACGGCAGCACCGAGGTCGTCCGCGGCTCGCAGGGCGTCCGCTTCAACACGAGCCTCGGGCAGAGCGGCCGGGACCCGGGCTGCACGATGCGTACGGTCAAGGAGGCCACCGGCATCTCGGTGGACCACTTCATGATGGCCGACTTCAACGCGGTGAAGACCCTGACGTCTGCGGTGGGCGGGGTCGAGGTCTGTCTCACCAAGCCCGTCAACGACAAGGAGTCGAAGCTCAAGCTGCCCGCGGGCACGTCGACGGTCGAGGGCGAGCAGGCCCTCGCCTTCGTCCGCACCCGGAAGAGCTTCGGCAACAGCGGCGACCTCGACCGCATCAAGGTGCAGCAGCAGTTCCTGGGTTCGCTGATGCGGAAGATGTCCTCCAGCGACACTCTGACCAGCCCCACGAAGCTGGTGAAGCTGGCGGAGGCCGCCACCAAGGCGCTGACCGTCGACACCGGCATCGGCAGGGTCAGCACGCTCAAGGACGTGGCCCTGGAACTGAAGAAGGTACCGCCGAAGAACGTCTCCTTCATGACGGTGCCGGTGATCGACAACCCGACCGAGCAGGTCAAGGCCACGGTCGTCATAGATGAGTCGAGGGGTCCCGAGATCTTCTCGATGATCAAGGACGATGTCTCGTTCACCGAGGTGAAGAAGAAGCAGCAGAAGGAGAAGGCCGCCGTCGCCGCCCGCCTCAAGGGGTCCAAGGCCGACGCTTCGGAGGTACGCGTACGGATCCTCAACGGCGGTGCCGCCCCTGGCTCCGCGCAGGAAACCCTCACCTACCTGCAGAACGACGAGGGCGTGCTCAAGTCGGAGAACGCGGGTAACGCCGAGGCGACCCTGAAGAAGACAACCCTCGAGTACGCTCCCGATCAGGCAGACCAGGCACGCAGGCTCGCCGACATCATGGGCCTGTCCGGGTCGGCCATGAAGCCGGGCGAGAGCGTGACCAACTCCCAGGGCCTGCCGGCGATCACGCTGACCTTGGGAGAGGACTTCACGGGGGCAGGGGAATCCCTCACCGCACCGTCGACGGCGCCGGATGTGGAGAAGTCCACGGCGGACAAAGTCGAGTGCGCCAATTGACCTGAACGGCCTGCCATACGTCTACCAAGGCGTATGGCAGGCCTGTTCAGTGGCGCAGGGGTGGGGAGGCAGGGGGCATGACGCAGAGTGGTGTGCGTGGAGAGCCGACGCGACCACGCGTCCGGCAGGCGCAGGACCTGGGCCAGGACGACAGTCCGCGCGAGAACACCGAGTCGGACGGCGGCGGTGACGGCAGCGGTGCGGGAGACAGACGGCGCGGCAGCAGAAGACGGCCGCGGGGCAAACGCGGCATACTCCGCTGGTCCGCGATAACCCTGTCGGTACTGATACTCGGCACGGCCGGCGCCGGATACTTCTACTACTGGCATCTGAACAACAACATCAGCAAGGGCGAGCGCAGCAGCGGAGACTCCGACGCCAAGAAGGCGGAGCCGAACGCGGCCGGCCAGACGCCGCTGAACATCCTGCTGATCGGTTCCGACAGCCGTAACTCGACGGAGAACCTGGAACTGGGCGGGAGCAAGGAGAGCGTGGGCACCAAGCCGCGGGGCGACGTCCAGATGCTCATCCACCTGTCCGCGGGCCGGAAGCACGCCTCAGTGGTGAGCATTCCGCGCGACACCCGGGTCGACATCCCCGAGTGCGAGGACCCCGAGACCGGCGAGACCTACCCGGCGACCAACGACATCATCAACGCCTCGCTGGCCCGCGGCGGAGCCGGCTGCACGCTGGCCACCTGGGAGAACCTCACCGGTGCCTATATCGACCACTGGATGACGATCGACTTCGCGGGCGTGGTGAAGATGGCGGACGCCATCGGCGGTGTCGAGGTCTGTGTGGAGCAGAACGTGTGGGACCGGCCGCTGCCAGGCACCCCCGGCGGCTCCGGTCTCAAGCTGAAGGCCGGCAAGCAGAAGGTCCAGGGCAAGTCGGCGTTGCAGTGGCTGCGTACCAGGCACGCCTTCTACAGCGACCTCGGGCGCGCCAAGGCCCAGCACATGTACATGAACTCGATGATCCGCACGCTGAAGAAGCAGAACGTCTTCACCGACACCGGCCGGCTGATGAGCCTGGCCGAGGCGGCCACGAACTCCCTGAAGGTCTCCGAGGAGATCGGCTCGGTCGATGACCTGTACGGCCTCGGCATGCAGCTCAAGACAGTGCCGACCGACCGCATCACCATGACGACGATGCCGACCGTCGTGGACCCGCAGAACCCCAACCACCTGGTGCCGGACGGCGCGGACGCCGAGCAGGTGTGGAGGATGGTCCGCGACGACGTGGCCTTCGACAACAAGGGAAAGAACTCGGACGCGAAGAAGAAGCCTGCGCAGGAGCAGGCTTCCGACGACCCGGCTGCCGAGGACGGCGAGATCGGCGTCGTGGTGCAGAACGGCACGCGCTCCTCCACCCTCGCCCCGGTCGGCGGGCGTGCGAACACGGTGAGCCAGGTGCTCGTACAGAAGGGCTTCAGCAGGGCGACGGCCGACGGGACGGTGACTCTCGCCGAGGACAAGACGGTGGTCCGCTATCCGAGCGCCGAGCTGGAAGGTGATGCCCAGCGCGTCGCCAAGTCGCTGGGGATTCCGCTGAGTTCGGTGAAGAGGACGACCGATGTCTCCGGCGTCACGCTCGTCGTGGGCGCCGACTGGCGCGAGGGCACGGCCTATCCGAAGCAGTCCAAGCCCGAGGCCGGGGATGTCCCCGAGACCGCCGACGCCCTGAACGGCTCGGACAGCGACAAGTGCATGCCCGTGTACAAGCCCTACCGCTGGTAGTTCCCCGACATCACCGCGGTGCTCAGCTCTCCGCGAGCACCGCGGGCCGCCGCGACGCGATGACCTTCCTGGCCAGTGAGCGTGGGCTGGTCAGGAAGCCCCAGCCCCACGACATGTGCATCGTGGCCAGGGCTACGGGGATCTGCAGGCGTGCCTTCAACGGCAGGCCCTTGCCCGCCGGTACGGAACCGGCGGCGATGGCCGCGAGATAGCCGGCCGGGACGACGAAGCCCCAGGAGGTCAGCGCGGCGCCCGCCACGAGGCCCGCCGCTATCGCGCACACCGCAACCGGCGGAGCGAGGTAGCGCAGGTTGATGGAGCCCTCGTGGTAGCGGGCGACGACGTGGCGCCAACGGCCGTAGTCCTTGTACTGCTTGGCGAGGGCGCGCACCGAAGGCCTGGGCCGGTACGAGACCTTCAGCTCCGGCGAGAACCAGATCAGGCCGCCCGCCTCCCTGATCCGGAAGTTCAGCTCCCAGTCCTGGGCGCGGATGAACTCCTCGTTGTAGCCGCCCTGTTGCTCCAGCGCCTCGCGCCGGAAGACGCCGAGATAGACCGTTTCGGCCGGGCCCGCCTGACCGCCCGTGTGGAAGGCGGCGCTGCCGACCCCGATCTTCGACGTCATGGCCGCCGCCACCGCGTGCTCCCAGTCGTTCTCGCCCTCGGCGTGCATGATGCCGCCGACGTTCTGCGCGCCGGTCTCCTCCAGCAGCCGTACGGCCGTGGCGATGTAGTTCGGCGAGAGCATGCCGTGCCCGTCGACCCGTACGACGACGGGGTGCCGGGACGCCTTGATCGCGGCGTTCAGCGCGGCCGGCGTACGGCCCGTCGGGTTCGGGACAGTGTGCACGCGGGGGTCTTCTCGTACGAGCTCGGCCGCGATCTCGTCCGTACGGTCCGTGGAGGGACCGATGGCGATCACGATCTCCATCTCGCCGTCGTACTCCTGGGCGAGGATCGCTTGGACGGCTCCGCGCAGATGCCGCTCCTCGTTGAGGACGGGCATGATCACGGATACGGCGGGGAGGCGCCCGTCGGAATTCACGTGCTGGGGTTCCCTCTCGTCTTTTCGGCCGGGGGTCCGGCCCGCCGCGCAGCGGCTGTCAGGCGCAGCGCCCCCGGGAAATGCGGTATCAGGCCGTACGTTACCGCGAACGGGGGACACGGACGCGCGCCGCCCGCTTGCTGCACCGGGCCGCAGATCGTATGGGCCTACGGTTCTTAACGGTCCCGCACACCCGGCCGACGCGGAGGTGTTCCCCCTTGCCCACGCCGCCCCGCAGACCCGCTCGCCCGCCGCGGCAGCGCCCGTCTCGGCCGCCCGTACGGCGCAAGCGGCCACGGTGGGCCATGCGGATGGTGACATCGCTCTCCGTGGCGGTACTCGCGGCGGCCGGCATCGGGCACGCGGTGGTCACCGGCTTCGACGCCGACATCGACCGCATCGACCCCTTCAAGGACATGAAGAACCGGCCCGCACAGGGCGACGGCATGAACGTCCTGCTCGTCGGCACCGACGGCCGTGAGCGGATCAGCCGCGCGGAGCGCGCGAAGTACCATCTCGGCGGCCCGCCCTGCCGCTGCACGGACACCATGATGATCGTGCACATCTCGCAGGACCGGAAGCGGGCCAGCGTCGTCAGCCTGCCGCGCGACTCGTACGCCGAGACGCCCGCGCACACCGACCGCACCACCGGCGAACGGCACCGCCCGCACGCACTCAAGCTCAACGCCGCGTACGCGGAGGGCGGGCCCCAACTGACCGTGCGTACCGTCGAGAACATGACCCGCGTGAAGATCGACCACTATCTGGAGATCGACTTCACCAGCTTCATCAGGACGGTGGACGAGCTCGGCGGCGTACGGATCTGCACGGTGCGCCCGCTGAAGGACTCCTACACCAGACTGAACCTGCCCGCCGGGACGCACGACCTGAACGGTGGTCAGGCGCTTCAGTACGTACGTTCCCGGAACATCGACGGCGCGGCCGACCTCAGCCGGATGCAGCGCCAGCAGCGTTTCCTGGCCGCGCTGGTCGAGCGGGCCACTTCGTCCGGTGTGCTGCTGAACCCGATGAAGTTCCGCGACGTGACGCAGGCCGTGCTCGGCTCGGTGCGGGCGGACAAGGGCTTCGGCCCGGACAAGCTGGTCGATCTGGGGTGGGCGATGCGGAATTTCTCGCCGTCCTCCTCGGAGTTCGCGACCGTCCCGATCGGGCGGATGGGGTTCCCCGTGAAGGGCATCGGCTCGACGCTGAAGTGGGACGCGAAGAAGTCGGAGCGGATCTTCCGTGCCCTGCGCGAGGACAAGCCCCTCGCCCCCCACCAGGCCCCCTCCAAGGCCGTGCGCGTCGACGTGGCCCCGCAGCAGATCCGCGTACAGGTCGAGAACGGCACGGCCACGCCGGGCCTCGGCCGCCGTGTCGACGACGCGCTGTCCGCGACGGGCTTCAACACGACGGGCGCCCCGAAGAACGCCCGCGACCGCTCCGTCGAGCGCACCCTCATCACGTACGACCCCGGCTGGGACCGCTCGGCCAAGTCGCTGGCGGCGGCTCTGCCGGGTAGTCGGTCTCGGGCGGTCAAGGGCCAGGGCCCGACGCTGAAGGTGATCGCGGGCGCGGACTTCAAGAGGGTGACGAAGGTACGGGCGGAGGATGCGCGGCGCGGGGAGGCCGGTGTGGTCACGGGGGACGAGGCGGCCTGTCCGTGAGGCCCCGAGCCGCGAATCGAGCGACTTGAAGCGGCTTGAAGGGGCTTGACCGGAATGCTGTATTCCGGTCGAGGAGCCTGTTCTGTCATGGCCTTTCTCTTTATGTCAGTCTCTGCAAGGTCCGGTTTGCATCAGCTTTGCAACGGGGGTGGTGTGATTTTCCGGGGACTCTTGTAAGCCGTACGGCTGAGCACTGCACACTGGGGCGCATGAACAATTGGCCCGAGGGATGGCACGGAGACAACGGCGGCGACCGTTACGGCCGCGGCAGCGCGAGCGCCCAGCCCGAGGGCGCGCGCGTGATGCGACAGGTGGGGCGCGGCCCGGGAGTGGGCCCGTCGGCACCGCCACGGGGCGGGGTCCCGCCGCAACCCACCTACGACGACGGCTACGGGCACCCCGACGACAACTTCAACAGCGGCTACAACACGGGCCAGGTGTACGGCTCGCCGGGCGGCGGAGGGCCCGACGGACCCGCGTCCCACGGCCGCCGGCCACGGCCCGCGCCGAACTGGGGCCGCCGGATCAAGTGGACTGCGATAACCGTGGTCACGCTGCTGGTCGTGGTCTCGATCAGTACGTACTTCTGGGCCGACTCGAAGCTCAAGCGCGAGGTCGACCTGTCCAAGGTGATCGACCGGCCCGAGACGGGCGAGGGCACGAACTACCTGATCGTCGGCTCCGACAGCCGCGAGGGCCTGTCCGCCGAGGAGAAGAAGCGGCTCCGTACGGGCTCCGCCGACGGCAAGCGCACGGACTCGATGATGATCCTGCACGTCGGCGACAACGGGAACACGATGATCTCGCTGCCGCGCGACTCGAACGTCGAGATTCCCTCGTTCAAGGGCTCCGACTCCGGCAAGCTCTACGAGGGCACCGGCCGCCAGACCAAGCTGAACGCGGCGTACGCGGAGGACGGGCCCGAGCTGCTCGTGCGTACCGTCGAGGCCAACACCGGCCTGCACATCGACCACTACGCGGAGATCGGCTTCGCCGGCTTCGCGAAGATCGTCGACTCCGTCGGCGGCGTGGAGATCGAGATCCCCAAGGGCGGCATGAAGGACACCAAGTCCGGCGCCGACTTCGAGGCGGGCAAGCAGACCCTCAACGGCGAGCAGGCGCTGGCCTTCGTCCGTACGCGGTACGCACTCGCGGGCAGCGACCTGGACCGCACGAAGAACCAGCAGAAGTTCCTCTCGGCCCTCGCCAACCAGACCGCGACCCCGTCCACGGTCCTCAACCCCTTCAAGCTCTACCCGACCATGGGTTCCGGCCTCGACACCCTCACCGTCGACAAGGACATGTCCCTGTGGGACCTGGCCTCCATGTTCTGGGCGATGAAGGGCATCACCGGCGGCGAGGGCAAGTCCATGAACATGCCCATCTCCGGCAACGCCTCCAACGGCAACCTCCAGTGGGACACCGCCAAGGTCAAGGCGCTGGTGGAGCAGCTGAAGAACGACGAGAAGGTGACGGTTACGGAGTAGGACCAAAGCCCGCTTCGCAGGCGCCTGTCATCTGTCGGCTGCCTGCGAAGCGGGCTTTTGCGTGCCGTCTTTCCCCGGGCCCCGGGCCGGCCGGAGTCAGCCGAGGCTCATGCCGAAGCACTCATGCCGTGGCGCCGGACATCGCGCGGCACGTCTGCGCACAGCGGCGACACGCCTCGGCGCAGCGCATCATCTGCGCGTCGTCCTGCATCGCCATACACGCCTCCGCGCACATGTCGCACGCCCGCGCGCACATCGCGCACATCTCGGCCGACATCGGCGACCTGCGCATCATCATGTCCGAGCACATACGGGTCATCTCGGAGCAGTCGATGAGCGCGCGCATGATCTGCATCTGGGCCTGGCCGCCCATCTGCATACAGGAGCTCATGGTCTCCTCGCACACGCTGTGGCACGACATGCACGCCTCGACGCAGTCCTGCATCTCCTTGCTCATCGGGCTCATGGTTCCGGGCTGCTGCATGGCTCCTCCTAGAAGCGGTGGGGTCCCAGTGCGGGTCCCCATGCCCTTCCGTGGTACGCCCGCTGCCCACCGCGCGCCATCCGGCGGACGCCAACAATCCACCACAAAGCCCGCCAAGGCCCGTCAAGGCCCGTCAAGAGCACACTTCTCGCGGAGCTGAGCTCACTCCTTGCGGGGCTGGTTGAAACGCAGCATGTTGCCGGCGGGGTCGCGGAACGCGCAGTCGCGGACGCCGTAGGGCTGGTCCATCGGCTCCTGCAGCACCTCGGCGCCAGCGCCGCTGATGCGCTCGAAGGCGGCGTCGACGTCGTCCGTCACGAAGATGACGCCGCGCAGCAGCCCCTTGGCCATCAGCTCGGCAAGGGCCTGCTTGTCGGCCGGTGAGGTGCTCGGGTCGGCGGCGGGCGGCTCCAGGACGATGTTCACGTCCGGCTGCGTGGGCGACCCGACGGTCACCCAGCGCATCCCCTCGAAGCCGACGTCATTGCGTACCTCGAGGCCCAGTACGTCGCGGTAGAAGGCGATCGCCTTGTCGTGGTCGTCGACGGCGATGAAGCATGAGGAAAGTCCGATATTCATGCCGTTCACGCTACGACCGGGCCGTGGGACGCGCTTCTCCATTCCTGACCGGTCGTGTGTGGATCTTGGCGATGCAGGCCGGGATGGCGGCGCCCTCGTCATGGTTCCGGGCCCGGTAGGCGCTCGGGCTCTCGCCGACCAGCTCGCTGAAGCGCGAGCTGAACGACCCCAGCGACGTACAGCCGACCGCGAAGCAGACCTCGGTCACCGAGAGGTCGCCGCGCCGCAGCAGCGCCTTGGCCCGCTCGATGCGGCGGGTCATCAGATAGCTGTACGGGGTCTCTCCGTAGGCGGCGCGGAAGCTGCGGGAGAAATGGCCCGCCGACATCAGGGCGTCCCGCGCCAGCGCCGGGACGTCGAGCGGCTCGGCGTAGTCGCGGTCCATACGATCGCGGGCACGCCGCAGCCGGACGAGGTCGTCCAGATCCTGTCGTTTCACCCGGCCAGCTTCCCATGGCTGCGCCGGCCGCTCAGGGAAACCGGTGACCGAACCGGCCGGGAATGAAGGCGGCCAGACCGGTCAGGAATGGAGAAGCGCAGGCCACAGCGCCGCTCCTAGCCTGACATCCATGGACATCACCCTTCACGCAAGCTTCCTCCCGCACACCGACCCGGATGCCTCCCTGGCCTTCTACCGGGACATCCTCGGCTTCGAGGTCCGCGCCGACGTCGGACAGGGCACGATGCGCTGGATAACGGTCGGCCCCGCCGAACAGCCCGGCACGTCCATCGTCCTGGAGCCGCCGGCCATGGCCCCCGGAACCACCGACGACGAGCGCCGCACCATCACCGAGATGATGGCCAAGGGCACGTACGGCTTCATCACCCTGGCCACCCACGACCTCGACGGGGCCTACGCCAGGCTGAAGGACGGCGGCGCCGAGATCGTGCACGAACCGACCGAGCAGCCCTGGGGCGTCCGCGACTGCGCCTTCCGCGATCCCGCGGGCAACATGGTCCGCATCAACGAGCTGAAATGAGCCGTCCGACGCTGATCCGCGACGGCCGCTGGCTGGTTTGCAGCGATCCGTTGCCGTGCACCGGGCGGACGAAGTAGAACCAGACGTACTGCCAGAAAGCTGATCAGATCGAGCCGGGCGACTCTGGCCGGGCGACTCTGACTGAGACCGCGCAGGCGGCCCCGCCCAGCAGAAGCCCCCTCAACAGAAGACGGAGTCACGATGAACAGGGCCACGAGCACGGGCACGCAGTCGCCTGCGCCGCACGTCGCCGACAGCCACGATCTGATCCGCGTGCACGGTGCGCGCGAGAACAACCTCAAGGACGTCAGCGTCGAGCTCCCCAAACGCCGGCTGACAGTGTTCACCGGCGTCTCCGGCTCGGGCAAGAGCTCGCTGGTGTTCGCCACGATCGCCGCCGAGTCGCAGCGGATGATCAACGAGACGTACAGCGCCTTCCTCCAGGGCTTCATGCCGAACCAGTCCCGGCCCGACGTCGACGTACTCGACGGGCTGACCACCGCGATCATCGTCGACCAGGAGCGGATGGGCGCCAACTCCCGCTCCACGGTCGGCACCGCGACCGACGCCAACGCGCTGCTGCGCATCCTGTTCAGCCGGCTCGGGAAGCCGCACATCGGCTCGCCCCAGGCTTTCTCGTTCAACGTCGCCTCGATCAGCGGGAAGGGCGCCGTCACGATCGAGACCAAGGCCGGCAAGTCCGTGGAGCGGCGGAGTTTCTCGATCACCGGCGGCATGTGCCCGAACTGCGAGGGCACGGGCCGGGTCACCGACTTCGACCTGACCGCGATGTACGACGACAGCAAGTCGCTGAGCGAAGGCCCGTTCACCGTTCCCGGTTACAGCGCCGACGGCTGGTACGGCCGTATCTACAGCGGCTGCGGCTTCTTCGACCCGGACAAGCCGATCCGCGAGTTCACCGAGCGCGAGCTGCACGACCTGCTCTACAAGGAGCCGACCAAGATCAAGGTCGACGGCATCAACCTGACGTACGAAGGTCTGATCCCGAAGCTGCAGAAGTCGATGCTGTCCAAGGACCGGGAGGCGATGCAGCCGCACATCCGGGCATTCGTGGACCGGGCGGTCACCTTCACCGCCTGCCCCGAGTGCGGCGGCACACGGCTCAGCGAGGCGGCCCGGTCGTCGAAGATCAAGGGGATCAGCATCGCCGACGCCTGCGCGATGCAGATCAGCGACCTGGCGAAGTGGGTGGGCGGCCTCGACGAACCGTCGGTGGCGCCGCTGCTCGGCACGCTGCGGCACACCCTCGACTCGTTCGTGGAGATCGGCCTCGGCTACCTCTCGCTCGACCGGCCGGCGGGCACGCTGTCGGGCGGCGAGGCCCAGCGTACGAAGATGATCCGCCACCTCGGCTCCTCGCTCACGGACGTCACGTACGTCTTCGACGAGCCGACCATCGGCCTGCACCCGCACGACATCCAGCGGATGAACAACCTGCTGCTGCGGCTGCGGGACAAGGGCAACACGGTGCTCGTCGTGGAGCACAAGCCGGAGACGATCGCGATCGCCGACCATGTCGTCGACCTCGGCCCCGGCGCCGGCACGGCGGGCGGCACCGTCTGCTTCGAGGGCACCGTCGAGGGGCTTCGGGGCAGCGACACCATCACCGGCCGCCATCTCGACGACCGGGCCGCCCTGAAGGAGTCCGTGCGCAAGCCCACCGGCGCGCTGGAGATCCGCGGCGCGAGGGCGAACAACCTGCGACACGTCGACGTGGACATCCCGCTCGGGGTACTGACCGTCGTGACCGGCGTCGCCGGCTCCGGCAAGAGTTCGCTGGTGCACGGCTCGCTGATTCAACAGTCGGGGGGCGCCGAAGCGGGCGTGGTGTCGATCGACCAGGGCGCGATCAAGGGCTCGCGACGCAGCAACCCGGCGACGTACACCGGACTGCTCGACCCGATCCGCAAGGCTTTCGCGAAGGGCAACGGCGTGAAGCCGGCGCTGTTCAGCTCCAACTCCGAGGGCGCGTGCCCCACGTGCAATGGCGCCGGCGTCATCTACACCGAACTGGGGGTGATGGCCACCGTCGCCACCACCTGCGAGGAGTGCGAGGGGAAGCGGTTCCAGGCCTCGGTCCTGGAATACCGCCTCGGTGGGCGTGACATCAGCGAGGTGCTCGCGATGTCGGTGACCGAGGCCGAGGAGTTCTTCGGCACCGGCGAAGCCCGTACACCCGCCGCGCACAAGATCCTCGACCGCCTCGCCGACGTCGGCCTCGGCTACATCACCCTCGGCCAGCCGCTCACCACCCTGTCCGGCGGCGAGCGCCAGCGCCTCAAGCTGGCCACCCACATGTCCGAGAAGGGCGGCACCTACATCCTCGACGAGCCCACCACCGGCCTCCACCTCGCCGACGTCGAGCAACTCCTCGGCCTCCTCGACCGCCTGGTCGACTCCGGCAAGTCGGTCATCGTCATCGAACACCACCAGGCGGTCATGGCCCACGCCGACTGGATCATCGACCTGGGCCCGGGCGCCGGCCACGACGGTGGCAGGGTCGTCTTCGAGGGCACCCCCGCCGAACTCGTCACCGCCCGCTCCACCCTCACCGGCGAGCACCTCGCGGAGTACGTCGGCAAATGACGCGATGCCCTCGCCGGATGCCTGCACCGCGGGCATCCGGCTGGGTGCTCGGTCACTTCGTCTTCATTCCACGAGGTGTCACAACGGTGCGCGGTGCGGCTACGGAATGACCCTGAGAAGCCTGTTGGGTGAGCCAGTACCGATGTTGCGCAGCACTCCCGTCGTCGCTCCGTTGACGAGGGCGCTCTGCACGGTCGCGGGGCTCGCGGCGGGGTGGGAGGTGAGGTAGATGGCTGCGGCTCCGGCGACGTGGGGGGTGGCCATCGAGGTGCCGGAGAGCGTGGCTGTGGCGGTGTCGCCGGTGTGCCAGCCGGCCGTGATCGATGATCCGGGGGCGAACAGGTCCAGTGCGGAGCCGTAGTTGGAGTAGCCGGCCCGGTAGTCGGTACTGGTGCTGGCGCCGACGGTGATCGCGGCGCGCACCCGGGCCGGTGACGTATTGGCGGCGTTCACATTCGAGTTGCCGGCGGCGACGGCATATGTGACGCCGGAGGCGATGGAGTTGCTCACCGCGGTGTCGAGCGCAGTGCTGACACCCCCGCCGAGCGACATGTTGGCGACCGCGGGACGGATGCGGTGCGAAGTGACCCAGTCCACTCCCGCGATGACGCCCGAGGTGGTGCCGGAACCGCTGTTGTCGAGAACGCGCACCGCCACGATCCTCGTGGCCTTCGCCGCACCGTACGTGGTGCCGGCGACCGTGGTGGCGACATGGGTGCCGTGTCCGTTGCCGTCGGCGGCCACGGCGTCCCTGTCGATCGCGTCGTATCCGTACACGGCGCGCCCGGCGACCTGCTGGTGCGTGATGCGCACGCCGGTGTCGATGACGTACACCCTCGCACCGGAGCCGGCAGTGTCCGGGTAGGTGTACGACCTGCTGAGCGGACGGTTGGCCTGGTCGATCCGGTCCAGTCCCCAAGGGGGGTTGACCTGGGTCGCGTCGAGGCTGACCCTCTGGTTCTTCTCGACGAACGCGACGGCCGGATCCGCCGCGAAACTCCTGGCTCCGGCCGAACCGACATGGACGGCGTAGCCGTTGACGGCCGAGGCGTAGGTTCTTTCGACGGTGGCGCCGTACTTTGCCGCAAGCTGGTCGCCTTCCTTCGATGCCGCTCTGAATCCGGCGGACCGCTTGAGCAGGACCAGGTAACTGCCGTCAATGCCATGGGAGGGGAGTCCTCGTGCAGAACCCTTCCGACGGCCGGAGCCGCTTCGGCGGGCAGGACGGCATTGCTTCCCAGGGCGGCGGTCGCCACGACCGCGGTGATCGTGGCGATGACCCGGCGCCGCTGTAGTCCACATGACAGGTCACTCGTACGGTGTCACTGAAGGTCTTCGGGTTGGCGCCGGGTGGGTTGTGCTCCCGCTCCCCAGGACTCCCCCGACATGACGCCCGTCAACGGCCTTGACCGAGCCGCAACGGGCAGAAAGCCGAGGGCGCCCCTCCTGAGCCTCAAACCTCCGCCGGCCTGCAACAACCCTGCTAGGGAAGGTTCCTGGCCATCACGATGCGCTGGACCTGGTTCGTCCCCTCGTAGATCTGCGTGATTTTCGCGTCACGCATCATCCGCTCCACCGGATAGTCCCGCGTATATCCGTACCCACCCAGCAACTGCACCGCATCCGTCGTGACCTCCATCGCCACGTCCGACGCGAAGCACTTCGCCGCCGCCCCCTGGAAGGTCAGGTCCCCTTCTCCACCTCCGGCGGCGACGCGCTCCGACTTGGCGGCAGCCGCGTACGTCAGCTGGCGGGCGGCTTCGATCTTCATGGCCATGTCGGCGAGCATGAACTGGATGCCCTGGAAGTCGGCGATCGGCTTGCCGAACTGCTTGCGCTCCTGGACGTAGCCCTTGGCGTAGTCCAGAGCCCCCTGGGCGATGCCGAGGGCCTGGGCCGCGATGGTGATGCGGGTGTGGTCCAGGGTCTTCATGGCGGTGGCGAAGCCCGTGCCCTCCTCGCCGATCATGCGGTCGGCGGGGATGCGGACGTTGTCCAGGTACACCTCGCGCGTCGGCGATCCCTTGATGCCGAGCTTCTTCTCCGGCGCGCCGAAGGAGACGCCCTCGTCCGACTTCTCGACCACGAACGCCGAGATGCCCTTCGAGCGCTTGGTGGGGTCGGTCACGGCCATCACCGTGTAGTACTCCGACTCGCCCGCGTTCGTAATCCAGCGCTTCACGCCGTTGAGGACGTAGGAATCGCCGTCCCGCACCGCCTTCGTCTTCATGCCCGCCGCGTCCGAGCCCGCGTCCGGCTCGGAAAGGCAGTACGAGAACATCGCGTCGCCGGCGGCCAGCGGGCCCAGGTACTTCTTCTTGAGGTCCTCCGAGCCGGAGAGGATCACCGGGAGCGAGCCCAGCTTGTTCACGGCCGGTATCAGGGAGGAGGAAGCGCAGACGCGGGCCACCTCCTCGATCACGATCACGGTGGCCAGCGCGTCCGCGCCCGCGCCCCCGTAGCTCTCCGGTACATGGACGGCGTGCAGGTCGGAGGCGACCAGGGCGTCCAGGGCCTCCCGCGGGAAGCGGGACTCCTCGTCCACCGCGGCGGCGTACGGCGCGATCTTCGCCTCCGCGAGAGCGCGGATCGTGTCGCGGAGCATGTCGTGCTCCTCGGACGGGCGGTACAGGTCGAATTCAGCCGATCCGGCCAAGGTATCTCACGCTCCAAGGACGCTAATTACCGTTAAGTAACTCAAATTTTAGGGGCCTGCTCACGCTAGTGATACGTGAGTTTGGCGACAGCGGGGATATCAGGAAACCGGGAACGGCAACGGAACGACAACGGGGGACGGCAACGCAGAGTTGCCCGACGAGCGGCAAGCCACCCCCGACTATGCTCAGGCAGCGCACCCGACCCTCCCACCCGTCACCCGACCACCACCCTTCAACGACGGCGCCGACGCGCCGGCACCTGCTTACTGGAGCACCCATGGCCCTGAAGATCACCGTGATCGGCACCGGCTACCTCGGCGCCACGCACGCCGCGGCCATGGCCGAACTCGGCTTCGAGGTGCTCGGCCTCGATGTCGTTCCAGAGAAGATCGAGATGCTCCAGCGTGGCGAGGTCCCTATCTACGAACCCGGTCTGGAGGAGCTGCTGCGCAGGCATGTCGCCGGGATCGAGGGGGCCAGCGGGCGGCTGCGCTTCACCATGGACTGGGCCGAGGTCGCGGAGTTCGGTGACGTCCACTTCGTCTGCGTGAACACACCGCAGAAGCATGGCGAGTACGCCTGTGACATGTCGTACGTCGACGCCGCCTTCACCTCGCTCGCCCCGCATCTGAAGGGCCCTGCCCTGGTCGTCGGCAAGTCGACCGTGCCCGTCGGCTCCGCGGACCGGCTCGCTCGTACCCTGGCCGAACTGGCGCCCGCCGGTGAGGACGCCGAACTCGCCTGGAACCCCGAGTTCCTGCGCGAGGGCCTCGCCGTCAAGGACACGCTGCACCCCGACCGGATCGTCGCGGGTGTGCGCAGCGAGCGCGCGGAGAAGCTGCTGCGTGAGGTGTACGCGACGCCGCTGGCCGAGGGCACGCCTTTCGTGGTGACGGACTTCCCGACCGCCGAGCTGGTGAAGACCTCGGCGAACTCGTTCCTCGCCACCAAGATCTCGTTCATCAACGCCATGGCCGAGGTGTGTGAGGCCTCGGACGGTGACGTCGCCAAGCTGGCGGAGGCGATCGGGTACGACGACCGGATCGGGAAGAAGTTCCTGCGCGCGGGGATCGGCTTCGGTGGCGGGTGTCTGCCGAAGGACATCCGGGCGTTCATGGCGCGGGCGGGCGAGCTGGGGGCCGATCAGGCGCTGACGTTCCTGCGCGAGATCGACTCCATCAACATGCGGCAGCGCGGGCAGATGGTGGAGCTGACACGTCAGGCGCTGGGGGGTGGCTCGTTCCTCGGGAAGCGGGTCGCGGTGCTGGGCGCCACGTTCAAGCCGGACTCGGACGACGTACGGGATTCGCCGGCGCTGAATGTCGCCGGGCAGATCCATCTTCAGGGCGGGCAGGTCACGGTGTACGACCCGAAGGGGATGGGGAACGCGCGGCGGCTCTTTCCGACGCTCGGGTACGCCGATTCCGCCGTCGAGGCCGTACGGGGCGCCGATGTCGTCCTGCATCTCACCGAGTGGCGTGAGTTCCGGGAGCTGGACCCGGCGGTGCTGGGCGAAGCCGTGTCGCAACGGGTACTGCTGGACGGACGCAACGCACTGGATCCGGCGGTGTGGCGTGCGGCCGGCTGGACGTACCGGGCGATGGGCCGTCCGGCGGCTTAACCGTCCCGCACGTTCGCCTGTTGGCCGGGCGGCTATCCGTCGAGCTCTGAGCACTCCTCGACCCGGGCCAGCAACAGCCCCCGCTCCCGCTCATTGCGCGTGAGCGACGCCGCCCTCTCGAACTCGGCCCGCGCCTCGGCCGTACGCCCCACGCGAGCCAGCAGATCGCCGCGCACGCTGGGCAGCAAGTGGTAGTCACGCAGGGCTGGTTCGGCGGCCAGGGCGTCGACGATGGTGAGGGCCGGTTCGGGGCCCTCGGCCATGGAGACGGCGACCGCGCGGTTCAACTCGACGACGGGGGACGGGGTCCGGGCGGCGAGGAGGCCGTACAGCGTGGCGATCCGGCTCCAGTCGGTCTCCTCGTACGTGTAGGCGTGGGCGTGGCACGCGGCGATGGCGGCCTGGAGGACGTACGGCCCCGGACCGCCGCCCGTGGCGACCGACTCGGCACGGGCGAGGGCGGCGAAACCGCGGCGGATCAGCATGCGGTTCCAGCGGGCCCGGTTCTGGTCCTTGAGCAGCACCGGCTCGCCGGACGGGCCGGTACGCGCGGCCGAGCGTGACGCCTGGAGCTCCAACAGCGCGGCCAAGCCGTGCACTTCGGGTTCCTTCGGCATCAACTCGGCCAGTACGCGGGCGAGTCGCAGCGCGTCCTCGCAGAGCGCCGGGCGCAGCCAGTCGTCGCCGGCGGTGGCCGCGTATCCCTCGTTGAAGATCAGGTAGATGACCTCGAGTACGGACCCGAGCCGGGCCTCGCGCTCCGGCCCGTACGGCACCTCGAAGGCGACACCCTTCGCGGCGAGCGTCCGCTTGGCGCGGACGATGCGCTGGGCGATGGTCGCCTCGGGGACAAGGTGGGCGCGTGCGATCTCGGCGGTGGTCAGGCCGCCGAGCAGGCGCAGGGTGAGGGCGATGCGGGCCTCGGCGGAGAGCACGGGGTGGCAGGCCGTGAAGACCAGCCGCAGCAGGTCGTCGTCGATGTCGTCGGGGTCGGACGGTTCGTCGACGTGGCCGTGCGGCGCGGATGTCTCCAGGTCGCGGCCCATCTCCTCCAGCTTGCGGGCGTACCGTTCCCGCCGCCGTACGAGATCGATCGCCCGGTGCTTGGCCGTGGCCGTGAGCCAGGCCCCGGGATTGTCCGGCACACCATCCCTGGGCCACTGTTCAAGGGCGGCGACCAGCGCGTCCTGCGCAAGCTCCTCGGCGATGCCGACGTCCCGCACGATGCGGGCGACACCGGCGATGATGCGGGGCGACTCGATACGGAAGACGGTTTCGATGGTGCGCTGGGCAGCGCCTTCAGCGGCGCCGCCCAGTGCCGGGCCTGCGGGGTCTGCGGGGTCTGCCGGCTGGTCTGGCTTCTGCTCCGACGGCTCTGCTCTCACGCCACACCATCAGACACCCACAGGGCCGCAGAGCCAAGCTCAGGCAGACAGGATGGATCTTGGTTCATTACCGCCGCCCGCCGAACTCCCAGTTATGGACCTCGATATCGGCGTACCGGTCCGAGGTCAGGACGGCGCGTGCCGCGTCCGGGTCCGGGGCCCGGACCAGTGCCGTCGTGCCCAGCCAGGTGGTGCCGTCGTCGGACAGCAGGGGCCCGTACGCGATCAACTCGTCCTGGTCGGGCGGGACAAGGAGGTCGGCGGGCCGGCCCGAGCCGAGGCCGAGCACCAGGTAGCGGTTGCCGTCGGCCCGGCCGCCGGGGAAGTCCCACATCGTGCGGCCCAGCAGGTTGCGCCAGCGGCGCAGCAGTACGTCCCGGTACGCGCCCGCCTGGTAGCCGGGCTCGTCGAAGGCGAAGGCGCGGGCGGCGGCGGGATCCGGCAGGTCGACCATGTGCGCGCTGCCGGTGGGCGTTTCGCCGTCGTCGGCGAGAGTCGGGCCGCGGGCGATCAGCTGCGACGCGTAGCCGTCCATGTACGACCAGTGGTCTTCCAGCAGTTCATGGCGCAGCTTGAGGGAGTCGGGCCGGTCGCGATGGTAGCAGAAGAACTCCATGTCCGCAGACTCTCCCGGACCTGCGACGGCACTTCAACGGACTTCGGCAACCATGGAGTTCACGCCAGGAGGTGTGTCACCTCAGCGACTCCCACAGCTCCCCCGCCTCCGGCTCGTCCGCGACCACGCGGTTGCGGTCGAAGGGCGCCGGGAGTACCGGCATCGTCACCGTTCTGGTGTCCGTTGAGGAGAGGCCCTGGAGGCTGCGGCCCAGGCTCATCAGCTCGGTCAGGGAGTCGAGGCCCGTGTCCGTGGTGAGGCTGTCGGTGAGGGTGTCGGCGACGTTGTAGAGCTTGGCGGGGTTGGTGAGGAGGTCGGTGGCGGAGACCTGGTCGAGCAGGGCCTTGACCAGGGTTTGCTGGAGGCCTATGCGGCCCAGGTCGCTGCCGTCCCCTATGCCGTGGCGGGTGCGGGCGAGGGCGAGGGCCTCCTCACCGTCGAGGTGGTGGGTGCCCGCCTCCAGTTCGAGATGACTGTCCTCGTCGGAGATGTCCTCGTCCGTCGTCACCGTGACGCCGCCGAGCGCGTCCACCAGGTCCGCGAAGCCGGCGAAGTCGATCTCTATGTAGTGGTCCATGCGGACGTTCGTGATGGACTCCACCGTTTTGACCGCGCAGACCGGACCGCCCACGGAGTACGCGCTGTTGAACATCGCGTTGTACGCCACCGACGTCGAACCGCCCGACTCCCGCGGGCAGGACGGGCGCGTGACGAGCGTGTCGCGCGGGATGCTCACGATCGTCGCGCCCGTACGGCCCTCGTCGATGTGGACGACCATCGCCGTGTCGGAACGGGCGCCGGAGCTCTCGCCGCCCCCGCCGAGCGTGGCGTTGCGTTCGCCGCTGCGCGAGTCCGAGCCGAGGACAAGGATGTTCAGCGCGCCGCTCGGCAGCGGGGAGGCGGAGCCGTCCGGCGTCACCATGGCGCGCGCCGGGCGATCGTCGCCGAGCGCGCTGTTGATGTCGACGCTGTCGATGTTGCGGTTCAGGTGCCAGTACGCCCATGCCGCCCCGGCGAGCGAGAGGGTGAGCACGCAACCGAGCGCGATGCCCGTGGCCTTGAGCAGCCGTGAGCGCCGGCTGGCACTGCTGGCACTGATCGCTCCGCCGGCGCTGTCGGCACCGTGGCTCACAGCGCCGCCGTGTTCGCCGCCGTTCTTCTCGTCGTCCGTCCCACGTTCGCCGTCTCCGCTCACAGGAAGGAACGTAAGTCCGAATTATTACGGCCAGAAACCCCTTACGGGTTTTACTGAGGAAACTCTCATATTTCGTTGAGTTTCTCCCTTACTTTCGAAAGTTTCGACCTACCCCCCGGCACGCCGCCGGAACACGCCCTCGCCTAGGCCGAAGGCGCACCCGTACTGCTCCGCACCACCAGACTCGTCGCCAGTTCCACCCGCGTCGCCGTCGTCGGCCGCTCCACGCGCCCCAGATCGAGGACGAGCCGGGCCGCCGCCTCGGCCATCTCCGTGAGCGGCTGGCGCACGGTGGTCAGCGGGGGGCCCACCCAGCGGGCCACCGGCAGATCGTCGAAGCCGACGATGCTGAGGTCCTCGGGCACGCGCAGCCCCAGCTCACGGGCGGCCTCGTACAGCCCGAGGGCCTGGAGGTCGTTTCCCGCGAAGACGGCCGTCGGCCGGTCGGGCAGCTTCAGCAGTTCGAGCCCGCAGCGGTAGCCGGCCTCGTGGTGGAAGTCGCCCGTGCGGAGCAGCGAGGGGTCGACGGGCAGCCCGGCCGTTTCCAGCGCGGCCCGGTAGCCGTCGAGCCGCGCCCGGCTGCACATCATCCGTGAAGGCCCGCTGATCACCCCGATCCGCTGGTGGCCGAGGTCCACGAGATGGCGGGTGGCGGCAAGGCCGCCCTGCCAGTTGGTGGCCCCGACGGACGGCACGTCGTCGCCTGGGTCGCCCGCCGGGTCCATCACCACGAACGGGATGGAGCGGCTGGTCAGCAGCGCCCGCTGGGATTCGTCGAGCCCGCTCAGCACGAGCACGACACCATGCGGCCGACGGGCCGCGACCTGGTCGGCCCAGGTACGTCCCGGAGTGAGGCGGCCCGCGCTCTCGGAGAGCACGACGCTCAGACCCTCGTCCCGCGCGACGTTCTCGACACCCCGGATGACCTCCATCGCCCAGGCGCTCTCCAGCTCGTGAAAGACCAGGTCGATCAAGGGCGAACGGGACGCCTCGGCCCGGCGCCGCCGATAACCGTGGTGGCGCAGCAGCTCTTCGACGCGGCTACGGGTCGCCGGGGCCACATCGGCACGGCCGTTGAGCACCTTCGAAACAGTCGGAGCCGAGACTCCCGCCTCGCGGGCGATTTCGGCGAGCGTCGCGGACCGGGCCACGGCGGGATTCGGGTGAGTCATGAGCGCGATCGTATCCCTGCACACCCTCCTGACGAAGCCCCTTGACGGCTACATGTTCTCGGAACATTCGAAATGCAATCCGAAACATTCGAACACCTTCGGGTGAGGCGGCGGCCGAGCCCTCGACGGCCGTGTCTCGCCCCCCTCCTCTCTCCCGCCGGGAACACGCCTCCCCGGAGAACGCGGACAGGACGAGCCAGAACAGGGGGAACGAGGCACAGCCGGGCCTTCTCACTTCACCCGTACTTCGCACCGCATCCGCCGCTCCCGGCCCACGACCCGCTCCGGCCCGGTCAGCGTGACCGGCACCGCATGCCGCACATCTCCCGCGGCGCAGGACGCGGCCAACCGCAGCTCCAGCTCTCCGGGTTCCACGATCCGGTTGCCGTCCGGCCCCGTGTACGCGGCCAGGTCCGCCGGAAACGTGAAGTGGACCTCCGCCGACTCCCCCGCCTCCAGCGGCACCCGCGCATAGCCCACCAGTCGGGCCACCGGGCGGGCCACTTTGCCGACCGGGTCGTGGAGATAGAGCTGGACGACCTCCGCGCCGGGCCGCTTCCCGGTGTTGCGCACCGTCAGACGCAGCGTGGTCTCGCCGTCCGTCGGGAACGCGTCGGCGTCGACCGCCGGCTCCTGCCAGTCGTACGTCGTGTAGGACAGCCCATGTCCGAACGGGAACAGGGGCGTGGGGTCGAGGCTGCTGGCCTCTCCGCGTTGTCCGAGCGGCGGGGCGAGGTACGTCCAGGGCTGCCCAGCGGGGTCGCGCGGCACGCTCACGGGGAGCCTCCCGGACGGGTTGACGCGCCCCGACAGTACGCCCGCCGCCGCGGGCCCTCCCTCCTCGCCCGGGAAGAACGCCTGAACCACCGCGCCGCACCGGTCCGCCCAGCGTCCGAGTGCATAGGGGCGGCCCGAGAGCACGACCAGGACGACCGGCGTTTCGGATGCCAACGCGTTGTCGAGCAACGCGCCCTGTGCGTCGGGCAGTTCGAGGTCCGCGGCGTCGCAGCCCTCACCCGACGTGCCGCGCCCGAACAGCCCCGACCGGTCGCCGACCGCGACCACGCACAGCTCGGCCGCCGCCGGATCGTCCACGAACTCCACGTCCGGCAGCTCCGCGCGCAGCGCTTCGAGCAGCGTCGGCACGGCGACCCCCATCGGGACCTCGGGGTGGTCCAGGAGGACGTGGCGGGGAAACGTGTAGCAGCCGAGCATGGCCGCCGGGTCGTCGGCGAGCGGGCCGATGACCGCGATCCGCCGTACTCCGGGGGCGAGCGGCAGCGTGCTGTCGTTGGACAGCAGGACGACCGACTCCTCCGCCAACCGCCGCGCCAGTAGCCGCATGTGGGGTGGATCGAGATCGACCGGAGCCGATGGTGCCGCGGGCGGCGCCCAGTCGGGATCCAGCAGCCCCAACTCGCACTTCTGCGTCAGAACGCGCAGCGCCGCCCGGTCCACCAGCTCCTCGTCGAGGGGCCCCGCCCCCAGGCACCGAACCGCCGGCAGTTCCACGTCCACTCCCGCCGCGAGCGCGAGCGCCGCCGCCCCCGCCGGGGAGTCCACGAGTTGGTGCGCCGTCTCCAGGAAGGACACGCCGAAGTAGTCGGAGACGACGGTTCCCGTGAAATCCCAGTCGTCCCGGAGGAATTCGGTGAGCAGCTGACGGTGCGCGTGCGCGGGCACCCCGTCGATGTCGTTGTACGCCGCCATCACGGACCGCGCGCCGCCGTCCCGCAAGGCCATCTCGAACGGCGGCAGGATGACGTCCGCCAGTTCGCGCGGGCCGATCGACGCGGGCGCGTGGTTGCGGGCACCGCGCGAGGCGGAGTACCCGGCGAAGTGCTTGAGCGTGGCGACGATGCCCGCCTCCTCAAGGCCCTGTACGTACGCGGTGCCGACGGTCGCCACGAGGTAGGGGTCCTCGCTGATCGACTCCTCCGTGCGGCCCCAGCGCGGATCCCGTACGACGTCGAGAACGGGAGCCAGCCCCTGATGTGCGCCGACCGACCTCATCGAGGCCCCGATCGCCGACGCCATCTCCTTCACCAGGGCCGGGTGAAAACTCGCACCCCAGGCGAGCGGCGTGGGAAAGATCGTGGCCTGCCAGGCCGCGAAGCCGGTGAGGCACTCTTCGTGCGCGAGGGCCGGCAGCCGGAAGCGGTTCGCGCCGCGGACGCGTTCCTGGAGGGAGGCCAGACGGGCGACGCCCTCGGCCGGTTCGACCGGTGACGTGCCGAAGGGGCGGGTCAGCTGGCCGAGGCCGTGGGGGAGCAGCTCGGTGAGGTCCACGTCCTCGGACAGGGCGTGCTGCAGCGGCGCCATGTCCCCGCCCGGGGTCTCGTCCGAGCCGGGCCAGACGCCGTAGAGCTGCGCGATCTTCTCCTGCGGGGTCATGCGGGCGAGCAGATCGGCGGCGCGGACGCCTGCGGGCAGAGCGGGGTCCTGCCAAGGGTGGATCATGTAACTCCTCACATCCGTAAGGGGATCTAGGGGATTCGTCCGCCAGGGTTCGGGTCAGCCCTTGGTCGCGCCGAGTGTGATGCCGCCGATCAGCTGGCGTTCGGCGACCGCGTAGAAGGCCAGGGCGGGCGCCATGGCGAGGACCAGGTACGCGAAGATGCGGGCCACATCGGAGGCGTACTGACCCTGGAACTGCTGGATGCCGACCGGGATCGTCCACCAGGTGGGTTCGCTGAAGACGAGCAGCGGGAGCAGGAAGTTGTTCCAGCTCCCCACGATGGCGAGGACGGAGACCGTGCCGAGCGCCGGGCGTGCCAGCGGCAGCAGGATGCGCCAGAAGAAACCGAAGGACGAGCATCCGTCGATCGTCGCGGCCTCCTCCAGTTCCCCGGGTATCTCCCGGAAGAAGCCGCGCAGGATGACGATCGTCAGGGGCAGCCCGAAGGCCGCCTGGGGCAGGATCACGCCCCACGGGTTGTCGAGGAGCCCGAAAGAGCGCAGCAGGATGAACAGCGGCAGGATCGCCACCGCGAAGGGGAACATCAGCCCCATCGTGAAGAGGGTGAACAGCAACTCCCGTCCCCGGAAGGCGAGCCGGGCCAGCGCGTACGCGGCGAGCGCCGCCGCCCCCACCGTCAGGAGGGCGGTGGCCAGAGCGATCACGGTGCTGCTGCCGACGGCCCGCCAGAACGCGCCCGAGCCGAGCAGTGACGTGTAGTTCGAGGTCACCCACGGGTCCGGAAGGCCGAAGGTGTTGCTGGAGAGCTGGTCGGTCGATTTGAAACCGGAGACGAGGGCGTACAGGAGTGGAGTGACCATGAACACTCCGACCAGCCACAGGACCACGTACACGGGGGCGGCTCGGAGCCTCCGGCGGCGTACGACGCTCCTCGGCACGCTCGTCTTCGGCGTGCCGGCCTTTCGGGTGCTCGCCTTTCGCGCGCTCGTCTTCGCAACCGCGCTCATCGGTTACCTCGCATGGTGGTGATGGCTCCTTCGGTGTCGCGGCGCAGCACGAAGCGCTGGTAGGCGAGGGCGAAGACGAGGCTGATCAGGAACATCGCCACGCTGATGGCGCTGGCGTAGCCCATCTGGTAGCGCTTGAAGCCGTACTGGAAGAGGCTGATGACCATGGTCTCGGAGGCGTGGTCGGGACCGCCCGCCGTGATCACCCACACCAGGTCGAAGAGCTGGATGGCGCCGATCACGGCCAGAAAGACGCTGATCCGGAGCGTCGGCGCGAGCAGCGGCAGCGTGATGTGGCGGAAGCGCTGCCAGGTGCTCGCCCCGTCGATGCGCGCCGCCTCGTGCAGCTCGGCCGGGATGCCCTGCAGGCCCGCCAGGTAGAGCATCATGTGGAAGCCGAAGTACTTCCACGTCATCACGAGGAACAGCGTGGGCAGGACGGTGTCCTGGCCCGCGAACCAGTCCCCGCCCAGACCGGCGAGCCCGACCGCGTCGAGGACCTTGTCGGCGAGCCCCTCGTCCGGCGCGAAGATCATGCTGAACAGCACGCCGGTGATGACCTCGGACAGGATGTACGGCGCGAAGAACAGCATCCGGTAGACGGCCCGGCCGCGCAGCCTCTGGTTGAGCAGCACGGCCATGGCGAGCGCGAACGGCAGCTGGAGGACGATGGAGAACGCGATGAGCAGGAATCCGCGCCACAGGTCGCCCAGGAAGACCGGATCGTCGAAGAGCCGGGTGTAGTTGTCGAACCCCACGCTGTCGGTGGGCGTCCCGAATCCGCCCCAGTTGAAGAAGCTGATGTAGAAGGCGTAGCCCATCGGCACCAGCACGAGCAGGCCGAACAGGACGAGGGCCGGGACGGTGAAGACGAAGGCCGAGAACCAGGCGCGCAGGCGGTGCAGGGCGGACGGCCGGGTCGCCGGTACGGGTGACTCGGGCGCCGCGCCAGGGGACTTGCCGAGCCCTGGCGCGTACGTCGTTGTCGATGCGGTCGAGGCTGAGGTCGAGGTCGGGTGAGTCATCGACGGCCGTTAGCCCTCGCTCTTGGCGACCTGCGTGACCGAACGCGTCACCTGCTCGGGCGACTTGGAGCCCGCGATGAGTGCGGCGACGCTGTCGTTGATCTCCTGGCCGACCGCGGGGGCGTAGGCCTGGTCGAGGTAGAGCTGGAAGCCGGTGGCCTTGCCGAGCGCGTCCGAGACGGCAATGAGGTTGGGGTCCGTCAATGCACCCTGCGCGGCCTTGGACACCGGCACCAGCCCGGTCTCCTTGACGAGCTTCTCGGCGAACTCCTTCTCCGCGAAGAACTTCAGGAACTCCACCGCGGCGTCCGGCGCCCCCTTGCGCACCGCGTGGCCGTTGCTCCCGCCGAACACCTCGGTGAGCGCGCCCTTGCCGCCCTCCACTTCGGGGAAGGAGAAGAAGCCGAGGTCCTTGCCGAGGCCCTTGCCCGCATCCGCCTGGACGACCGGTGCCCACTGGCCCATCAGCTCCATGGCCGCCTTGCCGTTGCCCATCGTGGCCGCCTCACCGGTGGGTGTGGAGTAGGCGGCGCCGAGGAAGCCCTTCTGGAAGGGCTTCAGGGCGACGAGTTCCTCGACGTGCGCGCCGGCCTTGACGAAGTCCTCGCCGGTGAAGTCGGCGTCGTCGGCGGCCTTCTGCATCGCGTCGAGGCCGGCGACCCGCATCGAGAGGTACGCCCAGTAGTACATGCCCGGCCACTTCTCCTTGCCGGCCAGCGCGATGGGCGTGATCCCCTCGTCCTTGAGGGCCTTGACGGCGTCGAGGTAGCCGGACCAGGTGGTGGGTGGGGTCTCGATGCCGGCCTGCTTGAAGAGCGCCTTGTTGTACCAGAAGCCGACCATGCCGACGTCGAAGGGGACGGCGTACATCTTGTCGTCCAAGCGGAACGGCGCCACCGAGGCGGGCAGGAAGTCCTTCGTCCAGGAGGAGACCTTGTCCGTCAGGTCCTCGACCAGACCGGCGTCGATCTGCTGCTGGAGCACACCGCCGCCCCAGGTGTGGAAGATGTCCGGCAGCTTCCCCGAGGCGGTCTGCGCGGTCATCTTGGACTTGTACGCCTCGTTCTCCAGCGTCACGATCTTGATCTTCACGTCGGGATGCGCGGCCTCGAATTCCCTGGCCCGCTGGGCCCACAGCTTCTTCGCCGGCTGGGTGGTGGTGATGTTCCACCACTCGATCTCCGTCTTGCCAGAGCTGTTCCCGCCGTCCGAGGAACCGCACGCGCTCAGGGCGGCCGCCCCCAGGCCGGTCGCCGCGGAGGCCGCCAGGAACCCGCGGCGGGAGAGTGAGGTGTTGCCCAACGCTCGCATCGCACACCTTCCGGAAGAGAGCCCGAAAATTATCGGTCAAGTGCGCACGGAAGTTACGGGCGCGGCGACGGGTATGTCAACGCTCCTGACAAATATCGGAATTATCGAGACCCGGAGGGCGAGACCGGGGGAGATCGGCAGGCGCCCCAGGTCGTCAGGAACGGCGGACATGCCGGGCGAACGGCGCCGTGCTCGCCCGTACGACAAGCTCGGTGGCGAGCTCGACCCTCGGGGACACGGGCTCCTCGCCCGCGGCGAGCCGCAGCACCGTACGGGTCGCCAACTTGCCCATTTCCGCGAGGGGTTGGCGAACGGTGGTGAGCGGCGGCGCCGACCAGCGGACCTCCGGCAGGTCGTCGAACCCCACGACGCTCAGGTCCTCCGGCACCCGGAGCCCGCGGCGCCGCAACGCCTCGATCGCGCCGAGTGCCATCTGGTCGCTGGCGGCGAACAGGGCGGTGGGCGGCTCGTCCAGGTCGAGCAGGGCGTTGCAGCCGTCGAAGCCCGAGGCGTGGTAGAAGTCGCCCGGCACGATCAGCGCGTCGTCGACGGCGATGTCCGCGCCTTCGAGGGCCGCGCGGTAGCCGTCGAGCCGGGCCCGCGAGCACAGCAGCCGCTGAGGTCCGGCGATGAGGCCGATCCTGCGGTGGCCGAGGCCGAGCAGGTGTTCCGTCGCGGCCATGCCGCCCGCCCAGTTGGCCGCGCCGACGGTCGGCGCGTCCAGGGAGGGCGAGCCCGCCGGGTCGACGACGACGAGCGGGACGCCGAGCCGCCGCAGCTCCTCGTGCATACGGGGTTCGAGGACGGAGGTCACGAGGATCACCCCGTCCGAGGCGCGGGTGCGCAGATTGGTCATCCACTGCCGCGCCGAGCCCGACGCGCCGTGGATTGCGGACACGACAGTGCCCACACCCGAGGCGTGCGCGACTTCCTCCACCCCCCGGATGATCTCCACGGCCCAAGGGCTGTCTAGGTCGTTGAAGACCAGGTCGATGAGAACCGCCCGGCCGCCCGGCGGGGAGGACTTGCGCTGGTAGCCGTGGTGTCTGAGCAGGTCCTCGATCCGGGCCCGGGTTTCCGGCGACACGTCGGAGCGGCCGTTGACGACACGGGACACAGTGGGCACCGAGACCCCGGCCTGCCGGGCGATCTCGGTGATGGTCACCTTGCTCTTGGTGCTCTCCCGGGCCACGCGCCCACCTCCGTTGCCGAAACCTTGCAGCAGTCTTCCGGAAAACCCGGGTCGGCGTGAAGGCTACAGGGGGCCCGGGCGGCCTGGGTCAGTCCGCCCGGGCGGCGGCGTGTGCGACGACGGCACATACTCCACGGCCAAGGAGGCCCCAACCGAGTCGCTGTCCCGACGGCTGTCCGACGACGGTCGGAGGATCACCATCCGCCCTGATCGGCACCCACAGAATCGAACCGCCACCTGTGCACCCCCCGCGTCACCAACTCCCCGTCCGGCTCGGGCAGTTCGGGAAGGTCGGCGTCGTACGGAGCATCCCACCAGGTGATGACCAGGACGCGGTCCTGCGGTGCCCGGAAGGTCTCCCGGCGCAGGGGCCTCACGGCGAGGTCCTGCGCCCGGACCCAGGCCAGCAGCTCCTCGCCCCGGCCTGCCACCGCCCGCGCCTCCCACATCAACGCGACCGTCACGAGTACAGGTTCTCCTTGCTCACCTCATGCACGTGATCATGCGTGTGCCCAGGGACGTGCGGCTCCGTCACCGGCAGCGAGGAGTCGGCCGACAGGTCCCAGTCGGAGGCGGCACGCCCACGCGCCACCATCTCCGCACCGAGCGCCGCCACCATCGCCCCGTTGTCCGTGCACAACTTGGGGCGAGGCACGCGCAGTTGGAGCCCGGCGGCCTCGCAGCGCTCCTGGGCGAGGGCCCGCAACCGCGAGTTGGCGGCCACACCGCCCCCGATCATCAGATGCTCGACACCCTCGTCCTTGCAGGCCCGCACGGCCTTCCGGGTCAGCACGTCCACAACCGCCTCCTGGAAGGACGCGGCCACATCACGCACCGGCACCTCCTCCCCCGCCGCCCGCTTGGCCTCGATCCAGCGGGCGACCGCCGTCTTCAGCCCCGAGAAGGAGAAGTCGTACGCCGCATCGCGCGGCCCGGTCAGCCCCCGCGGGAACGCGATCGCCTCCGGGTCTCCCTCGCGCGCGTACCGGTCGATGACCGGACCGCCCGGGAACCCCAGATCCAGCACCCGCGCGATCTTGTCGAAGGCCTCGCCCGCCGCGTCGTCGATGGTCGCGCCCAGAGGCCGTACGTCGGAGGTGACGTCCGAGGAGAGCAGCAGAGACGAGTGGCCGCCGGACACCAGCAACGCCATGGTCGGCTCCGGCAGCGCCCCATGCTCCAGCTGGTCGACGCAGATGTGCGAGGCCAGGTGATTGACGCCGTACAACGGCTTGCCCAGCGCGTACGCGTACGCCTTCGCCGCCGAAACCCCCACGAGCAGTGCGCCCGCGAGCCCCGGACCGGCCGTGACGGCGATCCCGTCCAGGTCCCTCGCGCTCACCCCCGCCTCCTTCAGCGCCCGGTCGATGGTCGGCACCATCGCCTCCAGGTGCGCGCGGGACGCGACCTCCGGTACGACGCCGCCGAAGCGCGCGTGCTCGTCGACGCTCGACGCGACCGCGTCCGCGAGCAGGGTGTTGCCGCGGACGATGCCGACGCCGGTCTCGTCGCAGGAGGTCTCGATGCCGAGTACGAGAGGCTCGTCGCGTGAGTCAGCCATGGATCTCGGTTCCTTGCACTGAGGTTGAGGGATCTTGCAGGCGCATCACGAGCGCGTCGACGTTGCCCGGCTGGTAGTAACCGCGCCGGAAGCCGATCGGCTCGAAGCCGAAGCGCTCGTACAGCTTCTGGGCGCGGATGTTGTCGATCCGGCACTCGAGCATCACCTCGGCACACTCGAAGGCGGTCGCGGCCCGCAGCAGCTCGGTCAGTATCAGCGCACCGACCCCGGTACCCCACTGATCACGAGCGACGGCGATGGTCTGTACGTCGCCCACATCCGCTGAGGCAGCGAGTCCCCCGTACCCGACGATCCGATCGCCGGCTTCCGCCACGACATACCGCTTCGTCGCCGTCGGCCCCCGGGAATGGGCCAGCTCGGACCAGAACATGCCCCTCGACCAGGCGTCCTCCGGGAAGAGGGCCTTCTCCAGCTCCAGTACGGGATCGATGTCCCACCAGCGCATCTCGCGCAGCACGGGAGTCACTTGGGGGTGACCACCTTGTAGTTCTTGGGCACCTGGGCGTCGGGGCGGCGCAGATAGAGCGGCCGGGGGGCGGGGAGCTCCTCGCCCTTCGCCAGCTTCTCGGCCGCAAGGGACGCGAGCGCCGACGCCGAGACGTTCTCGGGCTCGTACACGTCCGGGAAGGTGTCGGGGTAGAGCAGCGCGCCCGCGCCGACCGAGGGCAGACCGGCGACCGCGTCGGCGATCTCGGCGGGCCGGTCCACGGCGGGCCCGCTGACGCGCGTACGGGAATCGGCGTACCGCGCCCAGTAGACCTCTTTGCGCCGTGCGTCGGTCGCCACGACGAAGGGGCCCCGCATGTCGGCCGCGTACGCGAGTCCGTCGAGCGTGCACAGTCCGTACACGGGAACGCCCAGCGCGAGCCCGAAGGTGTCGGCGGTCATCAGGCCGACCCGCAGCCCCGTGTACGGGCCGGGTCCCACGCCCGCGACGATGCCGGTGACGGCGTCGAGCCGCAGCCCGGCCTCGGTGAGCACCCGGTCGATGGCGGGCAGCAACAACTCTCCGTGCCGACGCGCGTCCACCTGACTCGACGAGGCGACGACGGACGTCCCGTCATGCAGGGCGACGGTGACGGCGGGAGTGGCGGTATCCAGAGCGAGCAAGAGCACGCGAACAGCCTACGGCGCCCGGGGCGAAGGCACCGTCGCCCGGGTCCCACGCGCCCCTGCTGCTACCGTCACCTCAACTGTCACATTGACACGTATGTCGTACGAGAGGTGGGCCCCAAGGTGGCTAGGAGCAGCTCGGGATTCGTGGCCGGGCTCACCGTGGCGGCGATCGCCGCAGTCGGCTTCCTCGCCTATCAGGCGTCCGCCAACGTGCCGGACACGCTGGGCGCACCGGCTCGGCCCGCGTCGTCTCCCGCGGCCTCCGCCCCGTCCCCTCGCGCCGAGTCGAACGCGGCGGCGCTGCCCGGCCGGTCCGGCGCCGGCCGGCGGGTCGTGTACTCGGTGCAGGCCGACCGGGTCTGGCTGGTCGCCGCGAACGACAAGGTGCGCCGCACCTTCGCGGTCACCCCGGGCACGGTCGCCCCCACGCCCGACACGTACGCCGTCACCTCTCGCTCCGGCTCCATCACCGGCTCCGACGGAGTGGCCGTCGAACACGTGGTCCGCTTCGCGAACGTGGCCGGCACACCGATCGGCTTCAGCGCGGCGGTGGACGGGTCGACCTCCGCCCCCGATCCCGGGAAGAAGCTGGGTGGGATTCGGGAGTCCCGGGCGGACGGGGATGCGATGTGGGAGTTCGCGACGGTCGGCACGAAGGTTGTCGTCGTGGAGTAGCACCTCCCCTACGACGGGATGGGGGCCTACGGGGGTGGGTTGTTGGGGTTCGTTTGGCGACTGCGGGTTGGTGGGTGGCTGGTCGCGCAGTTCCCCGCGCCCCTTAGGTGCGTGGTGGGTCGGGGCCGTGGGCCGGTGCGTCAGCCCGTCGCAGGGTGGGCATACGGCCCTTTGCTGATACAGGGGGCGGGTTTCCTGAGACAGGACCTACGCGACGGGCATACGACGCACCGGCCCACGTCCCCTCCCGCCGGTGGGAGGCTGCGGGTAGTTGGGGGTACGGGCTTTCCCTGGGCGCCGGGAGCCGCAGGCTTTTGCTTTTCAGGGGCGCGGGGAACTGCGCGACCAGCCACGACGAACCCGCAGCCGCGACACGACTGCCACCCCCCACCCCCTGGCGGGGGCCTGGGGGCGCAGCCCCCAGTTTCGGGAAGGGGCGGGGCTGGGGATAGAAACCCCTGCTTACGCAGCCTCGCGATGCTGCCGCCCCCGCGCCGAGGGCGCCCGCGGCGCAGGTGCCGGGTCCCGCGGCGGCGTGGACACAACGCGGGCGGCGGCGCAAGCCGCGAGCAGCTCCCGCACCGAAACCACGCCGGCTTCCGCAGGGACTACCGCGTCACGATCCGAAGTCGACATGGCCGCCTCCTGGGGCTCCGGGAGCAGACGTAGTTAGGTAACCCTAACCAACACCGGTACCCATCTGACCACGCCGAAGCCACCCCACGCAACCTCTTGCCGACGCCATGTCGGAACGTTACGAAACCCGGCCCTCAAGCCCCGCCTCAAGCCGAGAGCACACTCAGGTCCACGGCCGCCCACCGCTCCCCCACCCCGCGGAGCAGCACCTGCCGGACCTCGTCCGTGGTGTCCCCCACCGCTCGGTGGATGAACACATGCAGCCGCTCCTCGGTCAGCTCCTCGACCTTCCCCTCGCCCCACTCCACGACGATCACCGAATCGGTCAGCGAGACATCGAGGTCGAGGTCCTCCATCTCGTCCAGTCCGCCCCCCAGGCGGTACGCGTCGACGTGCACGAGCGGCGGCCCGTCTCCGAGAGAGGGGTGCACGCGCGCGATCACGAACGTCGGGGACGTGACCGCACCCCGTACGCCAAGCCCCTCGCCGAGCCCACGGGTCAACGTCGTCTTCCCCGCGCCCAGCTCCCCGGTGAGCATCACCAGGTCACCGGGGCGCAGCAGCTTGGCCAGACGGCGGCCCAACTCCTGCATTTGTTCGGGGGAGTTGACGGTGAGCTCGGCGGTGACGTACGGCATCGCGTGATCAGCCGGGCTGTGCTGTGCTGCTGGTGCTTCCATAGCCACCCACGGTAGCGCCGGCCGGGACGGCTCCCGCGCGGGTGAGGAGGTCGGCGAGACGGTCCGTGACGACCTCCGGGTGCTCCAGCATCACCAGGTGCCCGGCGTCCGGCACGAGCACCAGCTCCGCGTCCGGCAGCAGATCGGCGATCGCCTCGCTGTGCTCGCTCGGCGTGACGAGGTCTTTGACGCCGGACAGTACGAGGACGGGCAGCTCGGCGAAGTACGCCAGCGCCTCCGTCTTGTCGTGGTCGGTGAACGCCGGATAGAACTCGGCGACCACATCGATCGGCGTGCCCTCGATCAGCCGCTCGGCGAACCGCGCGACCGCCGGGTCGACGTCCCTGGAAGCGAACGAGTACCGCTTGATGATCCCGGCGAACAGGTCGGCCGTGGCCCGCCGCCCCTTCTCCACCAGCTCGGCCCGCTGCCCCAGCGCCTTCAGTACGCCGGGCAGCACGCGCCGCACCGCGTTGACCCCCGCAACCGGAAGCCCGAAGTTGACCTCGCCGAGCTTCCCCGACGACGTACCGACGAGCCCGACACCGACGACCCGCTCACGGATGAGGTCGGGGTACTGGTCGGCAAGGGCCATCACCGTCATTCCGCCCATCGAGTGCCCGACGAGCACGAGCGGGCCCTCCGGTGCGGCCGCGTCGATCACGGCTTTCAGATCGCGGCCGAGCTGCTCGATGTCGAGCGGCACACCGTCCTGGACCTGTGCGACACCGCGTCCGGAGCGGCCGTGGCTGCGCTGGTCCCAGTAGACGGTTCGTACGACACCGCGCAGGGCGGCGCGCTGGAAGTGCCAGGAGTCCTGGCTGAGGCAGTAACCGTGGCTGAAGACGACGGTGACGGGAGCCGGGGCCTTGCGTCCGAACAGTCTGCGGCGGCGGGGAGTGAGCGTGGCGTCCTGCTCCACGTCGTCGATCTCGTAGTAGATCTCCGTGCCGTCGTCCGCGGTCGCCGTGCCGGGCATGCCGCGCAGTGCGCCGTACGGACCTGCCGAGTCGAGGGCGAGCCGGGCCTTCTGGCGCATGCCGCGGCCGACGGTGAGCCGCTCGATCGCGACTCCGGCGGCGGCGCCTGCGGCGATGACGCCTATCGCGGTGCCGACGATGCCCGCCCGACGCCAGTTCCCGGCGCTCCCCGCGGCGGAGGCCACCGAGGCGACGGCCTCCGCCCTGCTCTCGCTCACGTACCGCTCCTCTTCGCAGGTGTGTGGTCCGGGGGCCGTCCCCGGAAAGCTGAGTACCCGTCTTGTGTGTTATTCACTATTCACGTAGACGCGCGGCACGCGGGTTCCGATCCGGGTCACGATTTCGTAGGCGATCGTGCCTGCTGCCCGGGCCCAGTCCTCGGCGGTCGGCTCACCTTCATCGCCGGGCCCGAACAGCACCACGCGTTCCCCCACAGCCGGCTGGTCCCCGCCGAGATCGACGGCGAACTGGTCCATCGCGACCCGCCCCGCCACCGTCCGCCACTTGCCGCCGGCCAGGACGGGCCCGGTGCCGGACGCGTGCCGTGGGATCCCGTCCGCGTACCCCACGGGCACCAGGCCGAGGGTCGTGTCGCCCGGCGTGACGTAGTGATGCCCGTAACTGACGCCGTGCCCCGCCGGAACGCGCTTCACCAGTGCGAGCGAGGCCGACAGCGTCATCACCGGCCGCAGCCCCAGCTCGGCCGCCGTGCCGAGGGCAGGGCTGGGCGAAATGCCGTACGTCGCGATTCCGGTCCGTACGAGATCGAAGTGGGACTCCGGAAGCGTGAGCGTGGCGGGCGAGTTGGCGATATGCCGCACTTCTGGCTTTATGCCCTGCTTTTCCGCGTACCCCACCATCTCGCGGAAGGCGGTGAGTTGGGCTCCGATGGAGGGATGCCCCGGCTCATCGGCACAGGCGAAATGCGACCAGAGCCCCGTGACCCGGGCCAGCCCCTCGGCCTCGGCACGCAGGGCTGCCGTGACCAACTCGGGCCAGTCACCGGGCTGACACCCGTTGCGCCCGAGTCCGGTGTCGGCCTTCAGCTGAACCCGAGCCGTACCCCCCGCGGCGCGCGCGGCCTCGACGGCTTCCCGCAAGGCCCAGAGCCCGCTGATCCCGAGGTCCACGTCGGCCTCGACGGCCTCCCGCCAAGGCCCGCCGGGCGTCCACAGCCAGCACATGATCCGCCCCCGCAGCCCCGCCTCGCGCAGGGCCAGGGCCTCCTCGGGCGTGGCCGTCCCGAGCCAGGTGGCCCCCGCATCGAGCGCCGCCCGGGCACACCGCACTGCCCCGTGTCCATACGCGTCGGATTTCACCACCGCCATCAGGGCGGCATCCGGTGCGTAGGCGCGCAGGGTCCCCACATTGGCCGCAAGGGCAGCCAGGTCGATCTCGGCGCGGGCACGCGCGGACGCTGTCTCATTCATTGCGCCCAGTGTCTCAGAGCCCACCGACACGCCCGCCGAGCCCGTACCGCTGTGAGCACCGGGCTCGCCCGAGGTACCGGGCCGGCGCACGCGAGGCCGCCGCGTACGCGAGACTCGGCGTATGCGTAGTGCGTTCGGAGTGGAAACGGTGCGGGCGGCCGAGCGGGAGCTGATGGCGCGGCTTCCGGAGGGGGCGCTCATGCAGCGGGCGGCGGCCGGACTGGCCGCGGCCTGTGCGGAGTTGATGGGGCGGGTGTACGGCCGCCGGGTCGTCCTGCTCGTGGGCAGCGGGGACAACGGCGGAGACGCCCTGTACGCGGGAGCCCGCCTCGCCCGCCGCGGCGCGGGCGTCACGGCCGTACTGCTGTCTCCCGAGCGAACCCATCCCGGCGGCCTGGCGGCGCTGCGCCGGGCAGGCGGCAGCGTGCACTCCGCCCAGGACGACGAAGGCGACACAGCAGTCGAGCGGGCGATCCGTTCCGCCGATCTCGTGGTCGACGGAATCGTCGGGATCGGCGGCAAGGGTGGACTGCGCCCCGACGCCGCCCCTCTGGCCGAGTTGGCCGAGTCCTCCTGCGCCGCCGTCGTCGCCGTGGATCTGCCGAGCGGTGTCGAGGCGGACACCGGCGAGGTACGTGGCGCGGCGGTCCGTGCCGACCTGACCGTGACCTTCGGCACGCACAAGCCGGGGCTGCTGATCGATCCGGCGCGGGAGTACGCCGGTTCGGTGCGGCTCGTGGACATCGGGCTCTCGCTGCCCGACGAGGCCGAGGCGGAGGCCCTGCAACATGCCGATGTGGCGGCGCTGTTGCCTGCTCCGGGTGCCGAGAGCGACAAGTACCGGCGGGGGGTCGTGGGGATCGCCGCAGGGTCTTCGCGGTATCCCGGTGCGGCCGTACTCGCCGTGGCGGGCGCGCTGCGGGGCGGAGCCGGGGCCGTACGGTACGTCGGTCCCGCCGGGGACGCGGTGATCGCCCGCTTCCCCGAAACGCTCGTCTCGGACCAGGGCCCGAAACGGGCCGGGCGGGTGCAGGCCTGGGTCGTGGGGCCGGGGGCCGGCGACGACGTGCAGAGCGTGGCGGAGGTGCTCGCCCAGGACGTACCCGTCCTCGTGGACGCGGACGGCCTCCGGCTTGCGGACCGGGATCTCGTACGGGCCCGGAAGGCGCCCACACTGATGACGCCTCATGCCGGTGAGGCCGCCGCGTTGCTCGGTGTCTCTCGGGAGTCGGTCGAGGCGGCGCGGTTGCAGTCCGTGCGGGAGCTGTCGGAGCGGTACGGGGCGACGGTGTTGCTGAAGGGCTCGACCACGTTGGTGGCTTCGCCCGGGGGTGGGCCGGTCCGGGTCAACGCGACGGGGACGTCCTGGCTGGCCACGGCGGGCAGCGGGGACGTGTTGTCGGGGCTCGCCGGTTCACTGCTGGCCTCGGGGCTGAGCGCTCTGGACGCCGGGAGCGTGGCGGCGTACCTCCACGGGCTTGCGGGGCGGTTCGCGGCGGACGGGGCGCCCGTGGGCGCGCACGACGTGTCCGAGTCGATCCGCCGCGCATGGCGGGATGTCATGAGCTGAGGCAGCGCGGGCCTCTACCCCTCCGCGACGACCACCGCCGAAGCCACGCCCGCGTCATGGCTCAGCGACACATGCCACGACCGGACGCCCAGCTCCGCGGCTCGAGCCGCCACCGTCCCCTGTACCCGTAGCCGTGGCTGCCCGCTGTCCTCGACGTACACCTCGGCGTCGGTCCAGTACAGCCCTGAGGGCGCCCCAAGCGCCTTCGCCAACGCCTCCTTGGCCGCAAAACGGGCCGCCAGCGAAGCGACGCCTCGCCGCTCGCCGCTCGGCAGCCACAACTCCCGCTCAACAAAAAGCCGTTCCGCGAGCGCCGGTGTCCGCTCCAGGGACGCTGCGAACCGCTCGATCTCAGCGACATCGATCCCCACCCCGATGATCACGAGGCCACTCCCACGGGGCCGTAACCCACGACTGCGCACATGCGCGGCAGCTTATGCCTCCGGCGGTTGGGTGGGAGCGCCTACCGGGAGGGTGGGTTCGGTTCATGGGCGCGTGCGGCTTCGTTGTGGCTTGTCGCGCAGTTCCCCGCGCCCCTAAGAGCCTGCGGCTCCACTCAGCCAAAACCACAACGGACTCGCACCCTCCCACCGGCGGGAGGGGAGGTGGGCCGGTGCGTCGTATGCCCGTCGCGTAGGTTCTGTCTCAGGTCACCCGCACTGTGTACCGACACCGGGCCGTACGCCCCGCCTGCGACGGGCTGACGCACCGGCCCACGACCCCGCACCCACCACGAACCCAGGGGCGCGGGGAACTGCGCGACCAGCCACACTCAACCCGCACAGGAAACCGTTCAAGCCAGCGCTCAGCGCCCCCGCTCGACCCGCTCTATAGCCTCCTGCACCAGCTCCAAGTACTCCACTTCCTCGCACCGCGGCTTGCTGCCCATCTCGTACAGGTCGATGCAGTCGTAGAGGTACTCCCCCAAGTCCTCGTCCGGCAGATCTGCCGCCAGCTCGCTGCTCACACGCCCCTCGAAGTCCGCGTCAGCACGCGCCGATCTCCACCGCACAGCATCACGAATACGCATGGCCACAGCCACCCCCAACCCCCAGGACCCGCCGGAAGGCGGCGCGCTCCCGGCTGCCCGGACCGTATCCCCACCGACCCCGCAGGTCCATACCTTCCCCACAACTCGTCCACAGTCGGACGTGACGGACCCCACCCGCCGCTGCGCCTCTGCTCCCGTAACAATGGACTGTGATCTCTTCGGTCTCCATGTCGCCGCGGAGCGCCCACCGGTCCAGGCCGGAGGCGACTCCCTACGTCGACCTCACCCGTGCCGAGTGGAGCGCGCTCCGCGAGAAGACGCCGCTCCCGCTGACCGCCGACGAGGTGGAGAAGCTGCGCGGTCTGGGCGATGTCATCGACCTCGACGAGGTGCGCGACATCTACCTGCCGCTGTCCCGGCTGCTGAACCTGTACGTCAAGGCCACGGACGGACTGCGCGGCGCCCTGAACACGTTCCTCGGCGAGCAGGGCTCGCAGTCCGGGACGCCGTTCGTCATAGGGGTCGCCGGCTCCGTGGCGGTCGGCAAGTCGACCGTCGCCCGTCTCCTCCAGGCCCTGCTGTCCCGCTGGCCCGAGCATCCGCGCGTCGAGCTGGTCACCACGGACGGCTTTCTGCTGCCGACCAAGGAGCTCCAGGCGCGGGGCCTGATGTCGCGCAAGGGCTTCCCGGAGTCGTACGACCGACGCGCCCTGACCCGTTTCGTCGCGGACATCAAGGCCGGCAAGGACGAGGTCACCGCGCCCGTCTACTCCCACCTGATCTACGACATCGTGCCGGGCAAGCGGCTCACCGTGCGCCGCCCGGACATCCTGATCGTCGAGGGCCTGAACGTCCTGCAGCCCGCCCTGCCCGGCAAGGACGGCCGCACCCGCGTGGGCCTCGCCGACTACTTCGACTTCAGCGTGTACGTCGACGCCCGGCCCGAGGACATCGAGCGCTGGTACCTGAACCGTTTCCGCAGGCTCCGCGAGACGGCCTTCCAGAACCCGTCCTCGTACTTCCGCAAGTACACCCAGGTCTCCGAGGAGGAGGCGCTGGACTACGCCCGTACGATGTGGCGGACGATCAACAAGGTCAATCTTCTGGAGAACGTGGCTCCCACGCGTGGCCGCGCCACCCTCGTCCTGCGCAAGGGCCCCGATCACAAGGTGCAGCGTCTGAGTCTGCGCAAGCTGTAACCGGGCCCGGATACGCTGCCGGAATGCTGCATCTGCGCCTGATCACGCCGTCCGGCAAGACCGACGACGTGGTCCGCCTGATCGAGAAGACCGTCGGCACCGCGCATCTCGTCGTGATGCAGGGCGCCGCCCGCAGCCCCGCCGGGGACGTCGTGATGTGCGATGTGGCGCGCGAGGCGGGCGACGAACTGCTCGGCGAGCTGCGGGCGTTGGACATCGACAAGTGCGGCTCTATCGCCATCGAGAACATCGACCTCTCGTTGTCGGAGCGCGCCGACAAGGCGCGCGACGACGCGCCGGGCGAGGGCGCGGACGCGGTCCTGTGGGAGCACCTGGCGGACGCGACGCACGAGGAGTCGACGCTCTCGGTCACGTACGTCGCCTTCATCACACTGGCCACGATGATCGCGGCCTGCGGTGTGGTCCTCGACAACGCGATCCTGATCGTGGGCGCGATGGCCGTGGGCCCGAAGTTCGGGCCGCTGGCCGGGCTGTGCACGGCGCTGGTGCGGCGCGCTCCACGGCTGGCGCTGCGATCGGCGATGGCGCTGCTCGTGGGCTTCGCCTTCGCGATGGCGGTGACGGTCGTCTTCAGCTACTTCATGGACTCGATCGAGCTCTTCAGCAGGGAACAGCTGGACAGCGAGCGGCCCAACACGGCCTTCGTCTACGCCCCCGACTGGTTCTCGTTCATCGTGGCCGTCCTCGCGGGCATAGCCGGCACCCTCTCGCTGACCTCCGCCAAGTCAGGCCTCCTGGTCGGCGTCGCCATCTCCGTGACGACGGTCCCGGCCGCCGCCAACGCGGCGGTGGCCCTGAGCTACGGAGACACGAAGCAGACGGTGGGCTCGACCGGGCAACTCCTCCTGAACCTGCTCGGCATCATCCTCGCCGGCACGCTCACACTGCTCGCCCAGAAGTTCTTCTGGGCCAAGCAGCGTGAACGCAACGCCGAGAAAGCGCAGGCCTAGCAGGCCAGCGCCGACTTCACCACGTCGGCGAGCCGTTCGGCGACCGACCTGGCCTGGTCGAGGTCGGCGGCCTCCACCATGACCCGTACCAGCGGCTCCGTACCCGAAGGACGCAGCAACACCCGCCCCGTGGAACCGAGTTCGCGCTCGGCGTCGGCGACCGCGGCCCTCAGTTCTTCGGAGGTGCTCACCCGCGACCTGTCGACGTCCGGCACATTGATCAGTACTTGCGGCAGCCGGTCCATGACGGACGCGAGGTCCTGGAGCGTACGTCCCGTCTGGGCGATCCGGGCCGCCAGCAGCAGGCCGGTCAGTGTGCCGTCGCCGGTGGTCGCGTGGTCCAGGATGATCACGTGTCCGGACTGTTCGCCGCCGAGCGCGTAGTCGTGCCGCTTCATCTCCTCCAGGACGTAACGGTCACCGACTGCCGTCTGTACCAGGGAGAGTCCCTCGCGCTCCATGGCCAGCTTGAAGCCCAGGTTGGACATGACCGTCGCGACAACGGTGTCGGAGCGCAGTGCGGAACGCTCCCGCATCGCCAGCGCCAGTACGGCCAGGATCTGGTCCCCGTCGACGTCGGCGCCCGTGTGGTCCACGGCGAGGCAGCGGTCGGCGTCGCCGTCGTGCGCGATGCCCAGGTCGGCGCCGTGCTCGACGACGGCGGCCCGCAGCAGGCCCAGGTGCGTGGAGCCGCACCCGTCATTGATGTTCAGGCCGTCCGGCTCGGCTCCGATGGTGACGACCTCGGCACCGGCCCGGGTGAAGGCCTCGGGTGAGACCTGGGCGGCGGCACCGTGCGCCTCGTCGAGGACGATCTTGAGCCCGTCGAGACGGTTCGGCAGTACGGCGGTCAGATGCGAGACGTACTGCTCGAAGCCCTCGTCGTACGACTTCACACGGCCGACCCCGGCACCCGTGGGCCGGTCCCAGGGAGCGCCGGTGCGGTGCTCCTCGTACACGGCCTCGATCCGGTCCTCCAGCTGGTCGGCGAGCTTGTGGCCGCCACGCTCGAAGAACTTGATGCCGTTGTCCGGCATGGCGTTGTGGCTGGCGGAGAGCATCACGCCGAGATCGGCGCCGAGTGCGCCGGTGAGATGCGCCACCGCCGGCGTCGGCAGCACGCCCACGCGCAGGACGTCCACGCCCGCGCTGGCGAGGCCGGCGACCACGGCCGCCTCCAGGAATTCCCCGGACGCCCGCGGGTCCCGCCCGACCACCGCCGTCGGCCGGTGGCCCTCGAAGGTGCCCGCCTCGGCCAGTACGTGCGCCGCCGCGACGGACAGGCCGAGCGCCAGCTCAGCCGTCAGGTCCGCGTTGGCAACACCGCGCACGCCGTCCGTGCCGAAGAGTCGTCCCACTGGTGTCCTCCGAACATGCTCAGAAATTGCGGCTCAAGCCGAGTGTCCAGGTGAGGCCTTAGCTCACGTGTATCCCCAGTTCCCAGGCTGACGGACGGTGACGTAAGGCCGTAATAAGCGCCTACTTGCCGTAAACGCCACGCCCCGGCGGCACAGGCGTGCCGCCGGGGCGATGTTGCGTGCAGAGCACGCGGTAACGACTAGCGCTTGCTGTACTGCGGAGCCTTACGGGCCTTCTTGAGACCGGCCTTCTTGCGCTCGACCGCACGGTCGTCGCGACGAAGGAACCCGGCCTTCTTCAGGGCGCCACGGTTGTTGTCGACGTCCGCCTCGTTCAGAGCGCGGGCGACGCCGAGGCGCAGCGCACCGGCCTGGCCGGAAACGCCGCCACCCGCGATGCGGGCGACAACGTCGTAGCGGCCCTCGAGCTCGAGCACCTTGAAGGGCTCGTTGACTTCCTGCTGGTGCACCTTGTTGGGGAAGTAGTCCTCAAGGGTGCGACCGTTGATCTTCCACTTGCCGGTGCCCGGGACGATCCGGACGCGGGCGATGGCGTTCTTGCGGCGCCCCAGTCCGGCGGCCGGCTGCGGCTCGCCGAAGCGGGAGGCCAGGGACTCCGAGGTGTACTCGCCCTCGACGGGGACCTCGGACTCGGTGGTGTACTGCTCGATGTCGACGAGCTCAGTCTCTTCGACCGGCTGCTCGGGAGTGGTCTCGGCCACGATTCTCCTCAGATTCTCTTCAGTCTTAGGGGTGGCCGGACTTACTGCGCGACCTGGGTGATCTCGTACGGCTGCGGCTGCTGCGCGCCGTGCGGGTGCTGGTCACCCTTGTAGACCTTCAGCTTCGAGAGCATCTGACGGCCCAGCGAGTTCTTCGGGAGCATGCCCTTGACGGCCTTCTCCACGGCCTTCTCGGGGTTCTTGTCCAGCAGCTCGTCGTAGCGGACGGAGCGCAGACCACCCGGGTACCCGGAGTGGCGGTAGGCCAGCTTCTGGGTCCGCTTGTTGCCGGACAGGTGGACCTTGTCCGCGTTGATGATGATGACGAAGTCACCAGCGTCGACGTGCGGAGCGTAGATCGGCTTGTGCTTGCCCCGCAGAAGGGTGGCGGCGGTGGTCGCCAGACGGCCGAGAACGACGTCCCGGGCATCGATGACATGCCACTGGCGAGTGATGTCGCCGGGCTTGGGGCTGTACGTACGCACGGTTCGTAGCCTTCGCTTCTTCAGTGAGTGGGTCCTGACAAGGCCACCACGGACGATCACGACAGCCCTGACCGCACGGCGGCGACGCAACCGCATGCAGATCGCTGGTCATCGGCCCCGGTGGACCGGTGTAAGGGCCTCTCACGTGAGAATGAGCAAGCCAATACACATAACGAAGGGCAAGAATAGCTCCGTAGCCCCACAGGGGTCAAAACGCGCGATCAGCCGGAGAGTGGGCGCTGTTACCGCTGTGGGACCAGTAAACCCGTTGTCCCGTCTAAGATGCGCCCCATGAGCTTTGGGCAGGGGGGACCCCAGTGGGGTTCCGGGGGATCGGGTTCTCAGCCGCCGCAGTGGGGCAGCCAGACCCCCGACTGGGCGGCGCTCGCCGAGGCGTCCGAGTCGCGCAACAGGCGGCGCAGGTGGCTGATGGTCGGCGGTGGCGCGCTCGCCACCGTCGCGATAGGCGCGGCCGTCGCCGTGGCCGTGGTCTCGGCCGACGGCGACAACGGCCAGGCGGCGAACCGGCCTGCCTCCGATCTGCCCGCCACCTCGGACATCCCGCCGGACACCACCGGCCCCGAGCCGTCGTTCGCGGAGACCTCGGCCCCTCCCCCGCTGGACCCGAAGGACTTCATCTCCAGCAAGCAGAAGGACACGGCTCCGCTCAGCCCGGACATCCTGTTCCCCGGTTCGCGGCTGACGATGGGCGAGAGCCGCTACGAGAAGGGCAAGACCGCGTCCACGAAGGACTGCGCGTCGGCCGCCCAGGGCACGCTCGGCACGGTCCTCACGAAGAACGACTGCACGCGGCTGATGCGCGTCACGTACTCCCTGGACGGTGTGGCGGTGACGGTCGGCGTGGCCGTCTTCGACACCGAGGCCCAGGCAACGAAGGCCAAGAACGACGCCGACGACAAGAGCGTCGTCCAGTCGCTGTCGGGCGACGGCGTCCCCGAGTTCTGCCGCTCGGCGGTCTGCCGCTCGACGACCAACTCGTACGGCCGCTATGCCTACTTCACGGTCGCCGGTTTCACCAACGGCAAGGACGTCACCCAGAAGGACACCAAGGTGTTCTCCACCGGCGACGACCTCGCGGAGTTCACCTTCCGCCAGATCCGCCGCCGCGGGGAGGCCCAGGCCACGGCCGCGGCCAACGAGTAGCGGAGCCGGCCGGCAGGCGGGCAACGGGAAGGCGGCGGCCACCCGTGGGCGACCGCCGCCAACAGCCCAGTACCGTCCGCTACTTGTGCTTCAGCCGCAGCCGTACCGGAACGACCGCCGACTCCAGCTGCGTACGCAAGGTCATCTTCGAGACGCCCTCGGTGCGCTCCTCGAAGCGGATCGGGATCTCGACGGCGCTGTGACCAGCGCGTACGGCCTTGTACTTGAGTTCGACCTGGAAGCTGTAGCCCGCGCTGTCCAAGGAGTGCAGGTCCACGTCCCGGAGGGCCTCGGCCGACCAGAGGTTGAAGCCGGCCGTGATGTCGCGGATCTTCGTGCCGAGCACGGTGCGCGCGTAGCGGTTCGCGAAGCGGGACAGCAGCACGCGGTGCGCGCCCCAGTCCTCGTCGAGCGAGCCGCCCTCGACGTACCGGCTGCCGATGACCAGGCCGACACCGGAGGCCACGGCGGTGCCGAGCATCCGTGGGACCGCTTCCACGGGGTGGCTGCCGTCGGCGTCCATTTGCACGACGTACTCGGCGCCTTCGTCGACGGCGGCGCTCATGCCCGCCACGTACGCGCGCCCGAGGCCGTCCTTCTCGGTCCGGTGCAGCACGCTCATCCGGCGCCGCCCGCCCCAGTTGTGCTTCTCCGCCAGCTCGTCGGCGATCCGTCCTGTACCATCCGGACTGGAGTCGTCCACGATCTTCAAGTGGAGCCTGTCAAGCGGCAGTTGGAGCACCGCCTCGGCCATTCTCGGCAGGTTGGCGGCTTCGTTGTACGTAGGCATCACCACGGTGACTGCCGTGCCCGCCCCCAGGTCGTACGTCATCTCTTTTCCCTCCCCATGTCCCCATGCAGGAACCCCTACGGACGCGGCCATTCCGGCGCCCGTACCAAACCAGCTCAGGTGTGCACCTTGCGCTTGCCGGCGTCGTCCTTGTCATCGGACGAGTCGTCGGTCGCCGCGCGTGTCCTTTCGAGGAGCACGAGCTGGAGGTGTTTGAGCTTCTCGGTCTTCGCGACCTTGAAGCTTTTCTGGATCACGGTCGCCGTCGTCTTCGGCATGCCGCTGAACGGATTCCCGTCGAGCGTCGTCGACACGAGCCAGAGTCGGTCGGCCTTGGCCAGGCACTTCTCGGGATGCGGGCACTCGGCCGCGTCGAACGAGCCCTGCTTTTGCGGTGTGCGGTACATCAGCCAGTCCTTCGGGCGGCCGGCGTCGTTGCGCAGCTCGTAGGCCATGGCCCGGCGCTCGGTCATCGCACCGCTGAAAACGATGCCGTCGCCCTTCTTCTGCCCGGCCTCGATGATCCGCGCGGCGCCGCGGAAGTCGGGCTCACCCAGCGTGTTATGCCGGGTCTCACGAATCCCGGGCCCCGCCTGGAAGGCGATTCCGGCGACCGTGGCGGCCACGAGCACCCAGCCGAAGCCGCGCCGGGCCGCCGCTCCCGTTCCGGCCTTCGCCCCGGCCACCGGACCGGCGAGCCGGACCGCGGCCACTGCCGCGAGCAGCACCCACGCGGGCGCCGTGAACAGCAGATAGCGCGGCAGGAAGAGGTGCAGCTGCGCGGCGGTGACGTACGTCGCAACCGGCGGCAGCACGATCCAGACGGCCAGTGGAAGAGCCAGCCGGCCCGCGAAGAGCAGCCCGACCGCGCCGAGCGCCATCACCGGCACGGCCACCGCCCAGGAACCGAAAAGGTTCATGGGGAAGTCCATCAGGTCCTCGACACCCGGGTTGTTCCAGGCGATCTGCCCGCTCTGCCCCGAGCCCGAGACGGCCATGGGAATGACGAAGCACATGCCCAGGGTGAAGGCCGCGGCATAGGCCCAGCCGACGATCTTGTCGCCCGAGCGGCGCGCGATCACGATCATCACCAGGTGCGCGCCGAGCACCGCCATCGAGGCCAGGTGGCTCCAGCCGATCAGCGGCACCGACAGCGTGTAGGCGACCCACACCTTGAACGACGGCTTGTCCAGGGCCCGGGCGAGCAGCAGTGTCGACAGCAGCACCGCCGCCACGGCGAAGGCGTACGGCCGTATCTCCTGCCCGAACCGGGTCGTGACCGGCACGACGGCGAAGGCGAGCCCCGCGAGGATCCCCGCCTGTGTGGTGAACAGCCGCCGCCCGAGCAGGGCGAGCAGACCGCAGGACGCCGCCATGGCCACCGCGCCGGGGATCCGCATCGCGGTCGGGGAGTCCCCGGCGACGGCGATCCAGGCGTGCATGAGCACGTAGTACGGAGTGAAGACCACGTCGATGGAGCGGATCAGCATGCTCAGGTCGTGGAACGACAGGGAGGCCGCCCACCAGGTGGCGTGCTCGTCACGCCACAGCTGACGGTCGCCGATCCCACGCCAGATCATGGCGAAGGCGAGCATCGTGGGCAACAGGAAGGTCATGGCGGCGGCGAGTCGGCTGCCCTCCGGCTCGTCGGGCTGCTCCTCGTCGGCCTCGGGCTCCTCTGCCTTGGAGTCCGCCTCGGCCTTCCGGTGCCGGGCCGGGGGCGGCTCGACCGGAGAGGGCTCGGGGGTGTAGGAGTCCTGGCCGGGAGTGGCGTACGAGCCGGGATGGGAGGGCATACCAGGGTCTGCGTACTGACCGGGACCCGCGTACGCGCCGCGCGACGGGTCTGCGTACTGACCGGGACCCGCGTACGCACCGCGCGACGGGTCGGCATAGGTGCCCTGGTGGCCGGGATGGGCGTAGCCGCCCTGGCCGCCGGCGTACGTGCCCTGCCCGCCGTAGGCGTAGGCGCCCTGCCCCGCGTAGGGATCATGGCCGCCCTGGGCATCGGGGTATCCGCCGCCGTACGGCGGGGAGGCATTGGCACTCATCGCTTCACCCAAATCCGGAACGCGCCGTCGCCCTTGCTGGTGGTGAAGCGCGACACGGCTGCCAGGCGGTAGTGGGCATTGCCACGCAGCGCGTCGGTCACGGCCTGGTCGACCTCCGGCGTGACCGTCCCGCGCATCACGATGACGTCGAACTTCCCGTCCTTGACCGCGGCACGGTAGGCATCGGGACCGGAGTACTGCTTGCCCTTCTTGTCCTTGTAGTCCATGCCGAACGTGCCCTGCCACTGGTCGTAGTCGGTCTTGTCCCGCAGGTAGTACGCGGGGACCTCGTGCTCCTCGGCGAGGTAGCTGCCCTTGCGGTCGACCATGGTGCGCAGGATCGCCGTCATCTCCTTGGAGTCCGGGAAGCTGTACGCCTGCTGCGCCTGGACCATGCCGAACACCAGCGTCAGGACGTACAGCATGATGCCGAGCTGTGGGTGCCGGAAGTGCGGGCCGACGAGCCGTGACATGCCGAGGCCCGCCATGGGTCCGGCGAAGAGCAGACCGAAGCCCACGTGCTTGAAGAGCGAGATCTCGGTCTGGAGGTTGATCTGGTAGGCCGGGGCGAGCAGCGCGGTACCGGTCAGCAGGAGACCGAGCGAGATGCGCCGGAACCTCCCGGGTCCCTTCTTGTCGACCCACGGCATCTCGCCCATGTTCGGGCGGATCACGTACGCGATGGAGCCCCCGAGGGCGGCGAGGAACATCAGTCCGCCCCACTCCGCGCTGTGCTGCAGGATCGTTTGCGCGGTGTCGGTTCCCTTGGCGCGGTCGGTGGTGGTCTGGCTGATACCGCCGAGCGACCCGGCGTAGACGTACCCGACGCCCATCAGTGCGCCTATCGCGCCGCCGAGCAGCACACCGCGGGCGAGCGCGAGCATCCCGCGGTGCCGGTAGGCGGTCAGTACGGCGAGGACCACCAGGGTCGGCAGATACAGGCCCGCCGCGTACTTGGTGCCGAAGGCCAAGAACGCCGGGGGCGCCGCGAGCACGACCGCGAGGACGTGCGACCGGCCGGTCCGTACGACGATCCAGAACGCCAGGGCGAGCAGGAAGACGGCCGCGGCGTCGAAGGTGGCGAAGTTGCCGAGGAACACCGTCGACTGGATGACGGAGAAGAGCGCCGCCGCGCCGAGCGCGGCCCGGACGTTGAACATCCGGCGGGTCGTCGCGTACAGCAGCGCGGTCGCGGCGAGCATGAAGAGGAGGCTGACGATGCGCACTCCGGCGAGCCCGGCCACGCTGTCGACCATCGCCGCGAGCACCGGGTACAGCTTCGGATAGCCCGAGAAGTAGCCCTCGAAGTCACCCGGTACGGGCGTGCCGTGCAGGATGTTGCCGACTTCGTAGTGGCCGGCCGCGATGTAGAGCGCTTCGTCCTGGAACGCGGTGCCGCGCAGTCGCAGCGAGAGACCGGTCTGGATCAGCAGCATGCAGAGCAGGATCCAGCGCCCCAGCAGCGTGCTGCGCCGGTTGTCCAACGACCAGGCCGACTCGGGCACGGCGGGCAGCGTGTAGCCCGGCTTCTCCGGCTGCGCCTCCGCCTCGGGCTCCGCCTCGACCGCGGTGTAGCGCGCGTACGGGTCGAAGGGCGCGTAGATCTGGAACGTCACCTGGTCCAGGTATTCGGACGTCCGCCCGTTGAACCGCCAGGTGCCGGTCTCGGTCAGCTGCCGCCCGCCCGCGGCCTCCTCGTCGTACATGGGATAGGTCGGGTACACGGGAGGCGGCGCGCTCTGCACGTACTGCCGAAGGCTCTCGTTCGCGACCTGCCGCTGCTGCGCCTGCGGGTACGACTGCTGGTTCCCTTGCCCGTACGACTGCTGCCCGGCCTGCGCGTACGTCTGCTGGTTCCCCTGCCCGTAAGGCTGCTGACCTGCCTGGTCGTACGGCTGCTGGTTCCCCTGCCCGTAAGGCTGCTGACCTGCCTGGTCGTACGGCTGCTGGTTCCCCTGCCCGTAAGGCTGCTGACCTGCCTGGTCGTACGGCTGCTGCTGGTTCCCGTGGCCGTACGAGGACTGCTGCTGCCCCTGCCCGTAGCCCTGTTGATTCCCCTGTCCGTAGTCCTGTTGATTCCGCTGCTCGTACGCGTACGGGCGCTCGTACTCCCCGCCGCGCAGCTCCGATTCCTCCGCCCAGGTGGGCGTGCGTCGGTCCGTCATGGCTTGGTCACATCGAATCCGAAGCTCTGGCTCTGGGCCTGCTCCCGGAAGGTCTTCTGGGACAGCGGACCGCTGTTGATGCGCCAGTCGGTCTCCTTGTCGAAGTTGAACCAGACGAACCCGATGACGTCCTTGCGCTTCGCCGTCCCCTGGAAGAGGTCCTTGATGTCGGCCGGCTTGCGCTCGCCCGCCTGCGCCGCGGTCTCCGCGATGATGAACGGTTTCTTCGTGAAGGTACGTATCTGGGTCATCGTCGGCCCGTAGAGCGACTGGTACGTCGAGGGACCGGTGGCCGCGTAATAGCCCACCACGCCGACCCAGTCGACGTACTCGTCACCCGGCCAGTACGGCTCCAGCTTCACCTTCGGCATCGGGTGTGTGACGTTCGGGCTCCACACCCAGATGACCTGCGTCGCGCCCTCGTCCGCGAAGATGTCGTGGATGTGCTTGTACGCGGCGGTGAACTGCGCGGCGGTGACCTTCTTGGTGCCCCACGGGTACCAGAAGCCGTTCATCTCGTGCGCCCAGCTGATCGCCACGGGCAGGTTCAGCTCCTTGACGGAGCGCGCGTACTCGCGGATGTACTCGTCTTCCTTGCCGTCGGCGATGTCCTTCAGGCTCGTCTCGAAGGGCTCCCAGGCAATGAAGGACACCGCGCCGTAGTCCCAGGAGTTCTGCACCAGACGCGTCTCGTACTGGTCGCCCCAGGCCGAGTAGAACTCGATGAGGTTGGGCTTCTTGCCCGCCTTGTCGGCGAAGTCCTTGACGGCCGTCATCTTGGCGGGGGCACCGTCGGCGGCCAGCCCCAGGTAGTCCTTGTCCGGCTGCAGCAGCGGCCGGACGTCGTACGGCGGCTCCGGCTTCGGGGACTCGCTCGCCTCGGCGGAGGGATCGGCAGCCGGCTGCTCGCCCTGGCTGCGCTCGTACTGGTCGCGGCCCTCCTCGGAGAAGGTGCTGCATCCGGCGAGCAGCGCACCGGCCAGCAGTGCAGCGGCGAGCGCCCGCACGGGCCGGAGCGCCCTGACGGAGCGTACGGAGAAAGTCATACGGTCGCTTCCTGCGCATTCTGGCCACGGGGCTGTACGAGGACGCGACCGACGACCATCGCGTAGAACAGCCCGGCCGACAGCATCAGCGCGAAGTCCGGCGGATAGAGGGTGAGCATGCGCCAGGCGGCGACGACGATCCAGATCAGGGCGGTGCCGCCGGTCCAGAAGATCATGCAGTTCCAGTAGCGGCGCATGCCGTTCTTCTTGGCGCCGTCCGAACCCGTGGGCTTCCAGCCCATCGGACGGCCGCGCATCACGTCCCAGATCGCGAAGACATGCGACCACCCGTACATGAGCCGGACGGACCAGGCCTCAAGTCGGTACGGCGCCCGGTGCCACAACGGCAGCACCAGCGTCACGTACGCGACACTCGGCAGCACCCACAGCGCGGCCTCGGCCCGCAGCAGATCGGGGCGCAGGATCATCAGCGCGAGCGGGATGACGGGCGCGATGAACGTGGCGAGCGCGGTCTGCAGGTAGTAGAGGAAGCCCGAGACGTAGCACAGCCGCGTCTGGAACTTCAGGTCCATCTCCCAGAACCGCTTGCTGGTCAGCAACTCCAGCGAGCCCATGCACCAGCGGTACTGCTGGTTGTGGAAGGCACCGGCCGTGTCCGGGCACACGCCCGCGGACAGGGCGACCGGCACATAGCGCAGCTTCCAGCCGAGGGCCCGCAGATCGAAGCCGGTGTACATGTCCTCGGAGTGCTCGATCAGCGTGATACCGCCGATCTGCGCCAGGGCCTCGCGCCGGTAGATCGCGCAGGAGCCCACGCAGATGGACCCGTCCTTGTCCTCCCGGGAGGTCTGCACGGAGCGGTAGAACTGCTCCTGCACCGCGCCGGCCCCACGCTCGATCCAGTTCTGTCGGTCGACGATGCGGAAGAACTGCGGCGACTGCACGATGCCGATCTTCGGGTCGTCGTCCATGTACGGCAGCAGCTCGTCGAGAAGATCGGCGCGCGGCGCGAAGTCGGCGTCCAGGATGAGGATGTGGTCGCCGTCGGTTCTCTCGAAGGTGTGGTTGAGGTTGCCGGCCTTCTTGAACCAGCCGCGGTTGGGCCGCACCACGTAGTGGAATCCGAAGTCGGACGCCATGGCCCCTACCTCGTCCTCGGCGGCATCGTCGAGGACGTACGTCTTGACGACGCCCTGGTAGCTGTTGGCGAGCCGGTTCACATGAACCCAGGTGTTGTGGAGCACCTCCAGGGGCTCACCGCACACCGGCAGGAAGATGTCCACGCTCGGATATACGGCGGGCTGCCACTTGCGTACGAGGCGCTTGTGCCCCTTGATGTCGAAGTCCTTGCTGAGCCCGTCGAGATAAAGCGAGATCACGTAGTCCGCGATGATGAACGCCAGCAGCGGCATCGTCAGCCAGAACCAAGGGCTCGACGCCGTGAACAGAAACTGGCTCATCGCCAGACACGCGAAGCTGATCAGCGAGCCGATCGTCAGCACCCACAGGTACCGGCGCGCGTACGAGTACTTCTCCGCATCGTCCGGCGGCTGCGGCAGCAGCCCATGACTCTGCGGCGCCCGCCTGCGACGTCGGTTCTGCGGAACACGAGCAGTCCCCACTGCACTCATGTACAAACCCCCCGGGCCGGTCCAGCCCGTTACCCCCACCCAAGCCCGGCCACTACCCAATCGAACCAAGGCCGAGCAGCGGCATCGTAACCGAGTTTCAGTAGTTACGCCCGAACATACGTGTTACGCAGGGGTTTCCCTGCCCGCCACAGTGGGCATAAAAGGGGCCTTCTCACTCAGCAGCACCCCGCCGCTCCCGGCAACGACCGCCGGTTCCGCGCCTCCTTGTTCCGCGCCGCCAGCAGGTCGTCCGCCGGGTACCCGACCTCTTCGAGCGTCAGCCCGTGCGGCCGTGTGACATGCACCGCCGAGTCCCGGACCCCGGCGGCGAGCACCTTCCCCGGCCAGTCGGGAGCGCGGTGCCCGTCGCCCACGAACAGCAGCGCCCCGATCAACGACCGCACCATGTTGTGGCAGAAGGCGTCGGCCCGCACTGTGGCGGTAATCACCCCGTCCGTCCCCCGCGCAAGGCTCAGCTCCTGAAGCGTACGAATGGTCGTCGCCCCGTCCCGCTTCTTGCAGTACGCCGCGAAGTCGTGCTCCCCGAGCAGGGACCGCGCCGCCTCGTTCATGGCGTCGACGTCGAGCGGCCAGTCGTGCCAGAGGATGTGGCTGCGCAGCAGAGGATCGACGCCACCCGGGTTGTCCGTGACGCGATAGGCGTACCGCCGCCAGACCGCCGAGAAACGGGCGTTGAAGCCGCTCGGGGCCTCCCTCAAGGACCAAACCCGCACATCCTTCGGCAACCGCCCGGCCAGCCGCTTGAGCAGCTTCTCCCGATGCTCGGCCCACAGCCCCTCGGGCAGATCGACGTGCGCCACCTGCCCCCGGGCATGCACCCCGGCATCGGTCCGCCCCGCCACGGTCAGCTCGTACGTCGTCTCCCGCGACCGAGTCACCGTACGCAGCGCATCCTCGACCTCCCCCTGAACGGTTCGCCGCCCCCCGGCCTGCTTGGCCCAACCGGAGAACGCGCTCCCGTCATACGAAAGATCAAGCCGCACCCGTACGAACCCGGGCTCTACCTCGTCACTCACACCTGGATCCTTTCAGGGACACGAAAACGGGCCCGCCCCCTCAGGGGCGGACCCGCACGACGCGAGGTGAAACCTCAGGCGTCCTTGGACTCGTCGCCCTCGGCAGCAGCCGGCTTCGCGTCCTCGACGACCTCTTCGGCCTCGGCCTCAACGGCCTCGTCCTTCTTGAGAACGTCTTCCTTCTTGAAGGCGTCTTCCTTGACGGCACGCTTGGTGGCCGCCTCCGCCTCACCGGTGGCCTCCTGGGCCACGGTCAGCGCCTCCACCAGCTCGATGACAGCCATGGGCGCGTTGTCGCCCCGACGGTTACCGATCTTGGTGATCCGGGTGTAGCCACCCGGACGGTTCTCGTACCGCGGGCCGATCTCGGTGAAGAGCGTGTGCACGATGCTCTTGTCCGTGATGACCTGGAGCACCTGGCGGCGGTTGTGAAGGTCGCCCTTCTTCGCCTTGGTGACCAGACGCTCGGCGTACGGCCGCAGACGGCGGGCCTTCGCCTCGGTGGTGGTGATCCGGCCGTGCTCGAAAAGCGACTTGGCAAGGTTCGCAAGAAGCAGCTTCTCGTGCGCGGCACTGCCGCCCAGACGGGCACCCTTGGTGGGCTTCGGCATGGTGTTTCTCCTAGGTGTCTGCCCCGGCCGTACTAGGTACCGGGGTCAGTATCCGAGCAGGCGGCCGCCTGTCGGAGATCCGGGCGCCTTTTTCAAGGCGCCCGGAGGGTCCGCGCCCCAAAGGGGCGCGGGGAACTGCGCGACCAGCCAAGAACCGGCCCGCAGCCTGGAACCGGCATCCGGTCCCGAGCTCTCAGTACTGCTCGGTCTCCACAAAACCGGCATCCGCGTCGTCGTCGGCGCCAAAGGCGTCGGCGGCAGCGGTCGGGTCGAATCCGGGCGGGCTGTCCTTCAGAGCCAGGCCCATACCGGCCAGCTTCGCCTTGACCTCGTCGATCGACTTCGCACCGAAGTTACGAATGTCGAGCAGGTCGGCCTCGGAACGAGCCACGAGCTCACCCACGCTGTGGATGCCCTCACGCTTGAGGCAGTTGTACGACCGAACGGTGAGCTCCAGCTCCTCGATCGGCAGCGCCAGATCGGCGGCGAGGGCGGCGTCCGTGGGGGACGGGCCCATGTCGATGCCCTCGGCGTCGATGTTGAGCTCACGGGCAAGCCCGAACAGCTCGACCAGCGTCTTACCGGCCGACGCCATGGCGTCACGCGGCCGCATCGCCTGCTTGGTCTCGACGTCGACGATCAGCTTGTCGAAGTCGGTGCGCTGCTCGACACGCGTGGCCTCGACCTTGTACGTGACCTTCAGCACCGGCGAGTAGATCGAGTCGACCGGAATACGCCCGATCTCCTGACCGACCTGCTTGTTCTGCACGGCGGAGACGTAACCACGGCCACGCTCGACCGTGAGCTCCATCTCCAGCTTGCCCTTGCCGTTGAGCGTGGCCAGGACGAGGTCGGGGTTGTGCACCTCGACACCGGCCGGCGGCGCGATGTCGGCGGCGGTGACCAGACCCGGCCCCTGCTTGCGCAGGTACATCACCACAGGCTCGTCGTGCTCACTGCTCACGACCAGCTGCTTGATGTTGAGGATCAGGTCGGTGACGTCCTCCTTGACGCCCGGCACGGTGGTGAACTCGTGCAGAACACCGTCGATGCGGATGCTGGTGACAGCAGCTCCGGGGATCGACGACAGGAGCGTACGACGCAGGGAGTTGCCGAGGGTGTAACCGAAGCCCGGCTCCAGCGGCTCGATCACGAACCGGGAACGGAATTCGTCGACGACCTCTTCGGTCAACGAGGGACGCTGAGCGATCAGCATGTTGCGATCCTTCTGTCAGGGGCGCCCGCTATTTGACGCCCTGCCACCGGGCGGAAGCCCGAAAATTGATGCTGCTGCAAGGGTACGGGCGATACGGCCCCGAAGAGCCATACCGCCCGGCCGTTACATGTGGGGGGCAACCCCCACGCCCCCGGCCGAAAAGCCCGGAGGCACAGCAAGCCCTTAAAGCACCAGGTCAGACGCGACGGCGCTTGGGCGGACGGCAGCCGTTGTGCGGGGTGGGCGTGACGTCCTGGATGGAGCCGACCTCGAGCCCGGTCGCCTGCAGCGAACGGATGGCGGTCTCACGACCCGAACCCGGGCCCTTGACGAACACATCCACCTTGCGCATGCCGTGCTCCTGCGCGCGGCGGGCGGCCGACTCGGCGGCCATCTGCGCGGCGAAGGGGGTCGACTTGCGCGAGCCCTTGAAGCCGACGTGGCCGGCGGAGGCCCAGGAGATCACGTTGCCGGTCGGGTCGGTGATCGAAACGATGGTGTTGTTGAACGTGCTCTTGATGTGCGCGTGGCCATGAGCGACGTTCTTCTTTTCCTTGCGGCGCACCTTCTTGGCAGCGCCCTGACGTCCCTTGGGGGGCATCTATAACTCCTACGGGGAGGTGGTCGGTCCTACAGCGAAGACCGCTGGACGGCGAAGTCCGCTGCGGACTACTTCTTGCCCGGCTTCTTCTTACCGGCGATGGCGCGACGCGGACCCTTGCGGGTACGGGCGTTGGTGCTGGTGCGCTGACCGTGGACGGGCAGGCCACGACGGTGACGCAGGCCCTGGTAGCAGCCGATCTCCACCTTGCGGCGGATGTCGGCCTGAACCTCACGACGGAGGTCACCCTCGGTCTTGATGTTGTTGTCCACGTACTCGCGGATCTTGACCAGCTCCTCCTCGGAGAGGTCGCGAACGCGAGCGTTCGGGTTGACGCCGGTCTCGGCCAGCGTCTTCTGCGAGAGGGTCCGGCCGATGCCGAACACGTAGGTGAGGGCGACCTCCACGCGCTTGTCGCGCGGGATGTCAACACCGGAAACGCGTGCCATTCAATGGCTCCAGTTGTCGTTCGGAGGTCTTCCACAGAACCGCCTCCCGCCCGCCGTCCTCTCGAACTCCAAAGACTCTTTGGACTCCAGGATTCGGTACGAACCGGGTCCCCGGCCTCCGACCGGGGGTATCGGATCCTTGCTGAACAAGGGATCCGGGCCCTGCGTATGAACATGTGCTGCTTGCGTCGCGCGAAGAATCTGCGGATGCAGAAGGTTGGTCGTGCGTCAGCCCTGGCGCTGCTTGTGGCGCGGGTTTTCGCAGATGACCATGACCCGACCGTGACGGCGGATCACCCTGCACTTGTCGCAGATCTTCTTGACGCTCGGCTTGACCTTCATTGGGTGAGGTTCTCCGGGTCAGTGCCACCACCCCGCGGGAGCGGGGCACAGGCAAGATCTACTTGTACCGGTAGACGATCCGGCCACGCGTCAGGTCGTACGGAGACAGCTCCACCACGACCCGGTCGTCAGGGAGGATACGGATGTAGTGCATCCGCATCTTGCCGCTGATGTGTGCCAGGACCTGGTGGCCGTTCTGGAGCTCGACCTTGAACATGGCGTTCGGAAGAGACTCGACGACAGTGCCCTCGATCTCGATGGCACCTTGCTTCTTGGCCACGCTTCGCCCTTCGAATCGACTACCTTGATCGGCTCCAACAACCGCATGCAGACATGCGGGTACACAAGAGCCGACGAGTCAGTCTACGTCAGGGCCATCAGAAACACGAATTGAGAGCCTGCCCACCCGGGAAGATCCTTAAGCGGGTGACCGCGCGGGGCTGTGACGTATACGCCTCCGCCGCGCGGGGCGCGCCCCGTCAGGGGCGCCCCTTTAGGGGCTCGGGGCTGTATCAATTTGCGGCTCCGCCGCGTGGGCGCGCCCAGCCCCAACGAACCCGCACCCAGCCCTCCAGTCTCGGGCAGGGGCGGGCCTGGGGAAAGAAAACCCTCCCCGTCACCCCAGCGGATCAGGCGCAGCCGTAATCCCATACTCGGCAAGCTTCGCCTTGCCCCCGTCCGGAGCCGTCAGCACGAGCGGCCCGGCCTCCGTCAGGGCAACCGAGTGCTCCCAGTGGGACGACCACGTGCCGTCGGTCGTGATGACCGTCCAGTCATCCGAGAGAACCTCGGTCTTGGCCGTCCCCAAAGACACCATCGGCTCAATGGCAAGACAGAACCCGGGCACCAACTTCGGCCCCCGCCCGCGCCGCCGCTCGACATAGTTCAACAGATGCGGATCCATGTGCATCTCCGTACCGATGCCATGCCCGCCATAGTCCTCAATGATCCCGTACCGCCCACCACCGGGCTTGGGCTGCCGCCGGATATACGTCTCAATGGCACGGGAGACATCGACAAGCCGCTGCCCCACCTTCATGGCAGCGATCCCCGCCCACATCGACTCCTCGGTCACCCGGGAGAGCTCAACGAGCTCGGGCGCATGCCCGCCCCCCACGAACGCGGTGTACGCCGCATCCCCGTGCCACCCGTCCACAATCGCGCCCGCGTCGATGGAGATGATGTCGCCGTCCTTGAGGACGACTTCGTCACTGGGGATGCCATGGACGACGACCTCGTTCGCGGAGGTGCAGATCGTCGCGGGAAACCCCCCGTACCCCAGGAAGTTCGACTTCGCCCCGTGCTCATCCAGCACCTTGCGGGCAACCTCGTCGAGATCCTTGGTCGTGGCCCCGGGCACCGCCGCTTCACGCGTCGCCTTGTGGATGGCGGCGACAACAAGCCCCGCCTCACGCATCTTGGCGATCTGCTCGGGCGTCTTGATCTGCACCATGAGGGCCTGCGCTCTCCGTCTTCTTGCACCGTCACGTACACACAACAGTACGGCCGCGGCACCCAACTGGGCACCGCGGCCGAATCAGCGGGACGACTACGCGCTCGCGTCGCCCTCAGAGCTCTCGTCGTCCTCACGCTTGAGCGCGTCCATCGCCCGCCGCGTGACCTCGTCCACCTTACCGAGCGCCGAGATCGTCACGACCAGGCCCTGGGCCCGGTAGTAGTCGATGATCGGCTCTGTCTGCGTGTGGTAGACCTCGAGCCGGCGGCGGACGGTCTCCTCGGAGTCGTCGTCGCGCTGGTACAGCTCACCACCGCAGGCGTCGCAGACGCCTTCCTTCTTCGCCGGGCTGTACGTCACGTGGAAGACATGGCTCGAGTCCCTGCGGCAGATGCGGCGGCCGGCGATGCGCTTGACCACCTCGTCCTCGGGGACCTCCAGGTCCAGCACCGCGTCCAGCTCCACCCCGTCGGCCTTCAGCGCCTGGTCCAGCGCCTCGGCCTGCGAGACGTTGCGCGGAAAGCCGTCCAGCAGGAAGCCGTTCTCGGCGTCGGGCTGCTCCATGCGGTCCCGCGCCATCCCGATGGTGACCTCGTCCGGTACCAGGTTCCCCGCGTCCATGTAGGACTTGGCGAGTTTGCCGAGTTCCGTCTGCTGGTTGATGTTGGAGCGGAAGAGGTCGCCCGTTGAGATGTGCGGGATCGACAGGTTCTTGGCGAGAAACGCGGCCTGCGTTCCCTTGCCTGCACCAGGCGGCCCAACGAGGACGATTCGCATCAGCGGAGGAACCCTTCGTAATTGCGCTGCTGGAGCTGGCTCTCGATCTGCTTCACCGTCTCCAGACCCACACCCACGATGATCAGGATGCTGGTGCCGCCGAACGGGAAGTTCTGGTTGGCGCCGAAGCCCGCCAACGCCACTGTCGGCACAAGAGCGATCAGACCCAGGTACAGCGAACCCGGCCAGGTGATCCGGTTGAGTACGTATCCCAGGTACTCAGCGGTCGGTCGGCCAGCCCGGATTCCCGGGATGAAGCCACCATACTTCTTCATGTTGTCCGCGACTTCCTCGGGGTTGAACGAGATTGCCACGTAGAAGAACGCGAAGAAAATGATCAGGAAGAAGTAGAGGATGATGTGCGGCGTCGCAGCCGTATCCGCGAGATTCTTCTCGATCCAGGTCTTCCAGCCGGAGTTTCCACCGGCAAATTGCGCGATCAGCGCCGGGATGTACAGCAGCGACGAGGCAAAGATCACAGGGATGATGCCCGCCTGGTTGACCTTCAGCGGGATGTACGTCGACGTGCCGCCATAGGAGCGGCGGCCGATCATCCGCTTCGCGTACTGGACCGGGATACGGCGCTGGGCCTGCTCGACGAAGACCACCAGGCCGACCATGAACAGGCCGACGGCGATCACGGTGCCGAACTCGATCCAGCCGCCCGCGAGGTTGCCCTGCTGCTTGATGGCCCACAGCGCCGACGGGAAGGTGGCGGCGATCGAGATGAACATCAGGATCGACATGCCGTTGCCGATGCCGCGGTCGGTGATGAGCTCACCGAGCCACATGACGGTGGCCGTACCGGCGGTCATGGTGATGACCATCGTGATCGTCACGAAGACCGACTGGTCGGGCACGATCTGGGTGGCGACGGGGCAGCCCTGGAACAGCGCGCCCGTACGGGCGGTGGCCACCAGGCCGGTGCCTTGGAGGATGGCCAGTGCCACCGTGAGATAACGGGTGTACTGCGTGATCTTCGCCGTACCGGCCTGGCCCTCCTTCTTGAGGGCTTCCAGACGCGGGATCACCACGGTCAGCAGCTGCAGAATGATGCTCGCCGTGATGTACGGCATGATGCCGAGCGCGAAGACCGTGATCTGCAGCAGAGCGCCACCGCTGAACATGTTGACCAGGCCGAACAGGCCCTGGTTCGCGTTGGCATTGTCGATACAGGTCTGGACGTTCCTGTAGTCCACGCCCGGGATCGGGATGTGCGTACCGATCCGGTAGATCACGATGATGCCGAGCGTGAAGAGCAGCTTCTTGCGCAGGTCGGGCGTCTTGAACGCCCGGGCGAACGCGGTGAGCACGGTGCCTCCTGCGACCCCCGCGCAACTGCGTCAGAGGTGACGGTCTTGAGGTTCGACGAGTAAACGGACAGCTAACTAACAGTCAGAAGCCGCCTGAAGTTCCCAGTGGGCACACCAGGCGAAAATGAGCAGTGCTGGCCACCATACCCGCGGCACAGCTTTCCTTGGAACGACCGACCGGGGATGCCCCATTTGTGGGGCATCCCCGGTCGGGTGCGCTCAAGTCATCGAGGCGTCCGTGGAGTTCAGACGAGCTCGGTGACGGTGCCGCCGGCGGCGGTGATCTTCTCCTTGGCAGAGGTGGAGGCCGCGTCGACCTTCACCTCGAGCGCCACGGAGATCTCGCCCTGGCCGAGGACCTTGACAAGGCTGTTCTTGCGAACGGCGCCCTTGGCGACCAGATCGGCCACCGTGACCTCGCCGCCCTCGGGGTAGAGCGCGGCCAGCTTGTCCAGGTTCACGACCTGGTACTCGGTCTTGAACGGGTTCTTGAAGCCCTTCAGCTTCGGGAGCCGCATGTGGAGGGGCATCTGCCCACCCTCGAAGCGCTCCGGAACCTGGTAGCGGGCCTTCGTGCCCTTGGTACCACGACCGGCCGTCTTACCCTTCGAGGCCTCACCACGACCGACACGGGTCTTGGCGGTCTTGGCGCCCGGGGCGGGACGGAGGTTGTGGATCTTGAGCGGGTTCTGCTCCGCCATGATCAGTCGACCTCCTCGACCGTCACGAGGTGGCGGACGGTCTGCACCATGCCGCGGAACTCGGGGCGGTCCTCCTTGACGACCACGTCGTTGATCCTCTTCAGACCAAGCGAACGCAGGGTGTCACGGTGGTTCTGCTTGCTGCCGATGTACGACTTCGTCTGCGTGATCTTGAGCTGAGCCATTACGCAGCACCAGCCCCGGCACGCGCACGCAGCAGAGCCGCGGGAGCGACGTCCTCGAGGGGCAGACCGCGGCGGGCCGCGATCTCCTCGGGACGCTGCAGACCCTTCAGGGCTGCCACGGTCGCGTGCACGATGTTGATCGCGTTCGACGAGCCGAGCGACTTCGACAGGATGTCGTGAACACCGGCGCACTCGAGCACGGCACGCACCGGGCCACCGGCGATAACGCCGGTACCGGGGGAAGCCGGCTTGAGCAGGACGACGCCCGCGGCCTTCTCGCCCGTGATCGGGTGCGGGATGGTGCCCTGGATACGGGGGACCTTGAAGAAGTGCTTCTTGGCCTCCTCGACACCCTTGGCGATGGCGGCCGGCACCTCCTTGGCCTTGCCGTAACCGACACCCACGGTGCCGTCACCGTCGCCCACCACGACCAGCGCGGTGAAGCTGAAGCGACGACCACCCTTCACAACCTTGGCGACGCGGTTGATCGCGACGACGCGCTCAACGTACGCGGTCTTCTCGGCGGCAGCTGCGCCGCCGTCACGGCCCTTCCGGTCCCGCCGCTCGCCGCCACCGGCACCGCTTCCGCGGCGCTGGGGTCCAGCCATTGGATTTACCTCTCTCTGTTTCCGCTAGCTACGGCAGGCTCAGAACTTGAGCCCGGCTTCGCGGGCGGCGTCCGCCAGGGCGGCGATGCGCCCCGCGTACTGGTTGCCACCACGGTCGAACACGACGGCCTCGACGCCCGCGGCCTTCGCACGCTCGGCGACCAGGGCGCCGACCTGCTTGGCCTGCGCGGACTTGTCGCCCTCGGCACCGCGGATCGAGGTGTCCAGGGTGGACGCCGACGCAAGGGTGTGCCCCTTGAGGTCGTCGATCACCTGGGCCACGATGTGGCGGTTCGAACGCGTCACGACCAGGCGGGGACGCTCAGCCGTACCCGAGACCTTCTTACGGATCCGGATGTGACGCCGCTTGATGGCAGCACGCTTGTAGGCGTCGCCCTTGGCGATCTTCTGCCCGTATGCCATGGCTTACTTACCCGCCTTTCCGACCTTGCGGCGGATGACTTCGCCCTCGTACTTGACGCCCTTGGCCTTGTACGGGTCGGGCTTGCGCAGCTTGCGGATGTTGGCCGCAACCTCGCCGACCTTCTGCTTGTCGATGCCCTCGACCGAGAACCGCGTCGGGTTCTCGACCTTGAAGGTGATGCCCTCGGGGGCCTCGACCAGGATCGGGTGGCTGTAGCCGAGCGAGAACTCCAGGTTGGAACCCTTGGCCAGGACTCGGTAACCGACACCGCTGATCTCGAGCTTCTTCACGTAACCCGTGGTCACGCCGGTGATCATGTTCGCCACCAGCGTGCGGGACAGGCCGTGCAGGGCCTTGTTCTGACGCTCGTCGTTCGGGCGGGTGACATTGAGAATGCCGTCCTCGCCCTTAGCGATCTCGATCGGCGCCGCGACGGTGTGGGAGAGGGTGCCCTTGGGGCCCTTCACCTGGACCGTACGGCCATCGATGGTGACGTCCACGCCGGCGGGAACCGTGATGGGGAGCTTGCCAATGCGCGACATAGCTGTTTCCTCCGTTCCCTTCCGCTACCAGACGTAGGCGAGGACTTCTCCGCCTACGCCCTTCTTGCCGGCCTGCTTGTCGGTGAGGAGCCCGTGGGACGTGGAGATGATCGCCACGCCCAGGCCGCCGAGCACCTTCGGCAGGTTGGTGGACTTCGCGTACACCCGGAGACCGGGCTTGGAGATCCGCTTGATGCCCGCGATGGAGCGCTCACGGTTCGGGCCGAACTTCAGCTCGAGAACGAGGTTCTTGCCGACCTCGGCGTCCTCGACCTTCCAGCCCGTGATGAAGCCCTCCTGCTGGAGGATCTCCGCGATGTGCGACTTGATCTTGCTGTGCGGCATAGCCACGGAGTCGTGGTACGCCGAGTTCGCGTTACGCAGACGCGTCAGCATGTCTGCGATCGGATCAGTCATGGTCATGAATTGGCCTTCGGCCTCTCTCGCCGGGGTTTCCTGGTGCGCCATCCCTCTCCCCGATCCGAGACGGGACGGGTGCGGCGCGGTGGACCTACGGCGTAGTAAGTCGTACGGGCGTCCAAGCGCCCAACCCCCCAAGCCTAAGCCATGGAGGGGTGGGCACCTGACCGAGCCCTTTACTTACCGAGAGCCCTGACAATCCCCTATTTGGGGAATTACCAGGAGCTCTTGGTCACGCCCGGCAGCTCGCCACGGTGAGCCATCTCACGAAGGCACACGCGGCAGAGGCCGAACTTGCGGTACACGGAATGCGGACGACCGCAGCGCTGGCAGCGGGTGTACGCACGCACACCGAACTTGGGCTTGCGGGCAGCCTTAGCGATCAGAGCCTTCTTCGCCATCTCGCTCACGCCTCCTTGAAGGGGAAGCCGAGGTGACGAAGGAGCGCGCGGCCCTCAGCGTCGTTGGTCGCCGTGGTGACCACGGTGATGTCCATACCCCGGACGCGGTCGATCTTGTCCTGGTCGATCTCGTGGAACATGACCTGCTCCGTGAGACCGAAGGTGTAGTTGCCACGGCCGTCGAACTGCTTGGGGGACAGACCACGGAAGTCGCGGATGCGCGGCAGCGCGAGCGACAGGGTGCGGTCCAGGAACTCCCACATGCGGTCGCCACGAAGCGTGACGTGGGCACCGATCGGCTGGCCCTCACGCAGCTTGAACTGCGCGATGGACTTACGGGCCTTGGTGACGGCCGGCTTCTGACCGGTGATCGTGGTGAGGTCGCGGATGGCGCCCTCGATCAGCTTGGAGTCGCGGGCGGCGTCGCCCACACCCATGTTGACCACGATCTTGACGAGACCGGGGATCTGCATGACGTTCTCGTACTTGAACTCGTCACGCAGCTTGCCCGCGATCTCCTCGCGGTACTTCTGCTTCAGACGGGGAGCGGTGGTGGTAGTCATCAGATGTCCTCACCCGTCCGCTTGGCAACGCGGATCTTGTTGCCTTCATCGTCGAAGCGGTAACCGACACGCGTGACGACCTTGTTGCCGTCCTTCTCAACGACCAGCTGGACGTTGGAGACGTGGATCGGCGCCTCGGTCGTAACGATGCCGCCGGCCTGCGAACCGCGAGCCGTCGGACCGGCCTTGGTGTGCTTCTTGACCCGGTTGACACCCTCGACCAGGACACGCTCGTCGCGCGGGTAAGCGGCAATGACCTTGCCCTGCTTGCCCTTGTCCTTGCCGGTGATGACCTGGACCAGGTCGCCCTTCTTGATCTTCATGCTTACAGCACCTCCGGCGCGAGCGAGATGATCTTCATGAACTTCTTCTCGCGCAGCTCACGGCCAACGGGGCCGAAGATACGGGTGCCGCGAGGGTCGCCGTCGTTCTTGAGAATGACAGCGGCGTTCTCGTCGAAGCGGATGTACGAGCCGTCCGGACGGCGGCGCTCCTTGACGGTGCGAACGATGACCGCCTTGACGACGTCACCCTTCTTCACGTTGCCACCGGGGATCGCGTCCTTGACGGTGGCGACGATGACGTCACCGATGCCCGCGTAGCGGCGACCGGAGCCACCGAGCACACGGATGCAAAGGATTTCCTTCGCCCCCGTGTTGTCGGCGACACGCAGCCGCGACTCCTGCTGGATCACGTCTATCTCCTGTTTGTCTGCCGGTTCCCGCAGGGACCTTGTCGGGCCGAACCTGCGAGCCTGGCGGAACCGTCCTGCGAGTTGCTCCCGCAGGAATTACTGGGCCTCTTGAGGAGGAAAACCTCCGCCGGGGGCCGCAGGCCGCCCGGGCCCTTCGGCCCGAGGGCGCTCCCCGGCCCGGGGGCCTGGGGGCGGAGCCCCCAGCGGGGGTCAGCGGGGGCGGAACCCCCGCTTGATTACTTCGCCTTCTCGAGGATCTCTACGATGCGCCAGCGCTTCGTCGCGGAGAGCGGCCGGGTCTCCATGAGGAGGACGCGGTCGCCGACACCCGCGGCGTTCTGCTCGTCGTGCGCCTTGAGCTTGTTCGTACGGCGGATGACCTTGCCGTACAGCGCGTGCTTGACGCGGTCCTCGACGGCGACGACGACGGTCTTGTCCATCTTGTCGCTGACGACCAGACCCTCACGGGTCTTGCGGAAGCCGCGCGCGGCCTTCGTCTCTTCAGTCACGTTGTTCTCGCTCATCAGGCGCTCTCCACCGTCTCGATGCCCAGCTCGCGCTCACGCATCAGGGTGTAGATCCGCGCGATGTCCTTACGGACCGCCTTCAGACGGCCGTGGTTCTCGAGCTGCCCGGTCGCCGCCTGGAAGCGGAGGTTGAACAGCTCTTCCTTGGCCTCGCGAAGCTTCGCCAGAAGCTCCTCGTCACCCAGTTCGCGCAGCTCGGACGCCTTGGTACCGGCCGACATCACGCTTCACCTGCCTCGCGCCGCACAATGCGGCACTTCATCGGAAGCTTGTGAGCAGCGCGGGTAAGCGCCTCACGCGCAATCTTCTCGTTCGGGTAGGACAGCTCGAACATCACCCGACCGGGGTGAACGTTCGCGACCCACCACTCCGGCGAACCCTTACCGGAACCCATGCGGGTCTCGGCGGGCTTCTTCGTGAGGGGACGGTCCGGGTAGATGTTGATCCAGACCTTGCCGCCACGCTTGATGTGGCGGGTCATCGCGATACGAGCCGCCTCGATCTGGCGGTTCGTCACGTACGCCGGCGTGAGGGCCTGGATGCCGTACTCGCCGAACGCAACCGTCGTACCACCCTTGGCCTGACCGCGGCGCTTGGGGTGGTGCTGCTTGCGGTGCTTGACCCTACGAGGGATCAGCATGTCGGTCAGGCCTCCGTTCCAGTGCTCTCAGCCGGAGCGGCAGCGGCGGGAGCCTCGGCCTTGGGGGCCTCGGCAGCCGGCGCGGACTGCTGCTGCGGCTTGCGACCGCGACCGCCACGCTCGCCACCACGGCCACCACGGGCCGGGCGGTCGGCGCCACCACGGGCCGGGCGGTTGCCGGCGCGGGCGGCGGCGTTCTCGGCGCGGACCTCGGCGATGTTCTTGACGTCGCCCTTGTAGATCCAGACCTTCACACCGATGCGGCCGAAGGTCGTCTTGGCCTCGAAGAAGCCGTAGTCGACGTTCGCGCGGAGCGTGTGCAGGGGCACGCGGCCCTCGCGGTAGAACTCCGAGCGGGACATCTCGGCGCCGCCGAGACGGCCACCACACTGGATCTTGATGCCCTTGGCGCCGGCCTTCATCGTGCCCTGCATGCTCTTACGCATGGCACGACGGAAGGAGACGCGGGAGGACAGCTGCTCGGCAACGGCCTGAGCAACCAGCTGAGCGTCGGTCTCGGGGCTCTTGACCTCGAGGATGTTCAGCTGGACCTGCTTGCCCGTGAGCTTCTCGAGGTCACCGCGGATGCGGTCGGCCTCGGCGCCACGGCGGCCGATGACGATGCCGGGACGCGCGGTGTGGATGTCCACACGCACACGGTCACGGGTGCGCTCGATCTCCACCTTCGAGATACCGGCGCGCTCCATGCCGGACGTCATCATCCGACGGATGGCGACGTCTTCCTTGACGTAGTCCTTGTACAGCTTGTCGGCGTACCAACGGGACTTGAAGTCCGTGGTGATGCCGAGCCGGAACCCATGCGGGTTAACCTTCTGGCCCATTACCGGGTTCCTTCCTTGCTGCTGACGACCACGGTGATGTGGCTGGTCCGCTTGCGGATCCGGTAGGCACGGCCCTGGGCACGCGGCCGGAACCGCTTCAGGGTCGGACCCTCGTCGACGTAGGCCTCGGTGATGACGAGGCTGTCGGCGTCGGTGTGGTCGTAGTTGTGCGCGGCGTTGGCAATGGCGCTGTCCAGCACCTTGCCGACCGGCACGCTCGCGGCCTGCGGGGCGAAACGCAGGACCGCCTGGGCCTCCGTGGCGTCCATGCCACGGATGAGGTCCACCACTCGGCGGGCCTTCATGGGCGTGACGCGGATGTACCGCGCCTGGGCCCTGGCTTCCATGGTTGTCCCTTCAGTGTCTGTCATGGTCATTCACCCCGCCTTAGCGGCGCTTCGACTTCCGGTCGTCCTTGACGTGACCCCGGAAGGTGCGCGTCGGCGAGAACTCGCCGAGCTTGTGGCCGACCATGGACTCGGTGACAAACACCGGGATGTGGGTCTTGCCGTTGTGCACCGCGATCGTGTGGCCCAGCATGGCCGGGACGATCATCGAGCGACGGGACCAGGTCTTGATGACGTTCTTGGAACCGGCTTCGTTCTGGGCGTCCACCTTCTTGATCAGGTGGTCGTCGACGAAGGGCCCCTTCTTGAGACTGCGCGGCATCTAAACCCGCTCCTAGCGCTTCTTGTTCGTCTTGCGGCGGCGGACGATGTACTTGTTCGAGGCCTTCTTCGGCGAACGAGTACGGCCTTCCTTCTGACCCCAGGGGCTGACCGGGTGGCGACCACCGGAGGTCTTGCCCTCACCACCACCGTGGGGGTGGTCAACCGGGTTCATCGCCACACCGCGAACGGTCGGGCGGACGCCCAGCCAGCGCTTGCGGCCGGCCTTGCCCCAGTTGATGTTGCTCTGCTCGGCGTTGCCGACCTCGCCGACGGTGGCGCGGCAGCGCACGTCGACCAGGCGGATCTCACCGGACGGCATGCGGAGGTGGGCCATCTGGCCCTCCTTCGCGAGCAGCTGCACGGAGGCACCGGCGGAGCGGGCGAACTTGGCGCCACCGCCCGGACGGAGCTCGATCGCGTGGATCGTGGTACCGACCGGGATGTTGCGGAGCGCCAGGTTGTTGCCCGGCTTGATGTCGGCCCCGGGACCGTTCTCCACACGGTCGCCCTGCTGCAGGTTGCGCGGGGCGAGGATGTAGCGCTTCTCGCCGTCCGCGTAGTGCAGCAGCGCGATGCGCGCGGTGCGGTTGGGGTCGTACTCGATGTGCGCGACCTTCGCCGGCACGCCGTCCTTGTCATGGCGACGGAAGTCGATGACGCGGTAGGCGCGCTTGTGGCCACCACCCTGGTGGCGCACGGTCACACGACCGGAATTGTTACGGCCGCCCTTGCTGTGCAGCGGGCGGACCAGCGACTTCTCCGGCGTGGACCGCGTGACCTCGACGAAGTCGGCGACGCTGGAGCCACGGCGGCCCGGCGTAGTCGGCTTGTACTTGCGGATTCCCATTTCTCAGTCCTCGTCCGATATCGGACCAGGGCGCTCCGTTAGGAGGCCTGGCCGAAGATGTCGATACGGTCGCCCTCTGCAAGGGTCACGATCGCGCGCTTGGTGTCGGCACGCTTGCCGAAACCAGTGCGGGTCCGCTTGCGCTTGCCCTGGCGGTTGATCGTGTTGACCCCGGTGACCTTGACCGAGAAGACCGCCTGGACGGCCTCCTTGATCTGGGTCTTGTTGGCACGCGGGTCGACGACGAACGTGTACTTGTTCTCGTCGAGGAGCGCGTAGCTCTTCTCGGAGACGACCGGCTTGATCAGTACGTCACGGGGGTCCGTGTACGACTTGCTCAGCGGCGTCTCAACGGTGTTCTTGCCCTCGGTGGCGTGGCGACGCGCCTTCTTGACGCGCGCCTCCTTGGCCTTCTTCGCGGCCTTCGAGGCGATGGAGGGGTGACGGATAGCCATCAGACCTCGCTCCCTTCAGTGTCGGTGGCCTTCGGGCCGGACACGAAGGACTCGAAGGCGGCCTGGGTGAAGACCACGTCGTCCGAGACGAGAACGTCGTACGTGTTCAGCTGGCCCGGCTCCAGGATGTGCACCTGGGGCAGGTTGCGGGCGGAGAGCAGCGAGGCCTCGTCCGCACGGTCGATCACCAGGAGCACGTTCTTGCGCTCCGAGATCTTGCCGAGCAGCGACTTGGCGGCCTTGGTGGAGATCTCGCCCTCGACCACGCCGGTGACGACGTGGATGCGGTTGTTGCGGGCCCGGTCGGTGAGGGCGTGGCGCAGGGCCGCAGCCTTCATCTTCTTCGGGGTCCGCTGCGAGTAGTCACGCGGCACGGGACCGTGCACGACGCCACCACCGGCGAACTGCGGAGCGCGAGTCGAGCCCTGGCGCGCACGCCCGGTGCCCTTCTGACGGTAAGGCTTCTTACCGCCACCACGAACCTCGCCGCGGGTCTTGGTCTTGTGCGTGCCCTGACGGGCAGCGGCCAGCTGGGCGACGACGACCTGGTGGATCAGCGGAATGCTGACCTTCTCAACGTCGAAGATCTCCGCGGGGAGCTCGACGGTGCCGGCCTTGTCGCCTGCCGGCGAAAGGATGTCAAGAGTGCTCATCGGTTACCTCAGGCCCCCTTGGCCGCGGTGCGGACCAGGACGAGGCCGCCGTTCGGACCGGGAACCGCGCCCTTGATGAGCAGCAGACCCTTCTCCGCGTCAACGGCGTGGACGGTCAGGTTCTGGGTGGTGACCCGCTCGTTGCCCATACGACCCGCCATGCGGAGGCCCTTGAACACACGGCCCGGGGTGGCGCAGCCACCGATGGAGCCGGGAGAGCGGTGCTTGCGCTGGGTGCCGTGTCCGGCGCCGAGGCCCTTGAAGTTGTGGCGCTTCATGACACCGGCGAAGCCCTTGCCCTTGCTCTTGCCGGTGACGTCGACCTTCACGCCGGCCTCGAAGGTGTCGGCGGTGATCTCCTGCCCGAGCGTGTACTCGCTGGCGTCCGCGGTGCGGAGCTCCACGAGGTGGCGGCGGGGGGTCACGTCGGCCTTGGCGAAGTGGCCCTTGAGGGGCTTGTTCACCTTGCGCGGGTCGATCTCGCCGAAGGCGATCTGCACGGACTCGTAGCCGTCGGTGTCGTTCGTACGGACCTGGGTGACGACATTCGGCCCGGCCTTGACGACGGTGACGGGAACAACACGGTTGTTCTCGTCCCACACCTGCGTCATGCCGAGCTTCTCGCCCAGGATGCCCTTGATCTGCTTAGCCATTCTCAGACCACCGGCCCTTAGAGCTTGATCTCGATGTCGACACCGGCCGGGAGGTCGAGTCGCATCAGAGAGTCAACGGTCTTGGGCGTCGGGTCGAGGATGTCGATCAGGCGCTTGTGCGTGCGCATCTCGAAGTGCTCGCGCGAGTCCTTGTACTTGTGCGGCGACTTGATGACGCAGTACACGTTCTTCTCAGTGGGCAGCGGCACCGGGCCCGCGACCGACGCACCAGTACGCGTCACCGTCTCGACGATCTTCTTCGCCGAGGAGTCGATGACCTCGTGGTCGTAGGCCTTGAGCCGGATGCGGATCTTCTGTCCCGCCATGGCTACTCCGTAGTCCTGTCTCTCAATAAACGCTCTGGCGACTCGGAAGGTCCGCGTCTTCATCCTCCGACCCACGCGGTCGGGCGTGTCGCGCCCTCGCTGACACGGGTATCCGAAACGGATTTCCCTTCCAGGGGGTGCGATCGTCGACCGCGGATCCGAGGGTGAGACACCCACCGGGCGCCTGGCCGGTACCCCGCTGACACTTCCCGGAAGATTCCCGTACGTCCGCCTCAGCGCTGCCCTGAGGGGCAGTTAAGGCGACGAGTACTGTGGGACTCGCTTCCGGTCCTCCCGGCGGGAGGCGCGCAGCATCGGCACTCAACCGAGCAACCCCGACAGTCTGCCATACGGGCCATGGGGCTGGCCAATCGAGCCGTAGAGGTTACCCCCGGCGTGACGTGCGTCAAACCTGGGACCGTTTGAGCCCGACTGGACCCGACTGAGCCCCTGTGACGTCGTCATCGGTAACCGCCGCTAATCCGCTCGCTTGCCACTCCCCCGCGCTCCTACGCTGATCTAGTACGGCGGTTGCCACGGGGGGAACGTTCACCATGCGTACGCACTACCCACGGACCCGGCATCTGCCCTGGTCGCCCGGCGCGAGCGCGGACGATCTCCGGGTCACGGACCTGTCGGGTCTGCGGGGACGCGAGGTCGTCGTCACCGAGAAGCTCGACGGCGAGAACACCACGCTGTACCCCGACGGCCTGCACGCCCGCTCGCTCGACTCGGCCCACCACCCCTCCCGGGCCTGGGTCAAGGCGCTCCAGGGGCGCATCGGTCATGCCCTCCCCGAGGGGTGGCGCGTGTGCGGGGAGAACATGTACGCCCGGCATTCGATCGCGTACGAGGATCTGGAGAGCTGGTTCTACGGCTTCTCGGTGTGGGACGCGGACGGCCGCTGCCTGGACTGGGACCGGACGGTCACGTGTCTGCGCGGGCTCGGCATTCCCGTGCCGCGCGTGCTGTGGCGGGGCGTGTTCGACGAGCGCGCGCTGCGGGCGCTGCGGCTGGATCCCGTGCGGCAGGAGGGGTATGTCGTCCGGGTCGTCGACGCCTTCGGTGCGGAGGAGTTCGGGCAGCGGGTCGCCAAGTGGGTGCGGGCCGGGCATGTGCGGACGGACACGCACTGGATGCACGCGGCCGTCGTGGAGAACGGGCTCAGGGCGGGAGCCGCTCTGTGGGCGGTGCGTTCGGGAGCGGCGGTCGACGTGGAGGCCCTGGTTCGTGCGGTGGGGCCGGCCGGCGAGGGGGATCCGGAGGCCGTCGCCCGACTCGATCTGGCGGGGCGGTCCGGGGACGACCGGCTCGGCGGCGTGCTGGCCGCGCTGCTGCACGGAGGCCGGCGGGCACGAATCGCGCCCAAGATCGCCGCGGCGGCGGGCATGCCGCTCGCACGCCGGGTCGCGGACCTCGTCGGACTGCACCCTGCGCTGCACCGGCCGTATCCGGACGAGGACCGGCGGGGCGGCCTGGTACGGCTGTCGTACGCCGCCGATCTCGGTCTCCTGCACGCGGTCGCCCGGGCCACGGCGGTCACGGACGAGGCACGCGAGCAGGTGGAGTGGTCGGCCCTGCACGCCGAGGACATCGGCGGCCTGGACGAAGGCGGGCTGCGGGAGGCCTTCGCCGGCCTGCCGGACGACGCGGCCGTCCGCTGCCGGGCCGAGGCTCGCGAGGCGTACGCGCAGGGACGGATCCACGGTCTCGACGAGGCGGTCGCCGCCACATGGCGTTGGCGCTCCGGCGCCTTCCCGAAGCTGATCCAGACGGTCGGCCCCGCGGGCAGCGGCAAGAGCACCTTCGCCCGTGGCCTCCCCGGCGTGGACGCGTACATCTGCCTGGACGACCTGCGCGAGGCCCGCGGTTCACGCGCCGACCAGCGGGCGAACGCGGACGTCCTGCGCGTGGGTCTCGACCGCCTGGACACCGCCCTGGCCGCAGGAGGGACCGTGGTGTGGGACGCCACGTCCCTCAACAAGCAGCAGCGCTCGCTCGTCCACGCGATCGCCCACCGCCGCGACGCCCTGCTCACCCACGCCGTGGTCCTGGTCGACGAGGACGAGCTGATCCGGCGCAACGCCCGCCGTGAGCACCCGGTGCCGCCCGAGGTGCTCACCGCCCAGCTGCGCCGCTTCGGCCCGCCGTACGCGGGCGACGCGCACCGCATCTGGTACATCGGGGCGAGCGGGACCGTCGAGGAGGAGGTCTGACCGGTGCGCACGAGCGAGGAGATCTATCACCGGGTGCGCTGGGACGCGCGCTTCGACCCGGCCCGCTTCGTGCTGGGCGTGCTCCAGCGCGGCGCCGACCCCAAGCGCGTTCCGCTGCCCGCCTTCGTGCCGGGCGGCGAGATCCCGTGGCACCGGGTGCTGTTCTTCGAGGCCGACGGCGAGGTGGTGTGGGACCGGACGACGGGCGTGGACCGGATCGACGCGACGGAGGCCGGGCGGGTGCAGGAGGCACGTCGGCTCCGGGCGCCGTTCTTCACGGCCCGTACGCCGTACGCGTGGGACGGCGAGGACTGGCGCCCCGTGCGCTCGCCGCGCGGCACCGTACCTGGTCCCCACCCCGGCGGTGTGCGGGTGCTGACCTGGAACACCCTCTGGGACCGGTACGACGCCGACCTGATCGACAGCGCCCGGCGCAGACCGCTGCTCCTGCGGGCCCTGCGGGAAGCCGACGTGGATGTGATAGCGCTGCAGGAGGTCGAGGCGGAGCTGCTGGGCATGCTGCTGCGGGAGCCATGGATCCGGGCGGACTGGACGCTCGGCACGGACCCACGGGGCCGGGACGTGGACGACTGCGGTCTGCTGCTCCTGAGCCGGTTGCCCGTCCGCGAGGCGGCGCACCACGCGCTGGGCCCGCACAAGGCGGTGGCCGCCCTCGTCGCGGAGACGGGCACCCGGCCCCTCGTCGTCGCCGCGACCCATCTCAGCAGCGACCACTCCGAGAACGGTGCGGGCAGGCGAGAGGCCGAACTCGCCCGTATCGCCGAGGGGTTGGCGGCCCTGGAGGACGACCTTGTCCTGATGGGCGACTTCAACGACGGCGGGGACACACCGCAGCTGACGCTGGGCCTGCGGGACGCGTGGAGCGAGGCGCACGGCGCCGACGACCGGACGCCGACGTTCGACCCGGGCGCCAACCCGCTGGCCGCGGTCTCCTCCCTGACCGGCCGGGCCTCCCGACTGGACCGGGTGCTGCTGCGCGCGGAGGCCCTGCGGGTACAGCGGGCCGAGCTGTACGGCGACACGCCCTCGGCCGACGGCCTCCACATCTCCGATCACTACGGGGTACGGGCCGAGTTGACGGCGGACTCGGCGGACTCGGCGGATTCGGGTGAGCCGGGGGCGTACGACGTCCTCGACGCGCGCCCGACTCCCCGTACGGCCCTGGCGTGGATCCCGCCCCACGAGCTGTGGCCGCCCCTCCAGGACATCCGCCGGGACCACGACCCGCAGATCCACCGCTGGCCGCCGCACGTGAACCTGCTCTTCGGATTCGTACCGGAGCACGAGTTCGAGCAGGCAGCATCGGTGCTGGCGAGGGCCACCACGGGTATGGCTTCCTTCGACGCCCGGCTGGCGGGCGTGCACTGGTTCGGCCACCGGGACGCCGCCACCGTCTGGCTCGACCCCGCGGCCGACGGCGAGGAAGCATGGGCCGAACTGCACCGCACCCTCCTGCGCCACTTCCCCCGCTGCCGTGGCCGCCATGCGGGCTTCACACCTCATCTGAGCCTGGGCCGCACCACCGATCCGAACGCCCTGGTCGCCGACTGCGCGTCCCGTCTCGCTCCGATACCGGTCCGGGTGGGCGAGTTGGCACTGCTGTCACGCCGCGGGGACGAGCCGATGCGCGTACGGGCGACGGTGACGCTGGGGACGGGGGAGGTCCGCTGGGCCCGGGAGGTTGCTCGGTACGGGCACGCCGAGGCTGCCCCTGCCGAAACCGCCACGGCCACGGAGACGGCCACCGCCGATCGGATCACCCACCGCATCGCGGATGCGCTGTCCGATGGTGTCGTCCACATCGTCGGCTCCCGGCGCATGGGCTGCGCACTGCCCGGCGCGGACGTGGACCTGGTGGCGGCCCTGCCGAATCGGGTCCAACTCTCCTCCGTACAGGAGCGATTGACGACCGCGCTCCCCGACGCGACCAACATGCGGGAGGTGGTCGGGGCACGCGTACCCGGACTGCGGTTGCGGGTCGACGGGCTGGACGTGGACCTGGTCGTCGTCGCCACCGGCTCGATGGACCCCGCCGAGGCGGTGGCCCGCCGGGCCGAATTGGGTGAGGCCGCGGCGATCGCGCTCAGTGCGGTGAGCGACGCCGACGCGATCCTCGCCTCGGTCGGCACCCACGGACCGGCCTTCGCCCGGCTGGCCACACAGGTCAAGGCGTGGGCGAAGGCACGCGGCCTGGATTCGGCGCCGTTCGGCGGGCTGCCGGGCCTGGCCTGGTCCGTCCTGGCGGCCCGTACCACCAGCGAGGCCGGCGACCTGCCCCCGGCCGATCTCCTACGGCACTTCTTCGCGACGTGGGCCGCCTGGGACTGGCGCGACCCGGTGGGCGAACCGGGCCAAGGGGGGCGTCAGGCTCTCCCCCTCACGATCACCACACCGTCCGATCCGGTCCGCCCCTGCACGGACCAGGTCACGGCGGGCATGCGAGACCTCATCACCCAAGAGCTCTTCCACGCCTGGGAGTTGCTGGACTCGACCGCGGTCCCGTTCCCGTGGCCCGAGCTGCTGTCCCCTCCCCCACTGCACCGCCGCCACGCGGCCTGGGCGCTCGTGACGGTGGGCTCCGGCGCTGACGAGGGCCGGGTACGGGGCAGGATGCGGGCCCTGCTGACCGACCTGTCGGACACGGCTCCGGCCACCCATGCCTGGCCCCGGCCCTTCACCAGGGACCCGCTCCGCTACGCCCTCGGTCTGGGCCTCAACCCACCGGGGTCGGATCGTCTCGCTGCTGTCGCGGAGCGTCGGCTGCGCGGCCTGCCGGGCGTCACGCTGAGGAGAGTTGAGGGCGGCGAGATCCCGAGCTTGTACTGATCGGGCGTCAGCTCCGTTCCTGGCAGCTGCTGTTGGAGGCGGCAAGCCACATCGTGACCGAGCCGGGCGGCCAACGCGGCGACGCACGGCCGCGGGCTCCTCCTCGTCGAGGGCCTGGCAGACCGCTGGGGCGTCCCGCCCGAACTGCCGCCGCGCAAAACGGTATGGGCCGAGCTGACGATCACGCCGACCGGATCGTGATCCGCTCCATCCCTGTGAACGGTGCAACAGCGCACGCACTTTTTCATCGATATTCGCCGTTACACAGCGCTGTTAAGATCGACACATGAACGAGCTGGCCACCATCACTTCCCTTTCCGATCCCGCGATGCAGCGAATTCTCGACGTCACCAAGCCGTCGAGATCCAGCATCAAGACGGTATTGATCGAGGACACCGAACCCCTCATGCAATGCCTGGGAGCGGGGGTCGAATTCATCGAGGTGTACGGAAGCGACAGCACTCCGTTCTCTCCCGAACTGCTCGACCTCTGTCGGCAGCGAAATGTTCCGGTCCGTCTCGTCGAATCGTCGGTCGTCAATCAGCTGTTCAAAGGGGAGCGAAAGGCCAAGACATTCGGTATCGCCCGCGTCCCCCGGCCGGCTCGGTTCCAGGACATCGCGGAGCGCGGCGGAGACGTCGTCGTACTCGACGGCGTGAAGATCGTCGGGAACATCGGCGCGATCGTGCGGACTTCCCTCGCACTGGGGGCCTCAGGGATCGTCCTGGTCGACAGCGATCTCGCCACCATCGCCGACCGGCGTCTGCTGAGGGCCAGCCGGGGCTACGTCTTCTCCCTTCCCGTCGTTCTCGCCAGTCGCGAGGAAGCGGTCGCCTTCGTCCGCGACAACGAAATTCCGTTGATGGCGTTCGAAGCGGGCGGTGAACTCGCGGTCAAGGACCTCGGTGACAAACAGGAGCGGCTGGCCCTGTTGTTCGGCAGCGAGAAGGGCGGACCCTCCGAATTGTTCAAGAAGACGTCCGCCACAACGGCTTCCATCCCGATGATCAATTCCACCGAGTCTCTCAATGTCTCGGTCTCGGTCGGTATCGCGCTGCACGAGCGAATCCAGAGGAATTTCGCCGTCAGCCGCTGACCGCAGTACCGCCAACAGCAAAAGGGCCCGTACGACCAAAGTCGTACGGGCCCTTTCAGGAGCTCTCAGCGGAGCTACCAGGTCAAGTCAACAAGCTCACTTGTTGATCTTGGTGACCTGGCCGGCGCCCACGGTCCGGCCACCCTCACGGATGGCGAACTTCAGGCCCTCCTCCATGGCGACGGGCTGGATGAGCTCGACCTTCATCTCAGTGTTGTCGCCCGGCATGACCATCTCCGTGCCCTCGGGGAGGGTCACAACACCGGTCACGTCAGTCGTACGGAAGTAGAACTGCGGACGGTAGTTGTTGAAGAACGGCGTGTGGCGGCCACCCTCGTCCTTGGACAGGATGTACGCCTGCGCCTCGAACTCGGTGTGCGGGGTGACAGAGCCCGGCTTGATGATGACCTGGCCGCGCTCGACGTCCTCGCGCTTGATGCCACGAAGCAGCAGACCGACGTTCTCACCGGCCTGACCCTCGTCGAGCAGCTTGCGGAACATCTCGATGCCGGTGACCGTGGTGGTGGTCTTCTCCTGCTTGATGCCCACGATGTCAACGGTCTCGTTGACCTTGAGGACACCGCGCTCGATGCGACCGGTGACGACGGTGCCACGACCGGTGATCGTGAAGACGTCCTCGATCGGCATCAGGAACGGCTTGTCGACGTCACGCTCGGGCTGCGGGATCGCCTCGTCGACGGCCTTCATCAGCTCGAGGACGGAGTTGCCCCACTCCTTGTCGCCCTCGAGAGCCTTGAGCGCCGAGACCTTGACGACCGGCAGGTCGTCGCCCGGGAACTCGTACTCGGAGAGCAGCTCACGGACCTCGAGCTCGACGAGCTCCAGGATCTCCTCGTCGTCCACCATGTCGGCCTTGTTCAGGGCGACGACGATGTAGGGGACGCCGACCTGGCGGGCCAGGAGCACGTGCTCCTTGGTCTGCGGCATCGGGCCGTCGGTGGCGGCGACCACGAGGATGGCGCCGTCCATCTGCGCCGCACCCGTGATCATGTTCTTGATGTAGTCCGCGTGACCGGGGCAGTCGACGTGCGCGTAGTGACGCGTCTCCGTCTGGTACTCGACGTGCGCGATGGAGATGGTGATACCGCGCTGGCGCTCCTCAGGAGCCTTGTCGATCTGGTCGAAGGCCGAGGCCTCGTTCAGGTCCGGGTACGCGTCGTGCAGCACCTTGGTAATGGCGGCCGTGAGGGTCGTCTTACCGTGGTCGATGTGACCGATGGTGCCGATGTTGACGTGCGGCTTAGTCCGCTCGAACTTCGCCTTCGCCACTGGGGTCCTCCTGTGGAGTGGTTCTGTACGCCTTACTCATCGGCGCCAGGTGATCTTTGCTGGAAAGCCGGGGCCCGGGGCACTCCAGCCACGATGGTGACGGAATGCCCCAGCAAGCTCCGGAGTCAAGCCTAAAGCGTGAACTCGGGTGAGTTACTCGCCCTTGGCCTTCGCGATGATCTCCTCGGCGACGTTCCGGGGAACCTCGGCGTAGGAGTCGAACTGCATCGAGTAGCTCGCGCGACCCGATGTCTTGCTGCGGAGGTCGCCGACGTAGCCGAACATCTCCGACAGCGGAACCAGGCCCTTCACGACGCGGGCACCGGCACGCTCCTCCATGGCCTCGATCTGACCACGTCGGGAGTTGATGTCACCGATGACCTCGCCCATGTAGTCCTCGGGCGTGGTGACCTCTACGGCCATCATCGGCTCGAGCAGTACGGGGCTGGCCTTGCGCGCGGCCTCCTTGAAGGCCTGCGAACCGGCGATCTTGAACGCGAGCTCGGAGGAGTCGACCTCGTGGTAGGCGCCGTCGATGAGCGTGACGCGAACGCCCGTCATCTCGTAACCGGCGAGGATGCCGAACTGCATGGCCTCCTGGCAGCCGGCGTCGACCGAAGGGATGTACTCCTTCGGGATGCGACCACCGGTCACCTTGTTCACGAACTCGTACGAGGCGTCGCCGCCCTCGATCGGCTCGATCGCGATCTGCACCTTGGCGAACTGGCCAGTACCACCAGTCTGCTTCTTGTGCGTGTAGTCGACACGCTCGACGGCCTTGCGGATCGTCTCGCGGTAGGCCACCTGCGGCTTGCCGACGTTGGCCTCGACCTTGAACTCGCGCTTCATGCGGTCGACCAGCACCTCGAGGTGCAGTTCGCCCATGCCGCCGATGATGGTCTGGCCGGTCTCCTCGTCCGAGTGGACCTGGAAGGAGGGGTCCTCCTCCGCGAGACGCTGGATGGCGACACCCAGCTTCTCCTGGTCACCCTTGGACTTGGGCTCGATGGCGACCTGGATGACCGGCGCCGGGAAGTCCATGGACTCCAGGATCACCGGCTGCTTGTCGTCGCACAGCGTCTCACCGGTCGTGGTCTGCTTCAGGCCCATCACAGCGACGATGTCGCCGGCGCCCACCGCCGCGATCTCCTCACGCTTGTTCGCGTGCATACGGTAGATCTTGCCGATGCGCTCCTTCTTGCCCTTGACCGGGTTCAGCACCGCGGTGCCGGTCTCCAGGCGGCCCGAGTAAACCCGGACGAAGGTGAGCTTGCCCAGGTGCGGGTCGCTCATGATCTTGAAGGCAAGGGCAGACAGCGGCTCGTCCTCGGACGGCTTGCGCTTGACGACCAGCTCCGGGTCCTTGACGTCGTGGCCCTCGATGGCCTCGACGTCCAGCGGAGTCGGCAGGTAGCGCACGACCGCGTCGAGCAGGGGCTGGACGCCCTTGTTCTTGAACGCGGTGCCACAGAACACCGGGGTGACCGTGGTGTCGTTGGACTTGCCGGACGCGATGGTGATGCGACGGATCGCGGCGTACAGCTGCTCCTCGGTGGGCTCAACGCCCTCCAGGTACAGCTCCATGATCTCTTCGTCGTTCTCCGCGACGGCCTCGAGCAGCTTGCCGCGCCACTCCTCGGCGGCCTCGGCGTGCGTGGCCGGGATGTCGACGGTGTCGTACATCTCGCCCTTCGCCGCCTCGGCGGACCACACGAGCGCCTTCATGCGGACCAGGTCCACTACGCCCTTGAAGTCGGCCTCGGCACCGATCGGCAGCTGCATGACGATCGGCTGGGCGCCCAGGCGGTCCGAGATCATGTCCACGCAGCGGTGGAACTCGGCGCCGGTACGGTCCAGCTTGTTGACGAAGCAGATGCGCGGCACGCCGTAACGGTCGGCCTGACGCCACACCGTCTCGGACTGCGGCTCGACACCGGCGACGCCGTCGAACACCGTCACGGCACCGTCGAGCACGCGCAGCGAGCGCTCCACCTCGACGGTGAAGTCGACGTGACCCGGGGTGTCGATGATGTTGATGGTGTAGTCGTCGTTGTTCAGCGGCCAGTGACAGGTGGTGGCAGCGGAGGTGATCGTGATGCCACGCTCCTGCTCCTGCTCCATCCAGTCCATGGTGGCAGCGCCGTCGTGGACCTCACCGATCTTGTAGGAGACGCCGGTGTAGAACAGGATCCGCTCGGTGGTGGTCGTCTTGCCCGCGTCGATGTGGGCCATGATCCCGATGTTCCGGACCCTGGCCAGGTCAAGTGAAGTGGTAGCCATAAGGCTTCGGTCTTCTCTCGGTCTCGATGTGGGTAGCGACTACCAGCGGTAGTGCGCGAAGGCCTTGTTGGACTCGGCCATCTTGTGGGTGTCCTCGCGCTTCTTCACGGCCGCGCCGAGGCCGTTCGAGGCGTCCAGAAGTTCGTTGAGCAGACGCTCGGTCATGGTCTTCTCGCGACGGGCGCGGGAGTAACCGACCAGCCAGCGCAGCGCCAGGGTGTTGGCACGACCGGGCTTGACCTCGATCGGAACCTGGTAGGTGGCGCCACCGACACGGCGGGACTTGACCTCGAGGGTCGGCTTGATGTTCTCCAGCGCGCGCTTCAGCGTGATGATCGGGTCGTTGCCCGTCTTCTCACGCAGACCCTCCATGGCGCCGTACACGATGCGCTCGGCGGTGGAGCGCTTGCCGTTCAGCAGCACCTTGTTGATGAGGGAGGTCACCAGAGGAGAACCGTAGACCGGGTCGATGATGACCGGGCGCTTCGGGGCGGGGCCCTTACGAGGCATTCTTACTTCTCCTTCTTGGCGCCGTAGCGGCTGCGGGCCTGCTTGCGGTTCTTGACACCCTGGGTGTCGAGCGAACCGCGGATGATCTTGTAACGAACACCGGGCAGGTCCTTCACACGGCCGCCACGCACGAGCACGATGGAGTGCTCCTGCAGGTTGTGTCCCTCACCCGGAATGTAAGCGGTGACTTCGATCCCGCTGGTCAGACGCACACGCGCGACCTTACGCAGGGCCGAGTTCGGCTTCTTCGGGGTGGTCGTGAACACACGCGTGCAGACGCCGCGACGCTGAGGGGAACCCTCGAGTGCGGGCGTCTTGTTCTTCTCGACCTTGTCCTGCCGGCCCTTGCGGACCAGCTGCTGGATCGTAGGCACTACTTCTCCGGTTTCTGTGTGCCGATGGTGAAGCTAACCTGGAACGTTGCCGACCCACGCGGTCGGGTGTGTCGAATGCTGCAGACTCCCGCCGCAAGGCAGAAAGAGCGCAGATTACGGTGGCCGGTGAAGGATCCCGTTGCGGTCTGAAGGCACGCACGGGAGCCAGGGCACACCCCAGGCACAAGGTCTGAGCGTACCTACCTCATACGCTGCGGTCAAAACAAATGGGCGCCGCCCAGAACCTGGCCGTCAGGCACCCGAGGCTGAGGCCACGAGCAGGAGCATCAGGAACAGGGCCCAGCCCGCGACGGACAGCCAGCCGAGGATCAGTCCGGCCATCGCGAAGCCCTCGCCGCCCTCGCCGGTGCGGCGTATCTCGGTGCGTGCCGTATGGCCCAGGATCACGGCGGGCAGGCCGGTGATACCGAAGGTCATCGTGGTGAGCACACCACAGACCATGGAGCCGACCGCCTTGCCGTTGGTGGGCGGCGGCGGCGCGGGCAGGAACGTCCTCGGCACCGGCGCCGAGGCGGCCATAGGCACCGGCATGGGGCCCTGCGGCAGGTCGGCGACGAGCAGGGCCAGCTCGCCGACTGTACGGGCCTCGTAGGCCCTCGCGATCCGCTTCTCGAGCTCCGCCTGCTGCAGGCGTCCCTCACCGAAGCCGGCTCTGAGCACGTCGACGGCGCGCTCCCGGTCGGCGTGGGAGGCGAGCATCGACGAACTGCTCTGGCCCTGCCACGGCTGCGGGCTGTTGCCGCCCTGCCATGGCTGCCACTGCGATGGGTACGACACGGACACCTCCCCCGGGGCTGAATGCCTCCATCATCCTCTAACGCGCCAATATCGGCATCGGTTCCCTGGCCCGCTTTTTCATTTCCGTAAAGGCACGCAGCACGCAGCACGCCGAAGGGCGGCCACCCCGTACGAAACGGACTGACCGCCCTTCAACTCAAGCTGCTCGCTTACTGGTTGTACGGACCGTAGTCGTAGTCCTCCAGCGGAACGGCCTGGCCGGAGCCCGTGCCGAACGGCGAGTAGTCGATGTCGTCGTAGCCGACGGCCGAGTACATCGCGGCCTTGGCCTCCTCGGTCGGCTCGACCCGGATGTTGCGGTAGCGGGACAGGCCCGTACCGGCCGGGATGAGCTTACCGATGATGACGTTCTCCTTGAGGCCGATCAGGGAGTCGGACTTGGCGTTGATCGCCGCGTCCGTGAGGACCCTGGTCGTCTCCTGGAAGGACGCCGCCGACAGCCACGACTCGGTCGCCAGCGAGGCCTTGGTGATACCCATCAGCTGCGGACGGCCGGAGGCCGGGTGGCCGCCTTCCTGCACCACACGACGGTTCTCGGTCTCGAACTTCGAGCGCTCCACGAGCTCGCCGGGCAGCAGCTCGGCGTCGCCGGACTCGATGATCGTCACGCGGCGGAGCATCTGCCGGATGATGATCTCGATGTGCTTGTCGTGGATCGACACACCCTGCGAGTTGTAGACCTTCTGCACCTCGCCGACCAGGTGGACCTGAACGGCCCGCTGACCGAGGATGCGCAGCACGTCGTGCGGGTTGGTCGCACCATAGGTGAGCTTCTGGCCCACCTCGACGTGGTCGCCCTCGCGCACCTGGAGCTTGGCACGCTTCGAGATCGGGTACGCCGTCTCGTCGCTGCCGTCGTCCGGGGTCACGACGAGCTTCTTGGTCTTCTCGGTCTCCTCGATCCGTACGCGGCCGGAGGCCTCGGAGATCGGGGCGACACCCTTAGGCGTACGAGCCTCGAAGAGCTCGACGACACGGGGCAGACCCTGGGTGATGTCGTCACCGGCCACACCACCGGTGTGGAAGGTACGCATCGTCAGCTGCGTGCCGGGCTCACCGATGGACTGGGCAGCGATGATGCCGACCGCCTCACCGATGTCGACCAGCTTGCCGGTGGCCAGCGAACGGCCGTAGCACATGGCGCAGGTGCCGACGGCGGACTCACAGGTCAGGACCGAGCGGGTCTTGACCTCCGACACGCCGTGCTTGACCAGTTCGTCGATGAGGACGTCACCCAGGTCGGTGTTGGCGGGGGCCAGCACCTTGCCGTCGGCGACGATGTCCTCGGCCAGCGCACGGGCGTACACGCTGGTCTCGACGTTGTCCGCCTTGACCAGGTTGCCCGCCGCGTCGCGCTCCGCGATCTGCAGCCTGAGGCCACGGTCGGTGCCGCAGTCCTCCTCGCGGATGATGACGTCCTGAGAGACGTCGACCAGACGACGGGTGAGGTAACCCGAGTCGGCGGTACGCAGGGCGGTGTCCGCCAGACCCTTACGGGCACCGTGCGTGGAGATGAAGTACTCCAGCACGGAGAGACCCTCACGGAACGACGCCTTGATGGGCCGCGGGATGGTCTCGTTCTTGGCGTTCGACACCAGACCGCGCATACCGGCGATCTGACGCATCTGCATCATGTTCCCTCGGGCGCCCGAGTTCACCATCATGAAGATCGGGTTCGTCTTCGGGAAGTTGTCGTTCATCGCCTCGGCAACCTCGTTGGTCGCCTTGGTCCAGATCGCGATGAGCTCCTGCGTGCGCTCGTCCTTGGTGATCAGACCGCGCTCGTACTGCTTCTGGACCTTCTCGTCCTGCGCCTCGTACCCCTTGACGATCTCCTTCTTCGCCTCGGGAACGACGACGTCGGAGATGGCCACGGTGACGCCGGAACGGGTCGCCCAGTAGAAGCCGGCCGCCTTCAGGTTGTCGAGCGTCGCCGCCACGATGACCTTCGGGTAGCGCTCGGCGAGGTCGTTGACGATCTCGGAGAGCTGCTTCTTGCCGACCTCGTAGTCGACGAACGGGTAGTCCTCGGGCAGCAGCTCGTTGAAGAGCGCACGGCCCAGGGTCGTCCGCAGGCGGAAGGTGTCACCCTGCTGCCACTCCGGCTCGCCCTCCTCGCGCGCCGGCGGGGTCCAGCCGCGCGGCGGGATGGTGCCCACCGGGAAGCGGATGTCCACGCGCGACTGCAGCGAGAGCTCGCCCGCGTCGAACGCCATGATCGCCTCGGCCGCGGAGCCGAAGGACCGGCCCTCGCCCTTGACGTCCCGCATCTCGCCGTCGGTGGTGAGGAAGAACAGACCGAGGACCATGTCCTGGGTCGGCATCGTCACCGGACGGCCGTCGGCGGGCTTGAGGATGTTGTTCGAGGACAGCATCAGGATGCGGGCCTCGGCCTGCGCCTCCGCGGAGAGCGGCAGGTGCACGGCCATCTGGTCACCGTCGAAGTCCGCGTTGAACGCGGTGCAGACGAGCGGGTGGATCTGGATGGCCTTGCCCTCGACCAGCTGCGGCTCGAAGGCCTGGATGCCGAGGCGGTGCAGCGTGGGCGCACGGTTCAGCAGAACCGGGTGCTCAGCGATGACCTCTTCGAGGACGTCGTACACGACCGTACGGCCGCGCTCCACCATGCGCTTCGCGCTCTTGATGTTCTGCGCGTGGTTCAGGTCGACCAGGCGCTTCATCACGAACGGCTTGAAGAGCTCCAGCGCCATCGCCTTCGGCAGACCGCACTGGTGCAGCTTCAGCTGCGGACCGACGACGATCACGGAACGCGCCGAGTAGTCGACTCGCTTACCGAGCAGGTTCTGCCGGAAGCGACCCTGCTTGCCCTTCAGCATGTCGCTGAGGGACTTCAGGGGGCGGTTACCGGGGCCGGTCACCGGGCGACCGCGACGACCGTTGTCGAAGAGGGCGTCAACAGCCTCCTGAAGCATGCGCTTCTCGTTGTTGACGATGATCTCGGGCGCGCCGAGGTCGAGGAGCCTCTTCAGACGGTTGTTGCGGTTGATCACACGGCGGTACAGGTCGTTCAGGTCGGAGGTCGCGAAGCGGCCACCGTCCAGCTGCACCATCGGGCGAAGGTCCGGCGGGATCACCGGCACGCAGTCGAGCACCATGCCCTTGGGGCTGTTGGAGGTCTGCAGGAACGCAGACACGACCTTCAGCCGCTTCAGCGCACGGGTCTTCTTCTGGCCCTTGCCGGTACGGATGATCTCGCGGAGGCGCTCGGCCTCCTCGTCGAGGTCGAAGGACTCCAGGCGCTTCTGCAGGGCAGCCGCACCCATGGAGCCGTCGAAGTACGTGCCGAAGCGGTCACGCAGCTCGCGGTAGAGGAGCTCGTCGCCCTCCAGGTCCTGGACCTTGAGGTTCTTGAAGCGCGTCCACACCTCGTCGAGCCGGTCGATCTCGCGCTGCGCACGGTCACGCAGCTGCTTCATCTCCCGCTCGGCGCCTTCGCGCACCTTGCGGCGTACGTCGGCCTTGGCGCCCTCGGCCTCGAGCTCGGCCAGGTCGGTCTCGAGCTTCTTGGCACGGGCCTCGAGGTCGGCGTCGCGACGGTTCTCGACCTGCTGACGCTCCACGGAGACATGCGCCTCCAGGGAGGGCAGATCGCGCGTACGGCGCTCCTCGTCCACGTACGTGATCATGTACGCGGCGAAGTAGATGACCTTCTCGAGGTCCTTCGGGGCGAGGTCGAGCAGGTAGCCAAGGCGCGACGGAACACCCTTGAAGTACCAGATGTGGGTAACGGGAGCGGCCAGTTCGATGTGGCCCATCCGCTCACGACGCACCTTGGCGCGAGTGACCTCGACGCCGCAGCGCTCGCAGATGATGCCCTTGAACCGGACACGCTTGTACTTGCCGCAGTAGCACTCCCAGTCCCGGGTCGGACCGAAGATCTTCTCGCAGAAGAGTCCGTCCTTCTCGGGCTTGAGGGTGCGGTAGTTGATGGTCTCCGGCTTCTTGACCTCACCGTGGGACCACTGACGAATGTCGTCAGCAGTAGCGAGGCCGATCCGCAGCTCGTCGAAGAAGTTGACGTCGAGCACTGGTCGTCAATCCCTCTTTCGGGGTCGATTCTTCAATGGTCTGACTTGGGTCCGGGGTTAGCCGGGGCTCTTGTTCAGGGAGCCCCGGCCAGACCCGTCAGACCTCTTCGACGCTGCTCGGCTCACGCCGGGACAGGTCGATACCGAGCTCCTCCGCGGCGCGGAAGACGTCCTCGTCCGTGTCGCGCATCTCGATGGACATACCGTCCGAGGACAGCACCTCCACATTGAGGCAGAGCGACTGCATCTCCTTGATGAGCACCTTGAAGGACTCGGGGATGCCGGGCTCGGGGATGTTCTCGCCCTTGACGATGGCCTCGTAGACCTTCACGCGGCCGGTGACGTCGTCGGACTTGATGGTCAGCAGCTCCTGGAGGGCGTACGCGGCGCCGTAAGCCTCCAGCGCCCACACCTCCATCTCACCGAACCGCTGGCCACCGAACTGAGCCTTACCACCCAGCGGCTGCTGGGTGATCATCGAGTACGGACCGGTCGAGCGGGCGTGGAGCTTGTCGTCGACCAGGTGGTGGAGCTTGAGGATGTACATGTAGCCGATCGAGATCGGCTCCGGGAACGGCTCGCCGGAGCGGCCGTCGAACAGCTTCGCCTTGCCGGACGGGAGGACCATGCGGTCGCCGTCGCGGTTCGGGACAGTGTGCTCCAGCAGACCGGCCAGCTCGTCCTCGCGGGCACCGTCGAAGACCGGGGTCGCCACGTTCGTACGCGGGTCGACCTGGTCGGCGCCGATGACCTGGAGGCGCTGAGCCCACTCGTCGGCGAGTCCGGAGACATCCCAGCCCTGGCTGGCGAGCCAGCCGAGGTGGATCTCCAGAACCTGTCCCGGGTTCATTCGGGACGGCACACCCAGCGGGTTGAGGATGATGTCGACCGGGGTGCCGTCCTCCAGGAACGGCATGTCCTCGATCGGCAGAATCTTGGAGATGACACCCTTGTTGCCGTGGCGGCCGGCGAGCTTGTCACCGTCGGTGATCTTGCGCTTCTGCGCCACGTACACGCGCACCAGCTGGTTCACACCGGGGGGCAGCTCGTCGCCCTCCTCGCGGTCGAAGACGCGTACGCCGATGACCTTGCCGGTCTCGCCGTGCGGCACCTTCAGCGAGGTGTCACGGACCTCACGGGCCTTCTCACCGAAGATCGCGCGCAGCAGGCGCTCCTCCGGCGTCAGCTCGGTCTCACCCTTGGGGGTCACCTTGCCGACGAGGATGTCGCCCGCGATGACCTCGGCGCCGATGCGGATGATGCCGCGCTCGTCGAGGTCGGCCAGGACCTCCTCGGAGACGTTCGGGATGTCCCGGGTGATCTCCTCGGGGCCGAGCTTGGTGTCACGGGCGTCGACCTCGTGCTCCTCGATGTGGATCGAGGAGAGGACGTCGTCCTGCACGAGGCGCTGCGACAGGATGATCGCGTCCTCGTAGTTGTGACCCTCCCAGGGCATGAAGGCGACGAGCAGGTTCTTGCCCAGCGCCATCTCGCCTTCCTGGGTGGCGGGACCGTCGGCGAGCACCTGGCTCTCGACGATCCGGTCGCCCTCGTGGACGATGACCTTCTGGTTGACCGAGGTGCCCTGGTTGGAACGGGAGAACTTGGCAACCCGGTAAGTGGTGTATGTGCCGTCGTCGTTGGCCACGGTGACGTAGTCCGCGGAGACCTCCTGGACCACACCCGCCTTCTCCGCCTTGATGACGTCACCGGCGTCGACGGCGCAGCGGTACTCCATGCCCGTACCGACGAGGGGAGCCTCGGCGGTGATCAGCGGCACGGCCTGACGCATCATGTTCGCGCCCATGAGGGCACGGTTGGCGTCGTCGTGCTCGAGGAACGGGATCATGGCGGTCGCGACCGACACCATCTGGCGCGGGGAGACGTCCATGTAGTCCACGTCGTCACCGGGGACGTAGTCGACCTCGCCACCACGGCGGCGAACCAGCACGCGGGACTCCTCGAACCGCATGTCGTCCGACAGCGGCGCGTTGGCCTGCGCGATGACGAAGCGGTCCTCCTCGTCGGCGGTCAGGTAGTCGACCTCATCGGTGACGAAACCGTCGGTGACCCGGCGGTACGGCGTCTCGACGAAGCCGAACGCGTTGACCCGGCCGTACGAGGCGAGCGAGCCGATCAGGCCGATGTTCGGGCCTTCCGGGGTCTCGATCGGGCACATGCGGCCGTAGTGCGAGGGGTGCACGTCACGGACCTCGAAGCCGGCCCGCTCACGGGAGAGACCACCCGGGCCAAGAGCCGACAGACGGCGCTTGTGGGTGAGACCCGACAGCGGGTTGTTCTGGTCCATGAACTGCGACAGCTGGCTGGTGCCGAAGAACTCCTTGATGGAGGCGACGACCGGCCGGATGTTGATCAGCGTCTGCGGCGTGATCGCCTCGACATCCTGAGTCGTCATACGCTCACGGACAACGCGCTCCATACGCGCCAGACCCGTACGGACCTGGTTCTGGATGAGCTCGCCGACGTTACGCAGACGACGGTTGCCGAAGTGGTCGATGTCGTCGGTCTCGACGACGATCGACGTGCCGTTTTCACCCATAACGGTCTCGGTCTCACCGGCGTGCAGCTTCACCAGGTACTTGATCGTCGAGATGATGTCCTCGACGGTCAGGATCCCGGCGTCCAGCGGGGCGTCGCCGCCCAGCTTTTTGTTGACCTTGTAGCGGCCGACCTTGGCGAGGTCGTAACGCTTGGGGTTGAAGTAGAGGTTCTCGAGCAGCGTCTGCGCGGCCTCACGGGTCGGGGGCTCGCCCGGACGCAGCTTGCGGTAGATGTCGAGCAGTGCGTCGTCCTGGCCCTGGGTGTGGTCCTTCTCCAGGGTGGCGCGCATGGACTCGTACTCGCCGAACTCCTCGAGGATCTGCTCGGTCGTCCAACCGAGAGCCTTGAGCAGAACGGTCACGGACTGCTTGCGCTTACGGTCGATGCGTACACCGACCATGTCGCGCTTGTCGATCTCCATCTCCAGCCAGGCGCCCCGGGACGGGATGACCTTCGCGGAGAAGATGTCCTTGTCGGACGTCTTGTCGATGGAGGAGTCGAAGTAGACACCCGGCGAACGGACCAGCTGCGACACCACGACACGCTCGGTGCCGTTGATGACGAAGGTGCCCTTGTTCGTCATGAGCGGGAAGTCGCCCATGAAGACGGTCTGGGACTTGATCTCGCCGGTCTCGTTGTTGGTGAACTCAGCGGTGACGAAGAGCGGGGCGGCGTACGTGAAGTCGCGCTCCTTGCACTCGTCGATGGAGTTCTTCGGAGGCTCGAAACGGTGGTCGCGGAAGGTCAGCGACATCGACCCGGAGAAGTCCTCAATCGGAGAGATCTCCTCGAAGATCTCCTCCAGGCCAGACTTGGTGGGGACGTCCTGTCCGCTTTCCAGAGCCGCCTCGACACGAGCCTTCCACGCGTCGTTACCGAGCAGCCAGTCAAAGCTCTCGGTTTGCAGCGCAAGAAGGTTCGGAACCTCGAGGGGCTCCTTGATCTTTGCAAAGGAGATGCGCAGCGGGGCAGTGCTGGCGCCGTTGTTCGTATTCGCGGTCGAGGCAGTGCGCGAGGCGGCCAAGAGGGGGTCCTTCCGAGGGCTCGGACTCACTACGCGCGTACCGGTCCCAAGCCGGGCACAGAGACAGACGTTTCCTGAATCAGCCAAAGAAGGCCAGGTCAGAACCGTTTCAATCCACAGTGCTCAAGCGAGGGCATGCCCCTGGTGACGGGCAGGAGGCAGCTAACAGGCAGCGCAAAGGGTCAGTGTAGCCAATAGGCCCACTGATGTCCAGAGCGGGTTTTTGAAGACCCTCGTTGTTCTCAACCCCTGCTGCAAGCCACGCCCTCAATGCACATCGATACTTCCCTCTTCGCCGTCGATCCATGCCTCGGATCCGGATCGTTGTGACGACGCGTCCTGAGAATTGCGCGCTGCGTGCGGTTCGTCAAGGCCCCCCATGCCCAAACCGGGTGCTGCGATCGTCACTTGCAGCCCGGTCTGCTGCCCGTCACCGAGGCGGCCGGAGGCACAACGAAGATCACCATACTCGCCGCGACCTACAGCGCAAGGCAGCCGCACGGCGCCCCCTCGAACGCCGAAGAGCGACCACCCAACTGGGTGATCGCTCCTCAGTGCGTTCGCGTTACAGCCCTACGGGAGAGCTGTGTCACGGGAAGTCGCCATGCGGCCGTAGCCGCACTTGAAGACTTACTTGACCTCGACGGAAGCGCCGGCGCCCTTGAGGGACTCGGCGGCCTTGTCGGCGGCGTCCTTGGCGACCTTCTCGAGGACGGGCTTCGGGGCGCCGTCCACGAGGTCCTTGGCCTCCTTCAGACCCAGGGAGGTCAGCTCACGCACGACCTTGATGACCTGGATCTTCTTGTCGCCGGCACCCGTGAGGATGACGTCGAACTCGTCCTGCTCGGGCTCGGCCTCGGCGGCCGGGGCGGCCGGGCCACCGGCGGCGACGACGGCGGCCGGAGCGGCAGCGGTGACGTCGAACTTGTCCTCGAACGCCTTCACGAACTCGGAGAGCTCGATGAGGGTCATCTCCTCGAACTGCGCGAGCAGGTCTTCCTGGCTGAGCTTCGCCATGATGGGCGATCCTTCCACTAATTCGGCTGGTGCCGGATGTACATGTCGGCGGGCGTACGTTGGGCCCGCTGCGACCGTCGCCTCAGGGCTGCTGCCTTGAGGCCGCGGTCAATGTGCGAGCCGAATTACTCGGCACCGCCCTGCTCGGCCCTCTTGGCACGAAGCGCCTCCGCGGTGCGGACGAACTTCGAGGGAAGCGCCTGGAAGACCGCGGCAGCCTGGGACGGCTTGGCCTTCATGGCGCCTGCCAGCTTGGCGAGCAGAACCTCGCGGGACTCGAGGTCCGCAAGCTTCTTGATCTCGTCGGCGGACAACGCCTTGCCCTCAAGGACACCGCCCTTGATGACGAGAGCGGGGTTGTTCTTGGCAAAGTCACGAAGACCCTTCGCCGCCTCGACCGGGTCACCGGTCACGAAGGCAACAGCGGTCGAGCCCTCAAGGTGCTCGTCCAGCTCGACCCCGGCCTGCTTGGCCGCGATCTGGGTCAGCGTGTTCTTCACCACTCGGTACTGAGCGTTCTCGCCGAGAGAACGGCGGAGCTCCTGGAGCTGCGCCACGGACAGTCCGACGTAAGAAGTCACGACAGCTGCGTTGGAGTTGCGCAGCTTCGTCGTGATCTCTTCAACGGCTGCGACTTTGTCCTCTGCGACCTTGTTGGACGTCGCCATGTGCCTCGGCCTCCTTCCGGGGTGATGATCCTCGACTGACCTCTCGATCAGCCGCACGTCGCCGGACCGCCTGAATCAGGCACGCGAGGAAGGGGCTCGTCTCAACATCAAAACGAAACGCCCCGGCGCAGGCGCACGGGGCGTGAACTCGACCGGACATCCCTGGCGGGATACGGGAGCTCTTCCACAGTCACCTGCGCGGGTCGTCCGCAGTTCAGCGGATCCTTCGGCCACCATGTCCTCGTACGAGCACACGGCAACGACCAGCGGTCTTTGGCTTCCGTGGAAGAGTACGCGACCGGCCGAGTGTCAAGCAAATCCGTCGGCGGTCCGAGCGGCGCACGACCGCTCAGCAGCAACAACGCACGCTTCCTGATGGAGCGTTCACGCCGACGGCTGCGCCCCCGCCAGGTCCTTGAAGTCCGCCGTGTCAGCAGCCGGAGGCTCCTCGGTGGAGACCTCCACCCCGTAGTCGCTGTAGTACGCCGTGGAGGACATCGACCCGCTGGCCATCTCCCCCTTCTCGACCTTCTTCACCAGCAGATCGTCATCGTCGACCCAGAGGTCGACCGTCTGGGTGGTGATCCCGGCCTGCTCCAACTGACGCTTCAGGTCGGCTAGTTGCCCTTCACTGAGACTCGAGTTCCGCCCGGCGAGATCCGCGACGTCCACCGTCCCCGAGTAGTGCGTGGTGTTGACCCCACGCACCGTCTCCTCACCGATCTTCCGCACATCACCGGAGGCCAACAGCAGCTTCACCGACTGATTGGGCGTGGTGTTCTGGATCTGGTCCTTCAGATACGCCCCCGAACCACCGGCAAGGTCCGCCAGATCGTCGTACGCGTACTTGATCCAGTGCTTGCCGCCCGCCTGCGCGGCGAACTGGTCGCTCATCTTCGCGTAGTAGGCGTCGGGCAGATAGCGGGCCTCCATCGACGTGGAGCCCATTTGACGCATCGTGTCGGCGATCGTCCCGCCGGTGTACGTGATCGTCAGATTGCCGGTGAGGCCGTCGGCCCAGCCGAGCGCGCCGTCCGCTTCCATGGACATCATCGAGCCCATGGTCGTCGTGGCCTCGACCTTGGCGGAGTCGGCCTTGTCGGTGGTCGTCTCCACGGAACGCAGGGCCGCTATCGGGCTCACACGCGTCGCGGACTTGCCGGCCGCCTTGTCGTCGCCCCCCGAGCCCTGGCCGGAGTCGGAGCCCGTACAGGCCGCGACCCCTGTCAACGCGGCCGCCACCACGATCGAGAGTCCCACGCGGCGCACGCTCGTGCTCTTCATTCGTCCCACCCCTATGCAATTCCTGTGCCCCGCACGCTGATGCAGGCCACTGACACCCGGCTCAGGAAATCCACGTCCACCAATGGGACGAGCCCCGCACCTCGAAAGGTTGCGGGGCCCGCTGACAAGAACGCGTACGCGACTGCCCGGTGAGTCTCGGACTCAGACGGCGGCCGGGTCCTCCTCGACGAGGAGGTTGCGGGTGCGGTTCGGGTCGACCGGAATGCCGGGGCCGATCGTGGTGCTGATCGCGGCCTTCTTGATGTAGCGACCCTTGGCGGCGGACGGCTTCAGACGGAGGATCTCCTCCAGCGCCGCGCCGTAGTTCTCCACCAGCTTGGTGTCGTCGAAGGACGACTTGCCGATGATGAAGTGCAGGTTCGAGTGCTTGTCGACGCGGAACTCGATCTTGCCGCCCTTGATCTCGGTCACGGCCTTGGCCACGTCCGGGGTCACGGTGCCGGTCTTCGGGTTCGGCATCAGACCACGCGGGCCGAGGACCCGGCCGAGGCGGCCGACCTTGCCCATGAGGTCCGGGGTGGCGACGACGGCGTCGAAGTCCAGACGGCCCTTCGACACCTCGTCGATGAGCTCGTCGGAGCCGACGATGTCGGCGCCCGCGGCAGTCGCGGCCTCGGCACGGTCACCGGTCGCGAAGACCAGGACCCGGGCGGTCTTACCGGTGCCGTGCGGGAGGTTCACGGTGCCACGGACCATCTGGTCGGCCTTGCGCGGGTCAACGCCCAGGCGGAAGGCGACCTCGACGGTGCCGTCGAACTTGGTGGTGGAGGTCTCCTTGGCGAGACGCACGGCTTCGAGCGGGGCGTACAGCTTTTCCCGGTCGATCTTGGCGTCCGCAGCGCGGAGAGACTTGCTGCGCTTGCTCACTGCTGCTCCTGATGTGTTCTGAAGGAGTCGTGGTACGGACCGAGCAGGCCCTTCCACGTGCGGCCTTGCGAGCCGCATGGTTCTACGAAGGTGGGGTTCAGCCCTCGACCGTGATGCCCATGGAACGCGCGGTACCGGCGATGATCTTCGCCGCGGCGTCCAGGTCGTTCGCGTTCAGGTCGGGCATCTTCGTGGTGGCGATCTCGCGGACCTGAGCCTCGGTGATCTTGGCGACCTTGGTCTTGTGCGGCTCGCCGGAGCCCTTCTGCACGCCCGCGGCCTTGAGGATCATCTTGGCGGCCGGCGGCGTCTTGGTGATGAAGGTGAAGGAACGGTCGTCGTAGACCGTGATCTCCACCGGAATCACCGAGCCACGCTGCGACTCGGTCGCGGCGTTGTAGGCCTTGCAGAACTCCATGATGTTGACGCCGTGCTGGCCCAGCGCCGGGCCGACCGGCGGAGCCGGGTTGGCGGCACCGGCCTGGATCTGGAGCTTGATCAGCCCCGTGACCTTCTTCTTCTTGGGAGGCATTCCGGGTCCTCTGCCTTTTCTTGTGTCTTGCCTTGTCATGTTGCCGCGAAGGCAACCGCACCACGATAACGGCCAACGTGGCACAGCCTGAAACCGAGCAGGTCAGACCGCCTGTGGAAGCCGGTCTGACCTGGACGGAAGTGAGTGTTCCAGAAGGCTCCGAGGAGCTGGTTCCTCTGGATTCCGGGGAGCTAGTTCTTCTGGATCTGGTCGAAGGACAGCTCGACCGGAGTCTCCCGGCCGAAGATCTCGACGAGCCCCTTGACCTTCTTGGAGTCGGCGTTGATCTCGTTGATGGTCGCCTGGAGCGTCGCGAACGGGCCGTCGGTGACGGTGACCGAGTCGCCGACCTCGAAGTCCAGCACCTGGACCTCGACCTTGCGGGCCGGGGTCGGCTTGCCCTCGGCCTCGGCGGCCTCCCGGGCGGCCTTCTCCTCGGCCTCCGGGGCGAGCATCTTGACGATCTCGTCCAGGGTCAGCGGGTACGGGTCGTAGGCATTACCCACGAAGCCGGTGACACCGGGCGTGTTGCGGACGACGCCCCAGGACTCGTTCGTCAGATCCATACGGACGAGAACGTAACCGGGCAGCTTGTTCTGCCGGACGTTCTTACGCTCGCCGTTCTTGATCTGGACGATCTCTTCCTCGGGGACCTCGGCCTGGTAGATGAATTCCTCGACGTTCAGCGAGACGGCGCGCTGCTCCAGGTTGGCCTTCACGCGCTTCTCGTAACCGGCGTAGGTGTGGATGACGTACCACTCGCCGGGCAGCCCGCGAAGCTCCTCGCGGAGGGCGGTGACCGGGTCGACCGGCTCGGCCTCTTCCTCCGCGGCCTCTGCTTCGGCTTCTTCCGGGGCTTCTTCCGCAGCCTCTGCTTCGGCTTCTTCCGCGGCCTCTGCTTCGGCTTCCTCGGCGACGGCCGCGTCCTCGGCAGCCTCGGTCAGGGCAGCCTCTTCGGTGTTCTCGGCGTCCTCGACGTTCTTCTCAGCGTCCGCAGCCTCGACGATGTCGAGCTCGTCCTCAACGGACTCCGCCGACTCGATGGCGTCGTTCAGGTTCGGGTCAGACACGGTGGCTGCTTCTTCCTGGATACATAGGGGTGGAACACGCGAAAGCGGGCGCCGAGTACGGCGCCCTTCGCGCTTGGCTCAGCCGAAGACGTACTTGGCCGCCTTGTCGAGTCCAAAGTCAATCACAGTCACCAGACCGATCATGATGACAACAAAGACGATCACCACGGTGGTGTAGGTCGTCAGCTGGCTGCGAGTCGGCCAGACAACCTTGCGGAGTTCCGCGACGATCTGGCGGTAGAAGAGAGCGAGACGCTTCAGCGGGCCCTTCTTGGCACGCTTGCCGCCCTTGCGGCCCTTCTTCTTGGACTCCGGCACCTCATCCTGGGCATCAGGCATGTCGATGGAGCCCACGGCGTCCGTCACTCGTCCTCACCTGATTCCGGGTCGTGGCCGTGCCGCGCCCGGTCGAGCCGCACGGCGGGTGCATTGCAGTACGTACATGCGCACACATCCTGACGAAGGAGTGTGTAGCAGGGCCGGAGGGACTTGAACCCCCAACCGCTGGTTTTGGAGACCAGTGCTCTACCAATTGAGCTACGACCCTTTGTTTCCCTTCAACGTACCGCATCCGTCCGAGTGCTCGGTGTGCACCCGGTGCGTGCGGCCGGTGAAGGCCAACGAGGTGAGAGTGTACGTGTTCGGCGGCCGGTCGTCGAACAGATAGCGCCCGTACGGGCCTTGGCGAAGCCCGCTCAGTCTGTGAAACCCGTGTGCCGCGGACGTTTCGGGTCTGGAACGATGGGCCCATGAGCGCTGCAACCCCTCCCACCGAGCGCCGGGTCTCCGCCCGAGTCGGTGCGATCTCCGAGTCCGCCACCCTCGCCGTGGACGCCAAGGCCAAGGCCCTGAAGGCCGCAGGACGTCCGGTGATCGGCTTCGGTGCCGGTGAGCCCGACTTCCCGACGCCGGACTACATCGTCGAGGCCGCCATCGAGGCGTGCAAGAACCCGAAGTACCACCGCTACACGCCGGCCGGTGGCCTTCCCGAGCTGAAGGCCGCGATCGCCGCCAAGACGCTGCGCGACTCCGGGTACGAACCCGAGGTCTCGCAGATCCTGGTGACCAACGGCGGCAAGCAGGCCATCTACGAGGCGTTCGCCGCGATCCTCGACCCGGGCGACGAGGTGATCGTCCCGGCTCCGTACTGGACGACGTACCCGGAGTCGATCCGCCTCGCCGGCGGTGTCCCGGTCGAGGTCGTCGCCGACGAGACCACCGGCTACCGCGTCTCGGTCGAGCAGCTGGAAGCGGCCCGTACGGAGAAGACCAAGGTCGTCCTCTTCGTATCTCCGTCCAACCCGACCGGCGCCGTCTACAACCGGGCCGACACCGAGGCCATCGGCCGCTGGGCCGTCGAGCACGGCCTGTGGGTGATGACGGACGAGATCTACGAGCACCTCGTCTACGGAGACGCCGCTTCCGTGTCGCTGCCGGCCCTCCTGCCCGAGCTGCGCGACAAGTGCGTCGTGGTCAATGGTGTGGCGAAGACGTACGCGATGACGGGTTGGCGCGTCGGCTGGATCATCGGTCCGAAGGATGTGGTGAAGGCCGCGACGAACCTCCAGTCGCACGCCACGTCCAATGTGTCGAACGTGGCGCAGATCGCCGCGCTCGCCGCCGTCTCGGGCGACCTGGACGCCGTCGCCAAGATGCGTGAGGCCTTCGACCGGCGCCGCAAGACCATCGTGCGGATGCTGAACGAGATCGACGGCGTCGTCTGCCCCGAGCCCGAGGGCGCTTTCTACGCGTACCCCTCGGTGAAGGCCCTCATCGGCAAGGAGATCCGCGCCAAGCGCCCGAAGGACTCGGTCGAGCTGGCCGCCCTGATCCTGGAAGAGGCCGAAGTCGCGGTCGTCCCGGGCGAGGCCTTCGGCACTCCGGGTTACCTGCGGCTTTCTTACGCCCTGGGTGACGAGGACCTCGTCGAGGGTGTCTCCCGGATCCAGAAGCTGCTGGCGGAGGCACGGGCCTGAGTTTTCGTACGTCCTGTGGGCGCTGTTTTTGTTTTCGTGCTCCACGCGCGTGTGCGGGTCGCTTCCCTTTGGGGGGCGGCCCGCTTTTCAGTGCGAGCAAGACCACGTTCGGGGAAAGCGCTACCGACTCGACAGCGACGTACGGCAGGATCTTCAGATGGAGCACGTACGTGATGTCTCTGAACTGCCGAAAGCCCATCTGCACCTGCACTTCACCGGGTCGATGCGGATCACCACCCTGCTGGAACTGGCCGACAAGCACGGGATCCATCTTCCCGACGCGCTGACCAGCGGGGAGCCGCCGAAGCTCCGGGCCACGGACGAGCGGGGCTGGTTCCGTTTCCAACGGCTGTACGACGCGGCGCGGTCGTGCCTCAGAGAGCCCGAGGACATTCAGCGGCTGGTGCGCGAGGCGGCCGAGGAGGACCTCAGGGACGGCTCCGGCTGGCTGGAGATCCAGGTCGATCCGACGTCGTACGCGCCTCGCCTGGGCGGGCTGATTCCGGCCCTGGAGATCATCCTGGACGCGGTGGACTCGGCCGCGCGGGAGACGGGGCTCGGGATGCGGGTCCTGGTGGCCGCGAACCGTATGAAGCACCCGCTGGACGCCCGCACGCTGGCCCGTCTGGCCGTGCGGTACGCGGACCGCGGCATCGTGGGCTTCGGGCTCTCCAACGACGAACGCCGTGGCATGGCACGGGACTTCGACCGGGCCTTCGCCATCGCGCGCGACGGCGGGTTGCTGGCCGCTCCGCACGGCGGCGAGCTGACAGGGCCCGCGTCGGTGCGCGACTGCCTGGACGACCTGGATGCGTCGCGGATCGGGCACGGAGTGCGGGCCGCCGAGGATCCTCGTCTGCTGAAGCGGCTCGCGGACCGTGGTGTGACGTGTGAGGTGTGCCCGGCGTCGAACGTCGCCCTGGGGGTGTATGAAAAGCCGGAGGACGTCCCCTTGCGCACACTTTTCGAAGCCGGGGTCCCCATGGCGCTCGGTGCGGACGATCCCCTTCTCTTCGGATCACGTCTGGCCGCCCAGTACGAGATCGCGCGCCGCCATCACGGGTTCACGGATGCGGAACTGGCCGAATTGGCACGGCAGTCGGTCCGGGGATCGGCGGCACCCAAGGACGTCAAGGAGAAGTTGCTGTCCGGGATCGACGACTGGCTTGCCTGAACCTTCGGTGCGTCCGTCCCGCCTGCGCGGCGATGGCCGGTCAGAGGTTGACGCCCACCATCACCGGTTCGTTGACCAGTGTGATTCCGAAGGTGGCGTGGACTCCGGCGACGACTTCGCGGGCCAGTGCGAGCAGGTCCTCGGTGGTGGCCTCGCCGCGGTTGGTGAGGGCGAGGGTGTGCTTGGTGGAGATGCGTGCGGGGCCGGCGCCGTATCCCTTGGTGAAGCCCGACTTGTCGATCAGCCAGGCCGCGGAGGTCTTCGTGTGGCCGTTGCCCGCCGGGTACGCGGGTGGGGTGGCGTCCGTGCCGAGATGCGCCTGCACGCGCGCGTGGAATGCGGCGAACTCCTCGTCCGTGAGGATCGGATTGGTGAAGAAGGACCCTGCCGACCAGGTGTCGTGGTCTTCGGGGTCCAGGACCATGCCCTTGCCGGAGCGTAGCTTCAGGACGGTCTCGCGGGTGTCCGCGAGGGGTACGCGCTCGCCGGCCTCGACCCCCAGGGCGCGGGCGGTTTCGGCGTATCTGATGGGCGCGGAGAGCCCGTCGGCGTCCTCCAGCAAGAAGCGGACGCGCAGGACGACGAAGCGCTCGGGGTCGGCCTTGAAGCGGCTGTGGCGGTACGAGAAGGCGCACTCGGCGTTCGGGATGGTGACCGTTTCGCGGGTCTTCCGGTCGTATGCGATCACTTCGGTGATCGTCGATGACACTTCCTGGCCGTACGCGCCGACGTTCTGGATGGGTGTCGCGCCCGCGGAGCCGGGGATTCCGGCAAGGCACTCGATGCCTGCGAGGCCCGCCTCGACGGTGCGGGCGACCGCGTCGGTCCACACCTCGCCGGCGGCCAGCTCCAGCCTTGTACCGTCGAGTTCGAAGCCGCGGGTGGCGATGCGCAGGGCGGTTCCCGCGAAGCCCTTGTCGCCGATGACCAGGTTGGAACCGCCGCCGATGAGCAGTAGCGGCGTACCGGTGTCGTCGGCCTCGCGGACGGCGGCGACCACCTCGGCGTCGGTCGTCGCGGTGATCAGCCGCGCTGCGGGACCGCCGAGCCGGAAGGTGGTCAATGGGGCGAGTGGGGCGTCGTGGAGTTCCAGCACGTGCACAAGGGTACGAGAACGGCCCCGCCGGTCAGGGCGGGGCCGTTCTCCGTGGGGCTCGCTACAAGCGCCGGAGCGCGTCCGGCCAGTCCAGCGGGAGGTCGTCGGTGGTCACCGTCCAGGTGGCGAACTTCGCGTCGCGCATCTGAGGGCCGAGCCCTCGGGCTGTCGGCGCATGGGTGCCGGAGTGGGTGAAGGCCTTGAGCGCTGCGGGTGACTCCCAGGCGGACAGCGTCCAGAAGGTCCGCCGCAAAGGCGCCGCCTTCAGGGAGGCTCCGTACGCGCCCGGTGCCTTGCGCACCTGCTGCCAGACACCCGGCGTCCTGGCGAGGAACTTGAGCGCTCCCCAAAGGGTGCGGGTTTCGAAGCGGGAGGCGAAGACGTGCACTTCGGTGCGCTCCGGTGGGATGTTCGGCACGGTCCAGGGGAGGGTGGGCATGACCGGTCTCCTTCCAGGGTTTGATTTCCGAACTCGCGTGGGTTTGCTGTCTGAACTCGTCACGAACCGAGGGTTGGGTTTCCGAACTCAGCGCGAGGCCGTCTCCAGTGCCGGCGCGGGCGCCGCCTCGTCGTCCCGCGTCCGCACCTCGGCTGTGCGAGGGCGAGCCGGGATGAGCAGCGCCGCGACGCCTGCCACGGCCACGGCGGAGGCGCCGACCCACAGCGCGGGCCTGAGTCCGTCCACGAAGGTCTGGCCGGTCTCGTAGCCACCCTGTGCGGAGAAGATCGAGGCCATCACCGCGATACCGAGCGCGCCGCCGACTTCGCGCAGCGCGTTGTTGGTGCCGGACGCGATCCCTTGCTCCTGCCCCCGGACGCTGGACATGACCAGGTTGGAGGCCGGGGCGAAGAAGAGGGACATGCCGACGCCGCTGATGATCAGGGCGGGCAGCTGCGCGGCGAACGACGTGTCGGTCTCGACGATCGAGGCGAACCAGCCCAGCCCGGCAGCCTGCAGGAACAGGCCTGCGGCGACGACCGGCCGTCCGCCGATCCGGTCGGACAGATAGCCGGCGACCGGCGCGATGAGCATCGGCATACCGGTCCAGGGCAGCATCCGCAGTCCCGCCTCGGTGGGCGAGTAGCCGAGAACGCCCTGCAGGTACTGGCTGAGCAGGAAGATCGAGCCGAACATCCCGAGGAACATCAGCAGGCTGGCCGCGTTGATCCCAGCGAAGGCCCGGTTGCGGAAGAGCCGCATCGGCAGCATCGGGTGCTTGGCATGGCTGCCGTGGTGTACGAAGCCGGCGAGCAGGGCCGTGCCTCCGAACAGGCCCAGGAGGACGAGTCCGTCGGTCCAGCCGACGACAGGCGCGCGGACCAGGCCGTACACGATGCCGAACAGACCGCCGCTGGCGAGCAGAGTGCCGGCTGTGTCGAGCGGGGCACCCGAGCCGTACGACTCCGAGAGGCGCAGCCGGGCGAGCGGCAGCAGGGCCAGGCCGAGCGGCACATTCAGCCAGAAGATCCAGTTCCAGGAGACGTGTTCGGTCAGGCTGCCGCCGATGAGCGGCCCGGACGCGACCGCGAGGCCGTTGACGGCGCCCCAGATCCCGTACGCCATACCGCGCTTGGCGGCGGGCACGGCGGCTGTCAGCAGGGTCAGCGTCAGCGGCATCATGATCGCGGCACCTACGCCCTGCACCGCACGGGCGGCGATCAACGAGTCGATACCGGGCGCCATGGCCGCGGCGGCCGAGGCCCCGGTGAAGATCGTGATGCCGGCGAGGAAGAGCCGCCGGCGGCCGTACCGGTCCCCGAGCGCCGCACCGAACATCAGCAGCACGGCGAAGGTCAGCGTGTACGCGCTCACGGTCCATTCCAGGTCGTCCATCCCTCCCCCGAGGTCCTCACGGATCGACGGCAGGGCGGTGGTGACGACGAGGTTGTCGAGCGCCGCCATGAACCCGGCGACGCTGGTGATGACGAGGGCCCAGACTGCTCCCCCGCGACGTGCTGTCTGCTGTGGCATTGCTCCCCCAGTTGGTTCGATTAGTTATTGATGACTAACTTTCGCTGGCATGAAAAAGCACCGATCTCCGCCGCCCTTCTTTCACTTCTGGAGATTCACTTCTCGAGCCGCCCCTTGACCCGGGCCGAGGGGTACAGCCCCTCCCACACCCGGTGTTCGGGCGGAAAGCCCATGGAGACTAGGCAGTTGACGAGCATTCCGTAGGCCATGAAGGTCGCGGTTTCGTCCATGTCGGCACCGAGCGGCAGGTGAACGGCGTCCCACACGCGCATCCAGCCGGCACGCACCACCTCGCCGAGCTCCTGATCTCCGGCCTGCTCGGCGGCCGCCACCGCGACGTATGTCTGCATCTGCATCAGCAGTTGCTCCGGACGCTCCGCGATGACGTTGGTGTACGCGTTCGCCATGGCGTGCAGGGCCTCTTCTCCTTCCAGCCCCTCGGCAGCCTCCACGAAGGTGCGCCGCGTGTCCTCCATGCAGCGCTCGGCCGCCGCAAGGAAGATCGCCTTCTTGCCCGGGAAGAGGCGGAAGAGATACGGCTGAGAGACACCCACCCGCTTGGCGATCGCCTCGGTGGACGTGCCGTAGTAGCCGCCCCGGGCGAACTCGCCCATGGCCGCCCGGATGACGCTCTCGCGCCTCTCCTCTGCACTCATCCTGACCATGCAGCTAAGTTAGTGGTCCATTACTACCTAAGTCAAGAGGTCTTGGGAGCCACACAGAGCGCATGAGTAAGGGACACGCCTCCATTGAGCGTGCCCCTTACTCATGCACTGCCATCAAGCCAGTCGTACGACCGCCTGCGCCCGCCCCAGGACCTTCTGTCCCGCGCTCATCGCCGTGAGGTCGACGCGCACGGTGTTGTCGTCGAGCTTGGCCGCGACCTTGGCGCCGATCTCGATCGTGGCTCCCTCGTCGTCGTTCGGAACGACCACGGGCTTGGTGAAACGCACGCCGTACTCGACGACCGCGCCCGGATCCCCCACCCAGTCGGTGACGACCCGGGCCGCCTCCGCCATCGTGAACATGCCGTGCGCGATGACATCCGGGAGGCCGACCCCGACCGCGAACTTCTCGTTCCAGTGGATCGGGTTGAAGTCCCCGGAGGCGCCCGCGTACTGCACGAGCGTGGCGCGGGTCACCGGGAAGGTCTGAGCCGGCAGTTCGGTGCCGACCTCGATGTCGTCGTACGCGATCTTCGCCGTCATACGTCTCAGCCCTCCTCTGCCGCGCGGGCCACGAGCTTCGTCCAGGCGGTCACCACATGCTCGCCGGCCTCGTCGTGGACCTCGCCCCGGATGTCCAGGATGTCGTTGCCCGCCATGGACTTGATCGCCTCGATGGTCGAGACGACCGTCAGCCGGTCCCCCGCGCGCACCGGGCGCTTGTAGGCGAACTTCTGGTCGCCGTGCACCACCCGGCTGTAGTCGAGGCCCAGTTGTGGGTCCTGGACCACCTGTCCCGCGGCCTTGTAGGTGATCGTGAACACGAAGGTGGGCGGGGCGATCACATCGGCGTACCCGAGCGCCTTGGCGGCTTCCGGGTCCGTGTAGGCGGGGTTGGGATCCCCTACTGCCTCCGCGAACTCGCGGATCTTCTCCCGGCCGACCTCATAGGGGTCGGTGGGCGGGTAGGACCGCCCCACGAAGGACTGGTCGAGCGCCATGGCCCGGTACCTCCTGATGTTCGCTGTGATTGCCCGGAACAAGCATGCGTGACGGTCGGCCAGGCGAGCCGACAACGACGCGAGGCCGCCCCCGTTTACTGGGGACGGCCTCGTGTACGAGCCTGTTTTATCGCGTCTCGCGATGCGCGGTGTGCGCATTGCAACGCGGGCAGTGCTTCTTCATCTCAAGACGGTCCGGGTTGTTACGCCGGTTCTTCTTGGTGATGTAGTTCCGCTCCTTGCACTCCACGCAGGCCAGCGTGATCTTCGGGCGGACGTCGGTGGCAGCCACGTGAGTGCTCCTTGACGAACGGATGGGACAGTACAACGCACAGAAGAGTAGCCGATCGAAGGACCGACCCCACAATCGGCTACTGTCAGTAGCGGTGACCGGACTTGAACCGGTGACACAGCGATTATGAGCCGCTTGCTCTACCGACTGAGCTACACCGCTGCGATGCGATCGGACCGCCTCACGGCGAAACCTCACACACCAGAGCCCCAATACGGAATCGAACCGTAGACCTTCTCCTTACCATGGAGACGCTCTGCCGACTGAGCTATTGGGGCGAGCGATGAAGACATTACACGCTCGGCAGCCGTTCGCCCAAATCCGTTTCGCCGTACCTGTCCGCCCCCGTTCCCGGCCTTCTGCGCAGCTCCCAGGAACTCCACAAGCGCTCCAACAGCCCCGTATGCACGGCGGACCACACCGGTACGACTATTCCGCTCCTCCTCGAAGCGCGCTGCCCGCCACCCTAGGCTCGACTCACGCTGCGTGATCACATGTTCTCCCTGCGCAGCCGCACCGAGACCCAGGAGCGCGATGCCCGACAGCCGGCCGCAGCAGCCCCCTTCGTCGTCGGGTTCCTCGTCGGACCGCACCGACGGCTCCGCCCTGCTGCTGTGCGGTGCGCGGCTCACCGACGGCCGGACCGTGGACGTGCGGCTGGGCGGCGGGCGCATCGAGGCGGTCGGCACGGCCGGCAGTCTCAGCATGCACACCGCGCGTGTGGACCTCACCGGCTATCTCCTCCTGCCCGCCCCCACGGAGCCGCACGCCCACGGCGACACGGCCCTGTCAGCGGACGGCGACGGTCCGGTCTCGTACGACGATCAGGAGGTCCAGCGCCGTACGACCGAGGCTGCCCTGCTGTATCTCGGGCACGGGGCCACGGCGCTGCGTTCCCACGTGCGCGTCGGCGACGTCCAGGGGCTCGGCGCGCTGGCGGCGGTGCTCCAGGCGCGGCGCGCGCTGCGGGGACTCGCCGAGCTGACGGCGGTGGCGATGCCGCGGGTGCTGACCGGGCTCGCCGGGGCCGAGGAGCTGGCGATGCTGCGGGACGCGGTAAAGATGGGCGCCTCCGTAGTGGGTGGTTGTCCGGATCTCGACCCCGATCCGACGGGGTATGTGGAAGCGGTCCTGGAGGTCGCTTCGGAGCACGGCTGCCCGGTCGATCTGCACACGGACGGTGACGATCCGGCGCGGCTCGCGCGGCTCGCGGCGATGGCGGGCGGGCTGCGGCCCGGGGTGACGCTCGGCCCGTGCGGCGGACTCGGGCGGCTGCCCTCGGAGGTGGCGTCGCGGGCCGCGGACCAGCTGTCCGCAGCCGGGGTGACCGTCGTCTGCCTGCCCCAGGGCGGCTGTTCGGGCGTCGAGCGGCGCGGGACGGCTCCGGTACGCCTGCTGCGGGCGGCAGGGGTACGGGTCGTTGCGGGCAGCGGCGCGCTGAGGGACGTATCGAATCCTGTGGGGCGCGGAGATCCGCTGGAGGCGGCGTATCTGCTGGCCTCGCGCTACGGGCTGCGGCCCGAGGACGCGTACGACGCTGTGAGTTCGTCGGCGCGGGCAGCGCTCGGGCTGCCCGAGGTGCGGGTGGAAGCCGGATTCCCGGCTGAGCTGCTCGCCGTGCGTGGGGACCGGCTGGCGGGGGCGCTGTCGTTGGCGTACAGCCGGATCGTGGTACACGAGGGGCGAGTGGTGGCGCGGACGAATGCGGTGCGGGAGTTCTGCAGCTCGGCTGCTGCTGTGGCGTTGGATCTGCCTCGGCAGGGGCGCGGTGGGGGGCCGTCGTGAGGGTTCACGCGCGCGTGCGCGTGGAGGGTTTTTGGGGTTCACGCGCACGTGGTCGTTTTTGAGGTCCACGCGCGCGTGGACGTTTTTGAGGTCCACGCGCGCGTGCCGGTGTTTTCACCTGTACCGATGGCGGGGGGGCGCCGACGGGCCCGCCCACGAGGGCTTCGGCCGTCAGAAGCCGCCGCTCAGCATCCCGCCGGTGAACGGGTTGCCGGGGCCCATGAACGCTCCTCCGGGCACCTCAGTGGCGTCGGACGGGGCGCTGACGTCGGACGCCTTGCCGAAGGTGAGGACGAGCGGGAGCCGAGCGCCCTGCGGCTTGTCCGCAAGAGCAGCGAGGTCGACCGAGACCCGGGTCAGGTCACCGTTCTTCAGAGAGAAGTTGACGGCGATCTTCTTGTCGGGGGCCTCCTTCAGGTCCTTGTCGGTGGGCAGTTCGGTGCCCGCCGGGAGATCGTCGGTCAACGGCCGGAGCTTGTCGAAGACCCCCGTGAGCAGGTCGCGGAACGAGGCTTTGGCGACGATCCGCTCAGTGCCGTCACTGCCGCCCTTGCTGCTGAAGGTGACCTCGCGCGCGACGACACCGCGTACGGCCTTGAGGATCTTCTGCTGGGTCTTGGTGTCGATCTCCTCGGAGCCCGAGGTGCTCTTGCCGGATTTCTCAAGTTCGGCGTTGTCGACCTTGACCCACTCACCCTCGAGGACCTTCCTGAACTCCTTCTCGCTCTCGGGGAGTTCATCGACCGTGGGGAACGGGATGCCCATCACCTCGCCGAGCGCCTCCATGTCGACGCGGTAGTACGTGAAGTCACCGACGACCCGGAACTCGGCCAGGACGCCTTCGGCGCCCGAGACCCGCATGCCTATACCGACGAGGTCCTTCTCGCCCGAGTCGGCGAGCGGCTTCTTCGACTCTACGGACACCTTGACGCGCAGCCCGGTGAAGAACTTCGCGAACTCGGGCGGCAGTTCCTCGCCCGGCTCCGCTTCCGAGGCCAGCTTCGTGAGCGCGGACGGCTTGGCGTGGAGCCCCAACTCGAAGGAGAGCGACTTCTGTTCGCCGAGTCCCTCAACGGCGCGGTCGACCTTCTGCCCAGCGGTGAGGTTCTCGACCGTGCCGCAGGCGGCCACACCGGCGAACAGAGCGGCCGCGCAACCGGCCGCGGTGAGAGGCTTACGTATGGCAGTCATGGCTGCGGTCCTGGCGATGATGACGGTCTCCTTTTGACGCCACGCGGCGTCACCCTCGTAACTCAGCGATCGCTGTCGTAATTCGTTGATCGCTCAGGAGACTCATGAGTTATCCACAGGGTTGTGCGGCGCGGGTCAGTGTCCGGGCGTACGGTCGAAGACATGCGCATTGTCATCGCTGGAGGTCATGGTCAGATCGCGTTGCGGCTGGAGCGCCTGCTCGCCGCGCGCGGTGACGAGGTCGCGGGCATCATCCGCCGATCCGAGCACGGCGACGATCTGCGGGCGGCCGGCGCCGAACCGGTCCTGTGCGATCTGGAGTCGGCCTCGGTCGAGGAGGTCGCCGCGCATCTGCAGGGCGCCGACGCCGCCGTCTTCGCGGCCGGTGCGGGTCCGGGCAGCGGCGCTGCCCGCAAGGACACCGTGGATCGAGGGGCCGCCGTCCTCTTCGCGGACGCGGCGATACGGGCCGGCGTTCGGCGGTACGTGGTGGTGTCATCCATGGGCGCGGACCCGTCGCACCCCGGGGACGACGTCTTCGACGTGTACTTGCGCGCCAAGGGCGAGGCCGATGCGTACATACGCGGCTTCAACAGCCTGGACTGGACGATCCTGCGTCCCGGAATGCTGACGAACGACGCAGGCACCGGTCTCGTGCGCCTGGAGGCATCCACCGGGCGCGGGCCCATACCGCGCGATGACGTCGCGGCCGTCCTCGCGGAGCTGTTGGACACTCCGGCGACGGCCGGGCTGACGCTGGAGCTGATCAGCGGGTCGGCGCCGGTTTCCGTGGCGGTGAAGTCGGTGGCGGGGAACTGAGGAAGCCGAGTTCGTCGGGCCAGTGCTGTTCGCTCTCGACGCAAGCGGCGGCCGCGTGCGTGGGCCGGTGGTTGCCTGAGTACGTCCTGTCAGCCCTGGCCGAGGAGTTGCCGTGCCCGCCGCCGAGGTTCCCGCCGCACAGGAAACCCTGCTGCGGAAGATGTACGAGGTCTTCAGCACCGCTGAACGCGACACGTTCGTCCCGCACTGCCTGGCCCCCGACGTGGACTGGCCGAACGTCGCCGACGGAGTGCGGCTGCACGGCCACGACCAGGTACGCGCCTATTGGGCGGCGCAGTTCGAGGCCGCGCATCCCCTCGTAAGGCTCGAGGGGATGCGCCTCGACGGGGACGGGCAGCGGGTGGTCGCCACCGTGCGTCCGGGGCTGCGGGACGATGAGGGCGATCACTGGGCGGAGGAGCCTGTAGAGCATGTGTACCGCTTCGGTCCGGAGTGTTTGGTGAGCCGTATGGACGTACGGCCGGTCTCCTGACGTCTGGCTTTTCTGGCTGACCTCTGGCAGTCCTGCTGGCCTCCAGCTCAGAGGGGCGGGCAGCCTGGTCGGAAGGGTGCGCGGGATCCGGTTGGGAGAGCATGGCTCTTCCCCCCCTCTCACCCATGCGTCGAACGGAAACCGGCCGGATCGACAGTGCCGGATTCTTCTGCGCCGGTTCCACACTCGCCACCGGCGTACTCCAGGTACATGAAGCGGCCTGCTCAGCCCTGGAGGGGAGAGGGGCCGACGGCAGCTCACGCCGGTGAGTGGGACGGCATCCGGTCGGCGAGACGACATGAAGAGACCCTCTCGGGCCTGCTTTCGCAGGCCCTAGAGGGTCTCTCTCAAAGTGGCGGCGCCAGGATTCGAACCTGGGAAGGCTGAGCCGGCAGATTTACAGTCTGCTCCCTTTGGCCGCTCGGGCACACCGCCGGGGGTTGCTGCCCTTCGAACCGTCTTTCGGCGGTGCTCCGTGGCAACGACGTAAACGATACCCGATGCCCAGGGGTGCTTCGCCACCCGATTGATCGGCACTCGGAGGGTGGGGGGTGACTAGGCTTATGCGGATGCGGCCGGGACCGATGCCGGGCTCGACGGCCGCCCCACGCACCCCGATACAAGGAGCCACAGGACATGGCCGACTCCAGTTTCGACATCGTCTCGAAGGTCGAGCGGCAGGAGGTCGACAACGCCCTCAACCAGGCCGCCAAGGAAATCTCGCAGCGCTACGACTTCAAGAATGTGGGCGCCTCCATCTCTTGGTCCGGCGAGAAGATCCTGATGGAGGCGAACTCCGAGGAGCGGGTCAAGGCCATCCTCGACGTCTTCCAGTCCAAGCTGATCAAGCGCGGCATCTCGCTGAAGGCCCTGGACGCGGGCGAGCCGCAGCTCTCCGGCAAGGAGTACAAGATCTTCGCCTCCATCGAGGAGGGCATCTCCCAGGAGAACGCCAAGAAGGTGGCGAAGATCATTCGCGACGAGGGGCCGAAGGGCGTGAAGGCACAGGTTCAGGGCGATGAGCTGCGCGTCAGCTCGAAGAACCGCGACGACCTGCAGGCCGTGATCGCACTACTGAAGGGCAAGGACTTCGACTTCGCGTTGCAGTTCGTGAACTACCGGTGACATCAAGCTCGTTGCGCATACGGGGAAGGGTGGGCACCCTCAGGTGCCCACCCTTCCCGCCCGCTGGCTGCGGTTTGAGGGTGTCTACTCAGTTGCGCGAGTGGCCGAACAGGATGCGGTAGGCGACCAGCAGGACGAGGGAACCGCCGATCGCGGCGGCCCAGGTGGTGCCGTCGTAGAAATCCTTGGTGATCGGGTTGTCCAGCCAGCGGGCGGATATCCAGCCGCCGATGAACGCGCCCGCGACGCCGATGAGTGTCGTGCCGATGAAGCCGCCCGGATCGCGGCCAGGCAGCAGGAACTTGGCGATGGCGCCGGCCAGCAACCCCAGAATGATCCAGCTGATGATGCCCATACCGTGAACCTGCCCTTCCGTGCTGTGCCCGTGCTGTGATCTTGCTCCCGCAAGGCTGTGCTCATGCCGCTCATGTGCTGTTGTTCGCGGCTTCGCATGTACTGCGGTTCTTGCCGTTGATCGTGTGTTGTTGCTGGGGAGGACGCCCGTGCGGCGTCGACCGGTTGCACTGATCAGCAGGGTGCCGCTCATGACGCAGTCCGGTTCTGGCCGCGTCGGCTCGCCACAGCCCGAAGCGGATCTGCGGCGGACGCTCGCGCGTCGGCGACGCCGTGGTCATCGGTCTCGGGGAGATGGTCGGCGCAGGGATCTTCGCCGCTCTCGGGCCAGCGGCGCATGCGACCGGATCCGGGCTGATGGCGCTCACCGCAGGTGCGCACGTCTGGCCGGGGGTGTCGGTGGTTGTGAGCGCGGGTGTGCTGGGTGTAGGGGCAGTTGCGTACAAAGGACAGAAGTGGCTGGTCTCGCGGCAGAGCGGGCGGGGCTCTGGTCGGCAGGGGCGGCACAGGCTGAACGACGCCCGGAGTGGACGCCTCGCAGCGCACGCTACGGAGGTGCGTTCGCGGGCTCCGGAAGTGAAGGTCGGCACCAGGGCCTGGAGTGGTGGGCCTCAGTGGCGACACTCGTCATCAATTGCTCGATCTCCGTCATGGGTTCATAGTGCCCGGCGCCACTGACAATCCGGCGGGCTGTGGATAACTAGTGCGGCGCTAGGCGAGGCGGACCTGGATGCCTTTGGCCGCAAGAAATTCGAGGAGCTCTTCGAAGGTCCAGGGCCGGTTGTCGATACGCGGCGTGAGACCGAGGCAGGTGCGGGCGACCTCCGCGTCGTGCCAGACCAGGTTGAAGGGCCAGCCGGCTCCCCAGCCGCCGCAGATGCAGTCGGCCAGCGCGTCGAGACCCCAGCCGAAGTAGCCCCCGGGTCCGTTCACCGCCTCGCCGAGTGCGCAGAAGAAGCCGGGCTCGTCGGTGATGTGACAGCCGTCGAGGTGGTACGTACAGCCGGGTGCAGCGTCCGGTTTGTGCGCGACATGGTTGTCCCGCACCGTGTTGAGCCAGTAGCGACGTCCCTCTGTGCCGCACCGCGCCCAGGAGTTGGGCCGAGCCGGGCGTCCGTCGTCCCACAGCTCCCAGACCTCCCGGGCAGCGTTCGGCGGCCGCTCGGACCACGGTTCCAGCGTGAGGTCCACCAGGCCGCGGCCGGAGGGGATCCACGCGATGAGCTCGCCCTCGACGGCGCACTGAATGGCGCGGCCGGATACGTCGAGGCGGATCAGCTTGGCGTGCCCGAGGTCTTCCTCGCCGGCGTTCAGCGCCGTACGCAGGGCTCCTTGCGGAGAACAGCCGAGCAGCCGCACGGACGGTTCGACGAGGTCGGGTCTGCCGTTCTCGACGTATGCCAGATCCCGGCAGCTGCCCCGCTCTTCGTCCTCCGCACCGAGCAGCCGGTAGCCCGGGGAGAGCGGCGGGCACTGCGGATAGTCGAACGAGTTGTGCGGGGACTGGCGCGCCTCGATCGTGATGTCGAGCAGCGACAGGTCACGCGCGCACGGGCGGTCGCTGAGGACACGTACGTCCTCCAGGCACCACTCGTCGACCCGCTCGCCCTTCTTGTCGAGGATCTGCAGAGCGAGGAAGCCGAGCGGCGCCGAGCCATCGGCACGCGCGCCTGCGAGGGCGGTATTCAACTCCCCTTCGGGTGCGCAGCCCAGCAATGCGTACGTCGCGCGCGCGGGAGGACGCGGATCGCCGAAGAGGTTCTCGGCGTCCGCGCACAGGGCCCAGATCTCGTCGTCCTCGGCCTCGACGTCATAGGCCGCCAAGGCGTACTTCGGCTGCCGCACCCTCGCGCCGCTCTACCAGCGAGACGTCGCGAACGGCTGGTCCGTCCGCACGATTTCGCGTCCCAAGGGGACCAGCGACACCGGGATCAGCTTGAAGTTGGCGATACCCAGGGGGATGCCGATGATCGTGGCGCACTGGAGGACACCGGTGACGATGTGGGTGAGGGCGAGCCACCAGCCCGCGAGGATCAGCCACAGGATGTTGCCGATGAAGGAGGCCGCGCCCGCACCAGAACGCTCGATCGTCGTATGTCCGAACGGCCACAGGGCATAGACGCCGATACGGAAAGCCGCGATGCCGAACGGGATGCCGATGATCGTGATGCACAACAGCACGCCCGCGAACAGGTAGCCGAGGAACAGCCAGAAGCCGCTCAGCACGAGCCATATGACGTTCAGGATTGTCTTCACTGGTGGTGACCTGCCATCTGCTCTAGCCGGGCAATACGCTCCGCCATCGGCGGATGCGTGGAGAACATCCTGGACATCCCCTGGCCCGGACGGAAGGGATTCGCGATCATCATGTGGCTTGCGGTCTCGATGCGCGGCTCGGGGGGCAGCGGAAGCTGCTTCGTACCCGCTTCGAGCTTGCGCAGGGCGCTCGCGAGGGCCAGCGGGTCGCCGGTGAGCTGAGCGCCTGACGCGTCGGCCTCGTACTCCCGGGAGCGGCTGATGGCGAGCTGGATCAGGGCGGCGGCGAGCGGGCCCAGGATCATGATCATCAGCATGCCCAGGAGGCCGGGACCCTCGTCGTCGTCGGAACGGCCGATCGGGATCAGCCAGGCGAAGTTGACCAGGAACATGATCACGGAGGCGAGGGCGCCGGCGACCGACGAGATCAGGATGTCGCGGTTGTAGACGTGGCTCAACTCATGGCTGATGACGCCGCGCAGCTCACGCTCGTTCAGGATCCGCAGGATGCCGTCGGTGCAGCAAACGGCCGCGTTGCGCGGGTTGCGGCCCGTCGCGAACGCGTTGGGTGCCTCGGTCGGTGAGATGTACAGGCGTGGCATGGGCTGGCGGGCCTGCGTGGAGAGTTCGCGGACCATCCTGTAGAGGGCCGGGGCCTCGAACTCACTCACCGGGCGCGCGCGCATCGCGCGTAGCGCCAACTTGTCGCTGTTCCAGTACGCGTACGCGTTCGTGCCGATCGCGATGAGCAGCGCGACGACGAGGCCCATACGCCCGAAGAAGCTGCCGATGACGATGATGAGTGCGGACAGTCCCCCGAGGAGTACGGCGGTCCTGAGCCCGTTGTGCCGGCGGTGCACGGTACGCCCTCCAAGTTGTGCGGCAGGGGAACCCTTTGCTTGCTGATCTCTGTCACTGATTCCGTGCTTCCACGGTCCAGTGGACCCTCCCTCACTGGTCAACGCCAGGCGGGAAGCCCTAGTTCCCTTGTGCGCGCGGCGGCGCGGGTGGGCCGTCCGGGTGAGTGCGGCAACGCCTGACACGCGCGCGTGCGGTTCGGGTGCCCGACGCGCGCGTGCCGGATGCCGTCAGCGGCTCAGAAGAGGCCGGTGTCCGAGAAGCGCAGGACCAGCTGGGGTGCTCCGGAGAGGGCGACTCCAAGGACCGCGGTCAGTGCGATGGCGGCGGTCAGCGGGACCGGGACGCGGTGCCTCTCGGGCTCTCCTTCGGGAGCGCGGAACAGGAGCGTCGTCCACTGGAGGTAGTAGAAGAGCGCGATCACGACGTTGACGGCCATGACCACGGCGAGCCAGCCGAGGCCCGCGTCCACAGCCGCCGAGAAGACGGTGACCTTGGCGAAGAGGCCGATGATGCCCGGCGGCAGGCCTGCCAGGCAGAGCAGGAAGAAGCCCAGGACGAGCGCGGAGAGGGGGCGCGAGGCGTACAGGCCGCGGTAGTCGCTGATGCGGTTGAGCGGCTTCGTGCGGGCTACCAGGGCGGCAACGGCGAAGGCTCCGAGGTTCACGGCGGCGTACATCAGGGCGTACGCGACGGTGGAGCCGATGGCCTTCTCGGCGTCCTGCGAATACGCGGCGGCAGCGATCGGCACCAGGAGGTAGCCGGCCTGGCCGACGGAGGACCAGGCGAGCAGGCGGACCGCGCTGTACGCGCGCGTGGCCTGTTGCCGCAGGGCGCCGACGTTGCCGATCGTCATGGTGAGCGCGGCGAGGGCGGCGAGCGCCGGTCCCCAGACATCCGCGTACGACGGGAGGGCGATCACGGTGACGAGGATCAGCCCGGTGAAGCCGACCGCCTTGCCGACGACCGACAAATAGGCGGCGACCGGCAAAGGCGCCCCTACGTAGGTGTCGGGCACCCAGAAGTGGAAGGGCACGGCGGCCGTCTTGAAGGCGAAGCCGACGAGGGTGAGGACGACGCCCGCCTGGGCGAGCGTGTGCAGTTGTCCGTCGACGTCCTGGATCTTGGTGGCGATCTCAGTGAGGTACAGGGTGCCCGTCGATGCGTAGACGAAGCTGACGCCCATCAGGCTCACGGCGGTCGCGGTGACCGAGGACAGGAAGAACTTCAGGGCCGCTTCCGAGGACTTCCGGTCGCCGCGCTTTATGCCGACCAGAGCGAAGGCGGGCAGCGAGGCGACCTCCAGGGCGACGATCAGGGTCGCCAGGTCGCGAGAGGCGGGGAGCAGGGCGGCGCCGGCGGCCGAGGAGAGCAGCAGGAACCAGAACTCCCCTTCGGGGAGTTCCTTGTTGGCGTCCTTCAGTGCCGTGACGGAGAGAAGGGCAGCAAGGAGGGCTCCACCGAGGACCAGGAACTGGATGACGAGCGTGAAGCGGTCCGCCGTATAGCTGCAAACGCCTGGGTCGCCGGTCAGGCAGAAGGTGGAGCGGTCTCCGTCCAGGAGGGGCAGCAGCATCAGAGCGGACACGGCGAGTCCCGCGACGGAGGCCCAGCCGAGCAGAGCCTTCTTGGCGTCGCGCACGAAGAGGTCGGCGACGAGCACCACTAGGCCGGCGACCGCCGCGATGGTGGGCGGCGCGATCGCGAGCCAGTCGACGGACTGGACCAGGGACTGGGCCAGAGGCTGGGCCAGGCTACTCATCGGGTGCCTCCTGCGAGGAGCTGCTGCACTGCCGGGTCGCTCAGACCGAGGAGAGCCTTGGGCCAGAGTCCGGCGACGACGGTGAGGGCGACGAGCGGGGTCCAGGCGGCGAACTCGTACGTCTGGACGTCCGCGAGCCCGGGGCTGTCCTGCGGAACGACGCCCATGCAGACGCGGCGTACCACGATGAGCATGTACGCGGCGGTGAGGAGGGTGCCGAATGCGGCGATCGCCATGAACGTCAGGAACGCGGGCCGGCTGAGGTCGTCGGCGGGATCGAAGGCGCCGAACAGCGCCAGCATTTCGCCCCAGAACCCGGCGAGGCCCGGCAGCCCGAGCGAGGCGACGGCCCCGAAGGCGAGCAGACCGCCGAAGCGCGGGGCCTTGCCGTAGAGGGCGGCGCCGGTCTTCTCCGCGAGTGCATCGAGGTCGGTCGTGCCCGTACGGTCCTTGAGCGCGCCGACCAGGAAGAACAGCAGGCCGGTGATCAGGCCGTGGGCGATGTTCGCGAACAGCGCGCCGTTCACGCCGGTCGGGGTCATCGTCGCGATGCCGAGGAGTACGAAGCCCATGTGGCCGACGGAGGAGTACGCGATGAGGCGCTTGAGGTCGCCCTTCGCGCCCTGCTTGGCGAGCGCCAGGCAGGCGAGGGATCCGTAGATGATCCCGACGACGGCGAAGGCGGCGAGGTAAGGCGCGAAGGTCCGCATGCCGTCCGGCGTGATGGGCAGCAGAATCCGGACGAACCCGTACGTACCCATCTTCAGCAGTACACCGGCCAGCAGGACCGAGCCGACGGTCGGCGCGGCGGTGTGCGCGTCCGGCAGCCAGCTGTGCAACGGCCACATCGGCGTCTTGACCGCGAGCCCGATTCCGATTGCCAAAACGGCGATGACCTGCACGGATGTGGTCAGCGACCGGACGTTGTCAGTGGCGAGTGCCACCATGTCGAATGTGCCGGACTTGAGCCCGACGAGGAGCAGGCCCAGCAGCATGACGACGGAGCCGAGCAGTGTGTAGAGGATGAACTTCCAAGCGGCTTGGGCCCGTTGCTCACCGCCCCAGCGGGCGATGAGGAAGTACATCGGGATGAGCACCATCTCGAACGCGAGGAAGAAGAGCAGAAGGTCGAGGACGGCGAAGGTCGCGAGGGTGCCGGACTCGAGGACGAGCAGCAGTGCGACGAAGGCCTTCGGGGTCGGGCCCGAAGGCATCTTGAAGTAGGAGTACAGCGCGCAGAGGAAGGTCAGCAGCGCGGTCAGGACCAGAAGGGGGAGGGAGATGCCGTCGGTGCCGAGGTGGATCCGCACGTCGAGTGCGGGGATCCAGCTGATGTCCGTCGTGGCCTGCATCTTCGACGGCTGGTCGTGGTCGAAGCCGAGCGCGAGGAAGATCGCGGCAATGAGTACGGCGCCGGTGACGGTCACGCCGTGGCGCAGCACAGCTTGCTCGGGGGACTTCCCCTTCAGCCCGGGCGGGGCAGGCAGGAGAGCGGCGGCGGCACCGATGAGCGGACCGACGACGATGAACGCCAGAAGGAACTGCATCACTGACTCGCTGATATCGATCACGCCTGCTCACGCTCCCGCGGTGGCGACGAGGAGGGCGGCGACCGCCAGGACGACGGTGCCGGCGAGCAGGGCGCTCACATAGGTCTGCACATTGCCGGTCTGGGCGCGTCGGACGGCGGCGCCGAGCAGGCGGGGCAGCGCACCCGCGCCGCGTACGTAGGTGTCGACGACCTCGCGGTCGAGGAACCGGACGAGCGTGGCTCCGGCCTGGACCGGGCGGACGAAGAGGGTCGCGTAGACGGCGTCGAGGTGGAAGCCGACGGCAGCGTGGCGGTGCAGCGGTCCCAGGAGCAGACGTCCGGGGTCCGCCGGGTCGGGCGCGGAAGCCACGTCTCCGTACGCGGGCGCATGGCTGGCGATGGCCTCGGCCTCGACGAGTCCGGCGTCGCCCTCGGGGTGGGCCGCGACTGCACCCAGCGGGACGCGGGCCGCGAGCGCGGTGGTGTGCCGCCAGGCACCGTACGTGACGATGCCGCCGGCGAGCGCGACTCCCGTGCCGAGTACGGAGGTGGCCACGGTCGGAGTCAGTTCGTGTCCGTCGAACCAGTCGGGCAGCAGACCAGTGGTGAGCCCGAAGGCGAGCGACGGAACGGCGAGCACCCACAGCACGGCGTTCATGGCGAGGGGCTGCCTGCCGTGGTCGGGGGCTTCGGCTCCGTGGCCGCGGAAGGCGAGCAGCCACAGGCGCATCGCGTACGCGGCGGTGAGCAGGGCCGTGACCAGGCCGGCGACGAGGACGATCCAGCCCGCGGCACCGGGGATGCCCTCGGCGTGACCGGTGGCGGCGTGCTCGGCGGCGCCCAGGACGGCTTCCTTGGAGAAGAAGCCGCTGAAGGGAGGGATCGCGGCGAGGGCGAGGAGCGCCACGGTCATCGTCCAGTAGGCGTCGGGGACGCGGGCGCGCAGGTCCTTCATGCGGGACATGGCGGCCAGCGAGTTGGTGCCGGCGGCGTGGATGATCACGCCCGCGGCGAGGAACAGCAACGCTTTGAAGGCGCCGTGTGAGAGGAGGTGGAAGACGGCGCCACCGCGGTCGCCGACGGCGAGGGCGCCGGTCATGTAGCCGAGCTGGCCGATCGTCGAGTACGCGAGGACGCGCTTGATGTCGTCCTGGGCGAGCGCGGCGAGCGCCGAACCGGCCATCGTGACGGCGGCCATGACGGCGAGGACGAGTAGCGCAGCCGAGGAGGCGGCGAAGACCGGAAGGAGCCGGGCGATGAAGTAGACGCCGGCGGCGACCATCGTCGCGGCATGGATCAGCGCGGAGACGGGTGTGGGGCCCGCCATCGCGTCGGGCAGCCAGGAGTGCAGTGGGAACTGCGCCGACTTGCCCGCCACGCCGGCGAGCAGCAGCAGGGCGATCAGCGTCGGATGGTCGAGTCCGCCGCTCGCGACCGTGCCGAGGACGGTCCTGATGCGGAAGGAGCCGGCGTCGGCGGCGAGCGCGAACAGACCGATCAGGAAGGGGAGGTCGCCGAGCTTGGTGACCAGGAAGGCCTTCAGGGAGGCGGCGCGTGCTTCCGGGGTCTCCCAGTAGTGGCCGACGAGGAAGTACGAGCAGATGCCCATGATCTCCCAGCCGACCAGGAGCACCATCAGGTCGCCGGAGTAGACGACGAGCAGCATCGCGGAGGTGAAGAGGGAAACGAGAGCGGCGTACGAGGGGTAGCGCGGATCGTCGCGCAGGTAGCCCGTCGAGTAGATCTGCACGCAGGAGGCGACGACGCCGACCAGGACGGCGACGAGGGCGGCGAAGCCGTCGATGTGCAGGGCGAGTTCGATGGGGACCGAGCCGGTGGGCGTGAGCTCGGTGGCGGCGTCGACGGCTTGGTCGCCGCCCTGGCGTACGGCGACGACGACGGCGAGCGCCAGGGAGACCAACGAGGGCAGGACAGCGAGAGGACGTACGAAGCCGGGTGCCGTGCGGCCCAGGAGCAGACCGGCCGCGGCGCCCAGGAACGGAAGGAGGGGGACGAGAACGGCGAGGGTGGTCGTGGTCACGCGGTGGCCTCAGCCTTCTCGGCCGTCGTGGACGCGGCGGATTCGGGGGCGTCGTCGCTGTCGTCGCCGTCGTCGGTCTCGGCGGTGTCGCGGAGCTTGTCGATGTCCGAGGTGCCGCGGTTGCGGTGGACGGCGAGGACGATCGCCAGGCCGATGCCGATCTCGGCGGCGGCGATGGCGATGGTGAACAGGGTCAGGGCCTGGCCGGAGTGCAGGGTGTCCTGGGCGGTCTTGCTGAGCCAGACGTCGAAGGCGACCAGGTTGAGGTTGACGGCGTTGAGCATCAGCTCGACGGACATCAGGACCAGGATCGCGTTGCGGCGCGCGAGGACTCCGTACAGCCCCGTGCAGAAAAGAAGGGCGGAGAGCACGGCGGGATAGGCGAGATGCATCAGCGGGCGCCTTCCTTGGGTGCCTTGCGCGAGGGCTGTGTGGGCTGCTCGTCGGGGGTCGCCTGGCCTGCGGGCTGTTCGGTGGGCGCCTCCGTGCCCGAAGGCCGGGTGCCGGGTGCCGTGTCGCCCGGTGGGCCATCGCCGGCGGCTGCCTTGCGGGAGAGGACGATCGCTCCGACCAGGGCGGCGAGCAGCAGGACCGAGAGTGCCTCGAAGGGGAGCACCCAGCTCCGGAACAGGCTCGCGCCGGTGTCCGCGGTGGAACCGGCGGCGGCGCCGTCCAGGTCGATCCAGGTTGTCCGGAAGGCGTCGACGACGACCCAGACGAGGGCGGTGGCCGCGGCGACGGCGACGGTCAGGGCGGCCCAGCGGTTGCCGGAGTCGGCGTCCGGCGACCGGCCGATGGGGGCCTTGGTGAGCATCAGACCGAAGAGGAGGAGCACGACGACGGAACCGACGTAGATGAGGACCTGCACCCAGGCGATGAACTCGGCCGTGAGCAGGAGGTATTCGACGGCGAGGCCGCCGAGCGTCACGACCAGCCACAGGGCGGCGTGGACGAGTTGCCTGGTGGTGACGGTCACGACGGCCGCGCCGAGGGTGACGAGGCCGACGAGGAGGAAGGCGATCTCAACGCCGGTCGGGGAGAGGAAGCCATTGGTTTCGGCGGCGGTGGTCGTCGCCGGCGATGCGGCGGCGACGGCGGCGAGGCTCACGCTTCTCCCTCCTTCGGCGCGGTCGGCTCCGCCCCGGGGGCCTGTTCGTCCGCCCGGGCTGTCTGTTCGGCGGCGAGCTTGTCGGCGGTTTTTCGGGCGGCGGTGAGTTCCTTGGGTTCCTCGGCGGAGGGATCGAGGGCCGGTGGGGCCGGGACGGTCCACATCCACTCGCGGAGCTTGTCGCGTTCGTGAGTGAGTTCGTGGATGTCGGTCTCCGCGTACTCGAACTCCGGGGACCAGAACAGCGCGTCGAAAGGACACACCTCGATGCAGATACCGCAGTACATGCACAGGGCGAAGTCGATGGCGAAGCGGTCGAGGACGTTACGGCTGCGCTCGCGGCCTCCGGGGGCGGCGGGCGGGACCGTCTCCTTGTGGGAGTCGATGTAGATGCACCAGTCCGGGCACTCGCGGGCGCACAGCATGCAGACCGTGCAGTTCTCCTCGAAGAGGCCGATGACGCCGCGGCTGCGGGGCGGGAGTTCGGGCTGGGCGTCCGGGTACTGCGCGGTGTGCGCGCGCTTCGTCATCGCGCGCAGGGTGACGGCCAGGCCCTTGGCGAGGCCGCTGCCGGGGATGCGGGACCGAGTGGGCGGGAGGGACTCAGCCATGGCTACTGGATCACCACCTTGACGACGCCGGTGAGGGCGATCTGAGCGAGGGACAGAGGGACGAGGAGGGTCCAGGAGAGTTTCTGGAGCTGGTCCTCGCGGAGACGGGGATAGGTGACACGGAGCCAGATCACGAGGAAAGCGAGGATCGCGGTCTTCAACAGGGTCCACACCCAGCCGAGGCCGTCGGCTCCCCACGGGCCGTGCCAGCCGCCCAGGAAGAGGACGGTGGTCAGGCCGCACAGGACGATGATTCCGGCGTACTCGGCCAGGAGGAAGAGAGCGAAACGCAGGCCGGTGTATTCGGTGTACGCGCCGAAGATGATCTCCGAGTCGGCGACGGGCATGTCGAAGGGAGGTCGCTGGAGTTCGGCGAGGCCGGCCACGAAGAAGACGAGCGCGCCGACGATCTGCCAGGGCAGCCACCACCACTCGAAGGCGTCGAGGATGCCGGGGAGCGAGACCGTGCCCGCGGCCATCGCGACCGAGGCCGCGGTGAGGAGCATCGGGAGTTCGTACGCGAGGAGCTGAGCGGCGGTGCGGAGGCCGCCGAGAAGGGAGAACTTGTTGGCCGAGGCCCAGCCCGCCATGAGCGAGCCGAGGACGCCCACGCCCATCACGGCGAGGACGAAGAAGATGCCCGCGTCGATGACCTCGCCGACGGCGCCTTCGCCCGGGCCGATGGGGATGGCGAGGAGGACGAGAAGGTACGGGAGAAGGGCGACGGCGGGGGCCAGCTGGAAGATGCGGCGGTCGGCGCCCGCGGGGACCACGTCTTCCTTCTGGGCGAACTTCACGCCGTCCGCGACGAGTTGGGCCCAGCCGTGGAAGCCGCCCGCGTACATGGGGCCGAGGCGGCCCTGCATATGGGCCATCACCTTGTGCTCCGTCTGGCCCACGATCAGCGGGAAGGTGAGGAACACGACGAAGACGATCAGGAGTCGCAGGGTGACGTCGAGCACGTCGTTCACTGCGGGCCTCCTGGGGGGTTGTCGTCGGTGGAGCTTTGGGCTTCAGGAGCCTCGGAGGGTTCCGCCGGCGCCTCCTCAGGCGCCTTGGGAGGCTTGGAAGTCCTGGGTTCGTCGGGAGCCCCGGGTTCGTCGTCCGGTTGCCGCTCGGGCGAGAGTCGCTCCTCAGTGGACGACTCCCCGGTCGGCGACTCTTCCGTGGGCGTCCCCGTGGGCGGCTTCTGATCGGTGTCGTCGAAGGCGGGGCGCGCGTGGTGCCATGGGGCGTCCGTACTGCGGGCGCGCGCCGGGCGGGCGGGCCGACCGCCTCCGGGCGGCTGCTCGCTGCCGGCTTCATCAGCCGGGGCAGCAGCGGACGCCTCGCGCTGCGACGCCGAGCCCTCGCCGGCGCTCCGGGAGCGACGCGACGCCACGGGCGGCGTTTCGGCACCCGAAGCCGAGGCCGGAGGAGCACCCGCCGAGCCTGCCTCCGCCCCCTCCGTCCGCTCTGCCCCCTCCGTGCGCTGTGTCGCCGAGCCCTCGCTCACGCTGCGCGCCCGGCGTCCCGCAGGCCTGCCCTCCGCCGCCGCGTCCGTACCCGGACCCGCAGCGGGCGTACCCGAAGCCGGGGCCTGGCTCGCCGAGCCCTCCCCTGCTGTGCGAGCCCGCCGGGCCGGGCGTTCGCCCGCCGCCCGGGCAGCACCGCGGGCCGGGCGGGCGGGAGCAGGCGGGAGCTGACCCTTCAGAGGGCCCCACTCGTTCGGATCGGGGACGCCCGGTGGCAGCATCTGGCGGCGCTTCGGGCCACCGTGTTCCGACTCCCCCGGTTCCTTCGCGCCGGGCCAGGCCTTGGCGACGCGGGCCGCCAGGACGAAGTCCTTGCGCAGGGGGTGCCCCTCGAAGCCCTCCGGGAGGAGCAGTGGCGCGAGCCCCGGGTGGCCTTCGAAGGCGACGCCGAACATCTCGTGGGTCTCGCGTTCGTGCCAGGCGGCGCCCGCGTAGACGTCGACGGCGGAAGCGAGTACGGGGGCGTCGTGCGGGACGGTGGTCCGTACGAGAAGGCGGCGTACCGGAGCGAGCGCGACCACATGGGCCGAGACGCGGAAGCCCATGCCGGGTTCGTCGACGGCGCTCAGCCAGTCGAAATACGTGCAGCCCAGCTCGCCGCGCGCGGTCTCCAGCGCGGAGATCCAGGCGGTGGGCGGCACGTCGACGGTCAGGAGCTCGTACGACTCCTCGGCCGTGGCCTCCGTACCGAAGAGCTCCTCCACCGGGGAGGGCAGCCAGCCGGTCACCGCTCGCCCTCCTCCCCGGCCGGAACCGGCGGCTTCACCAGCCCGCTCTGCAGCGCGCCCGCGGAAGGCCGGGCGCCGGCGGGCCCGTACCGGTCAGACCCGTAAGCGGACCCGTACCGCTCCCCCAGCGACTCCCGGGCGATCTTCTCCTGAAGCTTGAGGATGCCCTGAAGCAGCGCTTCGGGACGGGGCGGGCACCCGGGGACGTACACGTCGACCGGGATGATCTGGTCGACGCCCTTGGTCACGGAGTACGAGTCCCAGTAGGGCCCGCCGCAGTTGGAGCAGGCGCCGAAGGAGATGACGTACTTGGGCTCAGGCATCTGTTCGTACAGCCGCTTCACCGCGGGCGCCATCTTGTCCGTCACCGTCCCCGACACCACCATCAGGTCGGCCTGGCGCGGCCCCGGAGCGAACGGAATCACTCCCAGACGGATGAAGTCGTGCCGGGCCATGGAGGCGGCGATGAACTCGATGGCGCAGCAGGCGAGGCCGAAGTTGAAGACCCACAGGCTGTAGCGGCGGCCCCAGTTCAGGACCACCTTCATCGGCTCGGGGGCGAGACGCGCGAGCGCACCCAGGCGCTTCGGCTCCGGAAGCAGCACAGGCCCCGGCTCGGACACGGGCTCGGGCTGGGTCACGTCCATGTGAGGACGCCCTTCTTGTATGCGTACAGCAGTCCCACGGCCAGGAAGCCGAGGAAGATGAACATCTCCACGAGCGTCGTCGCCCCGTAGCCCGGCGCGGCGAAGACCGTAGCCCAGGGGAAGAGGAAGATCGAGTCGACGGCGAAGATCACGTAGAGGAAGGCGTAGACGTAGTAGCGGACCTGGGTGTGGGCCCAGCCCTCGCCGACGGGGTCGACTCCGCACTCGTACGTCAGGAGTTTCTCGGGCGTCGGGACGACGGGCCGCAGCAGGCGCCCGGCTCCGAAGGCGACAGCGACGAACAGCACGCCGACTACGGCGAGCAGTCCGACGACCGAGTAGGACTGGAAGTAGTCCGCCGAGACCGTGATCCCGGCGGCCTCGGTCCCCGCGCCCCTGGTCGGTTCCGGCACGTCCGCCCCTCGCTCCCTGACCTCGTATGACCGCGTATGACCTCGTGCGCGCCCTGATGTGCGCCGTGCGATGCGCCGTGCGATGCGCCGTGCTCGACGATCTGTACGCACCGGAGTCTAGGCCCTGCTAAAGAAACGGTAAGCAGCCCGTCACGCCTTGGCATGCGCGGAGGTCGCCGACAGGTGCCCGGCAGGATCCCGGCAGGCACCCGCTGGATGGCGAAAGGCACCCGACAGCCACCCGCAGATCTGCCACGGCCGCCCGAGCGCGGGTCCGAGGGCAGGTCCGAGGGCGGGTCCGAGGGCTGGCCCAGAGGTGGGGTTTTCCCCAGGGAGTCCCGGCAGTTCACCTCATGGCGCTCCGGCGCGCGGCCCGGCACCCTATCGGTTATGACCGAATCCATCCTCGCCACCGACACCCGGGGCGGCGGCGACCGCCCGCCACCCGTGCGCTTCGCCTATGACCGGCACACCTGGAAGGAGATCGCGCATCTCCTGGCGAACCTGCCGGTGTCGCTGGTCGGTTTCACATACGTGGTGACGGTGTTGTCCACCGGTGCCTTCCTGAGCCTGACGGTGATCGGTCTTCCGCTGCTCGCGGGCGGGCTGATGGGCGCGCGTCTGCTGGGCCAGCTTGAGCGGGGCCGGGCCCGGGCTCTGCTCGGGGTACGGGTGGAGGAGCCGAGTCCGCTGCCGTTCCGCGGCCAGAGCGGGTTCCTCTCCAGACTGTGGATGGCGTTGAGGGATCCGGTCGGCTGGCGGACGGTGCTGTACGACTTCATGCGGCTGCCCTGGGGCATCCTCACCTTCACCATCACGCTGACCTCGTTGTTCGCGCTGTGGCCGGTGTTGCCGTTCATCGTGCGCGGGCTCGCGAACGCGGACCGGGCGATGGTCCGCGGGCTGCTGTCGCCCTCCGACGAACTGGAGCGACGTATAGCCGAGTTGGAGTCGGACCGGGGGGTGGTCGTCGACACGGCCGCGGCCGACCTGCGGCGCATCGAGCGGGATCTGCACGACGGGGCACAGGCGCGCCTCGTCAACCTCGCGATGGGGCTCGGTCTGGCCAAGGAGAAGCTCCTGGAGGACCCCGACACCGCGGCATCGATGGTCGAGGAGGCGCACGGCGAGGTGAAGATGGCGCTCCAGGAACTGCGCGACCTGGCCCGGGGTATCCATCCCGCCGTCCTCACCGACCGCGGACTCGACGCCGCCCTGTCCGCGGTGGCCTCCCGCTGCACGGTCCCCGTCAAGGTGACGGCCGACTTGCCGATGCGCCCCGCCGCGGCCATCGAGGGCATCGCGTACTTCACGGTCTCCGAGCTCCTCCAGAACGTCAGCAAACACAGCGGGGCGAGGTCCGCCTCCGTAGACGTCTGGCGGTCGGACAACCGCCTGCTCATACAGGTCTGGGACGACGGCCGCGGCGGCGCCTCCCTCGACGGCGGCACGGGAATGGCGGGCCTCGCGGACCGGCTCGGCGCGGTCGACGGCCTGTTCGTCATCGAGTCCCCTATAGGCGGCCCGACAACGATCACGGCGGAACTCCCCTGGCGGGACCGGACGGAGGAGCCGGCGCGAGGGTAGGCGTACGGCTGCGGGTCGTACGGCTGCGGGTCGTACGGCCCTTCCTCTCGGACGCCCCTTCCGTACGCCACTGCCTGGCGTACAGCTACTCGCCCCGGCCGTGCTGCGCCCCATGTCACCCCGCCGCGATCCGAGCCGCCACCCCACCACTTGCACCACCCCGTGTACTCCCGAGGCGGCCCAGAGGTAGGGAAAACCCCCGCCTCAAGACGCCGACGTACTCCATGGTCCGCGGACCTGGCACCGAGCAGTGTGGAACTACGACATCGGACAACTGGACCGAGTAAGGACCTAGTAGAAACGGACGGCGGCCATGGCGACGGAGTACGGACAGGGCTACGGGGGAAACGCTGGGCCCGGGTTCCTCGGGGAGGGCATCGAGGGGCGGCGGCACCGGCTCCCGGCCGCGCTGCGGGCGCCGATCGAGGCGCGCAGCTGGAAAGAGTTCGGCTATCTGATGCTGAGCCTGCCGGTCGGCATCCTGATGTTCACCTTCGCCGTGACGATGGTGTCGGTGGGCGCGGGCCTGCTGATCACGTTCCTCGGCATTCCCGTGCTCGCGGCGGCGCTGGCCGGCTGCCGAGGATTCGGCGCGCTGGAGCGTGCGCGGGCACGCGGGCTGCTGGGTCTGGAGGTCGCGGCGCCGGAGCCGTTGCGGGTCCGGAAGCAGGGCCCGATGGCATGGATGGGCGCGATGCTCAAGAGCGGAGCGTCCTGGCGGCATCTCCTGTACGCGGTGCTGCACTTCCCGTGGGCCGTGTTCGCGTTTGCGGTGGCGATCAACTTCTGGGTGTACGGCTGGGCAATGCTGACGTATCCGCTGTGGTTCTGGGTCTTTCCGGTGTACGGCGGTCAGGGCGGGCTTCAGCTCTATGGGGACGAATCGCACCGGATCTACCTGGACAACCCCTTCGAGGTCACCGTCACCGCGCTGCTCGGGTTGCTGCTCACACTGGCCACGCCGTGGATCGTACGGGCGCTGACGCTGGTGGACCGGCTGCTGGTGCACGGGCTGCTCGGGCCTTCGCGGCTGGCGACGCGGGTCGTGGAGCTGGAGTCGGACCGCGGTGTCGTCATCGACACGGCTGCCGCCGACCTGCGGCGTATCGAGCGGGATCTGCACGACGGGGCGCAGGCGCGGCTGGTCGCGCTGGCCATGGACCTGGGGCTGGCCAAGGAGAAGCTGACGGAGGATCCGGAGGCGGCGGCGCGGATGGTGGGCGAGGCGCATGGTGAGGTGAAGACGGCACTCCAGGAACTGCGGGACCTGGCTCGTGGCATCCATCCCGCCGTCCTCACCGACCGGGGGCTCGATGCCGCGCTGTCCGCGGTGGCCTCGCGCTGCACGGTGCCGGTTCAGGTCGAGGTGGACCTGCCGTCCCGGCCGGCGCCCGCCATCGAGGGCATCGCGTACTTCACCGTCTCCGAGCTTCTCCAGAACGTCAGCAAGCACTCGCGGGCGACGCGGGCGTACGTCGACGTCTGGCGCGTCGACAACCGCCTGATGCTTCAGGTCGTCGACAACGGCATAGGCGGCGCGGACGCCTCCGCCGGCTCCGGCCTCGCGGGCCTCGCCGAACGCCTCGACGCGGTCGACGGCATCCTCGTCGTCGACTCCCCGGTCGCCGGCCCGACCCGCATCACGGCGGAGCTGCCCTGGCGGGTTGCCTCCGGCGGTTAAGCAGGGGCGCCTACCCGAGGGGTGGGTTCGGTTCATTGGCGACTGCGGGCCCGTCATGGCTGGTCGCGCCCCGTGGCGGAGACGCAGGGCGCGACCAGCCACAACGAACCCGCACCAACCCACGAACCCACCCCGCCCAACCGCCGGAGGTGAAATGCTGGACCCCTTACGCGCAAGCCTGCGCCAGGCTGGGGGGCCAGAGATCGTGGAGGACAGGGTGCAAGTGGTCATCGCCGAGGATTCAGTGCTGCTCAGGGAGGGCCTGACCCGGCTGCTGACCGACCGGGGACACGAAGTCGTCGCCGGAGTGGGCGACGGCGAAGCGCTGATCAAGACCATCACCGAACTGGCAGCCCAGGGCACACTGCCGGACGTCGTCGTCGCGGACGTACGCATGCCGCCCACCCACACCGACGAAGGTGTCAAGGCCGCGGTGCAGCTCCGCAAAGACCACCCGGGACTCGGCGTACTCGTGTTGTCGCAGTATGTGGAGGAGCAGTACGCCACAGAACTCCTCGCCGGCTCCAGCCACGGCGTCGGCTACCTGCTCAAGGACCGGGTAGCCGAGGTACGTGAATTCGTCGACGCGGTGGTACGCGTGGCCCGGGGAGGCACGGCACTCGACCCGGAGGTGGTGGCCCAGCTGCTCGGCCGCAGCCGGAAGCAGGACGTACTCGCGGGACTCACCCCCCGCGAGAGAGAGGTCCTGGGACTAATGGCCGAGGGGCGGACGAACTCCGCGATCGCCCGGCAGTTGGTCGTCAGCGACGGCGCCGTGGAGAAGCACGTCAGCAACATCTTCCTGAAGCTCGGCCTGTCCCAGAGCGACGGCGACCACCGACGCGTCCTGGCGGTCCTGACCTACCTGAACTCGTGATCCGACTCCTCCCGAGCTGATGATCGGGGCCCACCCGAACTCGGAAGCGCCCCGACCCGGACTCATGAAGGCCGCGATCGCCCAGGAGAACCCTCCTCAGCAGAAGTCCGTGCACCACTGGAACCCCGTCCTAGAACCAAAGGACGAGCCGTGAGCGTCCTCAGACATAGAGGCCAGAGGGTGAATAAGTCGTGGCAAATCGGTGCGTCATACGGTCTCAACGTGGTGTCCATCATGCGAATGGCCGAGGGAAGGCGACCCTTACAGACGTAGGGTTGAAGGTGGGAGCGCTTGCGGGCAGGCCGTTCCCAGACAGCCGCCTCGAGGGAGGTCCAGTTCAGTGACCAGCCAGGTCAGTCCAACCGAACAGGCCGACGGAGCCGTCGTAGGAGAACAGCGCAGACCGGCGGGCGCGGGCCCCAAGAACGTACGCCGCCTCGACCGAGTGATCATCCGGTTCGCGGGGGACTCGGGTGACGGTATGCAGCTCACCGGCGACCGCTTCACCTCGGAGACGGCGTCCTTCGGCAACGACCTGTCGACACTGCCGAACTTCCCCGCCGAGATCCGTGCCCCTGCCGGAACCCTGCCGGGCGTCTCGTCCTTCCAGCTGCACTTCGCCGACCACGACATCCTCACGCCGGGCGATGCGCCGAACGTACTCGTGGCGATGAACCCGGCCGCGCTGAAGGCCAACATCGGCGATGTGCCGCGCGGCGCCGAGATCATTGTCAACACAGACGAGTTCACCAAGCGGGCGATGGCCAAAGTCGGCTACGCGACGAACCCGCTGGAGGACGGCTCTCTGGACGGCTACCACGTCCACCCCGTCCCCCTCACCACACTGACGGTCGAGGCACTCAAGGAGTTCGACCTCTCCCGCAAGGAGGCCGAGCGCAGCAAGAACATGTTCGCGCTGGGCCTGCTGAGCTGGATGTACCACCGGCCCACCGAGGGCACCGAGAGGTTCCTGAAGTCGAAGTTCGCCAAGAAGCCGGACATCGCGGCGGCCAACATCGCCGCATTCCGTGCGGGCTGGAACTTCGGCGAGACCACCGAGGACTTCGCGGTCTCGTACGAGGTCGCCCCGGCCTCGCAGGCGTTCCCGACCGGTACGTACCGGAACATCTCCGGGAACCTGGCCCTGTCGTACGGCCTGATCGCCGCCTCCCGCCAGGCCGACCTGCCGCTCTACCTGGGCTCGTACCCGATCACACCGGCCTCGGACATCCTGCACGAGCTGTCCAAGCACAAGAACTTCGGCGTACGCACCTTCCAGGCCGAGGACGAGATCGCCGGCATCGGCGCAGCCCTGGGCGCGGCCTTCGGCGGCTCGCTCGCCGTGACCACGACATCCGGTCCGGGTGTGGCCCTCAAGAGCGAGACCATCGGTCTGGCCGTGAGCCTCGAACTCCCTCTCCTCGTCATCGACATCCAGCGCGGCGGCCCGTCCACCGGCTTGCCGACCAAGACCGAGCAGGCGGACCTGCTGCAGGCGATGTACGGCCGCAACGGCGAGGCCCCGGTCCCGGTCGTGGCCCCGCGCACGCCCGCCGACTGCTTCGAGGCAGCCATGGAAGCCGCCCGGATCGCGATCACCTACCGCACCCCGGTCTTCCTGCTCTCCGACGGCTACCTGGCCAACGGATCCGAGCCCTGGCGCATCCCGGACATCGACGAACTCCCGGATCTGCGCACGCAATTCGCGCAGGGCCCCAACCACACCCTGGACGACGGCACCGAGGTCTTCTGGCCCTACCGCCGCGACCCGCAGACTCTCGCCCGCCCGTGGGCGATTCCGGGCACGCCCGGCCTGGAGCACCGTATCGGCGGCATCGAGAAGCAGGACGGTACGGGCAACATCTCGTACGACCCGGCCAACCACGACTTCATGGTGCGTACGCGCCAGGCGAAGATCGACGGCATCGACGTACCGGACATCGAGGTCGACGACCCGCATGGCGCGCAGATGCTCGCACTGGGCTGGGGGTCGACGTACGGGCCGATCACCGCGGCGGTACGGCGGCTGCGCGCGGCCGGGGAGAGCATCGCGCAGGCCCATCTGCGCCATCTCAACCCGTTCCCGCGGAATCTCGGCGAGGTGCTGAGGCGTTACAACAAGGTGGTGATTCCCGAGATGAATCTCGGGCAGCTCGCCACGCTCGTCCGGGCGAAGTACCTGGTGGACGCGCACTCCTACAACCAGGTCAACGGTATGCCGTTCAAGGCTGAGCAGCTCGCCACGGCTCTCAAGGAGGCCATCGATGGCTGAGACGACCACGGAAGGCGCGGACACGATCGAGGCGCTTTCTCTCGTGCCCAAGGCCGAGGGCAAGCAGTCCATGAAGGACTTCAAGTCCGATCAGGAAGTGCGTTGGTGCCCCGGCTGCGGTGACTACGCGATCCTCGCCGCCGTGCAGGGCTTCATGCCCGAACTCGGCCTGGCGAAGGAGAACATCGTCTTCGTCTCCGGCATCGGCTGCTCCTCCCGCTTCCCGTACTACATGAACACCTACGGGATGCACTCCATCCACGGCCGCGCGCCCGCCATCGCGACGGGCCTGGCCTCGTCCCGGCAGGACCTGTCCGTCTGGGTGGTGACCGGTGACGGCGACGCGCTGTCCATCGGCGGCAACCATCTGATCCACGCCCTGCGCCGGAACGTCAACCTGAAGATCCTGCTCTTCAACAACCGGATCTACGGCCTCACGAAGGGCCAGTACTCGCCGACCTCCGAGGTCGGCAAGATCACGAAGTCGACGCCGATGGGTTCGCTGGACGCGCCCTTCAACCCGGTCTCGCTGGCCATCGGCGCGGAGGCGTCCTTCGTGGCGCGCACCGTGGACTCCGACCGCAAGCACCTCACGGAGGTCCTGCGCCAGGCGGCCGCCCACCCGGGCACGGCCTTGGTCGAGATCTACCAGAACTGCAACATCTTCAACGACGGCGCCTTCGAGGCCCTGAAGGACAAGCAGCAGGCCGAGGAGGCGGTCATCCGCCTCCAGCACGGCCAGCAGATCCGCTTCGGCACGGACAGCACGAAGGGTGTCGTACGGGACCAGCTGACGGGCGACCTGAAGGTCGTCACCGTCACCTCGGAGAACGAGTCGCAGATCCTGGTCCACGACGCGCACTCCCCGTCCCCCACGACGGCGTTCGCCCTGTCGCGCCTGGCCGACCCGGACACGCTGCACCACACCCCGATCGGCGTCTTCCGCTCGGTGGACCGGCCGGTGTACGACACCCAGATGTCGGACCAGCTGGACACGGCGATCGAGCAGAACGGGAAGGGCGACCTGGCAGCACTGCTGGCGGGCGGGGACACCTGGACCGTCGTGGGCTGACCGGTAGTCGGGCCTGAGGGCCTGGGCGCTGCTGTACGTGCATGACGTACAGCAGCGCCCAGGCCCTCACGTCACTCGTCGGGGAGGGAACTACTCGGGAACTACTCCCTGGCCGCGTCATACTCCTCACGCGCCTTCAGCACCGCGTCCATGCGGTGCGACGTCCAGGCGGCCAGCGCTCGCACCTGTTCGGCGGCCTCGCGGCCCAGGTCCGTCAGCGAGTAGTCCACCCTCGGTGGGATCACCGGCTTCGCGTCACGGTGGACCAGCCCGTCCCGCTCCAGGGTCTGCAACGTCTGCGTGAGCATCTTCTCGCTGACGCGCCCGATGGCACGGCGCAGCTCGCTGAAGCGGTGCGGGCGGTCCAGGAGCTGGATCAGGACGAGGACGCCCCAGCGGCTGGTGACGTGCTCCAGCACGAGGCGATGAGGGCACATCGCCTCGCCCTCGACGTTCCATTTGCCGGCTACTGCGGGAGTGGTGACAACTGCATCACTTACGGCCATGCCAGTACCTTACTTCAAAGTGGGTACTTTCGGAGAGTTAGTGCAGGCCCTATGGTTAGTGCATACCCACACCACAAGGAGCTGCAACATCATGAGCATTGTCGTCACCGGAGCCACCGGACACCTCGGCCGTCTCGTCATCGAAGGGCTGCTGGAGAAGGTCCCGGCCGACCAGATCACGGCTGTCGTCCGCAGCGAGGAGAAGGCCGCGGACTTCGCGGCCCGCGGCGTGAAGGTAGCCGTCGCCGACTACAACGCTCCCGAGACCTTCGACAGCGTTTTCTCCGCCGGTGACAAGGTCCTCCTCATCTCCGGCAACGAGTTCGACAAGGGCCGCGTGGGCCAGCACAAGGTCGTCCTCGAAGCCGCCAAGGCCGCCGGAGTCGCGCTCCTCGCGTACACCAGCGCCCCCGGCAGCCTGTCCGCCGCGCTGGCCGACGACCACCGGGGTACCGAGGCCGCCATCCTCGAGTCCGGCGTGACGTACGCCCTGCTGCGCAACGGCTGGTACAACGAGAACTACACCGAGAACCTGGCCCCGGTCCTGGAGTACGGCGCCGTCGTCCAGGCCGCCGGCGAGGGCAAGGTCTCCTCGGCCGCCCGCGCGGACTACGCGGCCGCCGCCGTGGCGGTGCTGACCGGCGAGGGCCACGAGAACAAGACGTACGAGCTGGGCGGCGACACCGCGTGGGGTTTCGCCGAGTACGCCGCCGAGGTGGCCAAGGCGTCCGGCAAGGAGATCGTGTACAGCGCCGTCCCCGTCGAGGCCTACACCGGCATTCTGACGGGCGCCGGGCTGCCCGAGCCGCTCGCCGCGATCCTCGCCGGCGTGGACGCGTCCATCGAGAAGGGCGAGCTGGTCGTCACCAGCGGCGATCTGTCCCGGCTGACCGGCCGCCCGACCACCCCGATCGCGGACTCGATCGCGACGGCGCTCAAGGGCTGACCTGCTCGAAGATCGCGACGGCGCTCAAGGGCTGACCTGCTCGATCTTCCCCGAGCCTCCTCCAGAGCGACGGCGTCCGAGGTCCGACTCCACCCGTTGCCCTCGAGCGCCGTCGCCCCCACCCCCGCTTGTAATGACCGTATCGCGGATACGTCCATGACAGGCGGGGGTGTTCGGCGCTACCGTCGTGAACGGCTGCGCGCTCGCAGCCGTGCGAGAGGGGAGAGGTCGTGCCGGTGGAGTCCAGGGGTGAGCGGCGGATAGGCCTGCTGAACGGCTTCGCGGCGTACGGCATGTGGGGACTCGTCCCCCTCTTCTGGCCGCTCCTCCAGCCCGCAGGAGCGGTCGAGATCCTCGCCCACCGCATGGTGTGGTCGCTCGGCGTCGTCGCGATCGCGCTGCTGGTGATACGGCGCTGGGCCTGGGCCGGCGAACTGCTGCGGCAGCCGCGCAGACTGGGGCTGATCACGGTCGCGGCCACCGTGATCACCATCAACTGGGGCGTCTACATCTGGGCCGTCAACACGGGTCACGTCGTCGAGGCGTCCCTCGGCTACTTCATCAACCCGCTCGTCACCATCGCGATGGGCGTCCTGCTCCTGAAGGAGCGGCTGCGGCCCGCACAGTGGGCAGCGGTCGGCATCGGCTTCGCCGCCGTCCTCGTGCTGACGATCGGGTACGGGCAGCCGCCCTGGATCTCCCTCTGCCTCGCCTTCTCCTTCGCGACCTACGGGCTGGTGAAGAAGAAGGTCAACCTCGGTGGTCTCGAGTCGCTGGCCGCGGAGACGGCGATCCAGTTCCTGCCCGCGCTCGGCTACCTGCTGTGGCTGGCGGGGCAGGGCGACATGGCGTTCGGCGCCGAGGGCGCCGGGCACGCGGCACTGCTGGCCGCGACCGGTGTGGTGACGGCGGCGCCGCTCGTCTGCTTCGGGGCGGCGGCGATCCGCGTACCGTTGTCGACGCTCGGACTGCTCCAGTACCTGGCACCGGTGCTGCAGTTCCTGCTCGGCGTCCTGTACTTCCATGAGGCCATGCCAGCCGAGCGGTGGGCCGGATTCGCGCTGGTGTGGGCCGCGCTGTCGCTGCTGACGTGGGATGCGCTGCGGACGTCACACCGGGCGAGGCTGACTCTGCAGGCGGCTGGGGTCGACGCGGACGTCCCGGAGATCCAGAAGCCGACCTCGAGCCCCCGGCTCTAGAGGTCAGTAATCGGCGTCCTTGCCGATGTACAGCCCCGCGAACCCGGCCGCGGCAGTGGGCGAGGCGAGAGTCCGCCGCAGCCGGGCCCCGGTGATGCCCGCCCGGAACGGGTCACCGGACGAGGCGCCGTGGTAGATGTCCGACAGCCACATCGAGAACTCCTGGTACTGCCACACTCGCCCCAGACAGGCCGCCGAGTAACCGCTGAGCCCGCTCTCGTCGCCCTTGCCGCAGTACGCGATGAGGGCGTCGCCGAGCAGCAGGGCGTCGTGGATCGCGAGGTTCATGCCCTTCGCGCCGATCGGCGCCAGGAGGTGAGCCGCGTCGCCGGCCAGATACAGCCGCCCGTACCCCATCGGTTCCACGACGTAGTTGTGCATGTCCAGGACCCGCTTCTCGATCAGCCGCCCTTCGGTGAGCGGCTGGGCCCCGTCCGCCGCGAGCCGCTCGTGGAGCTCGGCCCAGACGCGCTCGTGCGACCAGTTCTCGGGGTCGTCGCCGGGCGGGCACTCCAGGTAGTAGCGGGTGACCTGCGGGCTGCGGGCCATATGCCCCGCGAAGCCCCGCGGATGGATACCGAAGACGACGCAGTCGTTCGACGGCGGCGCCTCGGCGAGCAGCGCCAGCCAGCCGATGCCGTACTCGTGCCGGGCGACGCCGACGTGCTCCGGCGGCAGGCACGCCCGGGTGACACCGCGCGCACCGTCGCAGCCCGCCACGGCCGCGCAGTCGAGTCGTACGCGCCCGCCCGTGTCCGGATCCGTGTACGACACCGAGGGCTGATCCGAGTCGATGGCACCCAACTCCACGTCGCGTACGCCGAAACGGATGTCACCGCCCCGCTCGTCCGCATACACGCGCACCAGATCCGTCACCAACAACGGCTGGGGATAGGCGAAGTGGTGGTGCCCGGACATGTCGCCGTACCGGAACCTGTACCGCTCCCCCGCGAACCGGAACTCGCACTCGCTGTGCACCTGGGCGTTCTCCAGCAGCCGGTCGGCGAGGCCGCGCCGCTCCAGGGCGCGCACCGCCCACTCCTCCAGGAAGCCCGCGCGGGGCCGCTGTTCGATGAACTCCCTGCTCTCCGTCTCCAGCACCACGCAGTCGACGGAGGCGGCACGCAGGATGTTGGCGACGGTGAGACCGGCGGGGCCGGCACCGACGACGACGACCGAGGTGCGCTCTGTGGACGAGGTGGAGGGGGCGGCGGTGTCCGTCATAAGGACAGTATGTCGGCGAGCACCGTGCTGTGTGGTGTGCCCGCGCATCTTCAACTCGCCGTCTGCCGGGCCGTGTTGGCGCTCACATCGGAGCTCGCCTCGGCAGTCGCTCCAGCCACCCGCCTCCCTCGCCCGCCACGCAGACCGAAGGACGAGATCAGCGCACCCAGCGTCACCATCGCCACGGGCACGATCAGTGCCGTACGGAAGGCGGACAGGGTGGACCCCGGGTCCGAGCCCGAGGAGGCCAGGCCGTACACCGCCGTCACCGCCGAGATTCCGAGGGCCGAGCCGAACTGGGTCGCGGTGTTCAACAGACCGCCCGCCAGGCCTTGTTCGGACTCCGTGACGCCGTCCGTCGCCGCGATCGTGAGCGGACCGTAGGCCAGGGCGAAGGCGATGCCCGCGATGAGGAGAGTGGGGAACATCGCGGCGTACGTCCAGTCCATGCCGACCGGCAGGAAGAGCCCGTACGCGACGATCCCCAGGACGAAGCCGCCGAGGATCACCCTCCCGTTGCCGAACCGGTTGACCAGCCGGGGCGTGAGCGTCGGCGCCAGGATCGCGTCGCAGCCCATCACCACCAGGGCGATCGCCGTCTGGAGCGAGGACCAGCCGCGCAGCTCCTGCAGATAGAGCGTGACGACGAACTGGAAGCCGAAGAAGGCGCCGACGAAGAGCAGCGCGCCGAGATCGGCCCGTACGACGGATGCCTTGCGCAGGATGCCCAGGCGTACGAGGGGCGCGGGGCTGCGGCGTTCGACGCCGACGAATGCGGTGGCGAGGAGCGCGGCGGCGACTGCCGCCCCGGCCGTCAACTGCCAGCCGTCCAGGCCGTGTTCGAGTCGTATGACGGCGTACGCGGCGAGCAGCATGGCTCCGGCGGCGGTGACGGCACCGAGGAAGTCGAAACCTCGGCGGTCGGCTGCGGCCGTTTCTGTCGTACGCGGCTGGGGGCGCCCGTCTGCTTCTTCCTGCCGGCCCCCGCCGGGCTGGGCCGGAACCAGGCGTACCGCCGCGATCAGGATCGCCGCCGCCAGCAGTACCGGTGCGAAGAAGACCCAGCGCCAGCCGAGTTGGGTCAGCAGGCCGCCGATGACCAGGCCGAGCGAGAAGCCGCCGGCCGCTGTGCCCGCGAAGACGAGCAGGGCCTTGTTGCGCTGCGGGCCCTCCTCGTACGAGGTCGTGATGAGGGACAGCGCGGCCGGAGTCATGAAGGCCGCCGAGACGCCCGTGACGAAACGGGCCACGATCAGCATCCAGCCCTCCGTGGCGAATCCGCCGAGACCCGAGAAGGCGAGGAAGACGGTCAGCCAGGTGAGGAACATCCGGCGTCTGCCCAGGAGGTCGGCCGCGCGACCGCCGAGCAGGGTGAAGCCGGCGTAACCGAGTACGTATGCGCTGATCACCCACGCCGCCGCGTTCGTCGACAGCTCGAGATCGGCTCGGATGGAGGGGATCGCGACGGCCAGCATGGCGACGTCGATGCCCTCGAGGAAGATCGTTCCGCAGAGGACGAGCAGCAGGGCCCAGGCACGGGTGCCCATGGCAGGACTCCTTCGAGGCAGGGGGCTGTGAGGCAGAGGCGGTTACTCGACTGAGGGTCGGTTCCCTCTTGTAACCATGGCCAGCCTGCGGCAGCATCCAAGACTATGGAAGAAGGCACTTTGAAGTCACCGAGTAACTGCGCGGGCACCGTGGGCGTGGACTACGGCGACACGGACCCCTTCCAGTGGGACACCCGCGAGGACTGCCAGGTACGCCAGATCCTCGACCGAGTCGCCGACAAGTGGTCCCTGCTCGTGATCGCCCTCCTCGACAACCGCCGCCTCCGCTTCACAGAACTGCGACGGGAGATCGACGGCATCAGCCAGCGCATGCTGACGGTCACCCTGCGGCAGTTGGAACGGGACGGCCTGGTGAAACGAACGGTGTATCCAGTGGTGCCCCCGCGGGTCGAGTACGAACTGACTCCACTCGGCCGGACGCTGCACACGACGATCCGCTCCTTGGTGACATGGACGGAGGAACACCAGGGGGAGATCGCGGCGGCCCGGCAGGCGTATGACGCGGCCGAGAGTGGGAGAGGGTAGGTGCGGCGGGGCGAAAGCCCCGTGGGAAACCCCCATCCGACGTACCGTCCATCCATGACTCAGTCGCCCATGCCCCTCCACTGGAAGCTCGTCATCGACGCCGCCGACCCGCACGCCCAGGCCGACTTCTGGGCCGCCACCCTCGGCTACGAAGTCGAGGACAACAGCGTCCTCATCGAACGCCTGCTGGGCTTCGGCGCCGTACCGCCCGAGATCATTGTCGAGTCCCACGGCCACAAGGCCTGGCGCGATCTCGTCGCCGTACGACACCCGCAGGACCCGTACGACAAGGAGAGCGGCACGGGCCTCGGCCGACGCCTGCTGTTCCAGCGCGTACCGGAGCCGAAGACCGTCAAGAACCGGCTGCACATCGACGTACACGCCGGGCCCGGGCAACGCGAGGCGGAGGTCGCGCGGCTGACGGACCTGGGGGCTGCGGTCCTGCGCGAGATGAAGGAGCCAGGGGGCGAGTGGGTCATCATGACGGACCCGGAGGGCAACGAATTCTGCGTCCACTGAGCGCCCCGCCCATACAAGCCGCCGGTCAGGCGGTGAGGGGTCGGGCGGTGACCGGCCAGACGGTGATGGGTCAGGCCGTGATCGGTCAGGCGGTGATCGGTCAGGCGGTGATGTCCTTGGTCGTGAACCGCGCCCACGCCGCCGTGCCGAACACCGCCGCGTACAGGCCCTGAAGGCCGAGGTTGCGGAGCAGATCGTCCCAGTACACCGGATCGCGCATCAGGTCCGCGAAGGACAGCCAGTAGTGCGAGAAGAAGTACGGCTGTATCGCGTGGAGTTGGGGTATCTGGTCGAGGATCTGGATGGTGATCAGCAGGCCCACGGTCGTCGCCATCGCCGCTATGCCGCTGCCGGTGAGCGTCGAGACGAACAAGCCGAGCGCCGCTATCCCGATCAGTGAAGCGGCGACGGTCAGCGCGATCAGAAACGCCCGCCCCAGCCCTTCACCGAAGCTGATCCGTGTGCCGGAGATCGTCGTCAGCTCGCCGAGTGGGAACAGCAGGGAGCCCACGATCAGCGCCGACACCGCCACGACAAGCGTCGCCACTACACAGAACGCCAGCGTGGTCGCGTACTTCGTGAGCAGCAGCCGCGTACGCCCCGCGGGTGCGACCAGCAGATAGCGAAGCGTGCCTGCGTTCGACTCGCCCGCTATCGCATCCCCCGCGATGACTCCGATCGCCATCGGCAGGAAGAAGGGCAGCGTCGCCGCGAGCGCGGTGAACACCAGGAACAGACCGTTGTTGGTGATCTGCGAGACGAACGCCGGTCCCGCGCCGCCACCACCCCCGCCGTCACTCGTCTCGATCTTCACGGCGATCCCGACGAGCACCGGCACCGCGGCCAGCACCCCCAGCAGCGCGATCGTCCGCCACCGGCGCAGGGTGGTCACCAGCTCGTTGCGCAGCAGGCCGAGAGTCCACAGCGGACTCGGCTTCCGCACGCCGACGACCTCGGCGGTGCCGGAGCCGGCGCTGACGTCAGTTACCTCCGAAACCTCAGAGATCCCTGAGGCTTGAGAGCCTTCCGAGACTCCAGAGGCCTCAGATGCTTCAGCCCGCGACATCGAAGCCCTCCCCCGTAAGCGCCACGAACGCGTCCTCCAGCGAAGCCCGTTCGACCCCGAAGCCCCGTACGCGAACGCCCGCCGACACCAGGGCCGCGTTCACCTCGGCGAGGTCGCGGTCGTCCGGAGGCTCGCCGGTCACCCGGTCCTCCGTGACGACGACGTCGGCCACGCCCTGCTCCTTCAGTACACGGGCCGCGTCGCCCGGATCCGGCGTCGTGACGACCAGCCGGCCACGGGCGCCGGCCGCCAGCTCGGCCACCGGCCCCTGGATGATCAGCCGCCCCTGCGCCATCACCGCGGCATGCGTGCACACCTGCTCGATCTCGTCCAGCAGATGCGAGGAGAGGAAGACGGTCGTACCGTCCGACGCCAACTCCCGTACCAGCGAACGGATTTCGCGCATCCCCTGTGGATCGAGCCCATTGGTCGGCTCGTCCAGGACCAGCAGCCGGCGCGGCTGGAGCAGTGCCGCCGCCAAACCCAGCCGCTGCTTCATGCCCAGGGAGTAGGCCTTCGCCTTCTTGCTCGCGGCGGCCGTGAGTCCGACCCGGTCGAGGGCCGCCGCGACGCGTGTACGCCGGGTGCGGGGATCGGCGGTCGGGTCGGCGGAGTCGTACCGCAGGAGGTTGTCGCGGCCGGACAGGAATCCGTACAGAGCCGGTCCCTCGATCAGCGCGCCCACCTGCGGGAGCACCGTGCGGGTGGCGCGCGGTATGGGCTGTCCCAGGACGCGCGCCGTGCCCGAAGTCGGCTCGATCAGGCCCATCAGCATTCGGATGGTGGTGGTCTTGCCGGAGCCGTTCGGCCCCAGGAAGCCGAAGACGCTGCCCGCCGGGACGGCCAGATCGAGGCCGTCGACGGCGAGTTGTCCGCCGCGGTAGCGCTTGGTGAGCGCACGGGTGGCGATCACCGTGTCCGGCCCGGTTTCCGGACCAGTTCCCGGCCCGCTGCCCGGTTCCGCGGTGGACCGTTCCGCCATCGACTCCCTCAACTCCCTGCTGGTGCCCGACCAGAACCCTCCGGTCGGGCACCAACTCCCTGTCGCTCTCTGCCTGTTACTTCGCGGAGTTGGCCGCCTTCACCAGTGCGTCCTTCGTGACGGCGCCCGCGTACACCTGGCCGTCGTCCGTGATGAGCGCGTTGACCAGTCGGGTCGAGAAGACCGTGCCCGAGCCGAACTTGCCGCTCACCTTCGTGCCCAGCGAGTCGAGGAAGCTGCCCGCGTCGCCGGACGCCGACGGTATGCCCTCGCCGCCGGTGTCGAACCGGGCGATGGTGGTCCAGCCCTCGCCTATGGTCTTGAGCCCTTCGAACCCTTCGAGCCCTTCGAGCCCTTGGCCCAGGTCCTCCTCGGCCTTCGGACGTGCCTGGTCCTCGGCCTTCGTTTCGTCGCCCTCGGTGACCTTCGCCCCCTTCGGCGGGCTGAAGTCGAAGGTGGACGCATCCGGCTTGCTGAAGTCGACCTTGGTGAAGCCGGCGTCCACGACGGCCGCGCCACCGCTCGCCGGGCTCAGCGTGAACTTCAGCGGCATACCGGTCTTGGAGTCCACCGCTATCGAGATCTGACCGACCGTCGAACCGGACTGCTTCGGCTTGATGACCAGCTTGTACGCATCGCGGCCCGCGACCTGAGCCGTGCCGTCGACGGTCACGGACGTCGTGTCGTCGACCGCCTTCAGCGCCTCGTCGGCCATCTCCTTGGGCGTGGTCGGGACGTCCTTCGGCGCCTCTTCCTTCTTGTTCTTGTCCTCGGCGGCACCGGAGGCGTCCTTCATGTGGAACGCCTCGTTCGACGCGCTGTCGTACGCCCACACCTCGTCGCCGTTGTGGATCAGGCTGTACTCGGCGGCCTTGTCCAGCAGCGAGACCTTGTGCTTGTCCGGGCCATCGGCGGCGACCCGCAACGTGTGCGTACCGGACGCCAGTTCCATGAGCTTGGTCGACGGATCGGCGGAGGAACCCTCGTCGTCGGAACCGCCGGCGCCACCGCCACCCGGAGCGAAGCTGCTCTCCAGGCCGCCGAGGTCCGGCAGGCCCAGATTCGTGCTGACCTTCACCGTGCCGGACAGCTGCTGTACGTCGGACGCGGCGATCTTCTCTATGAGTTGCTCAGCGGTGATCTCCGGCAGGTCGGGGTCGCCGGAGCCCGCGAACGCCGGGACCAGCCCGATGGTCGCCGCCGCCAACCCCATCACCGCGACGGGGACGACGTACCGCGCCGCCTTGCGCCGGCCGGTCCGCAGCTCCTCGTTCGTGTCGTCGTCGGATTCGTACGGTGCCATGTGTGCCCTACCTCCGTCGTCGGCGGCGGCTAACCGTCATTGCACTCGTCCACCCCGGCCGCCATTGTCACCCGAACTCCTGTGAAGTGGTGTTTCCAATCAGACCAAATCGGCCGACGAGAAGCGTCAGACCTTGGAGGCAACTCCGTGTACTGCTGCGGTATGACACGAGTGGGCGGCGCCTCCCCCGCCCCGTAAGGGTCGTGCGGGAAGACGCCGCCCGTAATTCCGTTCAGAGCCGGCCGGTCATCACCTCAACAGGCCGTGGATCGCCGGGCAACAGCGGGTCGATCACCGGTTGATGAACACGTAGTCCGCCCCGTAAGGCACACCCACGATGGCCCCCTCCTCGCAGGACCCGGCAGGAGCCACCCCGCCCACCGTGTTCAGCCGAAGGATCTCGGCCGTACCGGCCAACAGCCCGCGGTGCTTGCCGGACTGAGTGGCCTTGAGGTCCAGCTCCGGGATGTTCTTGTCGCCGTTCGGCGTCTTGGAGATCAGCGCACCGGTGACCGCGCTGCGGTCCGGCGCGATCCACTGCGGCGTACCGGAGTTGGGCTTCACGAAGGAGTGCGCGATGCCACCGCCGAGTACGGCGCGCACATCACGCTGCGCGAAGGCGGTGGTGCCGTCGTCCGCCTTCTTGCACTCGTAGATCTGCTTGCCCTTGATGACGGAGGCCTGGAAGTTGTGCAGCGCGTTCTTGAAGTCGAAGTCCGTGGTGACCTTGTGGAGTTGGCCGCGGACGGCTCCGCCCGGGAACTCTGCAGTGTGCAGATTGGCGTAGAAACCACCCGGGTTGGACTTCAGCTGGTCGAGCAGGGCGGTGTCCTCGACCTTGACCGTGCCGGTGACCGTACGGCCCTTGGCCTTCTCCAGCAGCTTGGTGAAGTCGACCTTGACACCGCCGTTGAGTCCCTTGGCGCCCTGGTGGATGTGGAGCAGGGTCGGCTTGTCGGTGCCGCGCCACTTGACCGCGACGGACACCTTGTCGCCCTTGACCTTCACGAACTGGAGCGCCGCGCCGTCCTTGTCGCCGACGGCGGGGCCGCCCTGGACCGGCACCTCGTTCGCGCCGTTGAGGCTCGCGGCAAGGATGGTGCCGCCGCTGCCACTGCCGCCCGCGAGGCCGCTCTGCACCTCGAGGGACTGGCCCCCGTGCTGCGCGTGGTTCGCGCCCTTGCCCTGGTTCCCGCTGTCGGCGACCGCCGGGATGACGGCGGCTGCGACACCGGCCGCGGCGGCCACCGCGACACCAGAGATGACCAGGCTCTTACGGCGCTTCGCGGACGTGATGAATGTCCCCATGATTCTGTTTTCTCCCCGTAATTCAGCTGACACCCCCTGCGTCAGCTTCTGGGCTTGAATACGGAGTAGATCTGAGTCTGGACTCAATCCAACTATGTGACGTGCATCACTCTGAATCGGGTCCTGGTTCGGGAGTCTGGTTCGGGCCCTTGGTTCAGAGACTGCGGCGGGGTCAGCCCGCCCGGTGCACCACGGCGTCGCACAGCTCCACGAGCGCTGCCTTCGCACCGCACTCCGGCAGCGGCACCAGTGCGGCGCGGGCCTCCTCGGCGTACCGAACGGTGTCGCGGCGGGCCTGCTCCAGGGCCGGGTGGGCGCGGAGGAGGGAGAGTGCCTCGGCATGCCGGGCGTCATCCGTCAGGTCCGAGTCGAGCAGCTCGGACAACGCGATGTCCTCGGCCAGCCCTAGCCGCTCCACGCGCTCGCGCAGCCGCAGCACGGGGAGGGTGGGGATGCCCTCGCGCAGGTCGGTGCCCGGCGTCTTGCCGGACTCGTGCGAATCGCTGGCGATGTCCAGTACGTCGTCGGCGAGCTGGAAGGCGACGCCGAGCCGCTCCCCGTACTGCGTGAGCACGTCCACCACGGTCTCGTCGGCGCCCGACATCATCGCGCCGAACCGTCCCGACACGGCGATCAGCGAGCCGGTCTTGCCGCCGATCACGTCCAGATAGTGGTCGATCGGGTCGCGTCCGTCGCGTGGCCCGGCCGTCTCCAGAATCTGGCCGGTGACCAGGCGCTCGAACGCCTCGGCCTGGATCCGTACGGCCTCCGGCCCGAGGTCGGCCAGGATGTGCGAGGCGCGCGCGAACAGGAAGTCGCCGGTGAGCACCGCTACCGAGTTGCCCCAGCGGGTGTTCGCGCTGGGCACTCCGCGGCGTACGTCCGCCTCGTCCATCACGTCGTCGTGGTACAGCGTGGCGAGGTGGGTCAGCTCCACGACCACGGCGGAGGGCACGACACCCGGCGCGTACGGGTCACCGAACTGCGCGGCGAGCATCACGAGCAGCGGCCGGAACCGCTTGCCGCCCGCGCGCACCAGGTGCTGCGCGGCTTCCGTGATGAAAGGGACCTCGCTCTTGGTGGCCTCGAGCAGGCCCTCCTCGACAGCCGCCAATCCGGCCTGGACATCGGCTTCGAGAGCCTGGTCCCGCACGCTCAGCCCGAACGGCCCGACGACGGTCACGAGGGTCTCCTGTCTGCTGACGCTCTCAAGGGCGGTCTCTGCGTGCTCTTGGTGCTGTTGCTGCTGCTGGTGCGGTGGGTGCTGTTTGTGTTCTGTGTGTCTTGTGTGCTGCAAGTGTTTGTCGATGTGTCGCTGCTCGCACTCAAGTCAGCGTATCCGGTCGCCTTTCGATCACAGTGAGCGCCTGCCCGTCCAGGCCAGGCGCTATGGGATCACTGGCGGTATGTTCCCAGCGACCTGCTAGGACAACGACGCACACGGCACGGAAGGTTCCGTTCCCACCGCTTCGGAGATCGCCCGGGCCGGGGACAGGGCGTACGCCCGCGCACGGGAGGAGCTGTTTCTGTGACGGCCACGGGTCAGCGGAACAGCCGCTCCAATACCACCGCGATGCCGTCCTCCTCGTTCGACAGGGTCACCTCGTCGGCCACCGCCTTGAGTTCGGGATGGGCATTGGCCATCGCTACGCCGTGGGTTGCCCAGTCGAACATGGGGATGTCGTTGGGCATGTCACCGAAGGCGATCGTTGTGGTGCGGGTGAGACCGAGGTGGGCGGCGGCGAGTGCAAGTCCGGTCGCCTTGGTCACTCCGCATGGCTGAAGTTCGACGGTGCCGGGGCCGGACATGGTGACGGTGGCGAGGGAACCGACGGCTCCGCGGGCCGCCGATGCCAACTCGTCGTCCGTCAGGCACGGATGGCGCAGAAGCACCTTGCTGATGGGCTTCGTCCAGAGGTCGCCGCGGTGGAGAACCCGCACCGCCGGCAACGTCGGATGCGGCATCTCATAACCCGGTTCGATCAACGTGAGCCCGTCGACACCGTCCTGGTCCACGGCCGCGTACACGTCCCCGACCTCCGCCTCGATCTTGCCGAGCGCCGTCTCGGCCAGTTCCCGGTCGAGGGTCACTGACCACACCATGCGGTCGGCACCGGCGTCGTACAACTGCGCCCCCTGCCCGCACACCGCCAGCCCCTGACCGCCCAGTTCGTCGAGCAACGGCCGCACGCGCGGCGCCGGTCGCCCCGTCACCACAAGGTGCCGGGCCCCCGCCGTGGCCGCCACCGCCAGCGCGGTCCGTGACCGGTCGGAGAGGGTGTCGTCGCCGCGGAGCAGCGTTCCGTCCAGGTCAGTGGCAATAAGTGAATATGCGATCGGTGCGGCCATGATCAGAGAATACGGATCGAACGACCCCTCGACCCGCCCCGAACCGGACGTCGTCCGACACCTCGACCATCTCTCGCGCCACCGTACGCCCGAGAAATCGGCGCGCCGACCGGATGGTGGAGGAGTTCAGGGGATGCGGGCGTCAACTCCCCGTAACGTGATCCCCACCCACACGGAAAGCGAGGCAGCACTCCATGCGCCCCTTCGAGGTCCCCGAGGGCGATCCCTTCGGTCCCCACAATCTTCCGTACGGCGTGTTCTCCCCAGCCGGGTCCGCGGAGCGCGGTGTCGGTGTCCGGCTGGGCGACCACGTCCTCGACGCGGGCGGCGCGGCCCGTGCGCTCGGCTCCCCGTACGTCCGTCTGCTCGCCCGCCGCACCCTCGACCCCCTGCTCGCGGCGGGCCGTACGGCCTGGTCGGATGTGCGACGAGCGATCACGGCGTGGTTGACCGTGCCCGCCCACCGGGAGACCGTCGAACCCCTGCTGCACCCGCTCTCCGAAGTAACCCTGCACCTCCCCTTCACGGTCGCGGACTACGTCGACTTCTACGCATCGGAAAACCACGCCCGCAACGTCGGCAAGATGTTCCGCCCCGACGCCGCCGACTCCCTCACCCCCAACTGGAAGCACCTGCCGATCGGTTATCACGGCCGGTCCGGCACCGTCGTGGTGTCCGGCACGGACGTGGTACGCCCCTGTGGCCAGCGCAAGGCACCCACGGACCCCGAGCCGGTCTTCGGGCCGTCCGTCCGCCTGGACATCGAGGCAGAGGTCGGCTTCGTCGTGGGTACGCCCTCCGCCATGGGCTCACGGGTGCCGCTGAGCGACTTCCGCGACCATGTCTTCGGCCTCTGCCTCCTCAACGACTGGTCCGCGCGCGACCTCCAGGCCTGGGAGTACGTCCCCCTCGGCCCCTTCCTCGGCAAGTCCTTCGCCACGTCGGTGTCGGCCTGGATCACTCCGCTCGACGCCCTGGACGATGCCCGGGTCGCGCCCCCGTCCCGTACTCACCCCCTGCTCCCCTACCTGGACGACGCCTCCGAGGAACCCGGCGGCTACGACCTGCGTATCTCCGTCGCCCTCAACGGCCACGTCATCTCCGAGCCGCCCTTCTCCACCATGTACTGGACCGCCGCCCAGCAGTTGGCCCATATGACGGTGAACGGCGCCTCCCTGCGCAGCGGTGACTTCTACGGTTCGGGAACGGTGAGCGGAGCCGACGAGCGCGAACGCGGGTCGCTGCTGGAGCTGACCTGGAACGGACGCGACACCCTCGAACTCCCCGACGGCAAGCGGACGTTCCTCGAGGACGGTGACGTCGTCACGCTGACGGCCTGGGCACCGGGGCCGAACGGAACCCGGGTGGGACTGGGCGAGGTGACGGGTCAGGTCGTACCGAGCGTGTGAGTAGCTCTCTCATCCGCTCTGCCTCACCCGGTCGTCCGCCCCACCCGGCCTCTATATCCAGTCGTCCCGCCCGTCCGGCTCATCGGGCTCGCCCCAGTCCTCCGGATCCGGCTCCCGCACCCCCGAGTCCCCGCCCTCGGCCGCGGGAGCCGGTGACACCGGCGAACCCGGAGCCAAGGAGGCAAGCACCCCGAGCACCCCGTCCCCATATGTCGCGAGCTTCTTCTCGCCCACCCCGCTGATCCCGCCCAACTCCACGATGGATGTGGGCCCCACCGTGGCGATCTCCCGAAGTGTCGCGTCGTGGAAGATGACGTACGCCGGAACCCCCTGCTCCTTGGCCTGCGCGGCACGCCAAGCGCGCAGAGCCTCAAAGGCGGGGACCAGCTCCTCGGGCAGGTCGACCGCCACGGCCTTGGGCTTGCGCTCGCCCCTGGACGACGCCGACTTCGCGGTCACCGGCTTCTTCGGCTCCTTGCGCAGCGGCACCTCCCGCTCACGCCGCAGCACCGTCCCGCTCGCCTCGGTCAGCACCAGCGTCCCGTACTCGCCTTCGACCGCGAGCAGCCCCTGCGCCAGCAACTGCCGAACGACACCACGCCATTCGCCCTCGGACAGCTCCTCGCCGATGCCGAACACGGACAGCTGGTCGTGGTCGAACTGTATGACCCTCGCGGTTTTGCGCCCGAGCAGAATGTCGATGATCTGGACCGCCCCGAACTTCTGCCCCCGCTCACGCTGCAACCGCACCACTGCGGACAGCACCTTCTGGGCCGCCACCGTGCCGTCCCAGGTCTCGGGCGGGACGAGGCACGTGTCGCAGTTCCCACACGCTGCGGTCTCGGCGTCCTGACCGAAGTAGGCGAGCAGTTGGGTCCGGCGGCACTGGGCGGTCTCGCACAGCGCGAGCATCGCGTCGAGGTGCGCCGCGGCCCGGCGCTGGAACGCGGCGTCGCCCTCACCTGACTGAATCAGCTTGCGCTGCTGTATGACGTCGTTCAGGCCATACGCCATCCAGGCCGTGGACGGCAGTCCGTCGCGGCCCGCGCGCCCCGTCTCCTGGTAATAGCCCTCGACCGACTTCGGCAGGTCGAGATGGGCGACGAACCGTACGTCCGGCTTGTCGATGCCCATACCGAAGGCGATGGTGGCGCAGACGACCAGGCCCTCCTCCCGCAGGAACCGCGACTGGTGAGCCGCGCGTGTGCCCGCGTCCAGGCCCGCGTGGTAGGGCACCGCCTCGATGCCGTTGCGGCAGAGGAACTCGGCCGTCTTCTCCACGGAGTTGCGCGACAAGCAGTACACGATGCCGGCGTCGCCCGCGTGCTCCTCCTTCAGGAAGGACAGCAGCTGCTTCTTGGGGTCGGCCTTCGGCACGATGCGGTACTGGATGTTGGGGCGGTCGAAGCTCGCCACGAAATGGCGGGCGTCCGGCATGCCCAGGCGCTGCGTGATCTCCTGGTGCGTCGCGTGCGTGGCCGTCGCGGTCAGTGCGATCCGCGGTACGTCGGGCCAGCGCTCGCCCAGCAGTGAGAGCGCCAGATAGTCGGGGCGGAAGTCATGGCCCCACTGGGACACGCAGTGCGCCTCGTCGATCGCGAAGACCGAGATCTTGCCGCGGGCGAGCAGGTCGAGCGTGGACTCCAGGCGCAGCCGCTCCGGGGCGAGGTAGAGCAGATCGAGCTCGCCCGCCAGGAACTCGGCCTCGACCACGCGCCGCTCGTCGAAGTCCTGCGTGGAGTTCATGAACCCGGCGCGCACGCCGAGCGCCCGCAGCGCGTCCACCTGGTCCTGCATCAGCGCGATCAGAGGGGAGACCACTACACCCGTACCGGGTCTGACCAGGGAGGGGATCTGGTAACAGAGCGACTTGCCGCCGCCCGTCGGCATGAGGACCACGGCGTCGCCGCCGACCACCACATGCTCGATGACCGCTTCCTGCTCACCGCGGAACGCCTCGTACCCGAAGACACGGCGGAGCGTGCCCAGCACCTCGCTCTCCGCGAGCCCTGCGGCCCTGCTCTCGCCGAGCCCCACGGCCTGCCCGGCAAGCCCTGCGGCCCTGTCCTCTTCGGTCATCACACCCGTCCCGCCTGTCCCGCCCAACCCGCTCATTGCTCTGTCCCCCGTCGCACGTCATGCCTCGACCACTGCGTCCACGATAGGGGCCACCACCGACAGCCTCAGAGTTATCCACAGGCTGCCTTCGATGGCACCCGTCGACTCTCGGCGGACACGCACAAGGCCCCGGCTTCCGCGAAGGGAACCGGGGCCCGATGCGCGGGTGCGCACGTCAGCGCACGAACACCCCCGCCTGCCCTGCCAGATCCAGGAAGTACTGCGGCGCCACACCGAGTACCAGCGTGACGACCACACCGAACGCGATCGCCGTCATCGTCAGCGGTGACGGCACGGCCACCGTCGGTCCCTCCGGCTTCGGCTCGCTGAAGAACATGAGCACGATCACGCGGATGTAGAAGAACGCCGCGATGGCCGACGAGATCACACCGACCACGACGATCGCGCCCGCGCCGCCTTCCGCCGCCGCCTTGAACACGGCGAACTTCCCGGCGAAGCCGGAGGTGAGCGGAATGCCTGCGAAGGCCAGCAGGAAGACCGCGAACACCGCCGCCACCAGGGGCGAACGCCGCCCGAGCCCCGCCCACTTGGACAGATGCGTGGCCTCGCCGCCCGCGTCCCGCACCAGGGTCACGACCGCGAACGCGCCGATCGTGACGAAGGAGTACGCCGCCAGGTAGAAGAGCACGGACGAGATGCCGTCAGCCGAGGTCGCGATGACACCGGCGAGGATGAAGCCCGCGTGCGCGATCGACGAGTACGCCAGGAGCCGCTTGATGTCGGTCTGGGTGATCGCGACGATCGCGCCGCCCAGCATGGTGACGATCGCGACGGCCCACATCACCGGCCGCCAGTCCCAGCTCAGGCCCGGCAGCACCACGTACAGCAGACGCAGCAGCGCCCCGAAGGCGGCCACCTTGGTGGCGGCGGCCATGAAGCCGGTCACCGGTGTCGGCGCGCCTTGGTACACGTCCGGGGTCCACATGTGGAACGGCACCGCTCCCACCTTGAACAGCAGGCCCATGACGAGCATCGCGGCGCCGATGAGCAGCAGCGCGTCGTTGCCCATGGTCTCGGCGAGCGCCGGGGTGACGTTCTCGATCGAGCCGTCGACGACCTGCGCGATCGTCGCGTACGACACCGAGCCCGCGTAGCCGTACAGCAGGGCGATGCCGAAGAGCGTGAACGCGGAGGCGAAGGCGCCGAGCAGGAAGTACTTGACCGCCGCCTCCTGCGACATGATCCGCTTGCGGCGGGCCACGGCGCACAGCAGGTAGAGCGGCAGTGAGAAGACTTCCAGGGCGATGAACAGCGTCAGCAGGTCGTTGGCGGACGGGAAGAGGAGCATTCCGCCGATGGCGAAGAGGAGCAGCGGGAAGACCTCGGTGGTGGTGAACCCGGCCTTCACCGCGGCCTTTTCGCTGTCGCTGCCCGGCACGGAGGCGGCCTGCGCGGCGAACGAGTCGACCTGGTTACCGTGTGCCACGGGGTCGAGCCGCCGTTCGGCGAAGGTGAACACGCCGAGCAGACCGGCCAGCAGGATCGTGCCCTGCAGGAAGAGCGCCGGCCCGTCGACCGCGATGGCACCCATCGCCACGATGCCGGCCTTCGTGGTGCCGTATCCGCTGGCCGCAAGCGCGATGACCGCGGCGAAGGCGGCGGCGAGCGAGACAACGGACAAGAACACCTGGGCGTAGTAACGGGACTTGCGCGGCACGAACGCCTCGATGAGCACGCCGATGATCGCCGCGCCGATGACGATCAGGGTGGGCGACAACTGCCCGTATTCGATCTTGGGCGCGTCGATCTTCTCGATCGGATCGGCCGCCATTGTCCACAGGCTGTGGACGGCTGTTGCGCTCACTTGGCCGCCTCCACCTCAGGCTCGGGGTCCTGCTTCTGTACGTCGGACATGGTGTGCTCGACCGCTGGGTTGATGATGTCGGTGATCGGCTTCGGGAAGACGCCCAGGAAGATCAACAGGGCGATCAGCGGGGTGACGACCACGAGTTCCCGCACCTTCAGGTCGGGCATGGTCGAGACCTCGGGCTTCACCGGGCCCGTCATCGTCCTCTGGTAGAGGACGAGGGTGTAGAGCGCGGCGAGGACGATGCCGAAGGTGGCGATGATCCCGATCACCGGATAGCGCGTGAACGTGCCGACCAGGACCAGGAATTCACTCACGAACGGCGCGAGACCGGGCAGCGAGAGAGTCGCGAGGCCGCCGATCAGGAAGGTGCCGGCGAGCACCGGGGCGACTTTCTGCACTCCTCCGTAGTCGGCGATCAGCCGCGAGCCGCGCCGCGAGATCAGGAAGCCGGCGACCAGCATCAGGGCGGCGGTCGAGATCCCGTGGTTGACCATGTAGAGCGTCGCGCCCGACTGGCCCTGGCTGGTCATCGCGAAGATGCCCATGATGATGAACCCGAAGTGCGAGATCGACGCGTACGCCACCAGCCGCTTGATGTCACGCTGCCCGACCGCGAGCAGCGCTCCGTAGACGATGCTGATCAGGGCGAGTACGAGGATGACCGGCGTCGCCCACTTCGATGCCTCCGGGAAGAGCTGGAGGCAGAAGCGCAGCATCGCGAAGGTGCCGACCTTGTCGACGACCGCCGTGATCAGTACGGCGACCGGGGCGGTGGCCTCCCCCATGGCGTTCGGCAGCCAGGTGTGCAGCGGCCACAGGGGTGCCTTCACGGCGAACGCGAAGAAGAAGCCCAGGAAGAGCCAGCGTTCGGTGCTGGTCGCCATGTCCAGCGTGCCGTTCGCCCGGGCCTCGGCGATCTCCTGGAGCGAGAAGTTTCCGGCCACTACGTAGAGGCCGATCACGGCGGCCAGCATGATCAGGCCGCCGACCAGGTTGTAGAGGAGGAACTTCACGGCGGCGTACGAGCGTTGGGCTGCCGCGTTCTCGTCCGTGCCCGCGTGGGCGCGGTCTCCGAAGCCGCCGATGAGGAAGTACATCGGGATGAGCATGGCTTCGAAGAAGATGTAGAAGAGGAAGACGTCGGTGGCCTCGAAGGAGAGGATCACCATCGCCTCGACGGCGAGGATCAGGGCGAAGAAGCCCTGTGTCGGACGCCAGCGGCTGCTGCGGGTCTCCAGCGGGTCGGCATCGTGCCAGCCCGCGAGGATCACGAACGGGATCAGCAGCGCGGTCAGCGCGATCAGCGCCACCCCGATGCCGTCCACACCCAGCTCGTAGCGCACCCCGAAGTCCGCGATCCAGGCGTGGGATTCGGTGAGTTGGTAGCGGTCGCCACCGGGCTCGAAGCGGACCAGGACCACCACGGCGAGTACCAGGGTGGCGAGCGAGACCAGCAGCGCCAGCCACTTGGCGGCGGTGCGGCGCGCGGCCGGCACTGCGGCCGTGGCGATCGCCCCGAGGGCCGGGAGCGCCGCCGTCGCTGTCAGCAGTGGAAAGGACATCGGTATCAGACCGCCCTCATCAGCAGGGTCGCGGCGATGAGGACCGCCGCACCGCCGAACATCGAGACCGCGTACGAGCGCGCGAAGCCGTTCTGCAGCCTGCGCAGCCGTCCGGAGAGGCCGCCCATCGAGGCCGCTGTGCCGTTGACGACCCCGTCGACCAGGCTGTGGTCGACGTACACCAGGGAGCGTGTGAGGTGCTCTCCGCCGCGTACGAGGACGACGTGGTTGAAGTCGTCCTGGAGGAGGTCACGCCGGGCGGCCCGGGTGAGCAGGGAGCCGCGCGGGGCGACGACGGGCACGGGACGGCGCCCGTACTGGGCGTAGGCGAGCCCGGCGCCGATGACGAGGACGACCATCGTGGAGAGGGTGACCGTCAGGGCGCTGACCGGCGGGTTGCCGTGGGAATGGTGAGTCACGGGTTCCAGCCAGTGGACGAACCGGTCGCCGATGCTGAAGAACGCTCCCGCGAACACCGACCCGAAGGCGAGCACGATCATGGGGATCGTCATGGACTTCGGGGACTCGTGCGGATGCGGCTCGGCGTGTGCGCCGCCTGTCTCGGCAGCCGGCTCCACGCTCGGCTCGGCCGGGGACGGCGTCGGAGCATGCCGCCAGCGCTCCTCTCCGAAGAACGTCATCAGCATCACGCGCGTCATGTAGTACGCGGTGATGGCCGCGCCAAGGAGGGCCACGCCTCCGAGGATCCAGCCCTCGGTGCCGCCCTTGGCGAAGGCAGCCTCGATGATCTTGTCCTTGGAGAAGAAGCCGGACAGACCGGGGAAACCGATGATGGCGAGGTAGCCGAGACCGAAGGTGACGAAGGTGACCGGCATGTACTTCCTGAGGCCGCCGTACTTCCTCATGTCGACCTCGTCGTTCATGCCGTGCATGACCGAACCGGCGCCGAGGAAGAGCCCGGCCTTGAAGAAGCCGTGCGTCACCAGGTGCATGATCGCGAAGATGTAGCCGACGGGGCCGAGGCCCGCGGCGAGGATCATGTAGCCGATCTGCGACATGGTCGAGCCGGCCAGCGCCTTCTTGATGTCGTCCTTCGCACAACCGACGATCGCACCGAACAGGAGCGTGACGGCGCCGACGACGGTGACGGCCAGCTGGGCGTCCGGCGCCCCGTTGAAGATCGCGCCGGAGCGGACGATCAGGTACACGCCCGCGGTCACCATCGTCGCGGCGTGGATGAGGGCCGAGACCGGGGTCGGGCCCTCCATCGCGTCCCCGAGCCAGGACTGCAGCGGCACCTGGGCGGACTTGCCGCAGGCGGCGAGCAGCAGCATCAGGCCGATGGCGGTGAGCTTGCCCTCGCTCGTCTCGCCCGCCACCTCCAGCACCGGCTCGAAGGCGAAGGTGCCGAACCAGGCGAACATCAGCATGATCGCGATGGAGAGGCCCATGTCGCCGACGCGGTTGACCAGGAAGGCCTTCTTCGCGGCGGTCGCGGCGCTGGGCTTGTGCTGCCAGAAGCCGATCAGCAGGTACGAGGCGAGACCGACGCCCTCCCAGCCGACGTACAGCAGCAGGTAGTTGTCGGCGAGGACGAGCAGCAGCATCGCCGCGAGGAACAGGTTCAGATAGCCGAAGAAGCGGCGGCGCCGCTCGTCGTGCTCCATGTACCCGATCGAGTACACGTGGATAAGCGAGCCGACGCCGCTGATCAGCAGCACGAACGTCATCGACAGCTGGTCGAGCTGGAAGGCGACGTCGGCCTGGAAGCCCTCTACGGGGACCCAGCTGAACAGGTGCTGGACCATCTCCCGTTCTTCCGCGCCCTTCCCGAGCATGTCGGCGAAGAGGATCGCGCCGATCACGAAGGAGGCGGCCGCGAGGACGGTGCCGATCCAGTGGCCGACGGCATCGAGCCGTCGGCCACCGCACAGCAGTACGGCCGCTCCGAGCAGAGGCGCCGCTACCAGCAGCGCAATCAGGTTCTCCACGATTCAGCGACCCCTCAGAGCTTCATCAGGCTGGCGTCGTCGACCGAGGCCGAGTGGCGGGAACGGAACAGGGACACGATGATCGCGAGCCCGACCACGACCTCCGCGGCGGCGACGACCATCGTGAAGAAGGCGATGATCTGGCCGTCGAGATTGCCGTGCATCCGGGAGAAGGCCACGAGCGCGAGGTTGCAGGCGTTGAGCATGAGCTCGACGCACATGAACACCACGATCGCGTTCCGCCTGATCAGGACTCCGGAGGCGCCGATCGTGAACAAGAGGGCGGCGAGGTAGAGGTAGTTGACGGGATTCACTTCGCGGCCTCCTCTTCACGGCCGAGCCGTTCTCCGGCGCGCTGCTCCAGCGCCTTGAGATCGTTGATCGCCTCGTTGGACACATCGCGGATCTGGCCGCGCGAGCGCAGCGTCTTGCTGACGGTGAGCTCGGACGGCGTGCCGTCCGGGAGGAGGCCCGCGATGTCCACCGCGTTGTGCCGGGCATAGACGCCGGGGGCGGGCAGCGGCGGGAGCTGCTTGCCTTCCCGTACGCGCTCCTCGGCCATCTCGCGCTGGGTCTTGGCCCGCTCGGTGCGCTCCCGGTGCGTGAGCACCATGGCGCCGACGGCAGCCGTGATGAGCAGGGCGCCGGTGAGCTCGAAGGCGAAGACGTACTTCGTGAAGATGAGGGCGGCGAGACCGTCCACGTTGCCACCGGCGTTGGCCTGGCCGAGGCCGTTGAACTCGTTCAGCGACGCGTTGCCGATTCCCGCGCAGAGCAGGATGCCGAAGCCGAGGCCGCACAGGAGGGCAAGCCAGCGCTGCCCCTTGATGGTCTCCTTCAGTGAGTCGGCGGCGGTGACGCCGACGAGCATGACCACGAAGAGGAACAGCATCATGATCGCGCCGGTGTAGACGACGATCTGCACGACGCCCAGGAAATAGGCGCCGTTGGCGAGGTAGAACACCGCCAGGATGATCATGGTCCCGGCGAGGCAGAGGGCGCTGTGCACGGCCCTCTTCATGAAGACGGTGCACAGGGCGCCGATCACCGCGATGGTGCCGAGGACCCAGAACTGGAAGGCCTCTCCGGTGGAGGTGGTGTAGGCGGCGAGATCCATCATCGGCCGATCACCTTTTCCGACGCCGGCTCGTCCGCGCCGAAGGTCGAGGCGGCCTCCTGCGGCACCTCTCCCTTGGAGAGGGCCACCTGACGCTCCGTACCCGGCGCAGCCTCAGTGACCAGACCCCGGTAGTAGTCCTGCTCTTCCGTCCCGGGGAAGATCGAGTGCGGGCTGTCGACCATGCCCTCTTCGAGGCCGGCGAGCAGCTGCTCCTTGGTGTAGATGAGGTTGGCACGGCTGCTGTCGGCCAACTCGAACTCGTTCGTCATCGTCAGCGCGCGCGTGGGGCACGCCTCGATGCACAGCCCGCACAGGATGCAGCGGGCGTAGTTGATCTGGTAGACGCGGCCGTACCGCTCGCCCGGGGAGTAGCGCTCCTCCTCGGTGTTGTCCGCGCCCTCCACATAGATCGCGTCCGCCGGGCAGGCCCAGGCGCACAGCTCGCAGCCGATGCACTTCTCCAGGCCGTCCGGATGGCGGTTGAGCTGGTGCCGGCCGTGGAATCGCGGAGCGGTGGTCTTCTTCTGTTCGGGGTACTGCTCGGTCAGCCGCTTCTTGAACATGGCCTTGAAGGTCACGCCGAAGCCTGCGACGGGGTTCTGGAAACCGGGTTTGGTCTCCTTCTGCTCATCAGCCATCGGACGCCTCCTTTCCGTCACGAGATCCATCAGATCCGTCACTGGCAGTATCGACCCCACCACTGACAATCAACTCCCGCTCCCGGCGCGGGCGTCGCCTCGGCACCGGTGGCAGGGCCTGTCCCGGCAGCGGTGGTACGGGGAATCCGCCCGCCATCGGGTCGAAGGCGACGGGCTCCGCGGGCGCCTCCTGCGCCTCCTTGGCGGACTTCCGGTCGCGGAACATGTCGACGACGAACGAGAGCAGCAGCAGGAAGAGGACCGCTCCGCCGACGTAGAGGGCGATGTCGGCGAAGCCGTAGTTCTCGTTGCGCAGCGTCCGCACGGTCGCCACGAGCATCAGCCACACCACGGAGACCGGGATGAGGACCTTCCAGCCGAGCTTCATCAGCTGGTCGTAGCGGACGCGGGGCAGCGTGCCGCGCAGCCAGATGAAGAAGAACAGCAGCAGCTGCACCTTCACCACGAACCAGAGCATCGGCCACCAGCCGTGGTTGGCGCCCTCCCAGAAGGTGCTGACCGGCCACGGGGCCCGCCAGCCGCCCAGGAAGAGCGTCACGGAGACCGCCGAGACCGTCACCATGTTCACGTATTCGGCGAGCATGAACATCGCGAACTTGATGGACGAGTACTCGGTGTTGAAGCCGCCGACCAGGTCGCCCTCGGACTCCGGCATGTCGAACGGCGCGCGGTTGGTCTCGCCGACCATCGTCACGATGTAGATCAGGAACGACACCGGCAGCAGGATGATGTACCAGCGGTCGTGCTGCTGGGCGACGATCTCCGACGTCGACATGGAGCCGGAGTACAGGAACACCGAAGCGAAGGCGGCGCCCATGGCGATCTCGTACGAGATCATCTGCGCGCAGGAGCGCAGACCGCCCAGCAGCGGATAGGTGGATCCAGAACTCCAACCCGCCAGCACGATCCCGTAGATGCCCACCGAGGCGACCGCGAGGATGTAGAGCATCGCGATCGGCAGGTCGGTGAGCTGCATCGTGGTGCGCTGGCCGAAGATCGAGATCTCGTTGCCGGCCGGCCCGAAGGGGATCACCGCGATCGCCATGAAGGCCGGGATGGCCGCGACGATCGGCGCGAGGACGTAGACCACCTTGTCCGCGCGCTTGACGATGACGTCTTCCTTGAGCATCAACTTCATGCCGTCGGCGAGCGACTGGAGCATGCCCCAGGGGCCGTGCCGGTTGGGGCCGATGCGCAGCTGCATCCAGGCGACGACCTTGCGCTCCCACACGATGGAGAAGAGCACGGTCAACATCAGGAAGGCGAAGCAGAAGACCGCCTTGATGACGACCAGCCACCAGGGGTCGCGGCCGAACATGGAGAGGTCCTCCGCGGCGAGGTACACAGTTGTCATGCCTTCACCTCCTTGGGGGCCTCGGGGGCGAGCGTCGCCGGGCCGATGCGGACGAGGTCACCGGGGATCGCGCCCGTGTCGGAGGCGACGCCTCCCCCGGCGGAGTTCAGCGGGAGCCACACCACGCGGTCGGGCATCTCCGTGATCTGCAGCGGGAATTCGACCACTCCGGACGGGCCGGTCACGGCGAGCACATCGCCGCTCTTGACGCCGGCCTCGGCTGCCGTGGCGGCCGACACGCGCGCGAGTGCGGCATGCCGGGTCCCGGCGAGCGCCTCGTCGCCCTCCTGGAGGAGGCCCTGGTCGAGCAGCAGCCGGTGTCCGGCGAGGACGGCCTCCCCGGCGGCGGGGCGCGGCAGTTGGGCTCCTGTCTCCATGGGCTCGGTGGCCCGCGCCCCGTCCCAGGCGCCGAGCCGGTCGAGCTCCACGCGCGCGGTGCGCAGATCGGGCAGCCCCAGGTGTACGTCCATGGCGTCCGCGAGCATCTGCAGGACGCGGGCGTCGGCCGGCGCCAGCCGGCGGGTCATCTGGTCGGGCTTGAGCGCCGCCTCGAAGGACCGTGCCCGGCCCTCCCAGTTGAGGAAGGTGCCCGCCTTCTCCGCGACGGCGGCGACGGGGAGTACGACATCGGCGTGCTCGGTGACCTCACTGGGGCGCAGTTCGAGCGACACCAGGAAGCCCACTTCGGACAGTGCCGCACGCGCGCGTGCCGGATCGGGCAGGTCCGCGACCTCGACGCCGGCCACGACGAGCGCGGCCAGCTCACCGGTCGCGGCGGCCTCGACGATCTGGCCGGTGTCACGTCCGTCCCGGAGCGGGAGTTCGGAGACTCCCCAGGCCGCGGCCACCTCGACCCGCGCGCGCGAGTCGGTGGCCGGACGCCCGCCCGGCAGCAGCGAGGGCAGCGCGCCCGCCTCGATGGCGCCGCGCTCCCCGGCCCGGCGCGGGATCCACACCAGTTCGGCACCGGTCGCGGAGGCGGCCCGTACGGCGGCGGTGAGCCCGCCCGCCACGGCGGCCATCCGCTCACCTACGACGATCACGGCGCCCTCGGCTCGCAGTGCCTCGGAGGCGGTCGCGCCGTCGCCCTCCAGACCGACGCCGGACGCGAGCGCGTCAAGCCACTCGGTCTCGGTGCCGGGCGCGGCGGGAAGCAGCGTGCCGCCCGCCTTCTCCAGTCCGCGGGTCGCGTGCGTGGCGAGCGCGAACGTCTTCTGCCCGTGCCCCCGCCATGCCTTGCGCAGCCGCAGGAAGACGCCGGGCACCTCCTCCTCGGCCTCGATGCCGACGAGCAGGACGGCGGGCGCCTTCTCCAGGGAGGTGTATGTGACGCCCGTGCCGTCGAGGTTCCGGCCGCGTCCGGCGACCCGGGCGGCCAGGAATTCGGCCTCCTCGCCGCTGTGCACGCGCGCGCGGAAGTCGATGTCGTTCGTGTCGAGGGCCACGCGCGCGAACTTGCTGTACGCGTAGGCGTCTTCGACGGTGAGCCGGCCCCCGGTCAGGACACCGGTCCTGGAGCGGGCCGCCAACAGCCCCTCGGCCGCCGCCGAAAGGGCCTCTGGCCACGAAGCGGGCTCCAGCTCACCGGACTCGCCCCGCACCAGTGGCGTCGTCAGACGGTCCCGCTGCTGCGCGTACCGGAAGCCGAACCGCCCCTTGTCGCACATCCACTCCTCGTTGACCTCGGGGTCGTGAGCCGCGAGCCGCCGCATGACCTTGCCGCGCCGGTGGTCGGTACGGGTCGCGCAGCCGCCGGAGCAGTGCTCGCACACCGAAGGCGACGAGACAAGGTCGAAGGGGCGCGAGCGGAAGCGATACGCCGCCGACGTCAGCGCGCCCACCGGGCAGATCTGGATCGTGTTCCCGGAGAAGTACGACTCGAAAGGATCGCCCTCGCCCGTGCCCACCTGCTGGAGTGCGCCCCGCTCGAGCAGCTCGATCATCGGGTCGCCCGCGACCTGGTTGCTGAACCGGGTGCACCGGGCGCACAGCACGCACCGCTCCCGGTCGAGCAGCACCTGGGGGGAGATCGGGACGGGCTTCTCGAACGTCCGCTTCTTGCCCTCGAAGCGGGACTCGGCGTTGCCGTGCGACATGGCCTGGTTCTGCAGGGGGCACTCGCCGCCCTTGTCACAGACCGGGCAGTCCAGCGGGTGGTTGATGAGCAGCAGTTCCATCACACCCTTCTGCGCCTTCTCGGCGACAGGAGAGGTGAGATGGGTCTTGACGACCATCCCGTCCGTGCAGGTGATCGTGCAGGACGCCATGGGCTTGCGCTGGCCCTCGACCTCGACGATGCACTGGCGGCAGGCGCCGGCCGGGTCGAGGAGCGGGTGGTCGCAGAAGCGGGGGATCTCGATGCCGAGCTGTTCGGCGGCGCGGATGACCAGGGTGCCCTTGGGCACGCTGATCTCGATGCCGTCGATGGTCAGCGAGACGAGATCCTCCGGCGGAACCGCCGCCTCCCCGCCCCCGGAGGGAGCGCTGGTGGTCACAGTCATGCGTTCACCTCCGTGTGCTTGTCCGCCCAGGCCGTCGACTTCGCCGGGTCGAAGGGGCAGCCCCGGCCGGTGATGTGCTCCTCGTACTCCTCGCGGAAGTACTTGAGGGAGGAGAAGATCGGCGAGGCGGCGCCGTCGCCGAGGGCGCAGAAGGACTTGCCGTTGATGTTGTCGGCGATGTCGTTCAGCTTGTCGAGGTCGGACATGACGCCCTTGCCGGCCTCGATGTCGCGCAGCAACTGCACGAGCCAGTACGTCCCTTCGCGGCAGGGCGTGCACTTGCCGCAGGACTCATGGGCGTAGAACTCCGTCCATCGCGTCACCGCCCGCACGACACACGTCGTCTCGTCGAAGCACTGGAGCGCTTTTGTGCCGAGCATGGAACCCGCGGCAGCCACTCCTTCGTAGTCAAGAGGGACGTCGAGGTGCTCGTCGGTGAACATCGGGGTCGAAGAGCCGCCCGGTGTCCAGAACTTGAGCCGGTGCCCGGGCCGCATCCCGCCGCTCATGTCGAGCAGCTGGCGCAGCGTGATGCCGAGCGGCGCCTCGTACTGACCGGGACGGGCGACATGGCCGCTGAGCGAGTAGAGCGTGAAGCCCGGGGACTTCTCGCTGCCCATCGACCTGAACCATTCCTTTCCCTTGTTCAGAATCGCGGGAACCGACGCGATCGACTCGACGTTATTCACCACAGTCGGGCACGCGTAGAGCCCCGCGACAGCAGGGAAGGGGGGACGAAGTCGCGGCTGGCCACGGCGGCCCTCGAGCGAGTCGAGCAGTGCGGTCTCCTCACCACAGATGTACGCGCCCGCGCCCGCGTGCACGGTGACCTGGAGGTCGAGTCCGCTGCCCAGAATGTTCTCGCCGAGGTATCCCGCCGCATACGCCTCCCGTACTGCCTCGTGCAGCCGCCTCAGCACGGGGACAACTTCACCGCGCAGATAGATGAAGGCATGCGAAGACCGGATCGCGTAGCAGGCGATCACGATGCCCTCGATGAGGCTATGCGGGTTCGCGAAGAGAAGCGGGATGTCCTTGCAGGTGCCCGGTTCCGATTCGTCGGCGTTGACAACCAGATAGTGAGGCTTGCCGTCGCCCTGCGGGATGAACTGCCACTTCATGCCCGTGGGGAACCCCGCGCCGCCGCGTCCGCGCAGACCGGAGTCCTTCACGTACGCGATGAGGTCGTCCGGCGACATGGCGAGGGCCTTGCGCAGCCCCTCGTACCCCTCGTGCCTTCGGTACACGTCCAGCGTCCAGGACTTGTCCTCGTCCCAGAAGGCGGACAGCACGGGTGCGAGCAGCTTCTCCGGGCCGGTGTCTTTGATCTCGGCTGCCAAGGTCATCACTCCCCCTCCTCGGAGACCGGGCCCGCGGGATGCGCGGGGTCGGAGGCCGAGGTCCGCTGCGGCGCGTCATGCGAGCTGAGGTGCTCGGCGGGCGGCTGGTCCTGCGGACCGGAGCCCCGCGGGTGCACCACGCGCGCGGGAGCCATCTCGCCCTTCGCCAGCCGGAGGCCGGTCAGTGAGGCCGGTCCCGCGCTGCCGCCCGCCTCGACGGCTCCGGGGCGCTCGTCGGGGAAGCCGGCCAGGACCCGTGCGGTCTCCTTGAACGTGCACAAGGGGGCGCCGCGCGTCGGTTCGACCTGTGCACCCGCGCGCAGGTCGTCCACAAGGCGCTTCGCGGTGTCCACGGTCTGGTTGTCGAAGAACTCCCAGTTGACCATCACGACCGGGGCGAAGTCGCAGGCCGCGTTGCACTCGATGTGCTCCAGGGTGACCTTGCCGTCGTCGGTGGTCTCGCCGTTGCCGACACCGAGGTGGTCCTGGAGGGCCTCGAAGATCGCGTCGCCGCCCATCACCGCGCACAGGGTGTTGGTGCAGACGCCCACCTGGTAGTCACCGGAGGGCTTGCGCCGGTACATGGTGTAGAAGGTGGCGACCGCGGTGACCTCGGCCGTCGTCAGGTCCAGCATGTCGGCGCAGAACTGCATGCCGGTGCGCGTGACATGGCCCTCCTCCGACTGCACGAGATGCAGCAACGGCAGGAGGGCGGACCGGGAGTCCGGGTAGCGGGCGATGACTTCGCGCGCGTCGGCCTCGAGCCGGGCTCGAACGTCGTCCGGGTAGTCGGGCGCGGGCAGTTGGGGCATGCCCAGGCTGACGCCCTGCGCCTGTACGCCCTGCTCGGAAGGAGTGGTGGTCACCGGTCGACGCCTCCCATCACGGGGTCGATGGACGCGACGGCGACGATGACGTCGGCGACCTGGCCGCCCTCGCACATCGCCGCCATGGCCTGCAGATTGGTGAAGGACGGGTCGCGGTAGTGGACCCGGTAGGGGCGGGTGCCGCCGTCGGACACGGCATGCACCCCGAGTTCGCCCTTGGGCGACTCGACGGCGGCGTACGCCTGGCCGGGCGGGACCCTGAAGCCCTCGGTCACCAGCTTGAAGTGGTGGATCAGGGACTCCATGGAGGTGCCCATGATCTGCTTGATGTGGTCGAGGGAGTTGCCCAGGCCGTCCGGGCCGAGGGCCAGCTGTGCGGGCCAGGCGATCTTCTTGTCGGCGACCATGACCGGACCGGGCTCCAGCCGGTCCAGGCACTGCTCGATGATCCGCAGCGACTGGCGCATCTCCTCCAGGCGGATCAGGAAGCGCCCGTACGCGTCGCAGGTGTCGGCGGTCGGGACATCGAAGTCGTACGTCTCGTAGCCGCAGTACGGCTGCGCCTTGCGCAGGTCGTGCGGGAGGCCGGCCGAGCGGAGGATCGGGCCGGTGGCGCCGAGGGCCATGCAGCCGGCCAGGTCGAGGTAGCCGATGTCCTGCATACGGGCCTTGAAGACGGGGTTCCCGGTGGCGAGCTTGTCGTACTCGGGAAGGTTCTTCCTCATCTTCTTCACGAACTCGCGGATCTGGTCCACCGCGCCCGGAGGCAGGTCCTGAGCGAGGCCGCCGGGCCGGATGTACGCGTGGTTCATGCGCAGGCCGGTGATCAACTCGTAGATGTCGAGAACGAGTTCACGATCACGGAAGCCGTAGATCATGATCGTGGTGGCGCCGAGTTCCATGCCGCCGGTGGCGATGCACACCAGGTGCGAGGAGAGCCGGTTCAGCTCCATCAGGAGCACGCGGATGATGGAGGCCCGGTCGGGGACCTGGTCCTCGATGCCGAGGAGCTTCTCCACGGCGAGGCAGTACCCGGTCTCGTTGAAGAACGACGTCAGGTAATCCATGCGCGTCACGAAGGTCGTGCCCTGTGTCCACGTACGGAACTCGAGGTTCTTCTCGATGCCGGTGTGCAGATAACCGATTCCGCAGCGGGCCTCGGTGACCGTCTCGCCGTCGATCTCCAGGATCAGCCGGAGCACGCCGTGGGTGGACGGGTGCTGCGGGCCCATGTTGACGACGATGCGCTCGTCGTCGGCCCGGGCCGCGGTCTGGACGACCTCGTCCCAGTCCCCACCGGTGACCGTGTAGACGGTGCCTTCCGTGGTCTCGCGTGCGGCTGCTGACTGCGTGCTCATGAGTAGGACCTCCGCTGGTCCGGAGCCGGGATCTGGGCGCCCTTGTACTCGACGGGGATGCCGCCGAGGGGGTAGTCCTTGCGCTGCGGGAAGCCCTGCCAGTCGTCCGGCATCATGATCCGCGTCAGGGCCGGGTGACCGTCGAAGACGATGCCGAAGAAGTCGTACGTCTCGCGCTCGTGCCAGTCGTTCGTCGGATAGACGGAGACCAGGGACGGGATGTGCGGCTCACCGTCCGGGGCGCTGACTTCGAGGCGGATCAGCCGGTTGTGGGTGATCGAGCGCAGGTGGTAGACGGCGTGCAGCTCGCGGCCCTTGTCGCCGGGGTAGTGGACCCCGCTCACCCCCGTGCACAGCTCGAAGCGGAGCGCCGGGTCGTCGCGCAGGGTCTGCGCGACGCGGACCAGGTGCTCGCGTTCGATGTGGAAGGTGATCTCGTCGCGGTCGACGACCGTCTTCTCGATGGCGTTCTCGGGTACGAGTCCCTGTTCCTCCAGGGCGCCCTCCAGCTCGTCGGCGACCTCGTCGAACCAGCCGCCGTACGGCCGGGTGGCGGGCCCCGGCAGCCGGACCGAGCGGACCAGGCCGCCGTAGCCGGAGGTGTCGCCGCCGTTGTTGGCGCCGAACATGCCGCGCTGGACGCGGATCTCCTCGCCCTGGTCGCCGCGCTGGCCGGGAAGGTTGGAGGCGGCCAGGTCCTTCTCGGGGTTGACCCCGTTGCTGCCTTTGTCGTTCGCGTCGCTCACCGCAGCAGGCCCTTCATCTCGATGGTGGGGAGCGCCTTGAGCGCCGCTTCCTCCGCCTCGCGGGCCGCCTCCTCGGCGTTCACGCCGAGCTTCGAGGTCTGGATCTTCTGGTGCAGCTTGAGAATCGCGTCCATCAGCATCTCGGGCCGTGGCGGACAGCCGGGCAGATAGATGTCGACAGGGACGATGTGATCGACGCCCTGCACGATCGCGTAGTTGTTGAACATCCCGCCCGACGACGCACAGACCCCCATGGAGATCACCCACTTGGGGTTCGGCATCTGGTCATAGACCTGCCGCAGCACCGGCGCCATCTTCTGGCTGACACGTCCGGCGACGATCATCAGGTCGGCCTGGCGCGGTGAGCCGCGGAAGACCTCCATGCCGAAGCGCGCCAGGTCGTAGCGGCCCGCACCGGTCGTCATCATCTCGATGGCGCAGCAGGCGAGGCCGAAGGTGGCGGGAAAGACGGACGACTTGCGCACCCACCCAGCGGCCTGCTCGACGGTGGTCAGCAGGAAACCGCTCGGCAGCTTTTCTTCGAGTCCCATGCTCAGTGGCTCCTCTGTCCCCTATCCGGGGTTCAGTCCCATTCCAGGCCGCCGCGCCGCCATACGTACGCGTACGCGACGAAGACGGTGAGCACGAAGAGCAGCATCTCCACGAGCCCGAATACCCCAAGGGCGTCGAAGGTGACGGCCCAGGGATAGAGGAAGACGATCTCGATATCGAAAATGATGAAGAGCATCGCCGTCAGGTAGTACTTGATCGGGAACCGCCCGCCGCCGGCCGGCGTGGGGGTCGGCTCGATACCGCACTCGTAGGCCTCGAGTTTGGCCCGGTTGTAACGCTTTGGACCGATAAGCGTGGCCATGACCACGGAGAAGATCGCAAAGCCTGCCCCGAGGGCTCCCAGTACGAGGATGGGCGCATACGCGTTCACCGCTCCTCGCTCCTCTCAGTCGGCATTGACTGCATTGGGGTCCCCCGGCCAGAGGCTGGGGGTACGTCGGACTTCACCTGCCCCACGAAGCTCACAGGCTCCGTCGGCTTCACGAGACTCGCAAGCCCCGTGCGGCTTCACGAAGATCGCGTCCATGTGAAGCAGGTCACAAGCCCAACTGCCACGCATCTTATGCCTGCCGGTCTGTGATCTGCGACACGGGGTACGACAACGCCTTTGTGATCTCCACCACCTGGCACTGGATCATGAAGTCGGAGGCGTACCGATCTTCGCTCAGGAAGCGTCCGAGTGATCACCAGAAGTGACAATTTCGCTCGTTACCGCAGGTCCGGCAGTGCGGTCCAATATCAAGAGGCAGCCACCGCAAGCAAATTGGTGCTGGACATCAGCGCTTGGTAGAGGAACTCGTTCACACTTCGGGGGGAGTTGGCGCACGGGTGTGGACGGACGCGAGAGCGTGCATCCGTTCACGAGCGGAACACGAACTTGAGACCCGACCGAGACCCAGGGGGCGTGACACATCCGCCGAGGTGGCCGATCCGTGACCTGCGTCACACACGGAGCCCCGTCACACAAGCGGGGCTTGGCCATCGGTCTCAACGAGTGGTAAGTGGCGGGCAATTCGGACGTAATGCGAAAAGACCTTGCTCAGAGGCCGGTTGAACGGTGTCCACTTTGCCCGGTACGGCGTCAATAAGGAATGCCGCTTCCGGAATTTGGACGGCCCATTGAACAACTGTGGCGCACCACACGTTTCTTGAAGATATGGAGGAGCCCCTGATACCGGTTGGACTCATGTCCCACACCGCTCACATACCCAGCCACCGGAAACCCCGGCCTCGCAGCAGTTCGAAGCTCGCGATGCGCGCCGGAGTTGCCGGTGGCGTCCTCAGCACCCTGGCAGTGGGCGCTGCGGCCGGATCGGCGAACGCGTCCGAGCCCGTGACCCAGACGATCGAACTGCCCACGCTCACGGCCGGCCTGTCCGCGACCGTGGCCGAGTCCGCGGCTGCCACCCAGCAGGCCGCGGCCGACTACGAGCTGCTGGCCGAGCGTGACGCGGCCGCCGCCAAGGCCGCCAAGCAGGCCAAGACGGACCTCGCCCAGGCGAAGAAGAAGGCGGAGGCCAAGAAGAAGGCCGAGGCCGAGCGCAGGGCCGCCGCAGAGGCCGCCGCCTCGCGGTCCGCCGAGCGGACCACCCTGAACGCCTCCGCGCCCTCGAGCTCCGAGACCGATGTCCCGGCCCCGGCGAGCGGCAGCGTCGGTACGGTCATCAACTTCCTCAAGGCGCAGGTCGGCGACGCCTACGTCCTGGGCGCCACAGGCCCCAACGCATGGGACTGCTCCAGCCTGGTCCAGGCCGCGTTCAAGCAGGTCGGCGTGGACCTGCCGCGCGTCTCGCAGGACCAGTCGACGGTCGGGACCGACGTCCCGCTGTCCGACATCCAGGTCGGCGACATCCTGTACTGGGGCGGCAAGGGCTCCGCGTACCACACGGGTGTCTACATCGGAGACGGCAAGTACCTGGACGCCGCGAACCCCGGCAAGGGCGTCGTCATCCAGGAGCTGTCGGGCTACCCCGCGAGCGGCGCGGTGCGCGTGCTCTGACCCTCCGGTCACGCTTCTGAAGGGCCGCCTCCCCAGCCGGGGAAGCGGCCCTTAGGCGCGCGCTCAGCCCGCCTCACAGCCGGCCTCGGAGTTACGCCTTGGGCGCCACCTTGCTCAGCCCGTTGATGATGCGGTCCATCGCGTCGCCGCCCGTCGGGTCGGTCAGGTTGGCGAGCATCTTCAGCGTGAACTTCATCAGCACCGGGTGTGTGAGCCCGCGCTGCGTCGCGATCTTCATGACCTTCGGGTTGCCGATGAGCTTCACGAAGGCGCGGCCGAGGTTGTAGTAGCCGCCGTAGGTGTCCTTGAGGACCTTCGGGTAGCGCTGCAGGGCGAGTTCGCGCTGGGCGGGGGTCGCGCGGGCGTGCGCCTGGACGATCACGTCGGCGGCGATCTGGCCGGACTCCATGGCGTACGCGATGCCCTCGCCGTTGAAGGGGTTCACCATGCCGCCCGCGTCGCCGACGAGCAACAGGCCCTTCGTGTAGTGCGGTTGGCGGTTGAAGGCCATGGGGAGGGCGGCGCCGCGGATCGGGATCGTCATGTTGTCCGGGGTGTAGCCCCATTCCTCCGGCATCGACGCGCACCAGGCCTTCAGCACCTCGCGCCAGTCCAGCTCCTTGAAGGAGGAAGAGGTGTTGAGGACGCCCAGGCCGACGTTCGAAGTGCCGTCGCCCATGCCGAAGATCCAGCCGTAACCGGGCAGCAGCCGGTCCTCGCCCGGACCGCGCTTGTCCCACAGCTCCAGCCAGGACTCCAGATAGTCGTCCTCGTGGCGCGGGGACGTGAAGTACGTACGCACCGCGACGCCCATCGGACGGTCGTCGCGCCGGTGCAGGCCCATGGCGAGAGACAGCCGGGTCGAGTTGCCGTCGGCCGCCACGACCAGCGGGGCGTGAAAGGTGACCGCGCGCTTCTCCTTCGAGTCGGGGTCGCCGAGCTTCGCGTGCACGCCGGTGATGCGACCTGTGCGGTCGTCGATGATCGGGGCGCCCACATTGCAGCGCTCGTACAGCCGCGCGCCCGCCTTCTGCGCCTGCCGCGCCAGCTGCTCGTCGAAGTCGTCCCGCTTTCGTACGAGCCCGTAGTCGGGGTAGGCGGCGAGATCCGGCCAGTCCAGTTGGAGGCGGACACCGCCGCCGATGATGCGCAGCCCCTTGTTCCGGAGCCAGCCCGCCTCCTCGGAGATGTCGATGCCCATCGAGACGAGCTGCTTGGTCGCGCGGGGCGTCAGCCCGTCACCGCAGACCTTTTCCCGCGGAAACGCGGTCTTCTCCAGGAGCAGGACGTCGAGTCCGGCCTTCGCGAGGTAGTACGCGGTGGTGGAACCGGCTGGCCCGGCCCCGACGACGATCACATCGGCGGTGTGTTCGGAGAGGGGCTGGGGCTCGGTCACGGTGGGGTCTCCCCAAGACTCGAAATCAACGTGCCGACGGGCACTGGACATGGGCAGTCTATTCAGCAGTACTGATCACCCTGCTGAAGGGCCACTCCATGAACCGACCTTCCCCCGTGGTACGCCTGCGCGTCCCCACCGACGAGGACGCCTTCGCCTGGCACCGGATCTTCGACGACCCGGACGTGATGGAGTTCCACGGCGGAAAGCCGGCCGAGCTGTCCGTCTACGAGGAGCTGACCGCGCGGCAGCGCCGGCACGACGCCGAGTACGGCTTCTGCTTCTGGACCATGCTCGACGAGAAGGACGACGTCATCGGCTTCACGGGCGCCCAGCCGTGGCCGCACGCCTGGGGTCCGAAGGGCGAGATCGAGATCGGGTGGCGGCTCGGGCGGGCGTACTGGGGCAAGGGATACGTCACCGCTGCCGCGTGGAGCACGATCGACCGGCTGCGGACGGCAGACGTCCCCAGCGTGGTGGCGATGGTCAACTCCCGCAACGAACGCTCCATCGCGGTGACCAGACGCCTGGGTATGACCCTGGTCGAGAGGTTCACCTCGCCGGCCTCGCAGCAGACGGGCCACTGCTACCGGCTGGACCTCTGAGAGGGGCCACTGCTACCGGCTGGACCTCTGAGGCGGGCGACGGCTTCCGGGGCGGCCCCCCAGACCGGGTGACGCCTGCCAGGCCGGCCTCCGGGGCCGGGGGACGCCTTCCGGCGGCGCCCGGCTTCCGGCAGCGCGCGGCAGGGCTTACTCTTCCGGTACCGCTGGGGGTGACGTCTGTGCGCAAACCACCCGATGTGCGTGTACCGCGGCTCGTCGGCCTGATGGCCGTGGACGCGCGAGAGACGGCCGAGGCACGTGGCGTGATGCTCGCCGCGCCCGACCGGCCCGATTTCCATCTGACCGTCGTCGACTACGTCGTACGCCAGTACCCGCTGCCCGGCACCGAGGTGCCACCCGGTGCCGTCGTCACCGTGTGGTTCGACTTCGGTGAAGGAGAGGGCGGCGGAGGCGCGGGGGTGCGCGAGCCGCGGCTGCCACGACCGCCGTCCGGCGGGCTGCAGCGCGAACTCGACGCGCCGCGCGACCCGTTCGAGGTCCTGAGGTAGCCGGGTCTATCGGTGGTGAACCAGGTCCCTTAGCGGTCAGGCGGGCTTGAAGCCCCGGTGCAGCGCCACGATCCCGCCAGTGAGATCGCGCCACGCCACCTTCGACCAGCCGGCCTTGCGCAGGCGCTCGGCCAGTGCGGGCTGGTCGGGCCAGGCGCGGATGGACTCGGCGAGATAGACGTACGCGTCGGGGTTGGAGGACACCGCCCTCGCGACCGGCGGCAGCGCGCGCATCAGGTACTCCGTGTATACGGTGCGGAAGGGCGCCCACGTGGGGTGCGAGAACTCGCAGATCACCACGCGCCCGCCCGGCCTGGTCACCCGGTACAGCTCGCGCAGGGCCGCGTCCGTGTCCTGGACGTTCCGCAGGCCGAAGGAGATCGTCACCGCGTCGAAGGTGTCGTCCTTGAAGGGCAGCCTCGTCGCGTCACCCGCCGTCAGCGGCAGCCAGGGGTGGCGCTTCTTGCCGACCTGGAGCATCCCGAGCGAGAAGTCGCACGGCACGACGTACGCCCCCGTCCGTACGAAGGGCAGGGACGAGGTGGCCGTACCCGCCGCCAGGTCCAGCACCTTCTGCGCGGGCCGCGCGTCCACCGCCTTCGCGACCTCCTTGCGCCACCGCCGGTCCTGGCCGAGCGACAGCACGTCGTTCGTCAGGTCGTACCGTTCCGCCACGTCGTCGAACATCGAGGCGACTTCGTGCGGCTGCTTGTTCAGGGAAGCGCGGGTCACGGGCCCATTGTGGCAGCCGGGAGCAGAGCTGGGACGCCCGGCCTGCCCGGCCGGGCGTGGGTCGACGCCGAGCGCCCCGAGAGCCCTCGACCCCGCGAGGAACGTGTGCAGTCCCTGAGAGAGTCCGTCTTGTCCTCGTGAAGACCGGCCGCTTGTGAGACGTTGCCCGTTCTCCGACGTACGTCACGAGAGATCCCCGACGTACGTCCCAAGAGAGGTGCATGTGCAATGAGGAGTCTCCTGAAACCGGCTGCCGGGCTTGTCTTCGCGACGGCGCTGACCTGTACGGGGTGCTCCTCGGAACCGTCACCCCCGCAGGCGGCCCCCACACTTCCCACAACGCCCGCCCCCTCCAAGGAGACTTCGCCGGAGACGCCGTCACGGTCGCCGTCAAAGACACCGTCACGGTCGCCGTCAAAGACGCCCTTACCGAATGCCGCGTTCGTCCCGTACGTCAGCGCCACCGCGGCCTCCGACAACGAATCGGCGGGCTCCCCGTCGGCGTACAACCTGGCCTTCGTGATCGCGGGCCGCGGCGGCTGCACTCCGACGTGGGGCGAGTACGGCATCGGCGATTCGGCGGTGAAGTCCAGGATCTCGGCGCTGAAGTCGTCCGGCAGCAGCGTGCGGGTCTCCTTCGGCGGAGCCTCCGGCAAGGAGCTCGCGACGACCTGCAAGAACGCCTCCAAGCTGGCCGGTGCCTATGCGACCGCGCTCGACGCCGCCGGTGCGACAGAGGCCGACTTCGACATCGAGGGCGAGCCGTTGGGCGACTCCAAGTCGGTGGCGCTGCGCTCCAAGGCCATCGCCCTGCTCCAGAAGCAGCGCCCCGAGGTCCGGGTGTCCTTCACGCTGCCCGTGATGCCGCACGGCCTCAACAAGGACAGCCGGGCCGTGCTGGAGTCCGCCAACGACAACGGCGTACAGGTCTCCACGGTCAACATCATGACGATGAACTACGGCAGTTCGTTCGACGGCGACATGGGCACCTATGCGATCAAGGCGGCCAAGGCGACCCACGGCCAGCTGAAGAAAATCTTCGGCCTCTCGTCCGAGGACGCCTGGAACGGCCTCGCGCTCACCTCGATGATCGGCGTCAACGACGTCGACAACGAGACGTTCACGGTGTCCGACGCGGCCCAAGTCCGGTCGTTCGCCGAGGAGAAGGACATCGCGTGGGTGTCGATGTGGGCGGCGGCCCGTGACCGGCAGTGCGCGCGCGGCAAGGCGAAGGCGAACGTCGCGCAGACCGACTGCAGCGGGATCAAGCAGCGTTCGGGCGCGTTCGCGGAGGCGTTCTCGGGCTGACCGCTATCTGCGCCGGTGCACCAGTCGCCCCGCGCAAACGGTCGCGACACACGCGCCGGTCTCGTCGACGACAGCGAGGTCGGCGCGCCCGGTCTGGAGGATCGCGGGCCGCCGCGCCGCGCTCGCGAGGACGACCACGTCGTTGCGCTCGGCGGCGGCCCGGAGTTCGGGCGTATCGGCGTACTCCTCCAGAACCGCCACCGCCCCGAGCTTCAGCACCGCATGCACCCGTTCCCGAGGCGTAGGCGCCTCGGGCAGCGGCCCCTCGTGGACCAGGGCGGGCCCGAGAACCCCGGGCCACCGCCGTACGCGAGCGCCCGGGAAGCGTTCCTGGAGGTCCGAGAGCGAACCCGTCGCCGCGACCCGTACCCCTTCCACCACGACGGCTCCGTCCTTGACCGGAGCGGGATCGTCCCAGGTGTGGCGGAGCTCATCCGCGGCGTGAATCGTCAGCACAGGAAAGCTAGTTGGAGGCGAGGAGCTTCAACTCGGGATGAGCCGTCCCGCCCGCGATCGCCGTGGACGAGATATGCGACTGGACCCGCTCGTCGACGGGATCGTTCGCCGGGTCGTCATGCACGACGATGTGCTCGTACGTGGTCGTCCGCTGCGCCGGCACGCGCCCGGCCTTACGGATCAGGTCGATGATCTCCAGCCGGTTGGAGCGGTGCTTGGCACCGGCCGACGAGACGACGTTCTCCTCCAGCATGATCGAACCGAGGTCGTCCGCCCCATAGTGCAGCGACAACTGGCCGACCTCCTTGCCGGTGGTGAGCCACGACCCCTGGATATGGGCGATGTTGTCCATGAACAGCCGCGCGATGGCGATCATGCGCAGATACTCGAAGATCGTCGCCTGCGTACGACCCTTGAGGTGGTTGTTCTCGGGCTGGTACGTGTACGGGATGAAGGCCCGGAAGCCGCCCGTCCGGTCCTGTACGTCACGGATCATCCGCAGATGCTCGATGCGCTCGGCGTTGGTCTCGCCCGTACCCATGAGCATGGTGGACGTGGACTCCACACCGAGGTTGTGGGCGGCCTCCATGATCTCCAGCCAGCGCTCACCGCTCTCCTTCAGCGGGGCGATCGCCTTGCGGGGCCGCTCCGGCAGCAGCTCGGCACCGGCGCCGGCGAAGGAGTCGAGCCCGGCGGCGTGAATCCGCTGGATCGCCTCCTCGACGCCGACCTTGGAGATACGGGCCATGTGCTCGACCTCCGACGCCCCCAGGGAGTGGATGACGAGCTGCGGGTACGCGGCCTTGATGGCGGCGAAGTGCTTCTCGTAGTACTCGACGCCGTAGTCCGGGTGATGCCCGCCCTGGAACATGATCTGCGTACCGCCGAGCTCGACGGTCTCCGCACAGCGCCGCAGGATGTCGTCCAGATCGCGCGTCCAGCCCTTGTCGGTGGCCTTCGGCGGCGCGTAGAAGGCACAGAACTTGCAGGCCGTGACGCATACGTTCGTGTAGTTGATGTTGCGCTCGATGATGTACGTCGCGATGTGCTCCGTACCGGCGTACCGGCGGCGGCGTACGGCGTCGGCGGCGGCGCCCAGCGCGTGCAGCGGGGCGTCCCGGTAGAGGTCGAGCGCCTCCTCCGGGGTGATCCGCCCACCCTCGGCGGCACGGTCGAGGACGGACTGAAGGTCGGCCTTAGCGGTCACCGGGGCGGTCCCTTTCCTCAGGGTGTGGACGGACTGATCCAGCGTACGCCAGCCCTTTGGGGCAGCTCGCGTCAGGCCGCGAACGCCCCGATGAGGGTGCCGACGAAGGCGCCGGAGATGAGGAAGGGCCCGTACGGCACCGCGGTCTTGCGCCCGCCCCTGCGCGTAACGACGAGCCCGGCCGCGTAGAACCCCGCCAGAAAGAACCCGGCGAAGGCACCGAGCATCAGTACGCCCCACCCGTACCAGCCGAGGACGGCACCCAGCCAGAGCCCGACCTTCACATCCCCGAAGGCCACCCAGTTCGGGTTGATGAGAAAACAGACGAAGAACCACCCGGCGTACGCAAGCCCGCCGAGCAACGCGCCGGTCCAGTCACCGTTGTTCTCCGGAACCAGCGCCACGATCCCCAGCAGCCCGGGCACGGCGACAGCCAGGGGCAGATTCACGACGTCGGGCAGCCGATGCACCGAGAAGTCCACCAGGGTCAGCAGCACCCCAAAGGGCGCAACCAACAGCCATACCCCCAGCTCAGGCCGAGTACCGGCGGCAGCGGCAAGAGCGGCACACACCAGCGCGGTGACGACGACAACGAGTGGCGTACCGGGCCCATACGCCCGACCCGCACACCTAGCCCACCCCACCCAGCCGCTGATGACATGCCCGTCCGGACACTGGGCCCGCCACTCCTCCTCGGGCTCGACGGAGAGCCGATAGGCAGCACGGGGCACGAGCATCCCGGCGAGCGCACCCCAGAGGGCAGCGCCAAGAATCAAGGCCAGTTCCACAAGAGGCTCCCTGCCACTACCGCACCGCTGTGGGCAAGCGATCCGCTACCGCTGTGGGCATACGTTCCGCAAGGCGGAACGGGTGGGCACAGCCAAAAGCTCCGGGCAACTTGTCACCCAACGGCCGCAACACCACTACGCCAGGAGGGCAGCAACTCATCCAACAAGGCCTCAGTCCGCGGCGGCACCCCCCGCGCCCCACTCCGCGAAACCAGATCCGCCGCAAGCCTCTGAAGCTGCGCCGCATCCCCCGTGGCATGAGTGGCCCGAAGCAACTCATGCCACAACCGCTCATCGCCCGGCGCGGAGCCAAGCGCCGCGTTCAGCGCCTCAATAGCCTTCCCGGCCCGCCCCTTCTCAAGATGGAACGCCGACAACGCCAGCCCGATATCGGCGACGAGCAAGGGCAGTTGCGCATCGATGATCTCGTGCGTAAGCCATCCGTACCGCCCCGCAGGCCGCTCCGCCAGCAACGGCCCCCGCACCAACACCAACGCATCGGTCAGCAACCGCCCCCGCACAGCCCGGCTGTCGACCCCACGTCCCTGAGTCGCCTCGTGATACAGCGACCGCAGCACATCCAGGTCGGACACGACCGACTTGGCCAGCTTGAGCCGCCCCGTCGAGTCGGTGCCAAGTCGCGGTGTGCCGTCCGGATCATTGCCCAGCCAGGCCCGCAGCCGCTCGACCAGCGCGTCCCGCACATCCTCGGTGACCCCGCGGGGCCACAGCGCGGACGACAGCACCCGAGGATGCACACCCTCCCGGTGCAGCAGCAGCAACGCCAACGCCTCGTGCAGCAGCGGACTGCGCTCACCGTCCGGCGTGTCGAGGCCGATGATCTCGTACGGCCCGACAAGCCGCGCATACACCGCCGGCCGTCCCTGCTCGCTGATGTCGACGAGGAACGGCGGATCGGCGGCCGGACCGTTCGGCTCGCGCTCCGGATCCGCCTCGACGAACAGCTCGACGACGGCGCGCTGTTGGGCCACCGGCAGCAACTGGGCGTCGAGTTCGAGCCCGAGGAGCGGCGCGAGCAGCTTGCCCTCGCCGGTGATCTCCATCTCCCAGGCGGCACCGGGCAGATCCCCCGACTCCGTACCGACGAGATAGCCGATGCCCAACCGGCCGGCGTCGGAGGCGAGTTCGGCAAGCTTGACCGCGTCCTCGGCGGACGGTTCGGCGGCGAGGAGTACGAGGTGCGGAGCCCAACGAGTGTGCTGCGCGGGCCCCGTACGCCCCGTGAGGACGGAGTCGTGGCCGGCGGCGCCGAGCGCCCCGCGTCGCTGCCTGGTCTCCGCCTCCATGGTCTCGATGAGCGCCTCGATGTCGTCGAGGTGGCGCAGCCGGTTGGGCGCGAGGGGGGTGAGGTCCTGGCCGAAGCCGACGAGCGTGATCGTCATGCGGTCGGACCAGCCGTTGGTCGCCAACTCGGCGGCCACGGAGGCGAACACGCCCGCCCGGTCCTCCTCGCTGCCGCTCAGCGAGACGATGCCGGGAACGGATTCCAGGTTGAGCAGCAGCCGCGAGTCGTCCATCGTGCCGAGGCTGACGAGCCCGGGGTACGGGGCCGCCGTGTCGACGTCCTCGTACCGCTCGGCGTCGGCCCGCGCCAGCATCCAGAACGTCTGGTCCTGCCCGAGCTGCCACGGCACCGGCGGCCTTCCGGCGGGCTGAGCCAGTTGCAGGTGCAAATCTCCGTTGCTCATCCAGGCCGCGTACACGGTCGGCAACGGCCGCGACTCCTCCGCGAGCGCAGCGGCCAGCCCGCGCAGCGACCGGTCAAGAAGTCGTACGCCCTCGGGGTCGGCCCCCACGAGCAACGCGTCCTGCGCATCGGCGGCCGTACCGGTCGGCGTCGGCGGCTCCATCATCCCGCGCCGCCCGCCGACGGCACCGAGGGCCGACTGCCACAGGGCCTGACGGCGCCGGCGCCCGAGCGCCCCGAGGAGCCCGGCGGCGAGGAGGGGCGCCCCGAGGAGGGCCTGCGGCAGCCCGAAGCCACCGTCGTCGGCGGCGGAGGTGGCGTGCTCCTGCCCCTGCCGGCCTTGGCTTTGCTGACCTTGGTCAGGGCCTGGCCGCTGCTCGGGCACCGTGATCTGAGCCGTTTCATGATCAACGGCCCCGCTGCCACTGCCGCTACCGCCCTGCTGTCCACTCCCCCGCTGTTCCCCGCTCCCCGTCCTGGAGTAGTCGGAGATCTGCTGCTGAACCTCCTTCGACACCTCCGGGGCCTCGTCGGGCATCTCGACGAGGTCGCCGCCGCGGGCGTCGCCGGGCATCTCCAGGATCCAGCCGGGCCGGATGAGGCTGGCCTCCGAGAGCCTCGAACCGTCGGGCTGCGCACGGTCCTTGTTGAGCTGGTAGATCTCCTTGTACCGCCGGCCGTCCCCGAGGTGCCGCTCGGCGACCTCCCAGAGGGAGTCGTGATGGCGCCCCTCCGGCGGCTGGATCCGGTAGTACTTCGTGTCACCGCTGTCGGCGGTGCTCCCGCTCTCGGCGGCGTGCGCGGCGTTCGCCGCCTGCTCGGCCAGCGCGGTGGCGGCACTGGAGGCGGCCTGCTCCTGCTGCCCCAGCAGGCCGGCGGGCGTCTGCTGCGCGGCGGCGACGGTCGGCCGCTGGTTCTCCTGCAACTGCTGTCCCAGCTGCGAGAGTCCGGGCGCAAAACTGGCCGCGGTCGCGCCGACCAGCAACAACGCGGCGACGAGCTGCCGCGCGAGCAACTGGCTCGGCCCGGCACCGGGCACCCGGTTCGGCACCCCGACGCCGGACAGCGCGGCCTTCATCTCCACGAGTACGCAGGCGGTGAACTGGGCCCAGGCAAACCAGACGAGAACGGTCAGCACATTCAGAAACGTGCCGGCCGTGATCTCCTGCTGAAGCCAGTCCAGACTCGGCGTCCCGCTCGGCAGCGGCCACCCCATCTGCGTGGCCAGCGCCCCCGGCACCCCCACCAGCAGAACAATCAGGGCGATAAAGGCAAAGAACGCCTTGATGAAATCCCCGAACGTACGCCGCCGCCGAGGCAAAGGCTGCGGCGTCCGATTCCTCGGACCCGGCGAACTGCCCGTCGAGCTGGAAGTGGTGCGTCGCGCCATGGCGGGTGTCCTGATGTCGTGTGTGGAGGGAGGAGTGCGGGGGTGTACTGAGACTACTGAGATCTTAAGGAGGGTGTCGAAGGTCGGGCAGTGGGCGCCGCTTCTCCGGCCGCCTGCTTTCTCACAACCCGACCCCTAGGCCCGAGTTGTCCGACCGACGGTTGGCCGCCCCACATCCGGGATGTGAGCCACTTCGCAACTGTCACGTCACAGATCTCACGATCCACACACGATCCCCCATCGCTGCTCCGATGCACGCCACTTGCCCCTGATAGCTTCGTTCTCTGTTGCACACACGCCTGCGCTAGGGGGAGTTCGTCCGTGGCCCGCCGCACCCTGACCACGACCGCCACGTTCGCCGCATCGGCGGCGCTTCTGCTCACCGCTTGCGGCGGGGGTGACGACTCGTCTTCTCCGGATGACATCAAGGGGGCGGACAAGGGGGCGAGCAGCCCGTCGGCTTCGGCCTCCGCGGCGTCGGACGCGAAGCGCCCCGCCATCAAGCTTCCGGAGAGTTTCCAGGCGAACTTCGAGGGCTGGACGAACAGCGACCCCGAACTCCAGACCGTCCTCAACGACGGTAAGGAACGCCTCCGGGCTTCGTACGCCGCCATCGTCGCCGGCGATCCCGAAGCCGACTCCTTGTCCTTCTACAGCGGGCAAGCCGCAATGAGCACCGGCTCCGCCTGGGTCAAGGGCTACAAGGGGCTGACGATCACCGGCGAAGTCAAGGTCTACGACCCAGAGGTCACCTATCTGGGCAAGAACAAGACGCGTTCCACGCTCTTCTACTGCGTCGACGAGAGCAAGGGCTACAGCAAGGACCTCAAGACAGGCGAGACCGCGGGAACCCCCGAGGGCGAGTCCCCGAAAGTGCAGTACCGCACGAGCCTCGGAAAGGAAGCGAACGGCGTCTGGAAGACCATGACCGTCGAGACCGAACCGGGAGCGTGCTGAGCATGCTGACTCCCCGCAAGACTCTCGGAGGTCTGCTCACTTCGCTGACGCTGGCAGCAGCGCTGGCGCCATCCCCGGCCCTCGCCCTCGGGGAGCCAGGAAACGAAGGTGAGACGGGCGCCGACTCCGACGCCAACGGCACCATCTCCGCTTCTGCCCGCCACTCCCGGATCAAGATCACCCAGGCCAGCGCCCCCACCGGAGACAACACCGGCAACATCTCCTCGACGGATGTCAACTGGGAGCCGCCACCCTGCTGGTACGAACCCGCCTTCACGCCCGAGCAGCTCAAGGAGTTCTCGGAGACGAACGGCCAGGGCGACGTCAGCCCCCACGTGTCCTGGTACGGCGAGAAGCTGTGGACGGACCACTACCGGGACAGCAAGGACGCCACCAACTGGAACGACGACGAGCTGTCCACCGCCAAGGGCTACGACAACTACAACCTCGGCCAGGACGGCTACTTCTGGCGCGGCGTAGCACCGGACACCACCGACCCGGAGTCATGGAACTGCGACCGCGTCATGTTCTGGCAGGACGCCGGCGAGATCCCCGACGTACCGAACGCCCCCACACCGGAGATCCTCGCCGAGTACGCCTACGACAAGGTGAAGGTCCCCGACACCGAGGTCGAGCTGAAGCCGGAAGCCAAGTCCACGGTGAACGTGCCCACTTGGGTCTGGCTGGACAAGGGAACGTTCAAGGAGGTCAAGGTCCGCGCCGAGCTCCCGAACACCGGCTTGTGGGCTGAAACGACCGCCAAGCCGGTCGCCCTCCACTTGGAGCCGGGCACGGACGACGCGGAGACCTTCCCCGCCTCCGGCGACTGCGAGATCAACGACGACGGCTCCATCGGGACCCCGTACAAGACGGGTGACGCCGGCAAAACCCCACCGTGCGGCATCAGGTACCTACGGGCCACCAACGGAGAACCGTACGAACTGTCGGCCTCCGTAACCTGGCAGATCACCTGGGAAGGCGCGGGTGGCGACGGCGGCGACCTCCCCGACGGGACCTTCGAGACGACCCAGGACATGAACGTCCAGGAAATCCAGTCGATCAACCGCTGACACACTCCGCCGAAGGCCGGGCCGTTCCGCACGAATCGAACCGGCCCGGCCTTCGTCTGCGTGCCGCCGCACAGCCGGAGAGGGACCCGAGATCGCAAGGGCCACGTAGGCCGAGGCCCCCCGCCCTCGGGAGGCCCTCGGCGGAGCCGGTCACCGTTGCCGTCTATGGTCGTAACCGTCCGCCCGTCTGTTGTGTGAGGTCCCCGTGTCAGTGCCCGTTCCGGATCCCGCCGTCGCCCATTTCGGCCGGGATGGAATGCGTCGGATCAGTGCGACCGGAGCCTACGGCGTACGGCTGCCAGAGAACTCGCGGGCGACCCTCGAAGGGGTGGGTGTACCGCTGCACGTCGCGCCGTACTTCCGGGCTTCCGGTAAGGAGGACGCCCTGGCCCTGGGGGTGTTCGCGGGGCATCACGGGTTGCCGCGTCCGGCGACCGAGTCCGAGCGCTGGCTGCGAATCGGCACTGACGGACTGGCCCACCTGTGTGTGCGGCCGGACGGTGCGCTGCAGGCCGTTTTCCTGGAGAACAACGAGTACGACGGTGCCGAGCCCGGCATGTTCGTCAGCTCGGACATCACGGCGTTCAACGCGTCACTGGTAGTGCTGGACCGCAGGCTGCCCGTGATCGCCGTTTCGCCGGGGCTGTCGGTGGCGGCTGCGGCCTTCAGGGAACTGAACGCGGAACTGCGTCAGATCGACGCCGCGGCGTTCGCGGAGCGGGAGAGTTGGTGGCCTCGGGTCCTGGACGACGTACGCCACAGCCTCAACTTCCCCTTCTCCTCGGCGTTCGAGTACGTCGACGAGGCGGGCGAAAAGCAGACCGTAACGGACGCGACCGGGCCGGGTCGGGCGCATCCGGAGGAGCTGATCTGGCAGCGGCTCTCGGGCGAGGGCATCGCGCCGGAGCAGGTACGCCGGGTGTACTGCGAGCTGGAGCCGTGCATGATGCCGGGCCACTACTGCGCCGTGTGGATGCAACGAACCTTTCCTCAGGCGGAGTTCACCCACAGCTTCGACTACGGCAGCGACGCGGAGTCCCGTGAGGCGGGCCTGAAGGAGCTGATCACGCACGCGGCCAGGCAGGCGGGCGGCCGGTGAGCGACCGCAGGTGGGCGCGTCCTTCGGCGGGCAGGGAACCCGCCGCGGCCGCGCTGCTGGGGTGGCTGTCGGACCGGTACGCGCCACGGTTGTGCTTGATATCGGGCGGGGCCGGATGCGGGAAGTCGGCACTGCTGGCCTGGCTGGTGGGCCACGCATCCCGGGCGGATACGGCGCCGCAGCGCGTCGTGCATGCGTTCGCCCCGCTGGCCGGACTCAGCACGATGGGTGCGGTGTGGACACTGGCCGGGCAACTCGGAATGGCGGCCCGGGGCCCCGGCGAACTGCTCGCCGCGCTTGCGGCCGACCAGCGTCGCACCGTGATCGTGCTCGCCGATCTGCACGCTGCGGCCGCTCCCGAGGAACTCGCCGAACTGGTGCTGTATTTGGGGGAATTGGAGCACGTCCGGCTGATCGTCGAAGTGCGCAGCAGCCATGCCGTGCTCCCACCCTTGGCCGAGTCCCTGCCGTCCGGGGCCAAGCCCGCGGTGATGGATCTCGACGAGGCCCAGTGGACGGACCCCGTACGGTACGCGGCCTGGCATACCGACCGGGCGTCCTCGCCGGGACTGCCGACCACATCCGATGACCCGTTCGCGCCCCCGCCGGACCTCGCGGATCCGGCCGCGGTCTGTGCGGCGGATCCGGTGCGTGTGACGGCCGCGTACGAGGCCGGTATATCCGAATCCAGGACCGGCACGTCCGGAATCGGGATCGGTACGCCGGGGCCGTCCGAGTACGGCGGGCTACGCACCGCATGGCTTCGTGCCGGGCAGTCCCTGCTACGCGACCAGACCTCCGCCGAGCGTGCACTCGTCCTGCTCACGGCCCTGGGGGACGGCGCGGACCCACGGCTCCGGCCTCAGGTGGCGGAGCTGGCCGCCGGTGCGTCCTGGCAGCCGGTCTGGAACCGGGTGTGTGGGGACGCCACCCCGCCCTGGCCCGGCCCGGTCTTCGCGGCCGCCGCGGGAAGCGGCCCGCTTGAGGGACAGGCACTCCTGGCCGATCACCAGGGCGTGTTACGGACCGTGGCCCTGGCCGACGCGGCCCCCACCGGGCGTCTCGGCCAACGCGTCCCCCGGGCCAGAGCCCTCAGCACTCTGCCCGACGGAAGCACTTGGGTCCTCGATGCTCAAGGACACCTGCACACACAGCAGTTGCCCGCCGCGCGACCCGTGTCCGGCCTGGCGGCACTCCTCGACGACGGGCCTACGGTCACCGAGCAGGCTGCCGAAACACTCACCGAGCACCTGGCACGGACGCCGAGAACGGCGCTGGCAGCCACCGGGAACCTCGCCGCGGTCGGTGACGCCACCGGCACGGTGCACACCATCACGCTCAACACCCCAGGCGACGCTCCACGCACCGCTCGCCTGCACGAAGGACGCGTCACCGCCCTGTGCGTGGTCGACGTCCCGGTCGGCGAAGCCGGGCAGGCCATTCCTCTCATATACAGCGGCGGCAGCGACGGCTGTATCCGCGCATGGGCACCTGACCACGAACCGCTGACGACCCCTGTCGCCGAACGTCCGTACCCCGTCGTCGCGTTGAGCGCCTCGTACCCCTCCGTGGGAGTGGTCCTGGCGGTCGGCTGGGCGGACGGCCTGGTCGAGTACCACGGCCCGGACGTCGACGACATACGCACCTTCCACCCCGGACTTCCGGTCAACGCTCTGGTGGTAACTCCCGGCGGCGAACTGCTCATTGGCACCGACGAGTCGCTGATCTGCCTACGTCCCAGGTGACTTGAAACCTTTCCCCGTCAACTCCTTGGTCAACTCTTCGATTGACGATCACCCTTTCGGCGGACAGGGTGGTGAAAGTTGACCTCTGAGGGGGAAGTTCCGCGTGGGGAAGAAGCTGCCCGACGAGCTGGTCGAGGTGCTCGACCTCGTCGGCGTCAAGTGGCCCAACATCGACGAGGACGAGATACGCGACTCGGCCAAGGACTACCGCCACCTCGCTGAAGGCATACGCGACGCTGTCAAGGAGGGCAACAACGCCTGTTCCCACATCGTCGGCGGCCGCAGCAAGGGCATGACCGTCGAGGCCATCGACCGTCGCTGGGGCAAGCTGACCACCAAGGACCTCGCCCAATTCGCCAAGGCCCTGGACGACTTGGGTGACGCGCTCGACGACTGCGCGGGATTCATCGAGGGTTGCAAAATCGCCTGTATCGCCGAGCTGTCCGCCACGGCCGCCACCGCCACCGCGGGCGTCATCGGCATGTTCTTCACCGTCGGACTCAGCGGCCTGCTCAGCGCCGCGGCCATCGCGGCATGCCGCTTCGCACTGCACGAGGCCATCGACTACGCGATAGGCGAGATCACGTCCATCGTCACCGACAGGATCGAAGCCAAGATCCTCACCAAGATCGAGGATGTCTTCACCGACCACCTCGACGCCGATGAGGGCGATCTGGCCGGCTACACCGCCGGCGGCGCCGGCCTGGCCCAGGAACTCGTCATCGAGTTCGATGAGTTCGACAAAGCCTCGGGCGACTACAAGAAGACCCGCGACAACTTCGACAAGAAGAAGGGCACCCACAAGACCGGGGGAACCAAGCGCCGCAGCTCCGTCAAGAAGGACAGCCGCTTCCACAAGCTGGCCTCCGTCATGGACAAGGCCGAGGACGCGGTCGACAAGAAGGCCGACGAAACGGTCGACGTCCTGGAAAAGCACGGCGGCAAGATCGACAAGAGCAAGAAGGACCACAAGGAGGAGGACGAACGCAAAAAGCGGGACATCGACAGCTGCGACAGCGGTGACGTCCCCATGTACCTGCTCAACGCCGACGGCAGCATCCGTGAACTCCACGCCGACGGGTCGACCAACCGCGTCAGCCCGAAGGATGACTCGGGCATCCGGAACATCATGGAGCCCGACGGAACAGTGTGGCGCCCCAGAGGGCGCGAGAAGAACCCCTACACCGTCCCGGTGGGAAGCAAGGGACCGAAAGCCACCTCACAGAAAATCACCCCTGGCAGTACAGACCTCTCCAGGGCCACGGAGATTGCCCGCTTCGCGAAGAAGGACTACGGGGGGACGAACTTCGCCGCCGGCAGATATATTGACCCCACAACCGGCAAAGAGATGATCCTCGTCGGAGATAGCGAAGGCCCACACTCCGAGCGAACCATCGGATATCCGCTACTCCGCCACAATCGAGAATCCGGCCTGACTGAGGTATACACAGAGCGGGAACCATGCCAATTAAGCCCGAAATGCGACCAGTGGTTGGGTAAATATTTCGACCCCGGTTTGGACGTCACACACTCATCGGACTACGATCAGTCCGTCAAGGGCAGCGCCCGAGATGCGGAACACCGAAAATACATGACCGACCTCGAAAGACGTCACGCAGCACAAGGTAGCCCCTGATCACCGAATACCCGATTGGTTAACCGCATGCTGGCCCAGATTCCCCCGCAGGACATCCTGGACACCTTCGGCCTGACCGGAGTGGTGTACTACCCGAGCAGCAGGGTGTCAACGCTTGATCAGGAGACGTCCGCCTTTCTGTCCAGTACAGGACTGCCCGCCAACGAGACGTTCGCCCCACTCGCCGACCTGACGGATCCCAACCTGACTTTCTCCACAGTTCCGTCCCTTAAAGCAGAATTCGAGCGGCACTCTGCCGACCTCCCTCCAGAATGTGCGGAGTGGGAGATTCTAGGGCAACTCCTGTACTCGACCGTCGCCATCGACCCGGCTTCGGGAAAGATTTACGGTTTCCCCGAGGGGGAAGAATACTACGTCCCCCTCCATGCCGATGTCTCCTCTCTCACCCATTCTCTGATCGTCCTCGAAAAGGGGAAGCGCGAGTTCAAAGGGTTGAGGGATGATCGCGAATACACGACGCACACCGCGATCGCCGAGCGGATGACGGCTGAGGTATCCGCGATCGACGAAACGCCACTGAGCACCGCGGAAAGCGAGTGGACACGGATCTTCGAAGAGATCGCCATGGGAATGTGGGGTTGAGGAAACCCACTGAGGTTTTCTCAGCGAGATCATTTCCAGTGCCCGTTGAGGACGAGTGTGGCGCGGGATATGTCGCCGATTCTGCTGGGACTGAGGGTGACGTGCTTGAGGGCTCGCCAGCGTTCCTTCAGTTCAGCGCATTCGTGGCGCGGGTTCCTCGGTCCAGGGCGGTCTCGGAGTGGCCTTTGGGGCGGCGTACGGGCACGTGAATGCCGATGCCGGCGCCGATGTAGCCCTTGTCGGCGAGCGTGGGAAGCCCGTCAGCGGCGGCCTTGTACAGCGCGGGCAGCACGTGGATACGGGCGGCGGTGATGTCTGGGGTGGAACCCGGCTCGACATCGGAGACCCACAACGGGGTGCCGTCCGGCGCGGCCAGGAACTGAATGTTGCCGCCGAAGCTCTTGTGTTTCTGGGAGAACCACAGGTCGTTGCCGTTCTCCCGGACCCCGGCCAGCCGGTCGCAGGCGATCAGCGTGCCGTCCAGCACCACGTGTGTCATCCCCGCGGCGCGGCAGAGGTCCAACACCTTGTGCAGATCAGGAGCTTGGGCGGCCAGCACGCCGATGCCCTCATGGAGGTAGCGGTAGCCGGTGGCCTGCGAGATCCCGGCGTCCCGGGCCAGGCAGTGCACGCAGCCGTGTTCTCGGAACCAGCGCAGCACCAGTACCGCCTGGCGGAACGGGCCCAGGGCGCGAGAGCCCTTTGGCGTGCCGATCCCGCGCCGGTGGGCGGCCAGCAACCGGGCGAGGAACTCCACGACGTGGCGTGGGACGCCGAGCGCGGCAGCATAGGTGACCAACGTGAAGCCTCTGGTTCGAGCGGACACGATCTTGGCAGACCAGTCCTACCAGGGGCTTCACGCCTGCCCGGCCTCGTGGGCCACCCGGAGATCATTTCGCTGGGGAAGCCTCAGTGGGTAAGAGCCGCGCTGGGCTCAGCCCCAGGTCTTGCCGGCCGGTTCCTTGATCGTGCGGTTGATCCGGTTGAAGAAGTTGGTCAGCGCGATCTCCAGGTTGATCGCGCCGATCTGCTCCTCGGTGAAGTGGGCGGTGGCCTCTTCCCAGATCTCGTCGGTGACGCCCGGCGCACCGTCCTGCAGTCGGGTGGCGGCCTCGGCCAGCGCCAGTGCCGCGCGTTCCGCGGCGGTGTAGAACGGAGCCTCGCGCCACGCTGCGACGTTGTGCAGCCGCTCGTCGGTGTCACCGGCCTTCTTCCCGCCGGCGACACTGGCGTAGACGCACGCCGAGCAGCTGTTGATCTGGCTGGCGCGCAGGTGGACCAGCGCGAGCAGCTTCGGGTCGACGCCCCCGACGGCGATCGCCTTCTGGAGGTGCTGGATCGCGGTCCACACATCGGTGTTGTTCGTGTTCTTGTTCTTGAGTCGGTTTTCCATGGGGAAGTGCTCTCCTTCATCGGGTTACGTTGCGGCGCCTGTGCGCGTCATCCCTATGACGGAGCAGCTTCCACGGAGGTAACAACATGGCCGGCACCCATCCGACGGACCCGATCGTCGATGCTTTCGAGTCCCACCGTGACCGGCTCCGCGCCGTCGCCTACCGCATGCTCGGATCACATGCCGATGCGGAAGACGCGGTCCAAGAGGCGTGGTTGCGTCTCTCCCGCCAGGACACCGACACCATCGACAACCTCGGCGGCTGGCTGACCACCGTGGTCGGCCGCATCAGCCTCGATGTCCTGCGGTCGGGCCGGACGCGCCCAGAAGTCTCCTTCGACGGCCAGCTACCCGAATTCACCGTGACGCTCGACGACGCCCCCGCTCCGGAAGACCTCGCGGCAATCGGGGACTCCGTCGGCTTCGCGCTCCTCACGGTCCTCGACTCGCTGCGCCCTGACGAACGACTGGCGTTCGTGCTGCACGACGTGTTCGCCGTGCCCTTCGCGGAGATCGGCACCATTCTCGGAAAATCCGCCGACGCGACCAAAATGCTCGCCAGCCGCGCCCGCAGGAAGGTACAGGCCGCCCAGCAGCCGGCAAGCGCCGGACGACAACAACGCGAGGTGGTCCAAGCCTTCCTGGCCGCGGCCCGCGACGGCCGGTTCGAGCAGCTGCTGCAGGTTCTCCACCCCGAAGTGAAGTTCACCGTCCACACCCCGAACGGCACGTTCGTCACGCTCGGGGCCACCGAAGTCGCCACTCGCGCGCGGGTGGCCGGCAGTGCGGCACGAGGACATGCGGCGACCGTCAACGGCCGCCCCGGCGTCATCTCCTGGAGCGAGGACGGAACCCCGCTTTCCCTCCTGGCCTTCACTGTCGCCGCCGGCCACATCACCGAGATCACCGCCGTGGTCGACCCGGCCAAACTCGCGCTCATGGACCTGCCGGACCCGGTGTGACTCCCTACCGGCGTAGGCCGCGCATACTCGAAGTGGTCCACTCCTGATCCCGCAGAGACGTTAGCCCCTGAGAAAACCTCACTCAGCCTTTTCCATCCTCAGTCTGAGCTGGCGTGATGCAGGCAGAGGATGGCCTGGACAAGGCTCCTGATGCGGGTGGTCGAGCATCGGAGCTTGCGTAGGAGCCGCCAGGACTTGACGGCGGCGACGGCTTGTTCGACGAGGGCACGGATCTTCGCGTGGGAACGGTTGACCGCCTGCTGTCCTGTGGACAGGGTCTCCCATCGGCCTCAGCAGGTGATGACGCCGCAGAGGACGTCGATCCGCGCAATCCTCGGGGGCGGCGATGACCGCTGGTCGCGCTGGTGAGAGCGGCGACCTCCCCGAACGGCACCTTCGAAGCGACCCAGGACATGAACGTCCAGGAAATCCAGTCGATCAACCGCTGACACACCCCGACGATGGCCGGGCCGTTCCTCACGAATCGAACGGGCCAGCCTTCGTCTGGGTGCTGCCGGTCACGGACTGGCCCGACGCAATCAACGCCCTACGCGGCCCGTAGGTCGCACCACACGTACTTGCCCTTGTCGCCGCCGCGCCTGAGCGGATGCCAGCCCCAGTCATCGGCACAGGCACGTACAAGTTCGAGACCGCGGCCCGCCTCCGCGTCGATGGCGTACGCCAACTCCCGTGGAGGCGGCGGCGGTTCAGGATCGGCATCCCAGGCCTCGATACGCAGGACTCCGTCCCGCCAGTGCAGCCGCAGGGACGCGGGACCTTTCGTGTGTCGTACGGAGTTGGAGACGAGCTCGGTCACCAGCAGCTCGGCGACTTCGGTGAGCCGGATGAGCCCGTGGATGGTGAGGATCAGGCGCAAGGTGCGCCGACAGACGGTGACCGCTCGAACGTCGTGCGGGATGTGGAGCGTGTATTCCCAGGGTTCGTCTGTGGGTTTGGGCGTGCGTGAACTCCGTTTGGTGAAAGGGGAGTTGGAGAGAGGGCGCGACGGTCGACGGGCGATGGCTCTGCCGCAGCCGTCACGGCATGACGGAGCGGTGCACTTTCGGAGCCCCGTGGTTCCGCAGCGTGTGCGACGCGTCACCGACAGTAGAGACCAAAATTGGCCTCTCGCAACCCGCTGCCGTAATCTCCCTCCGAACGGGCCACCGTTGCAAGGCCGTTGAGACGAGGAGGAGCCCATGACACGGAGACGGGAGCCCACCGCACGTCAGGTGCGCCTCGGGGCCGAACTACGAAAACTGCGCGAGGCCGCAGGGCTCAAGGGGCGCGAGGCCGCAGCGGCACTGGGAACTGACTCAGCACGGCTGAGCCAGATCGAGTCCGGGATCGTAGGCATGAGCGAGAACACCGTCCGCCGACTTGCCGCCAATTTCGCATGCACGGACCAGAAGTTGGTCGAAGCACTGGTAGCGATGGCGACCGACCGGACACGCGGATGGTGGGAGGAGTATCGGGGGCTACTGCCCACGCCATTCCTGGACATCGCCGAAGTGGAGCACCACGCCACGCATCGGCACGACGTTGAGTTCTTGCACGTCCCCGGCCTCCTTCAGACGGAGGACTACGCGCGCGCCGTCTTCTCGTACCGCGTTCCCGAACCCCCCGACGCCGAACTGGAGTTGCGCGTCCGCCATCGGATGCAACGAAGGGCCGTCATCGAGAGCCCCACGGCCATCCCGTACGAAGCGGTGATCCACGAGGCGGCCCTGCGCATCAGGGTCGGCGACCGCGCCGCCGCACGGGCTCAACTCGCCAGCGTCCTGGAACTCTCCGAAATGGACCACGTCACCGTGCGCGTCATCCCCTTCGACCTGGACGGCTTCGCCGGAGCCACAAACGCCATGATGTACGTGGGTGGCACCGTGACCAAGCTGGACACTGCGGTACGCGATGCGCCCCACGGAGTGGCCTTCATCGACTCCGAAGCCCAACTCGGCGCATTTCGAACGCTCTTCCGTAAGGTGGAGACTGTGTCGCTCGAACCCACACGTTCGCGTGACTTCATCCACAAGCTGGCGAAGGAACTGTGAGGCGCACCGTGACCACCCCCGACAACTGGCAGAAGTCGTCCTTCTCGGGAAGCGGCGACGGCAACAACTGCGTCGAACTGGCCTCCACCCCCACCACGATCCACCTACGCGAAAGCGACATCCTCACCACTCAACTCACCACCACCCCCACCCCCCTGGCCAATCTCCTCCGCTCCATACGCTCCGGAGCCCTGGCCGCACCTTCGACGTAACCGCAACGGGCCCCTCCGCCGGGCACAGTTGCGAAAAGCCTGAACACTTCCCTGGGAAGTGTTCAGGCTTTTCGCGAACTGGTCCACGCGATCCGGGGCCCGACCCCGCGACACCCGCTTCGTCAGCGGTCAGTGAGCGCCGGCGTGGACGCTGACGCCCCCCGCGACTCCCTCGGCCGAGGCCGCCCCAAAGACGTCGGCGCAGACGCCGACGGACCCGGCCTGGAGAAAGCCACCGCCGGACATGCCGCCCGCGAGACCGTCGCCTGCGAGACCACCGGACACGCCGCCCGCGAGGCCGCCGGACACGCTGTCCAAGCCGGCGTCGGAGATCTCGGCGGTTTCAACCTGGGGGGTGTAGTTCATGACGCGCGTTTCCCTTCGAAGGTGAATTTCCCAATGGCGGAGATCGCCCGATTCCCAAAACCGGAACCATTCCCGGCAACTCACGCCGTGCGCAGGATCAAAGCACGCCCACGAAGACACGGCCAGCCGCTCCCCTCCCCTGCGAGACGCATTCCGATGCCCGACTTCACACCCGTGACGACCAACTCACCGAATACACCAACTCCTTCACACACCCGTTCACGCGGCTGCACGCACAACAGTTGCCACCATGTTTCCAAGCCGGACATCCACCCGCCAAAGCCCCATGGCGCAAAACTGGTGTGACAGATATTCAGGTTCCGCATGACCTCCCGGTGAATGGTGTGCAGGTTTCCCAGATCTTCCGCCGCTGCTCGACGCAACACATGCGTCGGCGCCGGCAAGCCCCCGCCTGTCAGAGGGATGCGGTACTTTCACACGTACGTTCTGATGGGTCCGAAGGCGGCAGACACCATAGGGGGACGAAGACATGGCCAAGCCCGACCTCGCGCTTCCGCTCAGTGAGCTGGAGGACTACGGGACCCGGCTGCGTGACATCAAGCGGCGTATGAACCACACCAAGAAGCTCTTCGAGTCCTACCGGGACGACGTGGGCGACGGTGGCGTCTACGACAAGCTCGAGGAGTTCGAGTCCAACTGGGAGGACGGCCGCGAGGACATCAACCAGCAGCTCGACGCGCTGGCCGACATGTCCGACGCCGTCGTACGCGAGTTCAAGAAGCTCGACGACGACCTGGCGAAGCAGGTCCGGGATGGTGTGAAGACGAAGGAGAAGGACGGGGGCGGAAAGGGCGGCGGCGACAAGTAGACCGCCCCCTCAGGCACCGCCCGCGACCTCCCTGGAATGGCCAACTGTCACTTCCGTACCATGGCCAGTCCATGCCAACGGGGAGGGACGCACCCATGCAGGACCTGGCGCCGGACGACGCCCGCGAGATAGCCGGTTACCGACTTCAGGCGCGCTTGGGCGAAGGCGGCATGGGGGTGGTGTACCTGTCGCACACGCGGGGTGGTCAGCCGGTGGCACTGAAGGTCGTCAGGCGGGAGTACGCGCAGGACCCGGAGTTCCGGCGGCGCTTCACCCAGGAGGTCACCTCCGCCCGCCGCGTACAGGGCCCCTACACCGCGCCGGTGCTGGACAGTTACACCGACGGCCCCGAGCCCTGGCTGGCCGTCAGCTACGTACCCGGGCCCTCCCTTTCCTCCGCCGTGTACGAGCACGGGGTGCTGCCGCTGCGTACGGTGTTGCAGCTGACCGCGGGCATCGCCGAGGCCCTCCAGACCATCCACGCGGCCGGGGTCATCCACCGCGACCTCAAGCCCTCCAACGTCCTGCTGGCCTCCGACGGACCGCGCGTCATCGACTTCGGTATCGCCCGCGCAGCCGACACCACCGCCCTGACAGGCACGGACGTACGACTCGGCACGCCCGCCTACATGGCGCCAGAGCAGGCCATGGGCGGCGAGGTCACCCCTGCCCTGGACCTCTTCGCGCTCGGCCTGGTCATGCACTTCGCGGCAACCGGCCGCCATCCGTTCGGCGACGGCGCTTCGCAGGCGCTGCTCTACCGGATCGTCTCCAACGAGCCCGATCTGAGCGCCTGTCCCGAGGAACTGCGCGGCATCGTCGCCGCCTGTCTCGCCAAGGATCCTGCTGCCAGGCCGACACCGGCGCAGCTCATCGAGGCCTGTAACACCCTTGCCGGTACAGGAGGCTTGGTGCGTCACGAGGGCTGGTGGCTGCCGCCGGCCGTCGCGCAGCAGATCGCCCAGCAGGAGCAGACGATGCGCCTGCACTCGGCTCCCGCCGCCCCCGCCCCCGCCGCACCGCAGGCGTATCCGGTACCCACGCAGCCCGGGCTCGCACCGGATGCCGCCTTCGCGGCTGCGGCCCCGACGCGGCCCGCGCACTCTCCGGCCGAGGGCTTCATGGCCGCCGCGCCCACCGCACCCTCCTACGCTCCGCCCACCGCACCCGCGTCCACCGCGTCGGCTCCAGCCGCCAAGCGACGTCGTACGCCGCTGATCGCGGCACTCGCTGTCGTGGGTGTACTGGCGGTCAGCGGTGGTTCCGTCGCCGCGTACCAGCTGATGGCGGACGACAGCGGCGAGGGCGGCAGCACGGCGTCCGGCGACTCCAAGTCCGGTTCCGAGGTCGCCGACGGCTCCGGGAGCGGTGACACCGGGGCGAGCGCGGAAGCCAGCGCGCCGACGGGCGAGAAGGCGCCGAAGACGGAGGCGGGGTGGCAGGTCAGTGTGCAGAACAAGGGCCTGGTGCTTCGGGCTCCCAAGTTCATCGCCACCGCCGAGGACATCGGCTCCGGCACGATGTGTCGCCCCTCCGACGTGACCACACTCGACATCAACGACCTCAAGGTCGAGACCAACCAGGGCTTCCTGCCTGATTCCGGCGGCTGGCTCACCTACACCGCCTGCCCGGACCCGATCAAGACGAACGGCATGCGCCTGGCCGACGACGGCGGTTCCTTCAGCACCACCACCGACCCCCGCCCCACCCCCACCGCGTGCCGCGACGCCGCCCAAGAGGCCGGGCTCCCGAATCCGATCCCCCTGAGCAAGATCAGGGACGACTCACTTTTCAAGGCCGACACCGGCATCTGCATCGAGTCGAGCGAGGGCGCCGTCACCCACCTGTGGATCTCCAAGGTCAACAAGGAGACGGCGGAGAACGACAATCTCCGTACCTACGTGCTCACCGCCACCCAGTGGAAGCCCGAGTGACAGGTCCAAACGGGCCTCAGCCCACCTCGTTCTCCGCCACCGCCTGGCCGTGGACGACCACGTCTCCGCCGTACAACATGCCCGTGAAGACCGGGGAGTACGTGAGCTGAACCTCGACCTCCACCTCGTCCGCGTTCGCGGCGACGCAGTGCGTGGCGCCGATGTCCGCGCCGGACATGCCCATTTCGTTGGCGAAGGCCTTCACGCGGGCGTTGCAGTTCTCGAAGAGGATCGGTGCGGGACCCGCCTCGTTGTCGTAGAGGGCCTCGAGGTCGATGTCCTGGGCGGCGTAGCGGGCGGCCTGTTCGGCGATGTCGGCGGCACGTTCCCGCTTGGAGATCGACAGGCCGCCGTCGATGACGAAGGCCGACAGGGACAGGAACACGAGCGCGAAGATGATGACCGCGCCAGCGCCCGAGCCCCGGTCGTCCATACGGGCCCGGCGGGCCGACACCCATCCGCCTACAGCAGAGCGCAGCGTCACGCCGTCCTCCGGAACGGGTCGAGTGGCGAGCTGAAGCTGGCCGTCAGCGTCGTGGGGACGTCTACGCCGATCATCGCGAGGCCGCGTACCTCACAGCTCACCTCGACCGTGAAGATCGTGTCGGGCACGAAGCCCTCACTGGTCTGGTTCACCGTCACCGGGCCCGAGCAGACGTCATCGAGGTTGGCCTCCGCGGCCTTTTTCGCCTCTGCCATCGCCGTGGCGTGGTCCTTCTGAATCGAACCCGCGCGAGCCGCATCCCGCGCCGCCCCGTCCAAGGCCCCCCGCCCGTCCACCAGTTGCCCGAAAGCCACCAGGAGGAGGATGAACAGGATCATCACGGGAGCGAGGATCACCACCTCGATCGTGGACAGCCCACGGTCCCGGTCCCGGGAAACCAGGACCCGCACCCGAGCCCGCACAAAAGTGAGCATGCCGAAAGAGAGCACCTAGTCCACGTCCTCCACGAACCTCTCCACCGGCCCCGACGACTCCGCATGCACCGTGAAATCAAGCCCGGGAAAGACGGTCGGCACCTTGGCCGTGATCTCCACACCCACCGTGTTCTCCTCCGGATGGAGCATGGTCACGTCGGGGGCGAGGACCAACTGCGGCCCCAGCTGCGCGATATAGCTGTCGACCACGTCCTGCGCCTCGCCCCGCCATGCGCCCGGCTGCTCGTCGGCCGTCGCGCGCGCCTTCCGCGCGCCCGCCTGCGCCGCCGCCTGGGCCACATGGTCGGCGAAGAAGTACAGCGCGAACTGCACCGTCGCGAAGATCATGAAGAAGAGTACGGGCGTGAGCAGCACGAACTCGATCGCGGTCATGCCGGAGTCGCCGCGGGCGGAGGCGGCCTCCACCCGGCGGCGTACCCAGCGTCGTACGCTCACCAGCAACCCCGTATGGATGTGAAAGTGGCAGAAGTCAGCAGGTGTTGCCCGCGTCCGCACCCTCGATGCAGTCCTTCACCTTGTTGGCGCCATCACCCAGCGCCTCGTTGATGATCGCGGCGACCACGCCCACGATCGCCACAACGACCGCCGAGATGATGACCCACTCCACCGCGGACGCACCCCGGTCGAGTTCGCCGGAGCGGGCGCGCTGCACCCGGCCCTGGAGGAAGGTGATCAGGAAGTCCACCCCCGGGATCCCGGTGCTGAAGTTCCGTCCGTTCATGGTGAGTTGTCCTCTCAGAAGGTAGTAGTCGGCGTCAGACCTGGAACACACGCATCGCAGCGGGGAAGATCAGGAACACCAGGAAACCCGCGCACAGCAGAAGTTGGGCCACAAGCATCGACTGCGACTTCTCCCCCGCACTGCCCTCGATATCGGCGAGTTCGCGGTGCCGCATCGTCTCGGCACGCGAGGCGAGCGACTCGCGGACCTTCGCGCCGTCGTCCGCGACGAGCGCCAACGACGCCGAGAGATCCTTGAGTTCCTCGACGCCCAGCTCCTCGCCGAGCGAACCGAGCGCCTGCCACTGGCTGATGCCGGTGATCCGCGCGTCGGCCAGCGCGTTACGGATCCGCTGGGTCGCCCAGCCGTCGGAGATCTCGGCGGCTGCCATCAAGGCCTCCGGGAGACCACGGCCACCCGCCAGGCTCATCGACACCAGGTCCAGGTACGCGCCGATCACGCGCCGCAGGTCACGCCGTTTGTCGGAGGCGTCCCGCCGCACTTCCAGATCCGGCAGGAAGAAGAAGAGAACCGCGAAGAGCAATGCCAGCCAGACCGGGATGATCGGGCTGCGGCCCACTCCCAGCGTCCACACCACGGCGAACAAGAGCGGCCCGAAGAACAGCCCCGCGGCCCCCAGCAGCACCTTCGTCGCGAGAAACTTCTCCCAACTCCGGTCCAGGACCGCGAGATCCGCCCGAAGCGACCGCTGCTCCCAGCCCTGCTGCATATAGATCTCGGCGACGCGCTGACCCACTCCGGCCCGTAGGCTGCCCAGCCGCCCCGCGTCGGCGGTGCGGTGCGAGGACTCGTACGCCGCGCCCCGCGCCCGCATCGCGTCGATGCGCGCGACTTGGGAGACCGCGCTGCGCTTCGACGGCATGAGGGCCCGTACGAGGGCGTAGACGCCCAGGCCCAGAACGGCGCCGATCACGAGCGGCATGGTCAGGTCCATTAGCGGCGTACCCCCTCTTCGGACGACGCCGGCGACTGGGACGGCCCTGACGGCTGAGACGGCCCCGACGACTGGGCCGGCATACGGGGGCGTACGAACTGGACCGCCGCCTCGTCCCGCACCAGGAACCGCTCCGGCGTCTCGATGGTCGACAGCTTGCGCAGCCACCAGAAGCCGAGCGCGAACAGGCCGCAGACACAGGCGAGTACGAGCTGTCCGACCGCCGTGCCGTACGGCTCGACGAAGTCGCGGTTGAAGATGGAAAGGCCGAGCACGAAGGAGATGGAGACGGCGACAACGATCTGTACTGACCGGCGAGTTGATGCCCGCTGCGCCATGACGCGCTGCCGCATGTCGACCTCCTCGCGCGCCGACTTGGCGAGCGCGCCGAGCACTTGGCGCAGGCCCGGGCCGCGCAGCCGCGCGTTGAGGATGAGCGCGGCGACGATGATGTCGGCGGAGGCGTCATTGATCTCGTCGGCGAGGTGCTGCAGGGCCTCGGGCAGCGGCGTACGGGAGCGGAGCCGGTCCACGAGGGCGTCGAGGTGCGGGCGCAGAACGGGGGCGGACGCGCGCGCGGACGCCGGGATGGCCTGCTCCAGGCCGACCGCACCGGCGATCGTGTCACGCAGCGACTCGGTCCAGGACGCGAGCGCTTCTACGCGGCGCATGGCGGCCTTCTCCTCGGAGGCGCCGCCGAAGAGCTTGTCCCAGAAGAAGACGAGTACGGCGGCGGCGATACCGGCCACCGCCCAGCGGGTGAGCAGCAGGACGACGATTCCGGCGCCGGCCGCGATCGAACCGCGCTGACCGGCGAACCGGATGAGCTCCCCGGCCCGTTCGCCGGACTTCTGCTTCTCGTGTTCGGGCTTGGCGGGCAGTCCCCGGACCGCGACGGCGAACAGCGCGAGTCCGCCGCCGACGGCGACGCCGCACGCAAGCGCGTACAGCACCGTCGTGGAGAAGAGCCCGCCCATGGAGCCGAGCGAGCCGAGCGCGGCAAGCTGCACCGTCGTCCCCGTCATCTCCCCCGTCACGTACGTCATCTGCGTCATCCCCATCAGCCCCAGTTCCCGGCGGGCCCGCGATAGCCGTACGCGACGAGGTCGTCGAGGCAGGACAGAGGCGCATGCGGTACGACCCTGCCGTCGGCCGTCTCGGCGAACACCTCGCTGGACAGGACGCGTCCGTCGACGCCGTTGACCTCACGGATCGAGGTGACCATGCGCTGAAGTCGGCCGCCCGTCTGGTAGTTGTTGCGCCGCTGGATGAACACGACGAAGTTCACGGCGCCCGCCACGAGCATCTGGCTGGCCTCGATGGGCAGCCGCTCGTTGGCCTGGAGCGCATACGTCGAAATACGGTTGAAGACCTCGCTGGAGCTGTTCGCGTGGATCGTGGACAGCGAGCCGTCGTTGCCCTGCGACATCGCGTTCAGCATGGTGACGATCTCGTCGCCGAGGACCTCACCGACGATGACGCGGGAGGGGTTCATACGCAGCGACCGGCGCACCAGCTCGGCCATCGAAATCGCGCCCTGGCCCTCGGAGTTGGGCAGGCGCTCCTCGAACGCGACCACGTTCGGGTGCAGGTCGGGGAATTGGTCGAGGCCGAGCTCCAGGGCGCGCTCGACGGTGATGAGGCGCTCGTGCGGCGGGATTTCATTGGCGAGCGCGCGAAGCAGGGTCGTCTTACCGGCGTTGGTGGCGCCCGCGATCATGATGTTCTTGCGGGCCCGGACGGCGCAGGCGAGGAAGTGCCCGATCTCGGGCGTGAGCGTGCCGTTGCCGACGAGGTCCGACATGAAGACCTTGCCCATGCGCGCGCGGCGGATGGACAGGGCCGGGCGCCGGGTGACGTCCATGACGGCGGACAGTCGCGAACCGTCCGGCAGCCGCAGGTCGAGCTGCGGGTTCGCGGAGTCGAAGGGCCGGGAGGAGAGTCCGGAGTACGCACCGAGGATCTGGATGAGTTCGATGAGCTCTTCGTCGTTCTCGGCGACGGGATCGCCCTTGACCTCCTCGCCGTTCGCGTATCCGACGAAGACCTGGTCGTACCCGTTGATGTCGATGTTCTCGACCTCGGGATTGTCGAGCAGGGGCTGAAGCCGGCCGACTCCGAAGAGAGCGGCGTGCACGGCGGCCGCGTACTGCTCCTCGGTCTCGGCATCCAGCGGCGTACGACCGGAGTTGATCTCCGTACGGGCGTACTCCTCGAGGATCTGGGCGATGACCGCGCGGGCGTACTGGCGCTCGTCCTCGCTGGACATCGGCGTGACGCCGGAGACCTGGTCGAGGCGGCGCTGCTCGGCGATGCGGTCGCCGGCCTCCTGCCGGAACCGCTTGACCAGCTGGTGGTCGACCGCAGTCATCGGCCGGCCCCCGCGGTGGGCGTGGCCCAGGCCGCCCCGAACTGCTGGTAGAGGTCCGCGGTGACCTTGCGCGCCGAGCGGATGAGCAGCGACTTGTCGAGCCGGCCGCGCTTGCGTCCGGCCAACTGGTCGGCGCCGGACGGGTCGTCGGCGAGCGTGCCCACGACGCGGGCGCCCGTCTGCGCGGCCACCAGCATGTCGTTGACCTGGTGGACGAGCTTGGCGGAGTCGCCCGGGTCGGCGATGAGGATGACGCCGATGAGCGGGGTCGCGAGAGAGGCCGCGCCGCGGGAGCCGCCGTGCAGCTTGGCGGTGAGGGCGGCGGCCCGGTCGCGTACGCGCGCGATGGCCTCCGGCTCCGTACGGGAGATGAGGAGGACGAGGGCCGCCTGCGAGAACATCTCGACGGCGGGTGTGTCCCCGGCGACCCGGCCGCAGTCGGCGATGACGTCGGCGGGCGCGTTCGGCGAGTCGGCGAGGTGGGCGAAGGCCCGGCCGAGAGTCGGCCACAGCCCGGCGAGCCCGGCGGCCTGCTCGGCGTTCCCGAGCCCGACCAGCACCTCGAGTCCACCACTCAACGGCTGTACGTGGTCCCACAGTTGATCCGGTACGAGACCCCGGCGTGCGGTGGCGGCGATAGACAGCATGCCGGTGTTGGGGTTCAGCGGACCGCCATGCGCGGCGGCACTGCGGTACACGAGGTCACCGCCGGCCGGATCGGTCTCCGCCAGCAGAACCCGACGGGGCCAGACCGCGGCGAGGGCAACGGCGGCCGTGGTGACGCCGGGTGACCCCTTGTCGGCGGCGAGAGCGATGAGCGCCATGTCTCTTTTTGTCTCTCTCGCCCTTAGTTGCCGGGTACGAGGGCGACGGCGACCTCGCCCGCGGCGGCGGCCTGGGTGAGGGCGGGGACGTCGTCCTGGTCGACGAGCACCGTGATGGCGAGGTTGCCGGTGCTGATGGTGGCGTCGTCGCCGCTGCTCTTGGTGTTCACGCGCGCGTTGTCGACCAGGAGGGCGTCGGTGCCGGCAGCTGTACCACCGGAGGAGGAGTTGTCCCTGTCGGAGCTGGGGGCAGTGTCGCTCACGCGGTAGGCGGCGACGGTGTCGCCGACCTTCACGTTGGCCGGGTACTGGCCCTCCTTGAGGGCGAGGCCCACGGAGGCCTTGCCGGCGGGGAGAGAGGCCTGCTTCGCGAACATCTCGCCGACGACGACCGTGCCCCCGTAGATCGTCGACCTGGCCTTCAGGGCCTTGAGGGCCTGGCGCTGCTCCCACCGCACGTAGTTGATGGCGGAGTCTTCCGCGACCATGACGGAGGTGATGTTGCTGTCGGTGATGGTCTCGCCGGCCTGGATGTCGGCGCCCTCCTTCACCTGGATGACCTCGACACGATCCCCGGCGCGCAGCACGAGCATGGTCGCCCCGAGCGCTCCGACCAGGATGAGCAGCACGGCGAGAGCGGCGAGTGCTGGTTTGCGCTCGCGAGGCGGCGTGGGAAGGCGCTCACCCATGGCCGGCTGAGCCGGCGCCCCGGAACGGTTGTTACCCGCCCCCGTACGCTCTTGGATCTTCACGCAACCGCTCCCCGTACACCCAAGAAGGTTTCTGCCATTTGGGACACTCCACTCCGCACCGGACGTACCGCCCGACCGCCCGACCTGGCCGAATAACCAGCGGCTGAAATGCTGGAATGAGTGTCAAGTCATCGCACCGTATCAGGGGCGCATAAGCCCCTCAAGGCGCGTCAACGATCGCGAACCTCACAGGACTCGACGTTATCCACGCGCAACGCGGGGCGATTGGTTCCCCGTTGAGTACGGGCCTTGATGAGCGGGTTTCGCTGTGCGAGCGCGAACGGCGTGACGTGCGGCGGACATGTGATCGCCATGCGGAAGCCACCGTTCCTGCACGATTCGCTCACGAGTCCGGAGGCGTGCGGGTGACCTTCCAGGTGGGAGGGTGCACCGCGGCTGCTCTCTCCAGCCGTCTGTGACGGTGAGTGTTCACGTTTGTTGACAGCGTGAGGGGCGGTACCCCAGGATCTGGTGATCGCGTTTCCGCTGCGAGCGGATCCGCGCACGGGGAACGTCGTCTGCCCGACGAGCAGTTGGGCCTTTCCTGGTGCAACTCCGGTGGTCGGCAGCCCCGTAGAGCACCGGCATCGGAATCGGCACCTCGACCGCGTAACGCTGTGTGGCTGTGCCGCTGTACCTCTGTACCGGTTGGTGCCGTGCCGCTGTGGCGCTCGCGCGGGTGGGCATCCCCGCATCCCCACATCCCCCTCACTCGCAACACTCACAAGGAGTTTGTCTTGCTGCACCAGAAAACCGCCCTGCGCGTCGCCGCGCCCGTCGCCGTTCTCGCGCTCGCGCTGACCGCGTGCGGTGGCGGGGAGGACAAGGCCGACGCGAAGAAGCCCTCCGGCAAGTCCAAGGCCAAGGCGGCGGCAACTCCGGCCGAGGCGGCCTCCGGTGGCGAGATGGCCACGGGCGAGAGCGCCGAGGGCAAGGTCGAGGAAGAGGCCGGCAACGTCACCTACGACATCACCGCGCAGAAGGTCGACGTCGGCACCGAGGCCGAGGCCCAGGAGCTGGTGCAGGACAAGGCGGAGGCCAAGGGCATGGTGCTCGCGGTCGCGCACATGAAGTTCACGCACAAGGGGGGCCCGGCCCTGACGTCCGACTCCGACGCGGGCGAGGGCACCACCATCTGGGCGGACGGCAAGCGGGGCGCCCTGCTCATCGGCGCCTCCGACGACGCACCCGGCTGCGAGGACCCGTACGACGTCGAGAGCTGGAAGACGGGCGAGAGCCACACGTTCTGCGAGTCGTACCTCATCCCGGCGAACGCGAAGGAGATGGAGGTCCACTGGTCGGAGGAGGACGGGGAGCCGTTCATCTGGAAGTTCCCTGGCCAGTAGGGCGGTTGGCGGGCACGGCAGCCGAGGACCTCGTGACAGCCACGGACTTCACTGCCGTGCCGTGATCTTCGCCATGCCGTGATCTTCCACCGACTTCCCTCTTCCGTCGAAAGGACGACGTATGAAGAGACACGCTGCCCTGGCCTCCTGCGCCCTCTCCATCGCCGTACTCACCGGCCTGACCGCCTGCGGAAGCGGTGACGCGGAGACGGACGCGGCGGCCGACAAGCCCGAGGCGACGGCTGCCCCGGCCAAGGAGGTGAGCCCGGCCGAGCGCCTGGCGAAGCTCGTGATCACCACGGCGGACGTCGAGGGCCACCAGGTTGAGGAGAACAAGGAGGAGTTCCTCTTCGCCAAGTCCCAGGACGAAGTCACCCTCGACAAGAGGGAGTGCGCCCCACTGGCGTACGCGATGAACCAACTCCCCGTCGGCGAGCCGCAGGCCGACCTCACGCGAGTGGCCTCGAAGGACGCCAACGCCTTCACTTACGTCACGCTCACCGCCTACGAGGCCGGCAAGGCGGAGTCGGCCATGTCCGGCCTTTCCAAGGCGGTGGACTCCTGCGGCGGAGGCTTCACCGCCAAGGCGAACGGCAACACGAGCCCGTACGACTCGGTCACCGCCGAGAAGGCGGACCCGGCGGGCGACGAGTCGCTGGCCTTCAAGTCCACACTGACGTTCAGGGGCGCCACTCACACGGTTCACGCGGCAGCCGTACGCCGCGACGACGTCATCGCCGTCTATTACGCCGTGGACGGCCTGGCCATCGCCCAGTCCACGCCCAGCGACACCAAGGTCTCGCCTGTCGTGGCCAAGGCGCAGAACGCGAAGCTCGGTTGACGGGTGTGCGTCGGCCCCGGGTAGCGGCCTTCAGGGCCGGTAGCCGGGGCCGGAAGCCTCCCGGCGATCATCCTTACGAGTGAGCCAGCGGCATATTCCAGCCCGGCTTGACGTGCCGTCATTACCGTCCGCCACATGGTCAGCTCATCCCACGAGGCGATGCACCGCCTCTTCCAGGAGGACCCCGGCGCCTTCGCGCGGACCTTCCGGACTCTGGATCTCCCGTTCCCGGACCCCGTAGCGGTGTCCCTCATGCCCACCGACCTCACGGAGATCAAGCCACTGGAACGGCGTGTGGACACGCTCCTCAGGCTCGACACCGCCTCCGGCGAGAGCCATCTCCTGGTCGTCGAAGCCCAGGGCAAGAAAGACCCGAAGAAGCATGCAAGCTGGGCTTACTACATCGCCCACCTCTATGCGAAGTACCGCATCCCGCCCGTCCTGCTCGTCACCTGCCAGGACAAGGCCACCGCCACCTGGGCCTCCGAACCCATCACGATCGGGCCCAGGCAGTGGCGCACTCTCACACTGCGTCCCCTCGTTCTGGGCCCGCACAACGTCCCCGCCATCACCGACCCGTCTACCGCGGCCCGCGACATTCCCCTGGCGACACTGTCTGCCATCACTCATGGCAAGGACGACAACGCCGCTGCCATACTGAAAGCCCTGGCCGCCGCCCTGAAGACCATCGACGAAGAGACCGCGAGGATCTTCGCCGAATTCACCGAACTCGGCCTCGGGACCGCCCCGGCCGCAAAGATCTGGAGGCAATTGATGTCCGCCGACCTCTCCTTCTTCCGCTCGGAGACCTCCCAGCGCCTGCGCGCGGAAGGCCGCACCGAGGGCCGCACCGAGGGCCGCGTCGAGGGTCACGCCGAGGACATCCTGCTGGTCCTGGGCGAGCGCGGCATCGAGGTTCCGGACGGCGTACGCGCACGCATCATGGAATGCACCGACCTGGAAACCCTCCGAGCCTGGCTGAAGCGCTCCGTGACGGCCGCCAAGGTCGAAGATCTGTTCCGGGACGCGAATGCCTGACGAGCGCCGGTGAATGTCCCGGTCCCGTCAGAGGGCCGGGCATTCCCCCTGGCGCCGATCGGCCGACCCATGGGGCGCGCTCAGCCGATCCGGTGACGAGGCCGCCCCACAGGTCCAGACGCCCGATCAGTAAGGGCCGTTCACGTTGTCGATCGAGCCGTACCTGTCGGCGGCGTAGTTGCAGGCCGCCGCGATGTTCGCGACCGGGTCGAAGGGGTCCATCGACGTACCGGGCACGTGGTAGGCCCTGAAGGTCGGATCGATGGTCTGCAGGAGGCCCTTGGACGGGGTCCCGGCCGCGGCGTTGGAGTCCCAGTTGTTGATGGCCTGCGGATTCCCCGACGACTCACGCATGATGTTGCGGTGGATGCCGTCGTACGAGCCCGGAATCCCATGCTGGGCCATGACGTCCAGCGCCTCCTTGATCCAGCCGTCCAGGTCGTTCGTGTACGTCTTCGCGGCGGCGGGGGTGGCAGCGGGCGCCGCGGACTTGGCGGCAGCCGGGGTCGCGGCCGACTTCTTCGTACCGACCGTCAGCGTGAGACCCGTCTTGATCAGCGAGGGATTGTCACCGATGACCGCACGGTTGGCCTTGTAGAGCTTCTGCCAACCGCCGCTCGTGGTGTGCTTCTTCGCGATCCTGATCAGGGTGTCGCCCTTGATCACCTTGTGCGTGACGAGCTCGACCTGCGGAACCGCGGCTTGCGCAACCTGTGCGACCTGCGCCGTCGGCTGGGCGGCGTGGGCGCCGGTCACCCCCACGAACGGGAGCGCGAGCGCGGCCCCGCCCGTTCCTACGGGAATGACAACGCGGGCGATGCGGCGGGCTTTCGGACGGCGGTGCTTACCTCGTGCGGGCATGGCGAATTCCTCTCCGGCGCCTGCGAGGTGAGCTGTCGGGTTCGGGCGGGAGATGCCCGGCCGCACGATGAGCGCGACTTCACCCCAAGCCGTTCCGGTGCCCGGATCGGCGACTTACCTGGGTCCCCCGCTCCTGCCGTAGCGCGTGGATGAATGGGGTTCCGGGGCGGCGGCAGGATTCGGCGTTCCGCCCGGATCGACGAGAACGTATGCGAGAGCACACACCCGAAACAAGCCCCGAAATCCCGGTGCGCCCCTTATGAACTAGCCAAAACGAGGGGGAAATCGCCCGATTACTCCGGAACACAACCTTCAACTTACGTTCTGCAAAGCAGAAGTTGCCGAGAGGCCGCCTCAACATCCAATTCACCCGGAGGTGACCCAATTCACGCGATCAAGCACCACTAAGTCTGAATAAAGCGGCAATGTAGGCAACTCGGGCATTTTGGCCTGTGGGGGCCGTCCAGCGTTGAGCTCGAAGTGGACCTCGGTCACGTCGATGTGCTCGGCGGATGGGGCCTCGTACGCGCACAGGGTGTACGAGGCTGCTCACAGGCGGGCAACCGACCGCTTTGGGCCGCCCTGCTGCCGTCGGCTGGCCCTGGTCCGTTCCGTCGCTCATCTCACCGAGTGATGCTCCAGGAAATCGGCGAGCACCTCGCGAGGATTGGCGGCCTCGGTGGCTTCCGTCTCCCAGCTGGGGCGGTCCATGTCGAACAGCACGATCGGTACGGCTCGTCCGAATACCCGGGCGATGTGGCCATCGGCCCGCAGGCGGCGGGCCACGTCGATGCACAGCTCGTCGAATCGGCGGACAAGCTGGTCGTCGCGGGCATCGCACGCCTCGTCGGAGAGGCCGCCCTCGTCCTCGTACCAGAGCTCTTCCGCCTGCGCTTCGGCCAGGTGCAGGCTGCTGCCGACCGGATCCTCGGGAACATGGCCGAGCCTTTCGAACCCCTCCAGCGACCAGTACGAGTACTCCCAACGGGCGGATCCTTCGTACGCACAGCCCTGATCCAGCACCCGGCGGACCGCGCTCTCGGTGTTGTAGCCGATGGCCGCGTAGGGGTAGCGAGGATCCTGGTCGACGCGCCAGACCTCGAACGAGACGACGTAGATCTCGGGCCGGAGGACTTCCGGGAAGCCGTACAGGACACGTTCGGCTCCGCGGCGCATATGGTCGCGGAAGGCCGACTCCCGTGCGTTGTTCACGTCAGAACCCCCAGGGGTCGGGATGCGGAACGGGCCCGGGGTCTCCGACCAGACCAGTCGTGTGTCGAGCCGGCCCGCCAGGAGACCCCTCAGGAGGTCCGCGACACGGTGGCTGAGCACAGGGGAGCTGGGGTCCCCAGTGGGAAGCTCGCTCTCCCTCATGCTCGGCAGCAGCCGGTACACGGAGAGGTGCTCTTCGGTGCCTGCCGTGGTCATGGGCCTTCTGTCAGCCTCAGAAACCCCAGGGATTGGGGTGCGGCGTGAGGGACGGATCCTCCGACCAGACCACGCGCGCTTCCAGGTCGCTGCCCAGCAGCTCGGTCAGGCGGTCCACTGCCCACCCGTTCCAGTAGACGCCGCCAGGGTATTCCGGCAGCCGGAAGGCGGGCAGAGCGACGGGCACGGCCTCGGGCCGGAAGACGGCTTTTGTGATCTCGCCCGTCGTCTTCTTCGGCTTGGACGACCGTCGGGCGTCCAAGCAGTCAACGATTCGCTCCACGAGATAAAGGACATAATTGTCTGATTCGGCACCTTCGATAGCAATCGGCACGAACCTTCCTGCCGTCGACAGTTCGTCCCGCAGCAGCTCGGAGATGCGGCCGCTGAGCACGGGCGCACCGGGATATCCGCACGGGAATTCCCCCTTGCGCCACCGCGGATCGCCGTCCCAGGAACCGCTGAACTCAGTCGGCATGTCCGAGTCAGAACCGCTGATCTGCCAGCGAATGAGTTTCCTCAGCGAGCTGCCGAGCAACAGGGTCCGGAACTCCCCCATCCGCGGCAGCAATCGGTATACAGAAATGGGCATATCGGTCATCACGGTGCCGTCCAGACTGCGGTAGGTGAAGGAGCGCCGGTCGAGAGCTCTCCCTCGACCTCTCGTCCGATGCTGCGCAACTCCCTCCGTAGCTCAGTACGGATGGCGCGCGCACCGAATCCGCGAGCTGTCCTGTCCTCCACAACCTGCTCCAAACGCATGTTGACACGCTGGAGGAACGGCTCGCGATGGGTGAAATTGTGTGGGCTCGGGTGCCCCAGGGGAATGCCGTTCGCCGCGTCGTTGACATCGACTCCATACCTCTCGAGCAGGTCACGGCTTCGGGCCCCCGGTACCCAGTGGCCCCTGTTGCCTCCGGACGGAACGATATGCGCCGCGGCCTGACCGCGGCTCACCGGACGCCCCTCGCGCCGCATGTTCCTCCGGAGCCGTCGCGCGTTCTGCCTACAGGTCAGCAGACCGAGGTAGTCGATCCAGAGCAGGGGGTTGAGAACGTAGCCGCGAGGGTTCGGACCTGCGTCCAAACCCAGCGGATCCGGACTGATGTAGGTCGCGGTCGCCGGGTCGTAGTGCCGGAAGTAGTTGTAGTGAAGCTCGGTTTCGGGGTCGAAGTACTGACCCGGGAAGCGCAGGGGCGTGCTGGTGTCGGCGTCCTCGCTCCACGTCGTGAGTCCCCACAGGGTGGCAGTCATGCGCCAGGCGATGTCCCCGTCCTCCGAGACCAGCTCGGTCGGGGTGCCGACCAGATCGGTGACGATGGAGAAGAAGCGTTCGTCGACGAGGTGTTGGGGGTCGTCGGCAGACGTGCGGCGCTCCGTCTGGGCGAGGGGGCGTACGTCGTCGCGGTCCCACGTGAGCGTGATCTCCTCGGGCCCGCTGACGGTACGCGTGGTCTGCTCGACGAGGTGTGGGCCGTCCCAGGTGTAGCGGGTCTCCTCTACGACGGTCGAACCGTCGGATCCCAGGCGCTGTTTGCTCGCACGCCTGCCCAGCGGGTCGTAACGATAGCTCCAGACTGTCCCATCCGGTGTGACCACGGACGTGAGGTGGTCCTCAGCATCCCAGGCGTACCTCCAGACGTCGGGCTTGCGGGACAGCCGCGTCTTGCGGCGCATGACGACACGGCCCGCGGCGTCGTACTCGTATTGGAGGGAGCCGGCGCGCGTCACACGATTTCCGTCATAGGCGCGGTCGCCCCGGGCCTCACTGACAGGCTGCCGGTCCGGCCAGCTGGCCCGTGTCTGATTGCCGGATTCGTCGTAAGCGTAGGACTCGGTCCAGTCTGCGGCCCGCACCCCGGTGACGCGGCCCGCGCCGTCGACATCGAACGTTCGCCGCCCGGTCGCGTGGTCGTCCAGCGTGGTGACGGTACCGTCGGCACGGTAGGTGAAAGTCTCCCGCTTCAACTGCCTGCCCCGAGCGGCCAGTGTCCGTCCGGTGACGCGATCCTCGGTGTCCCAGGTCTGGGTGAGGGTGAGGCCGTGGTCGCCGAGCCGACGGACGGTCTCGCGCCCGAGGGCGTCGTACGCGGAGACGATGGTGTGGCCGGCGGAGGTCAGTGTGGTGCGGTTGCCCACCGCGTCGTAGGAGTACGTCGCGGTGGTGCCGGTCGGCGTGGAGCGACGAACGGGCCGACCCACGGCGTCGTACTCCGTGGTGAGCACGCGTCCGTCGACGACTTCGGCGGTGATCCGGCCGGCCGGATCATACTGATAGGCGAGTGTTACGTCAGGACCGGTGGCTCTCAGGAGACGTCCGGCCGGATCGTGCACGAACACGGTCGTGCGGCCGTCCACCGTCTTCTCGACCTGATTGCCCAAGATGTCATACGCGAAAGCCGTCGTCTGGCCCAACGGGTTGATTCTGCTGAGGAGTTGGCCAGCCGCATCGTACGAGTAGGCAAGCGTCCGTCCGTCGAAGTCGGTCTCCGCCGTGAGACGCCCGGCCGCGTCGTAGGTGTAGTCCCAGGTGAGGCCCCGCGGACTGGTGACCTGGGTGAGCCGCAGCTCGGTGTCGTGCGTGAACGTGTGGCGGACCCCGTCGGGAGTGGTCCGCGTCGTCAGCAGGTCGAAGCCACCGTAGGTAAAGCGGGTTACCTGGCCCAACGCATCCGTATGGCTGAGGCAGTTGCCCTCGCCGTCGTACGTCCATGCCTCGGTCGTGCCGTCCGGGTCCGTACGCGCCGCCTGGTGCCCCTCGACAGTCCAGCTGAGGTGCGTCGTGGCACCCAGCGGGTCGGTGAGGGCGATGGCCCGACCGAAGGAGTCGTACGCGATGCGCGTCACCGCGCCGAGCGGATCAGTCTCCGAAACCGGCTGACCCGCCGCGTTGTTGTCCCAGTGGCGCTCGGAGCCGGTCGGATCGGTCAGCGACGTCAGTGCGCCTGTCTCATCACGGGTGAAGACAACAGTCGCGCCCGCGGGATCCGTCATGGACGTGCAGTTGCCCCGCTCGTCCCACTCCTGCCGCAGGACCGTGCCGTCATAACCGGTCAGCTCCACCAGCAAGTTGAGTTCGTTGAAGAGGGCCGACGAGGTGGCTCCGTCAGGCAGGTGTACGGCGGTCAGGTTGGCCGCTTGGTCCCATTCCATGCGCGTGGTGCGGCCCAACGGGTCCGTACGCGACAGGAGTTGATTCCGGTCATTCCATTCCTGGCGGGTGATGTTACCCAACGGGTCGGTTTCGGCGATCAGTTGATACGCGTCGTTGAACTGGTAGTGGGTGGCGTACCCGAGAGAATCGGTGGCAATTGTGCGGTGCGCGTCGTCGTCATAGATGAAGGTGTAGTCCAGCATTCCGTCGATACCGCGGCCCGCAACGCAACGGTCGGCGTCGTCGTACTCGAAGCGGTACCAGATGCCGTTGCGGTCCTCCCAACTGGTCATGCGGTGCTGGTCGTCGTAGGTGAACTTCAGTGGCAGGCCGGAGGAGTTGTAGATCTCAACGAGGTCTCCGCGCCCGTCGTAGCCGTACCGGATCAACGGGGGCCGCTCGGGATGGCTACGCAGGCTCAGCTCCGTGATTCGACCGTTCTCGCAGGTCACGCCTACGCGGTAGCCACCATGGTGGGCTATCTCTTCAGGGGTGCCGTCGGCGGCGTACGTGATCGAGATCGTGTTGTTGTTGCGGTCACTGATGACCGCGAGCGGCAGTTCGGCCGATGGCCGGTCGGGCAGCGGACGGAAGCGGAGAGTCTGGCCCGTCTCGGGTCGGTGCACGGTGAGTTCGCCCTCGGCCCAGCCGAGCGGCCAGCGTGGGCCGGCCACCGGGAGCACGGGTACGTCAGGCTCGGGCACGGGGTACGTGAGGACCATGCCGTCATCGACCACGAAACGCACACCGGCCTCGTCGAGCAGCAGCCGCTGATCGAGAGTTGAGGTCCAACTCCGGCCCAGGAAGCGCCCGCTGCGGACGCCGGTGCGGTAGTGGCGCTCCAACAGCAGGGGAAGCATGCCATCCAGGGTGACGTCGGTGGCGGACATGACCATCTGGCCCGTGGCCATGTCAATTGGGTCGCCGCGGGTGAAGAGGTTCTTCATCTGGCGGCCCATGGCACGGGCGCCCTTGCCAAGGCCTCTTACGCCCATGGCCATGCCCTTGAGGCCGGTCTTGCCGAAGGCCTTCAGGCCTTTGGCGAGGCCGCCGAGGGTGGTCAGGCCCTTCATGCCCGGGATGCAGTCCAGCGCCGCGAACGCCACATCCCATAGCGAGGCTTGGCCTTTGCGGTATTTGTTGAGCGTGTCGGCGAGGACGACGAGCGCCGCGATGAGGACGATGGCGCCCAGGATCGGCCCGCCGATGATCATCGCGATGATGCCGACAACCGCGACGACGACCTTGCAGACCGTGACAATGGTGTCCCAGTTGTCGGAGACCCAGTCCCCGACCTCCTCGTACCAGGCACGGTTCTGAATGCCCGCGTCGGAAGCCTCCTCCAGCTTGTTCTTGGCCTCCCGCGCTGCGTCCTCGCGCATCTGCCGCGCGTCCGCCGCCATCTTCTTCGCCGCATCCAACGCGCTCTGCGCGGAGGTGACATCCGACTGGGCGGACGTCTGCGCCGACTTGGCATTGGTCGCATCCCGCGTAGCCGCACGCACCTTGGACTCATCCGGCTTCGGCACATCCTTGCCCGCCGACCCCGGATCGTCCTTGTACTTGTCCGCCTCCTTGGTCGCCCGCGTCACCCACGAATCAGCCGTCGACAGCCGCGACTTGGCCGACGCCAGATCCGCCTGCGCCTCCCGCCCCTTGACCAGCGCCTTGTCCGCCAGCGCCTGCGCACGCTCCAACTTCGGCCAATACGCAGCCAGCGCATCCCCGGCCAAGTCGTAAGACTTCTTGAGCTTCTTCAGGTTTTTCGGAACCCCGGAGAACTCGTCACGGAACACCTCGGCGGTCTTGCCCACCATCGTCAGGACGGCATCTTCCTCCGCCATCCCCTTCACCAACCGCAGCGCGTCCTGCACATCATCGGCGAAGTCATGCAACTGCCGGGCCAACGACCGCACCCGATCCGGATCCCCCGGCGTCGGATCCTTCTCCAGATCCAGCACATGCCAGTCCGTCGGCCGAAACCCCACCACGCCGCAACCCCCGTCACGTCAGCCTCAGCAACCACACATACGCACAAGTGAAGTTAGCGGGTACGGGCGTTCGATGTGAAGGCCGCAAGGGGACGCAGGGACAGACGAAGCCCCGCGCTCACACAGGTCCTAGTCCGCGAAGCGGAATGTGGACGTGATCGCGTCGAAGATGTCGAAGAACGAGTCCGCGAGGTCCAGCACCTGGCTGCTGCCGGCGATGAGGGCGACCTTGCCCTCCTGTCCGGGCACGGGGATGAACGTTTGCATGAGTACGGCACGAATGGTGCGGTTGAGGCTGTCGCCGGGGACCGGGATGTCCTCGATGCCGTACGTACGCGCCGCCGGCCCGACGCCCGGGATGTCGACGGTCGTGACCTTCCGCCACGCGTCGCCCTCCTTCTTGGCTTCACGCACGGCGAGTTGGCCCGCCATGAACTGCGGGTCGGTGGAGAGAGGCTCACCGGCCTGCGTGCGCCCGCCGACGAGCGAGACGGTGATCGACCCGGTGATGGGCGTGTCCCCGCCGAAGCTCTCCGCCATGCAACCGCAGTACAGCGCACCCGACTTCCAGGCGTCGGCCGCGGACTTCTGCAGGAAGGCGGTGTACGTGTCCCGGTACTTGGCCAACTCGGGGCGGTCCCGCACCCGTTCGCTCACCATCCTGCGTATGGAGTCGTCCCGAGACTCGGGCCGCACGTCGAACTCCCACCACGACTCCGGCACCTTGATCCGAAAGCCACCGCGCTCGATGGTGAGCGCCTCCATGTAGCGGGCCATGTTCGTTGTTCTCCCCCGGTTCCGACGCAGGCTGGTGCTCATAAGCCTACGAGGCCACGTACTCCTCGTTCGGGCGGCTCATGGGCACGCTCCCCGCGTACTCATCGCCACGGCCGCGACAACAGGGCTGCGCTGACCCGCCGTACGCATCGGAGTCGACTGAGGTGACAGGATGCGGCGTCTTCGCCGACCGAACCGCGACTCACCGACTCGTTCCGGGCCGCCAGGCCACCAGGCCGCCGGGCCGCCGGGCCGCCGGGCCGCCGGGCCGCCGGAGGGTCCAGTGGCGGGCGAGGCGGAGGGTCCAGTGGCGGGCGAGGCGGAGGCACCGCTCGCACCCGGGTCCGCCGAGTGGGTGGCGCGCCGTGGCAGGCATCCGGCCGTGCTCCGCTACGACGCAGCCCGCGCCGTAGCCCACCCCCGCGCCGCCGTGCTCACCTTCTACGACAGCGCCTACATCAGGCCGCAGCCGGGCGTGCCGACTGGGACGTGGCCGGGCTCGCCTGCTCCGGAGGCATAACGGACCAGCACCTGGCGGCGCTTCCCACCTGAACGGCCATGGTGGCGCGCGAACGCTCGCGGTCGAAGCCTCGCTGCGGGTGCCGCCCTATCGGTTTCTTGCTCCACCAGTTGCTCTGATGCGCCAGGTCATCAACGATGGCGGAGAGTGCACCTTCCGAGAATTCCGAGAATGGCGGCACGGCATGGCTGTTGTTTCACGCGGATTCCGCGGCCGACCAGGCGATACGCACCACAAACTGCCACCCGGGCAGTACGAGACCACCGATTTCCCGGTCCTGTCCGCCGGCCCCACGCCGAGGGTGGACCGTGACGCGTGGGAGTTCACCATCCGCACCGAGACGGGCGCGCGGCACAGCTGGAGCTGGGCGCAGCTCATGGCGCTGCCCAGCCAGACGCCGACGGTGGACCTGCACTGCGTCACGAAGTGGTCGAAGTTCGCCACCGAGTGGCAGGGGGTCTCGTTGGATCTCCTTCTGGAGGACGTGGAGACCGCTGCCGAATTCGCGCTCGTCCATTCCTACGGTGGTTACACGACCAACCTGCCTCTGGAGGACCTGCTCGACGGGAAGGCGTGGATCGCGTACCGGTACGACGGGGAAGAGCTGGCGCCCGAGCACGGCGGCCCGGCCAGGCTGCTGGTCCCGCATCTGTATCTGTGGAAGTCCGCGAAGTGGGTGCGCGGGATCCAGCTGCTCCTCGACGACGAACCGGGCTTCTGGGAGAGCGCCGGCTATCACGATTACGGGGACCCATGGCGCGAGCAGCGGTACCAGGGCGACTAGGCGACCGGCTGCGCTGGAAGACGGCCCGGCTGGCCGAACGGCGCCCCGAGTCCCCCGCCGCGCACACCCTGGTCTTCGACGTCCCCGGCTGGCCGGGCCATCTGGCGGGCCAGCATGTCGATGTGCGGCTCACCGCCGAGGACGGCTACAGCACACAGCGCAGCTACTCCCTGGCATCGGCGCCGGACGGCGAGCGCATCGAGCTGACCGTGCAGCGCGTCACCGACGGCGAGGTGTCCCCGTACCTGGTGGACGAACTCGCGGTCGGCGACCTGGTGGAACTGCGCGGACCGGTCGGTGGCTGGTTCGTGTGGCGCCCGGAGCAGAAGGAACCGGTCCTGCTCGTGGCCGGAGGCTCCGGCCTGGTGCCGCTGATGGCGATGATCCGCGTCCGCCGCGCGGTCGCCGGCCGTACGCCCTTCCGGCTGGTGTACTCCGTGCGCACGCCAGAGGACCAGCTCTACGCAACGGAGTTGGGCCGGGACGATCCCGGCCTGGACAAGACGTACCTCTACACCCGCTCCACCCCGCCACAGTGGCCGAGGCCCGCCGGGCGCCTCACCCCAGCAGACCTCACGCGCGCCGGGTGGCCGCCGGATTTCGAACCCACCTGCTACGTCTGCGGGCCCACCGGCTTCGTCGAAGCAGCCGCCGACCTGCTGGTAGCCCTGGGCCACGCCCCAGACCGTGTTCGCACCGAACGTTTCGGCCCCAGCGGAGGATGAGATGCCCCACCAGCCCCACGAGGACCATTACACCGGCCAGTACGAGTACAAGTACGAATACGAATACAAGTACGAGGACGGCAACGCCCTGGCCGGACCCCTCTCCGAAATCCTCGCGGTCGACCCGACCACTGTTCTCGGCCGCTGCACCGGCTGTGGCAGCGACTGGCCTCTGGCGCGGCTGCACGTCTACGCACACGCCCCGGGATACGTCGGCCGCTGCCCGGACTGCGATCAGGTGATCCTCCGCCTCGTCCGCAGCCCCGACAAAGCCTGGCTCGACCTCCGTGGCACCGTCGCCCTCACCGTCCCCCTCGGCACCTGACCCGCTCAGCACGGACGGGGGGATCACTCCTTCGAAACACCCTCAAACGCCCTCCTGGCCAGGACGTGGCTGTGCAGAGTGTGACCAGCGGGTTGATCGGCGGATGGTGCCGCCCACGAGGTGACAGGTAAGGGACACCGTGGGCATGGTGACGGCGACCACACCACCGGGCGTGCGGTCCTATTCGCCCCGCCAGATGTTGTCGAAGGCCGCCTCGTCGAGGGCTCGCCGCTGCCGTTCGGCCTCCAGGCCCCTCACCGCGTCAAGGACGGCGGCGAGCACCGTCGCCACGGCATCGTCGGCCACGCTTGGTGACTCTCCCGTCGGCTTGTCGCCGATCCCCACGTTGTCGCCGATCCCGACGGCCGCCGCGAGGGCGGCGAGGATGGGCTCGTCCGAGGCATAGCGGTTCGCCGCGTGGCGGCGTGCGGGCGAATCCACCAGCACCAGGTGAGTGGGCTGGAAGATCAACCAGCGGCGGTGGCGTTGCCGACTGAGCTGCCCTTCCGCTTCAAGGGCGGCCAGATAGGCCGCGGACAGGTCGCGACCCCTGCGCCACAGCCAGTCGTCGACTGAGTCGTACGGCGCTTGTCGCGCGAGCGACGACGCAGCCTCATCCAACATCCGATCAGCCACGGCATGCCGATCACTCGGCACGATGTGATCACCGGCCAGTGTGATGGCTTGGGCATCCAGGAGGTCGAGCAGCTCGGCTCCCGCGAGCGCAAGTGACAGATCGCCTCGTTCCAGGGTGCGACTGGCCGCCAGGTCCATGGCGATGATCAAAAGGTCCCGTGGCGTGGTCATGAATGGCTCCACCTCACCTCGAGGAGCTGGAGGCGAGTGACGCGGTGCGCCAGGTGTACCCCGGCCCGCCGACGACACTCCCGTACGAGCCTACGGAGCGAGGACGACAGCCGCACCCCAAGCCGGTCCAGTCCCCAGTTTCGCCAAAGCGAACGACCTGCACGGAGGCGGTGCACTCGCGACGGGCTCCGGAGGTACTCATGGACACGACGGAGGACGACGACCGACCTGTGCCGTACTTCGAGGTGTCCAACAGCTGGGCGAGGACGGGTTACGGCTCTCTGCTCGCCGGTCCGGAGGACAGCTTGGCGCTTCGGGTGGGGCGGGGGTGACTTCTCGCGCGGCGTCATCGACTCGGCCCGGGAGACTTAAGGGTGACGCCGCTCGCCACGCGGCACGCGTGGGGGAAGGTGCTGGTGTCGATCTTCACGCGCTCGCCGATGGCCAGGGTAAGACTCACCGACTCCCCATACGGCCTGAGATCCGAGCGACAGCGTCACGTCACCCCCGACGAGCGGCCGCCCGGCTCTTCCCCTTGCCTTTCTTACGGAGCTTCCGCATACGCTCCCGCTCCCGCACTCGGCGTTCCTCGGCCCGCGCGGCATGCCATCGGTAGAGGAGCCATCCGACCACGCCCGCGGTAATGGCGTACGAGAGGAATGCGCTGCCCGTGCCCGGGATGTACTCGCAACTCGGCCCGGACCGGCAGTACCTGCCGGGGTAGAAGGCATGCAGCATGTACACCCCGGAGCAGTACGCCAGCCCCCAGCACAGCCCGGATCCCGCGGTACGGAACGCACGCCTCGGCCCGGCCGCCGCCGAGAAGCCGGGCGCAAGCCGCAACCCTCCAAGGCTGCCGAAGATGGTCACCAGCCCGAATACGGCTCCGACAGCCCAGGGTCCACCTGGCCAGCCCATCAGGGTCGGCGCCGAATCGCGCACGAGCCACTTCAAGGTGCCGAGCCCGAATACGAGAACAACGCCGACGGTCGCCAGGACGATCACGACCCCGACAATCCCGGCACCGAACCGGACTCGCTCGTCGCGCCGGAGCATTGCGTCCCTTTCACTCTCGGGTGGAGTCAGGCCGTTCGCCGCGAAGTGCTTCAGCCGATGGGACCCCAGTCGCGGCGCGGCCTCGGCGGCTCGGTCGTCTGAGCGGACGCGGCGGAGGCGCCATCGGCCCCGTTCCTGGAGACACGGCCCATCGGCACCAGCACTACGAGCCCCAGAAGACCGGGCACCGCGAACAGCACGCCGAACCCCACCCCGAACCACCCACTGCTGTCACCGCGACTCAAATCGCGGACACCCGAGACAACCAAGGCCACGCCAATGATCAACGGAGGCGGCACCCAAGGCCACGAGTTGGGCTCAGGAACCGGCTCGGGACGCCGCCCCTCAGAGAAAGCCGCGTACCAAAAACGAGCACTCCACCAGGCGAGCAGGTACGCCGACACCGCCGCCGCCCCGAAGCCAACGATGGCCGGCACGTCACCGCCGGTCCCTCGGAACGTGGTGAAGGTCAGTCCCACCCCGAGCATGAGCATGATGATGCACAGCATGACGCCACTGGCGAGACGGGATCGGCGGCTGCCGCTGAGGGCGTTGGAGGGTATGTACACGCGGTCACCTTATGAGGGCGCTGGCTGGGCGTGGAAGATCATCGTTCGGCGACGAAGGAGCCCATGCCTCGCGTGGTGATGATCAGTCCCTCTTCCCGCAGTGCAGCGGTGGCCTTGCGGACGGTCTCGCGCGCAACCCCGAATTCCTGCTCCAGCTTCACCTCGGAGATGAGTCCGCGCACGGGGTACTCGCCGCTGGCGATCCGCTGCCGGACCACCTCGGCGATCTGCTGCCACTTAGGCCTTGTTGGATCAAATTCGAACACAGGTGAACTGTACGTAGCGCCTTGCAACAATTCATAGAGGCCTTTCTCCCTAGTTATGGGTAGACGACAACCCCCTGCAAGAGCCCATACGGTTCTGATGACAGACCCCGGCGACGGAGGCAAGCCGTCCCGGGGCGTGGCCGAACGCTTCGAAGGAGCGCCGACATGCTGGACCTTACTCTCCGACTCCTCGCCTGGATGCTGAGCATCTGCACCCCACGCCCCCGAGGCCGCCACCGCCTCGGAGCCATCCCACCGCTGCGGTACATCCCCGCCCCGCCGCCACGGTTCACCGAACTCCTCGACGGCAGCGCATCCCGTCTCGTACGCCCCTACGTCCTGGACCCCGCCGAACACCGCCGCCAACGCGAACGCCGCCGCGCCCTCTACCTCGCAACACTGGGCGTCGACGTCGGCCCCACCCACATCCACGGCGTTCGCGTACCGGTGGCGACCCGATGACGCGTCCCGCCGTGCGGATGTGCGCCCGCTGCCACTGCACGACGAGTCACCCGGTACTGGTCCACGAGGTACACGCGGCTACGGGCCCCGGCTTCAACGTCTACGCGTGCCCCGACTGCGCCGACCACTACCCAGCCATGACCGACCCGCTGGAACTTCCGGAGACTCCTCGTCGGAGGTCCCGCCTCACCCTGCGCGTCTACAAGATCAACGCCCAGGGCGCCGTGACGGAGGACCGAGGCAAGGTCGAAGTCCTGACCGTCGGCCGCGCTGGCGCCGTACCGCTCACGTGGGCATTCCCGCCATGCAAATGCCCCCACTGCCGGACACGAGAACGCAGCCGCGTCGAGGACCTGACCACCTGAACGGCCGCTTCACAGCGCACAGCAACGCGAATCCATGCAAACACCCTCAACCCGCGGCCCCGAACACTCACTCAGTGTTCGGGGCCGCTGTGTACCCAGACACGATCAGGCCACAACAGCAATCCACTTGCCCTGATTAATCCTCATCTGCCCAGCCCTACAAGGAAGTTCACTGTGGCGAAACCATCAGCCCCATAGATACCGTCGTTGCTCTCGACGGAACCTATGTCTCACGGGGAGTCCACACCCAGAACGCCGGCCTGGTAGCCAAGGAGCCGCTGCCGGTCAGCAAGCTGTCGACGCTGGCGCCCTCGGCGACCAGGAGATGGCCGGCATGGCGAAGGCGACTTTACGAGCGTGCCCAAGGAATGGACCGGCGAGAAGCCGTACAACGAGGCGTACTCCGACTTGAAGGACAACATCCTGAAGCCCGCCGCCGACACCCACTGGTAACGAGGCGGATTCCCCGGGGACGGGGTACCCACTGCCCCGTCCGCATTCACCCCTGAGGAACGACCATGGACCTGAACTCGGCCCGGCGCATCACCGAGGCGGAAGCGGCCCGCACCGGACTGGGCACCGGCCCCAACCGTCGGCTCCGGCTGACCCTGTTCATCGGAATGCCCCTGGTCTTTCCGGTGCTCGGGATCTTGTTCCTAGTGCCGCAGTCCCTGAGGAACGACGTGCTTAACGTCTATAAGGCCGGGATCATCGGCTGCCTCCTGCACTTCGTCTGGGTCTTCGTGAAGTACCCCCGGTACAACGACCGTCCGCCCTACCTCACCCGGGATCTCGCCATGGGCGGCGGCTTCTTCCTGCCCTCGATGCTCCTCGGTTTCTGGCCGGGCATCTTCGCCGCACCGGCGTGGGCGCTCTTCGTCGGTCTCGCCTTTGTCGTGGAAGGAATCAAGGAGCGCCGCGCCCACCGCTGAGCAGCGCCGGGCCCCGGCCGGCTTCAACCTGGTCCCGCCGCCCGGCTGGGACACGATTCCGCTTCGCCACGGCACCGAGGAAGCGATAGACCACATCGTCCGCAAGGCCGTCGCGCAGCTGCGCGTCGGCTTTCCCAAGGACGACATTCCGCAGGCCCGGCTGAAGCTCACCAAAGAGATAAAGAGGGTCGTCCGCCGGGCCCGTTCCAAGGGAGGTCTCACTCTCTACGTCCCCACCGAACGCCTCCACGGCATCACCCTGCCCGTCTCAATCGTCCCTCCGAACCGATCGAAATTCCGAGTATCAGGCCCGACAGCGGACCGGAAGCGGTCATGATGGCACTCGCCTCCGAGACCACGGCGGCGCCGAACGGACACGTGAAAGTGCGGCTTTCAGGTTGCATCGCTTCAGCGGGATGACCGCCTGGATGGACCTGGACGTTCGACGGCAGCAGTCGGGCAGCAGTGCAAATCAGCGTGTTCACGCGGAGGACGCCGCCCGAAGACCGCTACATCGGCGCCCATCGCACCGCGTGCAGGCCATTCTCGCCCTTCACCACGCATCAACGACCAGGATCATGAGGACTTCCAGGTATCCACTTCCTCATCCGGGCTGATCCGGATGGTGCGGGCGAATTCGTCGACATCGTCGAGAGCCCGGAGGATCCGGCCGGCGTCGGGATCGGCCAGGATGATCAGGACGTCCGCGGCTTCCTCGTAGCGCCAGGCGTAACGGAGCCCGACGTGCACCTCGTTGCTGTCCTCGTCCTGGTAGTAGCGCAGCACCCGCAAGCCGGCTCCCAGATGCGGGGAGTCGAAGTCCTCGACGATGGGGGGCTCGACGGTGTAGCTCGCATCGGCGTGGGTCAGCTCACGCAGTGCCGTTTCCCGGTCTTCGCCCTCCTCGATCTCCACCAGGTCGACATACGCAGGAAGCGGGATCTCCCGCGGGTGCGGGAGGTGGAGGAAGACCTCGAAGTCCGGAAAGGCTGCGGGGGCCCTGATGGCATACATCAACAGGATGTTGGTCAGCAGGTCGACTTCGCCCGGTTCTGGCTTCTCCGACGCGAAGTCCTCCCAGAGACCCTCGGCGAAGTAGCGTGCCCACGCCTCAGGCGTTTGTGCCTCCTCGACGTCCTCAAGACCCGGTTCCGGCCACATGAGCGGGATGCGGATCCAAGGGGCCAGATCCATGGCGTGCTTGACGTTGAGCCAGCTCATTCATAACTCCATCTGAACGTGCCGACCACCGCGTCGAACAACTCGACCAGCACGTCGGTGAATTCACTTTCGAGATCGCCGTCACCTGGTGTGGAGAAGTTGATGCTGATCCAGCGACCGGGATCGTCCGCCACGGGGAGCACATACTCGACCCGCCGCGTCGGCAGGGCGGCCTGCTGTACGGCTTCGGGGGCGGAACTCAGCTTCTCCGCGTCAGGGGTGGAGCGGTAGGCGCGGCGGAGTGCGGGTGCCCCTGCCACGTCAACCTTTGTCGCCGTTCCGCCGGGGACGTCCTCGTTGGCCAGTTGAGCGATCACTGCCTGTGGAGGAACCGCATGGTCTTGGCCGATCGGCATCTCGGCAACGATGAAAGAGGCCATCAGGAAGATTCCCCCGCGCGGGAGCACGGGAAGGTAGAGGTCAAGGCCGCCGTTTCTCCTGGCCGCACGGGCCTGCTTCTCCATCTGGCGACGCATGTCCAGCCGGAAGCGCATCGCGTCGTCCCGGGGAATGCCCTCCGGGACTTCCCCCATGTGTGAGAAGAGGACGTTCTCGAGTGCTTCCTTCGTGCCCTCGCGCAGGGGGATGCGGACCCAGCCAGGTGGCAGAACTAGTTCGTAGCCATGGGGAGCTGTCCGCTCAAGTGTAGATTGTTGCTCGTTGAGATCGGACGCACTCACGAGGCTGCCTGCTTCTTCAGCTGCCGGTCGGTTACCAGGATCGCCAGGGTGGCGAGCACCGAAATCACGGCGAGCCAGCTGTAACCGATGATCACCGCTACATTCGGGATCAGGAACAGGCAGGAAACCAACTTAATAACCTGGGAAAAGTTGGCTCCCTTTGGGTTGCTGATCAGTTCTCGATACCTGATCAGCACGACTAGCATCGCCACAGGTGCAATCATGATCGGCCAGGCTGCGTAGCCTTTGGTGAGCCAGTCCATGCCGCCGTACTTGCTGCCGAGTTCCTGGAAAGCCATACAGAGAACCGGCACGATGGTGCACACAGAAAGGACCCTTATGGCCTTACGTTCCTCCGGATTGTTCACCGTCATTGGAACCATCGCCTAGTCCTTTCACCTTCGAAGTTCGCCATGCTGGGTACTGCCGCCGGATTTCTCGCAGGGTTGTTCACCAGCGGCTCCCTACTTCACGTGTCAGAACATCCTTGGCATCGTCATACGGATCTCCGACGAATATCCCCATGGCCTTGTCTCCAAGATCCACTCCCGTGGCAGCAAAGTAGTTCGCCCGGAAACTGTTTACGCCCTTGCCCACCGCATCGGCCGCCTTCACCACATCGGGATTCCCGCCGAACTCGGCGCGCATCGCCTTGGCGAACTTGGATGCGCTGACGACCTCCCCATCACCGCCCAGCAGGCGTTCCAGTCGGTTAGCCCCAGGACGTGTTTCCCTCGCCCCGATCTGGCGCAGCGCATCCTTCGCGCGCACTGCTTTCGCGCCGCGGGCCGAGTCGGTGCCGTATCGCATGATGTTCTTGTCGAGCAGCTTGCGCAGATTCGAGTACCGCTGGAACCGTCCCGCCCTACTGGCGGACTTGAGGGTTGTCGTCGCGGCCTTCACGCCCTTCAAGGCGACGCTGCCGAATCCCAGCGTCGCCAGCGCGAAGACATCCATCGCGACATCCGTCCAGTTCCCGTCACCAGAGAGGGCCAGCAGCGTGTGCCCGACGCCGACGAGCGCCGTGAGACTGAGGGTGACCACCGTGATGAGGGTCGCCAGCCATCCGACCGGCGTGAAGAGGAGGGCGATAATCCCGATGATGGTCGCTACCGTACTCAGGACTTCAACGACGGTTTTGATCGTGTCCGCATTCTCGTGCACCCAGTCCTTGAAGTTCTCCCACCCACTGTCCTTGATGACATCCGAGATGTCATCGCCGATGTTCCCGGCGTAGTGCTGGGCGCGGGAGTCGCGCTCGGAGATGACCTGGTTGAGCTGCTTGTGATACGGCGCCAGGTGGCTGGTGGGGTCGGACTCCTCCGACGACTTCTTGTCTCCGTCCTTCCCGTCCCTCTTCGCCTCGGCTTCCTTCTTCTTCACCTCGGCAGCGTGTTCCTCGTCGGCCTTCTTCGCGGCTCGGAGGACGCCGTCGGCCCGTTCCTGGAAGCCCTCCAGGTCGTTGGCCCAATTGCCGAGGTCGCCGACCACGCGTTCGTAGCGGCCCGCCGTCTCGCGGAAGTGCTTTTCGAGGTCGCCGGACTTCTCGCGGATCTTGTCGGCGTACTTGCCCTGCAGCGCGTCGCCGTCGGCGGCCTTGCGCAGGATGCGAGCCTGGTCGCGGAGGGTCGAGGCGAGGTTCTTCATCCTGCGGACCTCGTCGCGGATGTCCTGCGGATCGCCGGGGATCGGGTCCTTCTCCGCCAGCGGATGCCAGTCGACCGGTCGGCGCCTGCCCTTACCTGAACCCATCGGTCAATTTCCCCCGTTTTTCCCGTGCTTCTTCTCGATTGTGTTCTTGAGATCGAGGTCCTGCTTCTCGAAGCTCTTGAGCGCGGTCTCTACTTGTTTACCCAAGTTCCCGACGTTCTCAAGGAGTTCACGCCGATAGTTGTCCCAGTTACTGACGAACTCGTCCATCTTGCCGGCGATGCTTTCATGGCCCCAGATGTCCTGGATGTCGGCGCGGTGTTTCTCGATGCCGTTGAGGACTCTTTTGATGTCCCTCAGATTCGTCTTCGAAGACTCCAGAAGTGTGTAGTCGACTACCAGGCGGTCATGCTCCCCCATGGGCACCTCCGTTTGCACTTGGCTTGGCGTTTAACGTCGCAGGTCACTCGACCTGCGACGTTAAACGCCAATGGTTGGGTGACAAGGACGATGGCTTGGCGCGACAGCCACCTGAAGAGTCATCTGAAGCCCGGCTGAGCCACAGCACCGTGCCTGAAACGCGGGTGCGACAGGGCAATGCACATGCCCCACCGCACCCGCTTACCACTGCGCCCGCAGGCTCAGCCGCCCTTGACTCCCCGAGCCAGCTCCTCGTCCAAGTTCTGGTAGGCCTCCTTGGCCTTGGTCAGGAACTTGGACATGCCCTCAAGGCCCTCCATGGCCTTCTTCGCGCCCTTGGTGAAGTCCTTGAAGGACTCCTCGAAGGCCGCCGAACCCTTCTGGGTGGTGTAACCGCCGTTGTCGACCAGCGTCTTGATCCGGTCGTCGATGGTGTCGAGTTCGCCGTGCAGCCGCTCCATGTCCTTCAGCAGCTTGCCGGCTTCCTTCTCGAGTTCGGCATATGTGATATCTGCGTCTTTGGCCATGACGGCTTCCTCCCGTTCAGATCGCCGCAGGGCCTTCCCCCGTGGCTCCGTTGTGCGGATCCCTGGGCCGTGCACTGGCTCATCCGCACGAGCAAAGAGCTTACGTGTGGGGCTGTTGGGATCAACAGCCGTGCTGAGCAACAGGTTCGTGACCGTCCTGCGGATCCCGTTGTCGTGTGTAAGGAGCGGGCGACTATGGTCACTGCCACTGTGTTGTGCGTTCTGGGGGCGGCCTCAGCCCAGCGAGGAGGACGATCGTGCGCCTGAGTCTGACCGTCGTCGATCCGGTCGGCGGCGCCAGTACCGATGTGGTGCTCGATGCCGACCCGGAGTCGTCGATCGGGGATATCGCGCGGGAGTTGGCGCGGCATGTCGGTATGTCCGAAGGTGCGCAGGTCATCCCCATCGGAGGGGGTCCCATGCCTGGCGGCGGGGCGCCCCAGATGTTCGTCGACGGGTACGCGGTGGACCCGAGTGCGAACATCGTCGCTTCACCGATACGTGAGGGTGCCGTCGTCAGCCTGCACGACCCGGCCGGCTGCCTTCCCGGGGAGCCCACCGGCGTGGTGGAGTTGCGGGTGGTCAGCGGCCCCGCGGCCGGTGCAGTGCACCGGCTCGGAGTCGGGCGGTACGACATCGGCAGCGGCCCGGCCGCACAGCTCCGCGTCGACGATCCCGAACTCTCCCAGCGCGCCGCGACGTTGTCGATCGCAATCGACGGCACCTGCAAAGTCACCCTTCATGGCGACAAGAGTGATATCGGCGACAACGGCGACAACAGGCACGACAGCAACAACAGAGATGACAAAGGCGATAAGAAAGACGGCCCGCGGCTCGACGGCGAAGAGTTCAAAGGCGGCGAGTGGCCCCTCGGTGCCCAACTCGCCCTCGGCAATACATTGCTGGAAATTGCCGGATACACGCCACCGAATGCCGCATTGAAATGGTCGGAGGACGGCGTCGGGCTCGACTACAACCGGCCGCCACGCCTGCGCCCGCCCGAGCGCGAGACCAACTTCCGGCTGCCCTCGAAGCCCAGCGACTTCGAGGCGCGCCCGCTGCCCTGGCTGATGGCGCTGTTCCCGCTGGTCGGCGCCGTCGTCGCGGTCATGATCTTCGGGCGCTGGTACTACATGATCATGGCTGCGCTGAGCCCGATCATGCTCTTCGGCAACTACTTCATGGACAAGAAGCACGGCCGGAAATCGCATGCGAAGCAGGTCAAGGAGTACAAGGAGCACAAGGCCCGTATCGAGAAGGACGCCCAAGCGGCCCTGCTCGCCGAGCGGTTGGACCGGCGTCAGGCCATCCCCGACCCGGCCGCGGTGCTGGCCATCGGCACCGGTCCGCGTACCCGGCTGTGGGAACGGCGGCGCACCGACGCCGACCACCTGCTGGTGCGGGTCGGTACGGGACGTGTCCCGTCGGAGGTCGTGCTCGACGACCCGGAGCAGGACGACCACAAACGTCAGGTCACGTGGCACATCGAAGACGCGCCTGTCGCACTGCCGTTGAAGGAACTCGGTGTCATCGGAATCGCCGGGCCCGGAGACTCGACCCACGCCCTGGGGCGGTGGGCCGTCGCCCAGACCGCCGTCCTGCACAGCCCGATGGACGTGCAGTTCTATGTCCTGACCGAGAACGCGGCGCACCCGCGCTGGGACTGGGTGCGCTGGCTGCCGCACGCGCGTCCGTCGAGCGGCCAGGACATCAACGTGCTGATCGGCACGGACTCCGAGACCGTCGGCGCGCGCGTCGGTGAGCTCACCCAGCTGCTGGACGCGCGCCAGAAGGCCTTGAAGGAGTCCGGGGCCCAGGCCGGTTTCAGCGACCCCGACGTCGTCGTCGTATGGGACGGGTCTCGTCGGCTGCGCTCGATGCCCGGTGTCGTACGGCTGTTGCGTGAAGGTCCGGCCGTTTCGATGTACGCGATCTGCCTGGACGAGGAGGAACGATTCCTGCCCGGCGAGTGCCAGGCCGTGGTCGTCGCCGAGCCCCGTCCCACCGAAGAGACCACCGCTACAGGGGCCATGACCCCGCAGGTCGCCGGGGGCGGAGCCGTCGGGGGCGGTGGATTCCCCTCCTTCCAGGCCTGGCACCGGGCGGACGAGCAGGGGCAGCAGGGCGAGGAGCAGGCGCTCGAGCTGCGTCTGCGGGTCGAGCAGAGCGGTGCCCGTCGCATGAGTGACGTGCGGCCTGATTTCGTGTCACCGGCCTGGTGCGCGCGGCTGTCCCGCTCGCTGTCTCCCGTCCGGGACATCAGCGGTGAGACAGAGGACTCCGCGCTGCCCGCCTCCAGCCGGCTGCTCGACGTGCTGCAGCTGGAGCCGCCGACCAGTGACGCGATCACGGCCCGCTGGCGGATGGGCGGGCAGTCGACGATGGCCGTCGTCGGTGAGTCGTACGACGGACCTTTCGGTATCGACATGAGGCGCGACGGTCCGCACGGTCTGATCGCCGGTACGACCGGTTCCGGTAAGTCGGAACTGCTGCAGACGATCGTGGCCGCGCTCGCCGTCGCCAACACCCCCGAGAACATGACGTTCGTGCTCGTCGACTACAAGGGCGGCTCGGCGTTCAAGGACTGCGTGAAGCTGCCGCACACCGTCGGCATGGTCACCGACCTGGACGCGCACCTCGTCGAGCGCGCCCTGGAATCGCTCGGCGCCGAGCTCAAGCGACGTGAGCACATCCTTGCCGCGGCCGACGCCAAGGACATCGAGGACTACCAGGACCTCGTACGACGCGATCCCTCGCACCCTCCCGTGCCCCGACTGCTCATCGTCATCGACGAGTTCGCGTCCATGGTCCGTGACCTGCCGGACTTCGTCACCGGGCTGGTCAACATCGCCCAGCGAGGCCGCTCCCTCGGCATCCATCTGCTGCTCGCCACGCAGCGGCCCAGCGGTGTCGTCTCGCCGGAGATCCGGGCCAACACCAACCTGCGCATCGCACTGCGGGTGACCGACGGCAGCGAATCCAGCGACGTCATCGACTCGCCCGAGGCCGGGCACATCTCCAAGAGCACCCCCGGTCGCGCGTACGTGCGTTTGGGACACGCCTCCCTCATCCCCTTCCAGTCCGGCCGCGTCGGTGGTCGCCGCCCCGGGGCCGCCGACCCGCAGACGCTCGCGCCGTGGGCGGGACCGCTGTCCTGGGAGGACCTGGGACGCGCCGCGCTGCAGAAGCCCAAGACGGAGGCGCGCGAGGAAGAGGAGATCACCGACCTCAAGGTGCTCGTCGATGCCGTACGGGGCGCCGATCGGGCCCTGGGCATTCCGGCACAGCACAGCCCCTGGCTGCCCGCGCTGGAGGAGACCCTGCTCCTGGACGACATTCCGCAGGTCCGGAGCGCGGGGGCGCTGCCGGCCGCCCCGTACGGCGTCGAAGACCTGCCGGGAGAGCAGGCACGCCGCCCCGTGGCCGTGGACTTCGCGACTTTCGGGCATCTGCTCGTCGGCGGCGCTCCGCGCACAGGACGCTCCCAGCTGCTGCGTACGATCGCGGGTTCACTGGCTCGTACGCACTCGGCGGCCGACGTCCATCTGTACGGGATCGACTGCGGCAACGGCGCCCTCAACGCGCTGACCCGCCTGCCGCACTGCGGTGCCGTCGTGGGACGCAACCAATTGGAGCGGGTCGTACGGCTCTTCGCACGGCTGTCGGGTGAACTGACCCGCCGTCAGGACCTTTTCGCCGAGAAGGGGTTCGCCGACATCGGGGAGATGCGGGCCTCCGTCGCGGAGGACGAGCGGCTGCCGCACATCGTGCTGCTGCTGGACCGCTGGGAGGGCTGGCTGCCCACGCTCGGCGAGTACGACCACGGTGACCTGACCGACCAGCTCATGGCCATGATGCGGGAGGGCGCGAGCGTCGGCATCCACATCGTGATCACCGGTGACCGCCAGATCCTGGCCGGCCGGATCTCCTCCCTGACCGAGGACAAGTACGGTCTGCGGCTGGCGGACCGCGGTGACTTCTCGATGCTGGACATCAACTCCCGCAAGGTTCCCGAGGAGATCCCGCCCGGACGCGCCTTCAGGAACGAGACGGCCACGGAGACGCAGTTCGCCCTGCTCTCCGACGACACGACCGGCCAGGGCCAGGCCGCCGCACTGGTCGCCATCGGCGAGGCCGCGGCGGCCCGTGACGCGGACCTCCCGCGCTCCCGCCGCCCCTTCCGCGTGGACGTCCTGCCGAGCCGGATCTCCTTCGCCGACGCCTGGGCGATGCGCGATCCGGAGACGACCGCGTCCCCGCTGTGGGCCCTGGTGGGCGTCGGCGGTGACGAGATCACCGCGTTCGGCCCCGACCTCGCTCAGGGGATTCCCGCCTTCGTGATCGGCGGCCCCGCCAAGTCCGGTCGCAGCACGGTGCTGCTGAACTTCGCGCGCTCGTATCTCACTCAGGGCGTACGTCTGGTCGTCGCGGCGCCGCGGCAGTCCCCGCTGCGTGAACTGGACGGCCAGGAAGGCGTGTTGAAGGTGTTCACCGGCAACGACATCGAGACCGACGAGCTGGAGGAGGCCATCGGCTCGGCAACTCCTGAGCAGCCCATCGTCGTCCTCGTCGACGACGCCGAGGTGCTGGACGACTGCGACGCGGAGGACGTCTTCGAGCGCATCGTGTCCCGCGGCGGCGAGGACGGTCTGGCCGTCGTCATCGCCGGTGACGAGGAGGAGATCTGCGACGGCTTCTCCGGCTGGCAGGTCGACGCGAAGAAGGCCCGCCGAGGGATCCTGCTGTCGCCGCAGGACTCGTCCGCCGGCGAGCTGATCGGCATCCGTACGACCCGGAGCATGGTCGGCGGTCCCATCGCACCGGGCAAGGGGATGTTGCACCTGGGCAGCGGGGAGCACATGACGGTCACGACGCCGACGTAGCGCTCCGCTTCAACTGGCAGTATGCCGACGGTGGTTCGTCACACCGCCGGCAGCGCGTAAATCTCGTAGCCGTGCGTCACCAGCAGCCGGTTGCCCGCGATGGCGAGCTGCCACGGCTCGCCCGGGCTCTTGTTGTCGTTGTAGACCCAGCGGGTCTTGCCGGTCCTGGCGTTCATGGCGAAGATGCCGCCGTCGTCCGCGTCGGAGGCCCCATAGAGGGCTTCGCCCGCGCGAAGGAAACGGGTCGGGGCCGAGTCGGCGCCCGGGTCCTCGCTCAGCCAGATCTTCTTGCCGGTCTTGACGTTGACGGCCCATACGCCGCCGTCGTGGTCGCCGGCGTAGAGGACTCCATCGATGACGGTCGGGTTGTCGAAGCCGCCGCGGCCGTTCGGAGGCAGCGTCCATCGGGTCCTGCCGGTCTCGACGTCGACTGCTTTCAGGTTGTCGCCGGGGAGGAGGACCAGACCCGCGCCGGGGGCGATCGTGGGCGTCCAGCTCCAGTCGTCGCCGTTCTTCTTGGTCCACAGCTGGGTGCCGGTGGCCGTGTCGCGGACGGTGAGGTTGTAGTTGGAGTCCGCGTAGACGAGGTACTTTCCGTCGGCGGTGCCCTCGACGTCGTAGTCGTCGGTGCCCCAGTCGCGCTTCTGCAGCCACGTCTGCCTGCCCGTGCTGTGGCTGATGGCAGCGACGCCGGTGCGGTAGTCGGTGGCGCTGCGGGAGTCGCTGAAGTCGGTCACCGTGACGTACACGTTCTTCGCGTCGACGGCGATCGTCTTCTCGACCTTCAGGTCCTTGCCGAGGCGGCTGCGCCAGGCCTCCTTGCCCGTCGTCACATCGAGCGCCTTGAGTACGCCGCTCGTGTCGGTGTCGGCCATGAAGAGCCTGCCGTCGGCGAGCAGCAGAGGGGCCCCGAACGGCAGCACGTCCTTGCGGGTCCAGCGGGCCTTGCCGGTCTTCACGTCGTACGCCACCAGCGGATCACCGCTGATCAACAGCAGCCCCTTGGGCGTCAGCAGGGGCTTGGTGGTGCTGATGCTGTCCTCCGCCACGGACTCGTGCCACAACGCCTGCGGGGCCGTGCCCGCCGGGGGTGTCGTGAAGTTCTCCGCCGGGGCCTCGGCCGCTCCTCCCCTGCCGTTCGCCGTCGACGCCCCGGTTGCGGCGTCGTCGTCGCGGTTCAGCAACCAGGCCGTGGCCGCGCCTGCGGCGGCCACGCCCGCGACGCCGCCACCGGCCGCGAGGCCGATGAAACGGCGGCGGGACTGGGGCGCGGGTTCCGGCGGTATGGGTGCCGACGGTGGCGTGCCCCCGTTGAGGACGGTCGGGGGCGGGCCGAAGCTCGGCGGAGCCGTGGGGTGTGTGGCGGGTGCACCAACCGGCATGCCAGTTCGCGGAGTTGATGGATACGCGCCCGGAGTTGACGGATACCCGTAGGCACCTGCGGCCGAAGCCGCCGGGGCAGCCGCCACCGGCGCCACCCCGTCCGACGGCGCCTCCAGGTCCAGGATCCCCGCCGCATGAGTGGCGATCGTCGAGGCCACCGCCGACGGCAGCCAGTCCCTGAACAGTCCGTCGACGCCCTGCGGAGCCAGGGCCCGCACGATCTCGGCCGGAGCCGGCCGCTGCCCCGGATCCTTCATCAGGCAAGCCCTGAACAACCCGGTCAACGACTGCGGTACGCCCGTCAGGTCCGGCTCGCCATGGACGATCTGGTAGAGCATCGCGGCGTGCGAGGCGGCACCCTCGCCGAAGACGTTGCGGCCCGTTGCTGCGAAGGCGAGTACGGCGCCGAGTGAGAAGACGTCCCCAGCGGTGCCGACGTCCTGGCCCAGGGCCTGCTCGGGTGGCATGTAGCCGGGTGAGCCGACCACAACTCCCGTCTGCGTCATACGGTTTCCGTCCACCGCGCGGGCGATGCCGAAGTCGATGACGCGGGGGCCGTCCGCCGCCAGCAGGACGTTGAAGGGCTTGAGGTCGCGGTGGATCAGCCCTGCCGCGTGGATCTCCTGGAGTGCGGCGGCCAGCCCCGCGCCCAGTGCGCGGACCGTGTGCTCAGGGAGAGCGCCGTGCGCCTCCACCACGTCGGTGAGGTCGGGGCCGAGGACGTACGAGGTCGCGAGCCACGGCAGCGACGCGTCCGGGGCCGCGTCCACGACGGGTGCCGTATAGCGGCCGGAGACCGCGCGGGCTATCTCCACCTCGTGCTGGAAGCGGCGGCGGAAGTCGGCGTCGGCGGCCAACTCCGGTCGTACGACCTTCACCGCGACCGTGCGGCCGCCCGGCGAACGGGCGAGGTAGACGCGGCCCATGCCTCCCACGCCGAGCCTCCGCAGCAGCCGATAGCTGCCCAACTCCCGCGGATCGTCGGGCTGCAGTGTCTCCATGGTCGAGCCTTCCCCGTTTCCTCGTCCGCGCGGTGTTTTCGTTCACTCGTTTGCAGACACAGTAGTAATGGGTGTGACTGGTGGGAGTGGCCGGGGATGGCAGGGGGACGAACGGTGAGCGGATCGGCCAGGCCGAAGCGGAGGCGGGCGGCGGGGGCTGCCCTGCGGTACGAGCCTGTGCGGGGGCGGGTGGCGGTGTCGCGCGAGCCGGAGCGGGAGCCGAAAGTGACGTGGGATGCCGCCCTTCGATGGCTGGTCCACATCACCGTCTTCCTCGAAATGATCGGGCTCTGTCTCGTGACGATCTTCTGGGCCCGCAACCAGGTCTGGGGCAGCCCCGCCCTCGCCTGGCCCGGAGGTCCGTACGGTCTGGCCGCGACCGCCGGCCTTCTCGTGCCCCTCACCATCGCCGCTCTGGTCGTGACGCTGACGCGGGTGAATTGGCCGGAGGACAAGGTGGGTTCGCTGAAGTGGATCGCCGCTTCGTTGCCCGGGCAGGCCATGGCCGCGCTGCTCGCCGTGGTGCTCTTCACGGCGATGCGGCCGAGGCGTGGGCGCGGTCTCGACTGCTACAGCGAGGGCGGCGCCTGTTGGCTCCGTGAGGAATATCCGTACGTCTGGGCCGTCATCTGGGGCACCGCGCTGCTCGCGGGCGCAGCAGGGCTCGGCGCACGCTTCGTGTACCGCCGCCGAAGGGCTGCCATCGGTGCCGACTCCCCTGCCCAGCCCACCACTTGACCTACCCGACCTCTCGGCCTACTTGACCTTGTTCATCCGAGCCACCGGATCCCCCGCCTTCTCGTTGTCCGTCTCGTACCTCAAGTCGTCGTCGACCGGAATCAGGCGGACCTCGTGGCGGCCCATCACGCAGACGGCGTCCTTGGACTTCTTGGCGACGCTCGTGGCGGTGATCTGCTGGGGGGTGGCCTTCTTGAGGATGAGTACGGTGTCGCAGTGGCCGCCGATCAGGTCGGTCTGGCGGAACGTGCCGAACTGTTCGCCCACGCCCGCCTGACGGACCGTGACGCGGAACTTGCCCATGGGGAGGGTGCCGTTGAGGGATACGCCGTCGCCCTCCCATGTACCGACGTAACGCTCGGGAATGGCCGTCCCCGTCGCTGGTGCCTCGGTGGCCGGTGCGTCGGTGGGCGAGGACGCGCTCGGTCTCGGGGCCGAGTCGCCGGCCGCGTCCCCGTCGTCCGAAGCTCCGCCCGGCAGCAGGTCGAAGACGAACACAGAGCCGAACGTCACCGCCGCCAGCGCTCCCGCGACCGCCAGCGCCACCGTGCAACTCAGCTTGCGCCCACGGCCGCCCGCTCCCGGCACGGACGTCGCGGCCAGGGAGACGGACAGCTTTCCGGGGCCAAGACCCGATCCCGATCCCCCCGGTGCCGATCCTGGGCTGTCGCCCTCGCGAGGTTCCGGGACGTACGTCGGTACGTCCGCCACCTGAGCCGCTCGTCCTGCGCCATCCCCCATCCCGTACGAAGGATCCGGCGGCCCGAACACCCCGGCGGGACCAGCCGGAGCGGCGGGAGCAGTCCTATTGGCCGCCGCCCCCTCCCCCACCGGCGAAGCGGCGTCCGCCCCCACCGAAGGACTACTGAACCCCACCACCCCCGAAGGCTCCGACCCCGAACCCACCCCCGTAGCCTCAAGGTTCAGCACCCGCACCGCACTTCGGCTCACCTGCTCCACCAACGGCCCCGGCAGCCACCCGGCCGCCACCGCCCGAGCCGCCCCCTCCGGCGCGAGCCGAGCGGCGAGCGAGCCCGGAGACGGACGCCCGCCCGGGTCCTTGGCCAGACAGGCCGCGACCACGTCGCGCAGCTCCCCGCGCAACTCCCCTTCCTGGGAGCCGAGTTCAGGTTGCTCGTGCACCACCTTGTAGAGCAGCGCAGCCGACGAGTCCCCGGGGAACGGAGGCGACCCCGTGGCCGCGTACGCCAGTACCGCCCCCAACGAGAAGACGTCCGCCGCCCCCGTGGCCCCCTTCCCGAGGATCTGCTCGGGCGACATATAGCCGGGCGAGCCGACGGAGACCCCCGTGGACGTCAGAGACGCCGTGCCGTCCGTCGCCCGCGCGATGCCGAAGTCGATGAGGAGCGGGCCATCCAGCGTCAGGAGTACGTTCGAGGGCTTGACGTCGCGGTGTACCAGGCCGAGTCCGTGCACCGCCGACAACGCCTCCGCCAGGCCCGCACCCAGGACCCGTACGGAGTGTTCGGGCAGTGGGCCGGCGTCCGCGACGGCCGCGGCGAGCGAGGGTCCAGCGGCGTACGCGGTCGCCACCCACGGGACCGACGCGTCCGGGTCGGCGTCGAGGACCGGTGCCGTGTACGCGCCGCCCACCCGTCGCGCCGCGTCGACCTCGCGGCGGAACCGGGCGCGGAACTCCTCGTCGAGTGCGAAGTGCGGATGCACGATCTTGACCGCGACGGTGCGGCCGCCCGCGCTGCGGCCCAGATAGACCCGGCCCATCCCGCCCGAGCCGAGCCGGCCGAGCAGCCGGTAGGGCCCCACCGTGGTGGGTTCACCGACATCGAGCGGCTGCATGGCGTGTGCCTCCCCCGGACGCGCTCCACTCCCAACCAGCAGGGTAGGCGCAACCAGCACGGTAGGCGCTGCCTACGGCACCAGCAGAGCCACCTTCACATCCGCCGGGAAGCCGGTCGTCGGGCCGACCCGGCGGGCGAACTCCGTGATGGCCTCCAACTGCGGCGCGCCGAAACGGAAGTCGAGCGTCGTGAAGTAGTTCTCCAGAACTCTCTCGTCGAAGGCCTCCCAGCGCGCCGCCTGCTCGGCGACCTTGCCGACCTCCTCCAGCGACAGGTCCCTGGACGCGAGGAAGGCCTCGTGGACCTTGCGCGTGAGGACCGGCTCGCGCTCCAGGTACTCGCGGCGCGCGGCCCAGACCGCGAAGACGAACGGCAGGCCCGTCCACTCCTTCCACAGCGCGCCCAGGTCGTGCACGGCGAGCCCGTACTGCGGTCCGTCGAGCAGGTTGGCGCGCAGCGCCGCGTCACCGATGAGTACGGCGGCTTCGGCCTCCCGCATCATCAGGGCGAGGTCGGGCGGGCAGGTGTAGTACGAGGGCTGTACGCCGAACCGCTCGGCCAGCAGCAGCTCCGCGAGCCGTACGGACGTGCGCGAGGTCGAGCCGAGGGCGACTCTGGCGCCGTCCAGGTCCTCCAGCGGGACCTGGGAGACGATCACGCAGGACATCACCGGGCCGTCGCAGCCGACCGCGATGTCGGGGAAGGCGACCAGTTCGTCGGCGTGCTTGAGGAACTCGACGAGCGTGATGGGCCCGATGTCGAGATCGCCGCGCACGAGCTGCTCGCTGAGCTGTTCCGGGGTGTCCTTGGTGAGCTCGAAGTCGAGAAGCGTCCCTGTACGAGCGAGCCCCCAGTACAGGGGCAGGCAGTTCAGGAACTGGATGTGGCCGACGCGCGGCCGGGTGCGAGAATTGTCCACATCGCGAGGCTAGACCCTTTGGGGTACGGTGCAGGCTTCGGGTCCCGGAGTGGTGGGAGCCATTCCGGAAACCGGCCGCGCCACTTGTGTCAACCCCTGTGACACCCGCTCGCCACCCTTACGTCAACCCTTCGGGCAAGCTACTCAAACCTTTGGGTGACGTGATCTTGACCTCTATTGCATTCGGCTGCCTGCGTGCTAGGCTCGGCCGCAAGTTGCAGTTTGGTTTCCCTTGCAGTACAGAGCCTGCGGAGCGCATGTGACCGCGGGCTCTCGTCGTTTTCAGACGAATGCAGTTGTTTACACAATCGCTGGTTCTGGAGCAGGGCAACCCTTTGGGCCCAAGGAGGGCTTATGGCTACCGGAACCGTGAAGTGGTTCAACGCCGAAAAGGGCTTTGGCTTCATCGCCCAAGAAGGCGGAGGCCCCGACGTCTTCGTCCACTACTCCGCGATCAACGCGAGCGGCTTCCGCTCCCTCGAAGAGAACCAGGCGGTTACCTTCGACGTCACCCAGGGTCCGAAGGGCCCGCAGGCGGAGAACGTCACCCCCGTCTGATCCTTCGGATTCTAGAGCGAACGCTCTGATGCTCTGATCTCCGGAACGAGTGCAGTACCCAAGGAGCCCCTACACCTTTTGGTGGCGGGGCTCCTGCCTTTTGCCTTCCGACGGTTGAGCGGGGCGCCTACAGGTGTGGGGCGTTGGGTTCGTTGGCGAGTGCGGGTTCGTTGTGGCTTGTCGCGCCCACGCGGCGGAGCCGCATATGGATACAGCCCCGCGCCCCTAGAAAGACTGCGCCTCCCCGCGCTCCCCGCCGCTCAGCGGCGCCCCGCCGCCCTATCGCTCGTACAGCCCCTCTATCTCCGCCGCGAAGTCCCGCGTGATGACCTCCCGCCGCAACTTCATCGTCGGCGTCAGGTGGCCCGCCTCCTCGCTGAAGCGGCCCGGCAGAATGGTGAAGCGGCGGATTGATTCCGGGCGGGAGACCAGCTTGTTGGCCTCGTCGATTGCTCGTTTCAGGATGGTGTTCAGCTCCTCGTCGTCGACAAGGAGTTCGGCGGGTACCGCATGTTTGCGGTTCATCTGGCGCCAGTGGCTGATGCCTTCGGGGTCGAGGGTGATCAGGGCGCTGACGTACGGGCGGCCGTCGCCCACGACCATGACCTGGGCGATCAGGGGGTGGGAGCGGAGCCAGTCCTCGAGGGGGGCCGGGGCCACGCTCTTGCCGCCGGCCGTGATCAGGATTTCCTTCTTGCGGCCGGTGATCGTGAGGTAGCCCTCGTCGTCCAGAGTGCCGATGTCGCCGGTCGCGAACCAGCCGTCGGGTGCGGCGGGGACGACTCCGCCCGCGTACGGGTCCCAGTAGCCGCGGAAGACATGGCTGCCGCTCAGCAGGATCTCCCCGTCCGCGGCGATACGGACCCGGGTGCCGGGCAGTGGCCAGCCCACCGTGCCGAGGCGCGGTTTGAGCGGCGGGGTGATCGTTGCCGCCGCCGTCGACTCGGTGAGGCCGTAACCCTCGAAGATCTCTATGCCCGCGCCGGCGAAGAACGCCGCCATGTCGCGGCTGAGAGGGGAGCCGCCGCAGATCGCGTAGCGGACGCGGCCGCCCAAGGCGCCCCGGATACGGCGGTAGACGAGGGGGTCGTAGAGGGAGCGGGCCGCGCGCAGGGAGCGGCTGGGGCCGGAGCCCGTGCCGTGCTGCTCGGCCTCGACCGCCACGCCGTACGCGCGGGCGACGCGGGCCGCGCGGTCGAAGGACGAGGCGCGGCCCATGCGCTCGGCGGTCGCGCGGCCCGTGTTGAAGACCTTCTCCAGGACGTACGGGATGGCCACGAGGAACGTCGGCTTGAACGAGGCCAGGTCGGTGAGCAGTTCCTCGGAACCGATGCCCGGGGCGTGTCCCAGCCGGACGCGGGCGCGCAGGCAGCCGACCGCGATCATGCGGCCGAAGACGTGGGAGAGGGGCAGGAAGAGGAGGGTGGCCGCCGGTTCGTCGGTGAGGGACCTGAAGGCCGGGTAGAGGAGTTCGATGGCGTTGTCGACCTCGGCGAAGAAGTTGCCGTGGGACAGTGCGCAGCCCTTGGGGCGGCCGGTCGTACCCGAGGTGTAGATGATCGTGGCGAGGGTTCCTGGCCCCAACATCCCACGGCGTACGGCGACTTCCGGGTCCGGCACGTTCCGGCCCGACTCGGCGAGCCGCTCCACGTGCCCCTTCTCGAAGACCCACACATGCCGCAGATCCGGGATCCTCTCCCGTTCCGGGCCCAGCGCGGCGGCCTGCGCGACGCTCTCGACGGCGAGTGCGACGGCTCCGGAGTCCTGGAGGATCCAGCGGGTCTGGAAGAGGGACGAGGTCGGGTAGATCGGCACGGTCACCAGGCCGGCGGCCCAGGCCGCGAAGTCCAGCAGCGTCCACTCGTACGTCGTGCGCGCCATGATGGCGATCCGGTCGCCCGGCACCAGCCCCTCGGCGATCAACCCCTTGGCCAGCGCCAGCACTTCGTCCGCGAACGCGTTCGCCGTCACGTCCACCCAGTCGCCGTCCGGCCCCTTGCGGCTGAGCACGACGTCGGCGGGGGCCGCGCTCGCGTTGTCGAACGGAATGTCCGCGAGGGATCCATGCGTGACCGGCGCGACGAGCGGCGGCACCGCCGCCTCCCGTACGACACCGTCCAGCCGCTTGAGGTCCGGCTCGACGAGTGCGGGGGCGGGGGTGGAGGACTTCCTGGCGGACATGGGGCGGCTCCTTGTCGTCATGCCTGGCGGTCCCTCCAGGGGTCCCCATGGGTGCTACGGGGCTGATCTACCCGGTGTTCAGTGGGAGTCGGGCCATCAACATACGCATAACGACGTACGCGGGTGTCGTCGACGAACCGTCTTCACCAGCGACGACGCCACCCTCCACAACATTCACAGGCGCTGGGGTGCGTCTCGACCGCTTCCTGACTTCTGAGTAATCTTACTTCTGAGTAAGCATTGCGATCAGATCCGCGATCGGATCCGGGGCCATCCGCGACCAGATCCACGACTGTGCCGATCGAGCTGGGAGTTCTTGGACGATGGCCGACCACTGCTCCATGCGCCGCATGCACACCCGGACCCTCGCCGCCTCCCCAGCCCTCGCCCCGCTCCTCGCCCGCGGCGCCCTCGCCTCCCCCTTCAAGCGACCCCGGCCCGGCAGCACGCTCAAAACGCCTGCAACTCGCCTCGTACTTCCCGGAGTTCGCATCGACCTCGCCAAGCTCGCCGCGTACGAGCGCGTCTGCGGGTACGGCGTGGGCGCCGACGCGCTACCCGTGACGTACCCGCATGTACTGGGGTTTCCGCTGGCCATGCGGCTGATGAGTGCGCGGGAGTTTCCGTTGCCGTTGCTCGGGCTTGTGCACACGGCCGTCGAGATCGTCCAGCGGGAGGCGCTTCCAGCCACCGGGGAGTACGAACTCCACTCCTACGTCGAAGGATTGGCGCCCCACCGGCGTGGGACCGAGGCGACCCTCGTCACCGAGGTCCGGGCCGGCGGCAGCCTCGTATGGGAGTCGAGGAGTACGTATCTGGCACGGCACCGGACCGAGCAGACCGAGGCTCCGTGGAGCAAGGCCCACGCCGGGCCGCCGCCGGGTGAGGTCCGCAAGCCCCCACCCCTTCCCGCCATCGCCGAGTGGCGGCTGGGCGGGGATCTCGGGCGGCGCTACGGGGCGGCGTCCGGAGACCGGAACCCGATCCACCTGCATCCGCTCACGGCCCGGCTCTTCGGCTTCCGGAAGCCCATCGCGCACGGCATGTGGACGGTGGCCCGCTGCCTCGCGGAGCACGGCGTTCCCGAAGCCGCGCACATCAAGGCCGAGTTCAGGGCGCCGGTGCTGCTGCCGGGGACGGTGACGTACGCGGCGAAGGGAGGCGCCTTCGAACTGCGCAGGGGCGGGGAACGCGTGCACGTCACGGGCGAGGTACGCCCGCCGGCGTGACGCGTTACGACTTCGGGGGCGCCCAGGCCCGCCCGTCCATCAGGTTCCCGAGTCCCGCCCAGGCGAAGTTCATCAGCGTCGCCGCCGCCTGCTTGGCCGAGACGCCGGGCGTGGTGTTGGCCCAGGCCGCAAGGGACTCGGCTGCTCCGACCAGAGCCTCGGCGAGGCCGGCTACCTCGTGCTCGGCACGCTCGGCCGGCGACGGATCCCGGTGGGCCTCGCGCGCGGCCACCGCTATCAACTGCGTGACGAACGCGACGAGTTCTTCCCGCATCGCGGTGACCTCGGCGGCGAACGGCTCGCCGTGCGTACGCGCCTGGAGATGCAGCACCGCCCAGCCGTCGGGGTTCTGCGCGGTGTGCGTGAAGAACGCCCGCAGCCCTTCCCAGAGTTGGCGGTCGGCGGGCAGACCGGGGTGAACTCCCGCGCGTACGGCGGCCGTCAGGGCGGCGGCCTCGCGGCGGATGCAGGCTGTGAAAAGGTCTTCCTTGGAGTTCAGGTACAGGTACACCAGCGGCTTGGACACGCCCGCCAGATCGGCGATCTCGTCCATCGAAGCGGCCCGGTAACCCCGCTGCCCGAAGGTCCGCACCGCGGCGTCCAGCATCTGCTGTTCACGCACGGCACGCGGCATCCGCTTGCTTTTCACAGCACCCATACGGCTTAGCCTACGGTTCGCGTGCCGAGGGCGCCCAAGGTGTCGCCGTCAGTGACGAACGCCGGGTTACGAAGGCTGGCCCTGTGCCCCACCGCGCGCCGCGTCGTCCGCGGTGTCCTCCTGGGAACGGCTGCGCTCCAGGTTGGCCTTGGTCCGGTCCACCCGCTCGACGATCTTCGCGGAGGCGCGGTCGCGTTCCTTGCGCAGGACCACGAAGCTGATCGGGGCCGAGAGCACGAGGGCGAGCAGGACGATCCACATGCCGTTGGAGTCGCCGAGGCCGCGCGGGGCGACGCCGGAGTAGACGAGGCCCCAGACGACCACGAGGCAGCCCGCGAAGATTCCGAGGCGCATCAGCGTGTAGCGGAGCATCTCAATCCACTCTTCCCGTTCGAACGTTCCCAAAGGGCACCCTCCAGTCAAGCATGTCCTTCCCGTGAGCTCGCAGGGGGGATGCGGTGCCCCGGCCCGGCTGCTTCCATGGCCGCAGGCGAGTGGCCTCAGGCCAGGCGGGTGAGCGGCAGCAGCATGGTGATGTCGTCGCGGTCGTAGCCGGGCGCGACGCGGATCGCGCCGGGTACGCGGCCGACCTCCTTGTAGCCGCAGGAGGCGTAGAACCGCTCGAGTCCCAGTCCGCCGCGGCAGGTGAGCCGTATCGCCTCGATGCCCTCGAAGCCGACGGCCGCCTCCGCGACGGCTGCGAGCAGGTCACGCCCGTAGCCCTTGCCCTGGTGCTTCGGGTGCACCATCACCGTGTAGAGCCACACCCAGTGCGTCATCAGCCGGTGCGTGTTGAAGGCGAAGAAGCCGGTCGCGGCGACGGCGCCCTCCTCGTCCCGGCCGACCAGCAGCCGCATACGGCCCTCGCTCATCGCGGCCAGGTGCTTGACGAGTTCCGGGCGGATCGCGTCCGCGGTCACGGGCGGTACGAAGCCGACGGCTCCGCCTGCGTTGGTCACGTCGGCCCAGAGGTCGAGGAGGCCGTCGCGCAGGGCGGGGTCCACGGAGGGGTCCAGGGCGAACGTAAGGGGCATGCGGCGAGGCTATCTATTACGGCGTACGGGGCTCAAGCGCATTCGAGCGCATTCGGAGGACCGACGGGCCCTCGGTCCGGCTCACTCTCCGCTTGACCACGCTCAGTCCAGCGCCCGTGCCGCCACCTTCAGGTCGGACACCAGCCCCTGGTACACCGCCTCACGGTCGTCGGCGCGCAGGGCGGCCGACGGGTGGATGGTGGCGACCACGCGGGTCTGGCGGCCGTGGATCTCCTCCTCCAGGAGTGTTCCCCGCTGCTGGGTGACGCGGAACGAGGAGCCGAGCAGGGCCTTGCCCGCCGTGGCGCCGAGTATGACGATCAACTCCGGGTCCACCACGGCCAGTTCGGCGGCGAGCCAGGGGCCGCAGGCGGTCATCTCGCGCAGGCTGGGTGCCTTGTGGATGCGGCGCTTGCCGGGGCCGGAGCTGGTGAACTTGAAGTGTTTGACGGCGTTCGTGACGTACGTCTGGCCGGGGTCGATGCCCGCCTCGGCCAGGGCCCGGTCGAGCAGGCGCCCCGCGGGGCCGACGAACGGTTTCCCCTGCCGGTCCTCCTGGTCGCCCGGCTGTTCCCCGACGATCAGCACTCGGGCGTCGGTGTCGCCGTTGCCGAACACGGTCTGCGTGGCGTCCCGGTGCAGGGGGCAGCCCCGGCATTCGGCGGCGGCCTTGCGCAGGGCGGGCAGGCCGCGGCGCTCCGGCACGAACGGCTCCGCCGTGTACGCGTCCTCGGGGGTCTTGGTGCTGACCATGGGCTTCGGGTACCCGTGCTGGGCGGGGGCACACGGATTTCTCCCCCACCCCGCCCCTTCCCGTAACCAGGGTCGCTGCCCCTGGGCCCCGCTGGGGGCTCCGCCCCCAGACCCCCGATCGGCCTGAACGGCCTCGTCCTCAAACGCCGGGCGGGCTGGGGGTGCCTGGGCTCAGATGGAGAGCACAGGGTACGCCCCGTAGGGGCGCGGGGCGTGACACTATGCGGCTCCGCCGCGTGGGCGCGACCAGCCACCAACAACGCGCACCCTCCCGACTACGACACGTGGCAACCCGGGTGGAGCCGGGAGTTCAAGAGAGCGAAGCCCTCTTGAACTTGGAAGGGCGGGTGTGTGGGAAAGAGAAACCCTCACACCCGCATGGGCTGAGGCGACTCGCGGCGCGACGCGTCCGGGCCCTCGTACTCGCGGATGATCTCGTACCGCGTGTTCCGTTCCACCGGGCGGAAGCCCGCGTCCCTGATCAGGTCCAGCAAGTCCTCGCGGGTCAGCTTGTTCGGCGTGCCGTAGTTGTCGGCGTCGTGGGTGATCTTGTACTCCACCACCGAGCCGTCCATGTCGTCGGCACCGTGCTGGAGGGCCAGCTGGGCGGTCTGGACGCCGTGCATGACCCAGAAGACCTTGACGTGCGGGACGTTGTCGAAGAGCAGCCGCGAGACCGCGAAGGTCTTCAGAGCTTCCGCACCCGTTGCCATCTGGGTGCGCGCCTGGAGGCGGTTGCGTACCTTGCCGTCCTTCATGTCGACGAAGTCGTGCTGGTAGCGCAGCGGGATGAAGACCTGGAAACCGCCCGTCTCGTCCTGCAGTTCACGCAGCCTGAGCACGTGATCGACCCGGTGCTTCGGCTCCTCGATGTGCCCGTACAGCATCGTGCAAGGGGTCTTGAGGCCCTTGGAGTGCGCCAGCCGATGAATCCGCGACCAGTCCTCCCAGTGCGTGCGGTGGTCGACGATGTGCTGGCGTACCTCCCAGTCGAAGATCTCCGCACCACCACCGGTGAGGGACTCCAGACCCGCCTCGATGAGCTCGTCCAGGATCTCCGACGCCGACAGGCCCGAGATCGTCTCGAAGTGGTGGATCTCCGTCGCCGTGAAGGCCTTCAAAGACACGTTGGGCAGCGCCTTCTTCAGCTCCGACAGCGACCTCGGGTAGTAACGCCACGGCAGGTTCGGGTGCAGGCCGTTGACGATGTGCAGCTCGGTGAGGTTCTCGCCCTCCATCGCCTTGGCGAGCTTGACCGCCTCCTCGATGCGCATTGTGTACGCGTCCTTCTCCCCCGGCTTGCGCTGGAAGGAGCAGTACGCGCAGGAGGCCGTGCACACGTTGGTCATGTTGAGGTGCCGGTTGACGTTGAAGTGGACGACGTCACCGTTCTTACGGGTCCGCACCTCGTGCGCGAGACCACCCAGCCAGGCCAGGTCGTCCGACTCGTACAGCGCGATGCCGTCCTCACGGGTCAGCCGCTCACCGGCCCGGACCTTCTCCTCCAGCTCGCGCTTGAGCCCGACGTCCATGCCCCTACCTCTCCCTGCCCGACAACTCGGTCAACCGTACGCCTACTGCCTTACTGCTCCTCGGGCAGCTCACCCACCCGGTTCTCCCACTTGGTGGAGAGCACGATCGTCGTACGCGTACGGGACACGCCCTTCGTCCCCGACAGCCGCCGGATCGTCTTCTCCAGGCCGTCCACGTCCGGCGCCCGGACCTTGAGCATGAACGAGTCGTCGCCCGCGATGAACCAGCAGTCCTCGATCTCGTTCAGGTCCCGCAGCCGGTGTGCGACGTCCTCGTGGTCGGCGGCGTCGGAGAGCGAGATACCGATGAGGGCGGTGACGCCGAGGCCGAGCGAGGCGGCGTCGACCGTCGCGCGGTAGCCGGTGATGACACCGGCGGCCTCCAGGCGGTTGATGCGGTCGGTGACGCTGGGTCCCGACAGTCCGACGAGGCGTCCCAGCTCCGCGTAGGAGGCCCGGCCGTTCTCCCTGAGGGCCTGGATGAGCTGCCTGTCCACCGCGTCCATGCGATCGATAGCCTTCCGCTGAAGAGTTCCTGAAGTACTGAAGTACTGAAGTGCTGAAGTGCTGAAGTGCTGAGTGGGTACTGCGGGTTGCTCAGGTGGGGCGTGAGCCGCCGCCCAGTTCGCCCTCCCAGCGGCGGTAGAGCGTGTGCGCGACACCCGCCGTGTCCAGCACCCGCCCGGCGACGAAGTCGACGAGGTCCTGGATGTGGGTGGCGCCCGCGTAGAACGCCGGGGACGCCGGAAGTACGGTCGCGCCCGCGTCGTCCAGGGTCACCAGGTGCCGCAGGGTCTGGCCGTTCAGCGGGGTCTCGCGGACGGCGACGACCAGCTTGCGGCGCTCCTTGAGTGTGACGCTCGCGGCGCGTTGCAGCAGGTCCTTCGAGAGGCCGAGCGCGACCCCCGCGACGCAGCCGGTGGACGCGGGCACGATGAGCATGCCTTTCGAGGGGTACGAGCCTGACGACGGCCCCGCTGCCAGGTCACCGGGGTGCCAGTACCGCACGTCACGGGCCTGGATGTCGAAGGTGCCGGGCTTGCCGTCCGCGCCACGGGCCAGCCATTCGCGCAGGTCCTCGTCCCAGTGGGCGTCCCGGAAGCTGATCCCCGTCTCGTCCAGCAACGTCAGCCGCGAAGCCCTGCTGACGATCAGGTCGACGCTCTCCCCCGCATCCAGAAGCGCACGCAGCACAGCAGCCGCATACGGCGTACCGGACGCACCGGAGACCCCCACGATCCAAGGCGTGCGCTGCGTCTGTCCTGGCTTCATGGTGTCGAGCCTATCCGGCGGTACGGAGTGGGAACGGAGCGAGGGGCAGGGCCGTTAATCTGACAGAGCCGGGCGACTGGTGCGCTAAGCGCTCCGCTGGAAGTCCAGTGGTGAGGCTGCGGGCCGGTGGGGGCTGGTCGCGCCCGCGCGGCGGAGCCGCATGTTGATACAGCCCCGCGCCCCTAACGGTGCGCTTGGACGCGACAGATGCTTTCGACGGGTGCGGGCGGACGATGGGGGACGGCGATGGCTGGTAAGGAACTCAGTTGGTCCCGGAGTGACCGGGGCTGGTCGCAGGGCGAGCGGGCGAAGACGGCCGCCAAGTTGATGGTGGGCTGGGTGGCCCTGCTGTGGCTGGTCGAAGTGGTCGACGTGATCACGGACCACTCGCTGGACGGCCTGGGGATCATTCCGCGCACATCGTCGGAGCTGGTCGACATCGTGCCGGCCTCGTTCATCCATTTCGGCTTCGCCCACCTGGCAGCGAACACGGTTCCGCTGCTGGTCCTGGGTTTTGTCGCGGCCCTCGGCGGGCTGCGCCGTTTCGCCGCCGTGGCCGCGCTGATCATCGTGGCCGACGGGCTCGGCGTCTGGCTGATATCTCCGGCGCACACCAACACCGCCGGTGCCTCCGGCCTGATCTTCGGGCTGTTCGGCTTCCTGGTGATCAGCGGTTTCGTGGAGCGCAGGCCGCTCGGCATCATGGCCGGTGTACTGATCGCGGCTGCCTGGGGCAGCTCAGTCCTCGCGGGCATAGCCCCCAACAACACCACGGTGAGCTGGCAGGGGCATCTGGTCGGCCTGGTGTCCGGCGTGGCAGCGGCGTTCCTGTTCCGCCGCCGCTCGGCCTCCGGCTCACCCGAACGCGCTATACGGTAAGCCCGCGCACCAGCAGGTCGAGCAGCGCGCACACGAACAGTGCGATGCCGATGAACCCGTTGACGCTGAAGAACGCCCTGTTCACCCGGGACAGGTCGTGCGGGCGCACGATCGAGTGCTCGTAGAGGAACGCGGCGGCGACGATCAGCAGGCCCAGCCAGAAGAAGGCGCCCGTGTCGGTGGACAGCGCGTACCAGACGAACAGTGCCGTGGTGACCGTGTGGCAGCCGCGGGCGCCCCAGATGGCGGCCGGGATGCCGAAGCGGGCCGGCACCGACATGACGCCGATCTCGCGGTCCGTCTCGATGTCCTGGCAGGCGTAGATCAGGTCGAAGCCGCCGATCCAGATGCCGACCGCGAGGCCGAGGATCACCGCTTCCCAGGACCATTCGCCGGTGATCGCCAGCCAGCCGCCGACCGGGCCCATCGCCTGGGCGAGACCGAGGATGGCCTGCGGGAAGTTCGTGAACCGCTTGCCGTAGGGGTAGACCACCATCGGGATCACGGCGATGGGCGCGAGCGCGAGGCAGAGCGGGTTGAGCAGGGCCGCGGCGCCGAGGAAGAAGACCAGGGCGACCAGCGCGCCCGTCCACGCGTGCCGCACCGTCATCGCGCCGGTGACCAACTCCCGTTGCGCCGTACGGGGGTTGCGGGCGTCGATCTCGCGGTCGATGATCCGGTTCGCGGCCATGGCGAACGTACGCAGCCCGACCATCGCGATGGTGACGAGGAGCAGCCGGCCCCAGTGGATGTTCCGGTCCGTCTGGAACATCGCCGTCAGCGCCGCGATGTACGCGAAGGGCAACGCGAACACCGAGTGCTCGATCATGACCAGGCGCAGGAACGCCTTCGTGCGGCCGGGTTGAGGGATCGCTGCGGAAGCGCTGCTCACTTGAGTCCGTACTCCTTCCAGCGGCGGTCGACCAGCGCCGCCGTCTCGGGGTCGGACAGCACCATGTCCGGCCAGCCGCCGTCCCGCGTATAGCCCTCCTCGGGCCACTTCTTCGTCGCGTCGATGCCCGCCTTGCCGCCCCAGAACTGCTGGTAGGAGGCGTGATCGAGGTGGTCGACCGGTCCTTCCACGACCGAGAGATCGCGGGCGTAGTCCGTGTTGCCGAGCGCGCGCCAGGCGACCTCGTGCAGATCGTGGACGTCACAGTCCGAGTCGACGATCACGATCAGCTTGGTCAGGGACATCATGTGCGCGCCCCAGATCGCGTGCATCACCTTCTGGGCGTGCTTCGGGTACTTCTTGTCGATCGCGATGATCGCGCAGTTGTGGAAACCGCCCGCCTCCGGGAGGTGGTAGTCCACGATGTCGGGAACGATGATCTTGAGGAGCGGCAGGAAGAAGCGCTCCGTCGCCCGCCCCAGCGGGCCGTCCTCTGTCGGGGGCCGCCCGACCACGATCGACTGGAGCAGTGGCCGCTTGCGCATCGTGACGCAGTCGATGGTCAGGGCGGGGAAGGGTTCCTGCGGCGTGTAGAAGCCGGTGTGGTCGCCGAAGGGCCCCTCCGGGAGCATCTCGCCCGGCTCCAGCCAGCCCTCCAGTACGACCTCCGCCTGCGCGGGCACCTGGAGCGGCACCGTCTTGCAGTCGACCATCTCGATCCGCTTGCCCTGGAGGAACCCGGCGAAGAGGTACTCGTCGATGTCGCCGGGGAGGGGGGCGGTGGAGGCGTAGGTGACGGCGGGCGGGCACCCGAACGCGATCGCGACGGGAAGCTTCTCGCCGCGGCGGGCGGCCACTTGGTAGTGGTTCCGGCTGTCCTTGTGGATCTGCCAGTGCATGCCGATGGTGCGCTTGTCATGGCGCTGGAGGCGGTAGAGCCCGAGGTTGCGGATGCCGCTCTCCGGGTCCTTGGTGTGGGTGAGCCCGAGGTTGAAGAAGGACCCGCCGTCCTTCGGCCAGGTGAAGAGGGCAGGGAGCTGTTCCAGATCGACGTCGTCGCCGCGCAGTACGACCTCCTGCACGGGCGCGTTGTCTGACTTCACCTTCTTCGGCGGTACGTGCGTCATGGCGCCGAGCTTCCCGAAGGCCTCGCGCACGCCGACGAACCCGTGCGGCAGCTCGGGCTTGAGCAGCCCGCCGATCTTCTCGCTGATCTCCCCGTACGACTTCAGGCCGAGCGCCTTGAGCAGGCGCCGGTCGGTGCCGAAGACGTTCATCGCAAGCGGCATTGCCGACCCGCGTACGTTCTCGAAGAGCAGCGCCGGACCGCCCGACTTCTGTACGCGGTCGACGATCTCCCCCACTTCCAGATACGGGTCGACCTCGGCCTTGACGCGCTTGAGGTCACCCTCGCGTTCCAGTGCCCTGAGCAGGGAGCGAAGATCGTCGTAAGCCATGCGGTCAAGTATCGCCGAGGGCAGTCGGAAGCATGCGCGCGCCCCGCTTTCCGGCCGGGGGTCCGGCCCGCCGCGCAGCGGCAATGGGACACAGCGCCCCCCGGATAGCACAGCGGCTACCGGCTACCCTGGCCCCGTAACGGGGCCTGGTCCAGTGGCCCCGATCGCAACGCAAGGGGAGTGCTCATGCTCAGGGTGCTGATGGTGCTGGTGCCGCTGGGGCTCAGCATCTACGCGTTCATCGACTGCATCAGCACCGATGAGAAGCAGATCCGGTACATCCCGAAGCCGCTCTGGGCCATTCTCGTCCTGCTCTTTCCGCTGGTGGGCTCCATCTCCTGGCTGCTCGTGGGCAAGGAGCGCGCGGCGCCGCGCCCCGCGGGCGGACGCCGCCGCGACGGCTGGGTGGCGCCGGACGACAACCCCGAGTTCCTGAAGTCCCTGAAGGACGAGGAGTTCCCGAAGGGCTCCTCCAACTCTTCCGAATCCTCCGACTCCTCCGACCCCTCCGACTCCTCCAAGGACGCGCCGAAGGACTTCCCCGAGGACTCCCCGAAGGGCGAGAAGCGCGAGCGGGACGAGGGCGGCGACAGCTGACCGAGCTTGCGGCGCTGCGGCGGGCGCCGCGCTGAAAGCGACGGGTCAGCCGGTGAACGCCTCGGCCTGCTCCGCGTGCTCCACCTTGATGTGGTGTTCACCGAAGATCTCCTTGAGGACGGGCTCGGCCTTGGTGGGGTCGTCGACGCCCACGAACACGAACCCCCTTTCGTCCACGCCGACTTGGCGCAGGCTGAAGGTGCCGTCCCAGCGGTGCATGTCGGCGCTGATACGGCCGGCGAGGGCGTCGAGGTCCTTCCGGTTGGCGTCGGCGTCGTGCAGCCGTACCGTCACGCCCTTCTCGGCGGCACCGCAGACCTCGGCGTCGAGGACGGCGGAGGGCATGCGATAGACGTCGACGGCCTGGTGCTCCTCGTCGACCGACAGGCCGGTGAAGACGGCGGAATAGCGGGCGTCGGCCGTCTTGTCGATGTACATCAGCGTGCGGAACAGCGGGTTGTCGTCCGTCGATCCCCTGGGGCTGAAGCGGGGGAGGCTGCCCATGGGTTGCGTTCCGACGCATACCTGTTCCGGCGCGGAATCGGCGTCGGTACCGGCGTCGGTGTCAGCCCCGGCGCTGGCGCTGGATCCTTGGAGCGCACACAACAGGGCGACGGCCATCACCGCGGCGCCTGCGGTCGCCCTGCCGCTCGTACGGTCCTTCATGTCCCTCTCCGTCCACGTGGGTCGGTACTGGGACGCAGGAAACGGCGGACGGGTTCACGGGTTCCCGGGCTTGACGTTCTTCATCGTGAAGTGCGAGGTGACGTCCTTGACGTGGCGGTCACCGCAGCCTCTTGACCTGCGCGGAGGTGAGGGCCCGCTGGAAGACCCGGACGTCCTTGATGGCACCGGGGAAGAAGTCGGCGGCCTGACCGACGTGACTCGCGCGCCCGATCATCAGGGCGCCCTTGGCGGCGATCGGGTTGGCGTCGTCCACCTCGGCCTCCTGGACTCCGTCGACGTAGAGGCGCAACTTGCCGCTGTCGCAGACACCCGCAAGGTGGGTCCAGGTACCCACGGCGGGGACGCTGTACGACAGCGCCCGCAGGCCGGGACGGGCGAAGGCCCAGCGGTTCTCGGCGATCGAATACTGCAGGTAGAAGCCGCTGTTGGCGTTGGCGTCCTGGCTGACGGCGGTGGCGAAGAAGTCGGGTTTCACGGACAGGCGGACCCGGGCCGACACGGTGAAGCTGCGGCCGTTGCCGGTTCTGAGCACCGGGCCCCGGGTGACGATCTGGCTGCTGCGTCCGTCGAACACGGCGGCCCCGCCCTCGCCCGTCTGCCACGCGACCCCGCTCGCGGTGCCGTCGTTGCCCCCGACGGTGTCCCTGGCGATCGAGCCGGAGGGTTCGTCGAGCGGCCAGGCTCCTACCGGTTTCGGTACGGCCGGCGCGGCCGGCGCGGCGCCGGGCCGGTCCGCGGCAGGGCCGTCCTGGCCGTCGGAGCCGGTGAGGCCGACATAGGCGGTGGCGCCCACCGCGACAACCCCGGCGACGCCGGCGGCCCCCGCGAACAGGAAGGCACGGCGGCTGCGGCCACCGCCGCGGGCGTCCGCGCCGGGCGGCGGAACGGTGCGGGCTCGGGTCACCGGGATGGGGGACGGCGGCGGTGGCGTGTCCAGCTGCGTGGCCGAGTGCGTCGGGAGTGATGGGTGCGCCTGGTGTGCGAAGGCGTCCCGGGACTCCCCGGAGAACGCGTCCGCACGGGCTACGGCGGGATCGTACGAGGCCCGTGGGTCGCGTACCTGAGTCGGCGTGTGCTCGGTGGCGGCCGACCGACGGCGTGCCTCCAGCAGGGCGGCCGTACCTTCCGCCCCCTCGGGGCCGACCTGTGTGAGGATCTCGCGGGGTGTGGGGCGGCGGGCGGGGTCCTTGACCAGGCAGGCAGCGATCAGAGCGCGAAGGGTGGGATGGGTGACGGCTTCGATGTCCGGCTCGGTGTGGACGACGCGGTACAGCAGGGCGGGTGTCGGCCCGTCGCCGAACGGGTTGCTGCCGGTCGCCGCGTACGCCAGGACCGCGCCCAGGGAGAAGACATCTCCGGCCCAGGTGATCTCGGCGTCGCCGGCGACCTGTTCCGGGGACATGAACCCCGGCGAGCCGACCATGCGGCCGGCCTTGGTGATCCCGGCGGTCTCGGCGCTTCGGGCGATCCCGAAGTCGATCACTCTTGGTCCGTCCTCGGCGAGCAGCACGTTGGAGGGCTTGAGGTCGCGGTGGACGAGGTTCACGGCATGGATCGACGTCAGTGCCTCGGCCAGCCCGGCCCCCAGGGCCAGTACCGCCTGCGGGGGCAGCGACCGCCGGTCGGCGACCGCGTCTTGCAACGAGGGCCCGGAGATGTAGCTCGTGACCAGCCACGGAAGCGGCGCGTCCGGGTCGGCGTCGATCACCGGAGCGGTGAACGCCCCGCTGACGAGCCGTGCCGCCTGCACCTCACGGCGGAAGCGGGAGCGGAACTCCGGCTGGCGGACAAGGTCGGCGTGCACCACCTTGACCGCGACCGCGCGGCCGCCCGGGGACCGGCCGAGGTAGACCCGCCCCATGCCGCCCGCACCCAGGCGTCTCAGCAGCCGGTAGTCCCCTACGGAACGCGGGTCCTCCGGCTCCAGAGCTGCCACAATCCCCTCCAGACATGCTCTGCCTCAGTAGCCACTCAGGCACGTTCAGCATAGGTGGGGAGATCGGACCGCCGAGGTGAAATCCCGTTCCCCGTAAGCGCTTTCGACCTACATCAGCGCTGCTGCCGGAGCCGGAACAGCTCCGCCCACTGCTCCGCGGTGAGGCTCTTCGGCAGCGCATTCGGAGCGATCCGGTGCCGGCGCGTCCAGCGACGGATCCGTTGCCGTGGCAGCTCGGGCACGGCGGCGGTGAGCATCTCCGGCAGGCCGCGGCCCTTCCCCGTGAACACCCTCTGGACGAAGTCCTGGTAGCACCGCTGGTCGCGACGGTCGACAAGGGACCGCTCCCGTCGGGACACCGTCAGCAGGCCGCCGTCGACACCGGGTCGCGGCCGGAACGCCGCCGCCGGAACTCGTCGTACGAGCCGGAACTCGAACCACGGCCACCACTGCGCCGTCATCATCGTCGCCCCACCCACACCGGCCCGCCGCCGCGCGACCTCCCACTGCACCAGCAGGACGGCCTCGGTCCAGCCTGGGGCGTTGAGGATGCGCCGGAGCATGGCGGTCGTCTGGTGGAAGGGCAGGTTGCCCACCAGGACATGGGGCGTGCTGGGGACCGTATAGCGCAGGAAGTCCGCCTGGACGATCTCGGTCGACGGGCGCGTACGGCGATCGAGCCGGGCCGCTCGCCGGTCGTCGATCTCGACTCCGGTCAGGGGCCTGGCGAGGCTTTGCAGGGGGAGGGTGAGCGCGCCGTCGCCGGGGCCGATCTCGATGATCGGCCCGTCGGTACTGGTCACGAGGCCGACGATGGTGTCGATGACGCTCTGGTCGACGAGGAAGTTCTGGCCGAGTTCGTGACGGCCAGGACGCTGGTGCGAGTGCTGATGATGACGCTGGGTGCGCACAGGATCTCCGCGGCTTCGAAGGGAAGCCGGGCAGCACGGCAGGGGCCGCCCGGCGGGAGGTCTCCGGAGCGGCGGATGCTCTCGTTACGCGAGATCGCTACGCGTGATGTGTGAGAGTGCCCACCGCTAGAAGCGGCGGGTCCTGGTGATAGCTGCGGCTGCGCACATGCCGATCAAGTTACGTCACGCCAAGTACCCCTCGGCAACCGATTTTTTCGTAGGAGAGTGGAGTCATGGAGCGCATGGATCAGGCCCAGGCACGCGCGTGGCTCGTCACCGCCGTCGAGGAGGCGCGGGCGGGGCTCGCCGAGGGCGGCATCCCGATCGGCGCCGCCCTCTACGGCGCCGACGGGACCCTCCTCGGCCGCGGCCACAACCGTCGCGTCCAGGACGACGACCCGTCCATGCACGCGGAGACGTCCGCCTTTCGCGCTGCCGGCCGGCAGCGGTCGTACCGCGGTACGACGATGGTGACGACCCTCTCGCCGTGCTGGTACTGCTCCGGCCTGGTGCGGCAGTTCGGCATCTCGCGGGTGGTGATCGGCGAGGCGACGACGTTCCACGGCGGCCACGACTGGCTGGCCGAGCACGGCGTGGAGATCGTCCTGCTGGACGATCCCGAGTGCGTCGAGATGATGCGCGACTTCATCAAGAACAACCCCGCCCTGTGGAATGAGGACATCGGTGAGTGAGCCCCGGATCCCGACCATCGACCTGCGCCCCTGGCTCTCCGGCGACCCCGCGGCCCGCAAGGAGATCGCCCGCACCGTCGACGAGGCCCTGCAGAGCGCCGGGTTCCTGCTCGTGACGGGGCACGGCGTGGCCCCCGAGCTGCGGACGGCCATCCGGGACTCCGCCCGCGCCTTCTTCCGGCTGCCCGTCGAGGTCAAGCAGCCGTACGCCGCCCGGGTCGGCGGTCGCGGCTGGCTCGGTCCGGGCGCGGAGGCCAACGGCTATGCGGAGGGCACTCAGACCCCGCCGGACCTGAAGGAGTCGCTGACGTTCGCGACGCACGAGCCCTTCGAGGATCCGGTCGTGAACGCGGAGTGGTACGCGCCGAATGTCTGGCCCGAGGAAGCTCCCCGGCTGAGGTCGCTCTGCGAGGAATACCTGGCCCGGATGGCCGAGCTGGAGCACCACCTCCTTGCCCTCCTCGGCGAGGCCCTCGGCCTGGAGCCGGACTTCTTCACGAAGCACATGGACCACCCGACCTACGGCTTCAACATCAACTGGTATCCGGGCAGGGATGTGACGGGCGAGCCCGAGCCGGACCAGTTCCGCATCGGCCCGCACACCGACTTCGGCACGGTCACGATCCTCGACCGGCAGGCGGGCAAGGGCGGTCTGCAGGTCTTCACGGACGGCGGCGGCTGGGAGGACGCGCCGTACGACGCCGAGGCGTTCACCATCAACATCGGTGACCTGATGGCCCGTTGGACGGGCGACCGCTGGCGCTCAGGGCGCCACCGCGTCCTGCCGCCGCCTGCGGACGCGCCCGCCGAGGAGCTGATGTCCCTGGTCTACTTCGGCGAGTGCACGCCGGGGACGCTCGTGGAGTCGGTGCCTGCGCCGGTCGGACGGGTGGCGTACGAGCCGGTGGACTCGCACGTGTATCTGCGGGAGAAGCTGGACTCGATCTCGGTCGGCTGAGGCGGAGCCCCGGGTTTCTACCGAGCTTGGGGTCGCCGAGCGGTCAGAGGCTGGTGAGCAGGCCGTCGAGTGGGGCGGGCACGCGGTCGGGTTCGAGGGCCTCGACGAGGACGCGGCCGTAGTGGATCTTGCGGCCTTTCTTTGTGCCGAGGAAGCGCCGCAGTTGCTGCTGCGAGGTGCGGCCCTGCTGTGCGGGCTGGTTCTGGAAGGTCTGCAGGGCGCGCAGGTCGCCCTCCGCCCGGACGACCTCCTCCACCCGTGTCACGCCCAGCGCGCGGATGAGCTCGTCCTCCAGGTCCGCCGCGCAGACGAAGAACTCCTGCTGTGCCGCACCGGCACGCTCCAAGCCGCGGACGTAGTAGCTGCGCTCCCGCTCGTCGCACAGTCCTGTGAGGCTCAGGCCCAGGCCGGGTGGTCCGAGGAGGCCGGCGAAACGCCCGACGCTCATCGCACCGCCCATCGGCAGGACGCAGACTCCTTCGGCCGCCAGATCCCGGCCGCGGCTCGCGGCCAGCGCGTCGACCGCTGCGACGTCGCTCGGCCCTTCGAGCAGGACGGCGGCCCGGACGGACAGCCGCGCGGCCAGCTCGCGCGCGGGGTCGCCCGGGCCACCGGCCGCCCACGCGATGACCGCATCCCGGAACGCCCCCATGTCAGCCATGACAGGAGTCTCCGCCCTTCCCGGCCGCGGCGGTAGGGAATTACCGCGTGGTGCGGCAGGCGTGGTCGCTGTGCTGGTGGCGGCGCAGGAGGACGTCGGCGTCGGTTTCGGCCCTGCGGTTGCCGCGGGCGCGGGCGTCGTCTCGGGTGATGGCGAGTTCGGTGCACGTTGCGCAGCCGGGGGTCGGGACGGGCGGGCGGTTGAGCTCATCCGGCTGAACGGGCTGATGCAACGTCACACCCTCCGCTTCGTGCGATGGTTCGCCGCCATCAGCGAGGCGTCGATCCGTTCCTCCTGTGTCGCCGGGCGGAGCAGCGCCGGGTCGGCCTCCCACTCCCGGCCACCGCCGACGGGGCGCAGCATCGCGTACGGACCCGCCTTGTCGCGGTACTCCCCGACCTTGCGTGCCCCCGGGTCGTAGACGAGGGCCCCCGGCTCCAGCTGCCCTGCTTCGTCCGTCATCTCCACTCCGTACGTTCTTTGCCGTTCGCACCTGCCAGAGGCGAATCACTCGTTACTCTGGGTGAATCAAGCGTTGCGCAACGGAGCGTCGTGTTCAACGCCGGACGCGTGCCACTGGGCCACTGTCACGGAGGGATGCTGTGAGCCGACGTAATGCCGAGGGGGGTTCGGCTGCCACCACCGGGGCCGTTTTCGGGGAATTACTCAAGCACTTCCGTGAGGCGGCACTGCTGACGCAGGAGGGGCTGGCGAAGGAGATCCCGTGCGATCGCTCCCATGTGGCGCGGGTGGAGGCGGGGACGAGGGTCCCGCAGGACACGTTCGCCAAGAAGTGCGACGAAGCGCTGGGTACGGGTGGGGTGTTGGTGCGGTTGTGGGGGCGGATTGATTGGTATCCGCAGGTGGAGCATCCGGATTGGTTTCGGCGGAGGGCCGAGATGGATGCGGTGGCGGTTTCCTTGCGGGAGTATCAGGAGCGGGTCATTCCGGGGCTGTTGCAGACGCCGGACTACGCGCGGGCGCTGTTCTCGCGCGTGGCGAGCGGCGATGAGCTGGACGAGCGTGTTCGGGCCCGACTGAGCCGACAGCAACGCTTCCTGGCCGAGGGCAGTCCGTTGTACGTCGTGGTTCTGGACGAGAGTTGTCTGCGGAACGTGGTGGGCAGCCCGGCCGTCATGCGTGACCAGTGCGCGCATCTGCTCAACGTCGGGCGACGCCCCAACATCCGTCTTCAGGTGGCCCCCGCCGGTCTCCTCGGGCTCGTCCGGCCCAGCGGCTCCATGTCGTTGATCAAGCTGCCCGACGGGCACGAGTGGGTCTATTCGGAGTCGCTGGATCGTGGCCATTTCAACGATGATCCGGCCGTCTACGCAGGCCACAGCCAGACCTATGATGTGCTCAGGGCGGACTCTCCGTCGGCCCGCGAATCCGCCGCCCTGATCAGCGGCGTGATGGAGGGGTATGAGCAGCATGAACAGGGACCAGCTCAGCGCCGCGACATGGATCAAGAGCAGTTACAGCGACTCCAACGGCGGCAACTGCATCGAAGTAGCCCCCGATTTCCCCGCCGTCGTCCCCGTCCGCGACAGCAAAACCCCTGACGGACCCGTCCTGTTGATCGATCGCTCAGCTTGGTCTTCGTTCGTGTCGGCCGTACGGGAACCCGGGCTCAACGTCTGACCACAAGTCGCGAGGCTTGCTCGTCCCCCGCTCGACAATGCGACGTCTGCACACCCTCGGTATGGTCGACAAGACGGCCGGTCCATGGCGCGCCACGGTCTGCGTATCGGCGCGGCCCGGCCGCCGGCTGGGCGCACACGGTGCTTGGACCACTGCATCGTCATCGCCGGCGGCGTACTCGCCTTGGTGCTGTGGAACTACCCCACCCCCGAGGCCGTGGCGCTTGTCCTTGTCCTTGGCCTTGTCGTCCTCGTACTGGCTCTTCTCGGAATCCTCGCCGCGGCCTCCGGCGCAGCAGAACACCCGGCCCCCGGCGGTCAGCCAGTCATCCGCCCCGGGTGATGCCGTCCGGTGCGCGCCGGGCTTTCCTGAGGGCGTACGTCACGCCAACCGCCATGGAAAGGAGCCTGAGATGGCCGAGCAAGAGACAGGGGCGGGCGCCGTCGCTGCCCTCGCCGAAGCGAACGCGCCTGTGTTCGAGACGCTCGTCCAGATGACGCTCGACACGTTCGAGCGGTCCGGGCTGGATGAGGAGACGTATCTGCTGGCACGCATCGCGGCTCTGGTGGCCATGGACGCCTCCGCCCCCTCGTACCTCCTCAACATCGGCACTGCCGCGGAACTCGGCGTGCCGCTGGAGAAGATCCAGGGAACGCTCGTGGCGATCGCCCCCGTGGTGGGCAGCGCCCGCATCGTGTCCGCCGCCCGCAATATCGGCGACGCCTTCGGGCTGGAGCTTCGCGGCGAAGACGACCAGTAACGACCGGCCCGACCTGGGCCGCGAGTCCCTCCCGTGTGTGCGAGGGGCCGCGGCCCTGTCCCGGCAGGCGCTGGACATCAACGGCCGACACCTTCAGGAGAAGCAATGGGCAGCACCGTGAACCTGGCCTACGACTACCCGGTCCTGGGCGTCTTCTGGACGCTCCTGTGGATCTTCCTGTGGGTCATGTGGATCTTCCTGCTCTTCCGCGTCATCGTCGATGTCTTCCGCGACGACTCCATGAGCGGATGGGCCAAGACGGGATGGCTGATCTTCACGATCGTCTTTCCGTTCCTGGGTGTCTTCGTCTATGTCGTTGCCAAGGGCAAGGACATGGGCAGGCGTGAACAGGCGCACGTCAGGGCCCACTTGGACGAGACCAACCGGTACATCCGCGAGACCGTCGGCGTCACCGGCACTCCCAGCGAGGCGGACCAACTCGCCAAGCTCTCGGAGATCCGGGCCCGCGGCGACATCTCCGAGGACGAGTTCCGCCGGGCCAAGGAGAAGGTCCTCCACCACTGACTCGACGATCCACAGTCCCGTATCGGCTTTCGGCTCACGGCCTCCGGCTGGTCATATCCACCACTCCCCGGGCGAGGACAGCGGTCGAGCTGACGAGGTCCCCCGCTTCGAGCGGGTCGCACTTCTCCGTCGGGGCCTCCAGGTTGACCACGCTCTCCCCCAGGAACGCAGACGCCTTCTCGTCGAAGATCAGCTCGGCACGCGCCTTGCCCTGCGACCCGCGGATCGCGGTGCCAAAGGCACCGGACACGTCCAGCGCGACGGCGACTCCCGTACGGCCCGCCGCATCCTCGGCGTCCGAGACGGCGATCAGGCCGGGGATCTCGGCGAGCGCCCGGTACAGCGCGGCGGCGACCTTCGGCGGGAGAAGGTTGGTGGTGAGCAGGTTGCCCGCCTTCGCGAAGGCGCTCGCGTCCGCGGACTTGCTGCCGGACGGCTTCTCGCCGGGGTCGAGGCCGTAGAGCCAGCGGCGCATGGCCTCGGGGTCGGTGGGGAGTTCCTCGGCCTGCCGGTAGAAGTTGGCGGTGTTCTTGCCGGGCAACTGGCGGGCGATCTCGCGCTGGATTATCTCGCCGTTGCCCTGGAGCTCCCGGGACAGCCCCCCGCTCCGGCCGTCGACGGACTCCCAGAGTTCGCGTTCGCCGTACTCGTAGCCCTCGTCCGTCCCGTCACAGCCGCCGGGCACGCCCTTGTCGGGGTCCATTTTCCAGTGGTAGGCCTCGCGCTTGGTGTAGACGAACTGGTCGTTCCTGATGTCGGCGGGCCGTTCTTCCCCGGCCGCCACGGCGAGCCGTTCCAGCAGCGGATCGGGGTCTTTCGTGATCGTAGGCTGCGGCATGGGGCTGTCCGTGCTTCCCGGCCGAGGGACGTCGGTGGCGGCGTCGCGGGTGACGCCGACTCCCACCGCGATGGCGATGGTGAGGGTCGCGGCTGCCACGGGGGCCACGAAGGCGGGGCGGCGCCAGAAGGTCCGTACGGGCAGGTCCTGGTCCTCCTCCGGACTGCTGCCCTTTTCTTCCGCTGTGCCGGTCTCACGGATCTCGCGCATCAGATGCTCCCTCAGGACGCGGTGACGGCCCGGCGGGAGGTCCTTCTCGGGAATCTCGGTCACTGGTTCCCCTCCTGGATGGGCCCGGCCACAGGTGTGTGGCCGTCTTTCATCTGTCCGCGCCCGGCGGCGAGTTCCGCGGCGAGCTTCGTACGGGCCCGGGAGAGCCGGGAGCGCACGGTGCCGACCGGGATGCCGAGCGCCTCGGCGGCAGCTGCGTAGTCGAGGCCGCCCCAGGCGCACAGGGCGAGCACCTCGCGCTCGGGGCGGCGCAGGCGGTCGACGGCGACGCGTACGGCCCTGAGGTACGCCAAGTCGTCGATGCGTCCGGCGACTTCGTCGGCGAAGTCGCGCTGGGCCTCGGCGGGTGGCAGCCGGGACACGGCAGCCGCGTGCCGCCGGGTGGCACGGCTCGTGTTGCGGGCCACGTTCGTGGCGATGCCGAGCAGCCACGGGCGCGGCGAACCGCCCTCCGCGTCCAGCCGCTCCCGCAGCCGCCACGCCTCCAGGAACGTCAGCGACACGATGTCCTCGGCCGTCGACCAGTCGCCGGTCAGCCGGAACGCATGGTTGTAGACGGAGCGTGCGTACGCGTCGAAGAGCTCGCCGAACGCCTCCGTGTCTCCGGCCCGTATGCGGACGCGCAGTTCACGCCGTTCCGGGCGGTCCCCCCTGTTTGTCTCCACGTATCCCACCTGTCCGTACGACAAAGGCCGGTTCCCGTGACGCATGTCACATGGAACCGGCCTCGGATCGTATGAAGGTGTCAGGCCTCGGTGAACAGAAGGGGTTCAGCCCTCGGGGGCGCTCAGCCGACGTCGGCGTACGAGTGCTTGCCGCTCACGAAGATGTTCACGCCGTAGTAGTTGAACAGCCAGCAGGCGAAGGCGGCGAGGGCGATGTACGCGGCCTTGCGGCCCTTCCAGCCGGCCGTGGCCCTGGCGTGCAGATAGCAGGCGTACGCGACCCAGGTGATGAACGCCCAGGTCTCCTTGGGATCCCAGCCCCAGTAGCGGCCCCACGCGTCGCCCGCCCAGATCGCGCCGGCGATGATCGTGAAGGTCCACAGCGGGAAGACGGCGGCGTTCACGCGGTACGCGAACTTGTCGAGGGAGGCCGAGGCGGGCAGCCGCTCCATGACGGAGGTCGCGAAACGGCCGGGCGTGCCGCCGCTCACCAGCTTGTTCTCGTACGAGTCCTTGAAGAGGTACAGGATCGTGCTGACCGCGCCCACGTAGAAGACGGCGCCGCAGAAGATCGCGGTGGAGACGTGGATGTAGAGCCAGTACGAGTCGAGGGCGGGAACCAACTGGTCGCTGGCGGTGTACAAGACAGTGACGGCGAGACCGAGGTCGAGGAGGACCGTGGTGACCAGGGGGAGACCGAGCCAGCGGACGTTCTTCTTCAACGCGAGGACGGTGAGGTACACGCCTACGGCAACGGTGGAGAAGGTGATGTTGAACTCGTACATGTTGCCCCACGGCGCCCGCTGCACCGACAGGGCCCGTGTGAGCACGCCGCCGAACTCGATGAAGAAGGCGAGCACGGTGAGGGACACGGCGATACGCCCGTAGAGGTCCCCCTGTTCGTCCCCGCCGTGCGCCCCTGGCCCGTCCGGCACGTCCCGCGCACCAGCAGCGGCCCGCGTGACGACCTTGGGCCGCTCCAGTACGGCCGTGCCACCGGCTTTCTTCACGGTGACCTCGGGCGCCCCGGCCTTCTTGGCGTCCTTCTTCGCGCCCTTCGCGTCGCCGGTGAGCGCGGCTGCCGTGCGGCTGACCTTGCTGCGGCTGCCGAAGGTCCACTCGGCGATGTACGCGAAGAAGGCCAGGGTGTACACGGCCATCGACGAGTAGATCAACGTGTTGCTGATGTTCGCGAGGTTTTCGTTGGTGGCGGCGGCCAGCTCGGTCGCGGCGGCGAGAGTCACTTGGGCTCAGCCCCTTCGGCAGGTACGGCTTGGGGGTCGGGGGTGGGGTCGGCTTCGGAAGTCTTGCCGTCCGGCTCGGGGTCTTCGTCGGCGTCGGGCTCGGGGTCTGGGTCCGGTGCGCCGGGAGCCGTGTCGTACAGGATGGCCGCCAAGTCGCCCAGTTCCTCGGGGACTTTCGCGGACTCGCTGCGGCCCAGGCCGGCCATTTCGACGACCGTGACGCCGTCGGGGCCGGGGGTGGCGCGCACCCAGACGCGGCGACGCTGGATGAAGAGCGAGGCGGCGAGGCCGAAGATCGCGGCCATGGATGCGGTCAGGGCCCAGCCGCTGCCGGGCTCGTGGGTGACCTGGAAGCCGGCCCACTCCTTGACGTTCTTCTCGAAGGTGATCGAGCCGTTGCCGCCGGGGAGCTTCATGGTCTCGCCGGGCAGGAGCCGCTGCTTGAGCAGATTGCCCTTGGAGTCCTTGAACTCCTTCATGTTGGTCCTGTCGAGCTGGTACACGCTCTGCGGGAGCCCCGAGTTGAGGCCCAGGTCGCCGTGGTAGGCGGACAGTGCCAGCACCGGGAAGTCCAGCGCGGGGAACTGCGAGAGCATCTGGCCCTTGCCGGCACCGGCGAACGTCGGCACGAAGAAGGCGTTGAAGCCGAGCTGTTCCTTCTCGCCCTTGGCGTTCGTGTAGCCGTCGAGGACCTTGATCGCTCCGGAGGAGGTGACGTTCGAGTCGAGCGGCAGCAGCGGCACGGCCTGGCTGTAGACGACGTCGCCCTTGGCGTCCCGGACGGTGACGACAGGAGCGTAACCGTGGCTGACGAGGTAGACGTTCGAGCCGTCGAGCCTCAGCGGATCGGTCGGCCCGATCTTGGCCTTCTGCTCCTTGCCGTCGGCACCCTCGCTGTAGTTGAGGGTGGCCTCGTAGAGGCGCGGCGTGCCCCTGTTGGGCCCTGTCCTTGCGTACGTGCCCTTGAAGTCCTTCAGGGTGAAGCTGAACGGCGGCAGGTCGTCGGTATTGAAGAGGTTCCCGGACTTGAAGTCGTCGTACTGCGTGAGGGTGTTGGCGAACCCGTCGCCCTCGACGATCAGCTTGTTGCCCTCGGACCTGAAGAGCTGGCCCCAGGCGAAGGCGATCAGCATCACGATCAGCGCGATGTGGAAGGCGAGGTTGCCGACCTCACGGAGGTAGCCCTTCTCGGCGGCGACGGCGTCGCCCGCGGTGTGCGCGCGGAAGCGCCGCTTCTTCAGCAGCGTGAGCGCGGCCTCGCGGACCGCCTCGGGCTCGGCCTCGGTCCGCCATGTCGTGTACGCGGGCAGCCGGGTCAGGCGACGGGGCGCGCCCGGCGGCCGGCCGCGCAACTGGCCGACGAACTGCCAGGTGCGGGGCACGATGCAGCCGATGAGCGAGACGAACAGCAGGATGTAGATCGCCGAGAACCACACGGAGCTGTAGACGTGGAACAGCCCGAGCTTCTCGTAGATCGGCCCGAGCGTGGTGTGGTCCTTCGTGAACTGCTCGACCTTCATCTCGTCGGTCCCGCTCTGCGGGATCAGCGAGCCGGGGATCGCCCCGAGCGACAGCAGGAAGAGCAGGATCAGCGCGACCCGCATGGAGGTGAGCTGCCGCCAGAACCAGCGGGCCCAGCCGATGACGCCCAGCGAGGGCAGGTTCGGAGCGTCCTCGCGGGGGGCGGTGGAGAGCTGGGAGCCGGCGGCGCCCAGTTCGTTGTCGTCCCGTACGGCGGTGCTGTCGTCCTGCGCGGCGGTGCCCTTGCCGGTGTCAGTGGTGCTCATGGATCAGACCCCTACCGTGAAGCCGTTGGACCAGCCCTGCATCTCCTGCACGATGCTGTCCCACGCACCGGTCAGCAGCAGCAGGCCGGTCGCGATCATCATGCCGCCGCCGATGCGCATCACCCACGCGTAATGACGCTTGACCCAGCCGAAGGCACCGAGCGTCTTACGGAAGGCGACCGCGGCAAGCACGAAGGGCACGCCGAGGCCGAGGCAGTACGCGACGGTCAGTATGGCCCCGCGGCCCGCGCTCGCCTGGTCGAACGACAGCGCCTGCACGGATGCGAGCGTCGGACCGATGCAGGGCGTCCAGCCGATCCCGAACAGCGCGCCGAGCAGCGGGGCGCCCGCAAGTCCGGCCACCGGCCGTTTGTGGAACCGGAATTCGCGCTGGGTGACCCTCGGCATGAGGCCCATGAAGAAGACGCCCATGAGGATCATGAGTCCGCCGAGCACCTTGGACAGGGTGCTCTGGTAGTCCAGCAGGGTCGAGCCGAAGTAGCCGAACAGTGCCCCGCCGGAGACGAACACGGCCGTGAAGCCGAGTACGAACAGAGCGGCGCCCGCGGCCATCCGCCCGCGTCGTGCTTCGGCGAGGTCCGTGCCACCGACTCCGGTGACGTACGAGAGATAGCCGGGCACGAGCGGCAGGACGCAGGGCGAGAAGAAGGAGACGAGACCGCCGAGGACGGCGATGGGCAGGGCGAGCAGCAGGGCACCGCTGTAGACGGTCTCGTTCATGTCGGTGGCGGCAGCAAGCTCGGTGGCGGAGGCGGCGAGGAGGGACACGAGCGGTCACTTCTCCGCGAGGATCGGCTTGATCATCTTGCGGAGTTTCTCCTCGCTGAGCGGCTGCAGCGAGCGCGAGGCGATATTGCCCTGCCGGTCGATGACGATCGTGGAGGGGATGGCCTGCGGGTTGAGCGTGCCCTTTTCGAAGCGGAGCATGAGCTTGCCCGTCGGGTCGTACAGGCTGGGATAGGTGACCCCGTACTCCTTCTCGAAGGCCACCGCGGGTTTGGTGCTGGTGTCGCGGGTGTTGATGCCGACGAACTGTACGCCCTGGTCCTTGAGGTCCTCGGAGACCTTGACGAAGTTCTTCGCCTCCAGGCGGCAGGGCCCGCACCAGGAGCCCCAGACGTTGAGGACGACGATGTCGCCCTTGTAGTCGGCGACATCGAGCTCCTCGCCGTCGATGGTCTTGCCGGACAGCTCGGGGGCCGCTGCCCGCTCGGCCTTCTCGACGGTGGCGATGCCGTCGGTGCCGGTGACGAAGCCGGTGTTGCCCGACCCCCCGGACGTACCGCCCGATCCGCACGCGGGCAGCAAGAGCGCCGTGACGGCGGCCCCACTGGTGAACAGGGCGGCGCGACTGCGCGTACGGGTGGAGGAACGGGTGCGGTTCGAGCGCTGGGGGGCGTGGCTTGCGGCACTCATGTGAAAAGTTTCGCATGTCCGCTCCGGGGATCTTGCGCACCCCCCTCACGGGTGGAAACCCGCATTTCAGGCGGCCTTTTCGGACCCCTTCACGGACCCCTTCGAGGAGCTCGCGGTGACATCTCCGAGGTACGCGTTCCAGCCACCCACCGGCTGCTGCCCGACATCGAGCGACTGAAGCTTCGCCAGCACTTCCGGCTTCTGTACGTCCAGCCAGTCCACGAACTGCCGGAAGGAGACGAGTCGTACGTCCTTCTTGCCGGCCATGTACTTGAGGGCTTCCTCGACGGCGTCCATATAGATGCCGCCGTTCCAGTCCTCGAAGTGGTTGCCGATGAAGAGGGGCGCGCGATTCGTCTCGTATGCCCGATCGAATCCGGCGATGTACGCCTTGGTGGCCTGCTTGCGCCAGCCCGGGTAGTTGGCGGGCGGGGCCTGGGTGGAGTTGAGGGACTGGTTGGCGAGGATGTTGTAGTCCATCGAGAGGACCTCGAAGGTGTGGCCGGGGAACGGGATCCCCTGGAGCGGCAGATCCCACAGCCCCTGGGTCTTTCCGGGCCACTGCTGACGGCCGCCGGGCGAGGAGGCGTCATAGCGCCAGCCGAGTTCGCGGGCCGTGGGCAGCAGGTTCTCCTGGCCGAGCAGGCAGGGCGTGCGGCCGCCGATGAGTTCCTTTTCGTAGTCGAAGGGCAGCGCGGGCAGATCGGTCCAGCCCGTGTTCGTACGCCACTCTTTGACAAAGGACTTCGCCTGGTCGATCTCGCTGCGCCATTGCTTGGGTGTCCAGTTGGCGCCGGTGCCGGTGCCGCCGCAGAAGTGGCCGTTGAAGTGCGTGCCGATCTCATGGCCGTCGAGCCAGGCCTGCCGTACGTACTTCAGCGTCGACTTGATGTGGTCGTCGGTCAGATAACCGATGTCGGAGGCGCCCGGCGCATTGTTCGGCGGAAGATATTTGCGCTTTTTCGACTCGGGCAGGAGATACAGTCCGGAGAGAAAGAACGTCATGTGTGCGTCGTGCTCTTCGGAGAGGTTCAGGAACCGCTCGAAGAGGCCGTTGCCGACGTCTCCGGCACCGTCCCAGGAGAACACGACGAACTGCGGCGGGGTCTGGCCGGGTTCGAGGGGTTCGGGCTTCGGGGGCTGGTTGGGCTGCTTGCCGGTGTAGGCGGTGGAGCCGTCACCTATGGGGCGGTCGGTGCTTCCCTTGCCGTTGCTGTTGCCGTTGCTGTTGCCGGGGTCTTTTTCGGAACCTTCGTCACCGCCGAAACCGTTTCCCAATTCGGTACCGCAGCCCGCGAGTCCCACAGCCGCCGCAGCACCGGCCCCGAGTCCCAGCATTCCCCGTCGTGTGATGTGGCGCATTCCCGCCCCGTTCGTCGCGCTGTTCCGTGCCGGATGACACCGGATTAGAGGGCGCGACGAACATGGGGGTTCCTGAAAAGAGCGTCACATTTCCCGTGCATGACGGGTATGAAATTGTGACAGACAAAATGGAACGAGAGGGCGCGATTGGCCGTCGCCTACGCCCCAAAAGCCTTGTCTTTACCCTTGACCGGCTTCGCCCCCGCCAGCAGATGCGCGGGTACGAGATCACGAGCGGGCTCGGTGTAGCCGACGGAGACGATCTTGTCGTCCTGGTAGGTGAACGTCGTCAGCGAGGCGAGTGTGCACTGCCTCTTGCGCGGGTCGTGCCACAGCCGGCGCCGCTCCACGTAGCTGCGCACGATCCAGATCGGCAACTGGTGCGAGACGCACACCGCTTCATGCCCGCGCGCCGCGTCCTTGGCGGCGTCCAGCGCCCCCATCATCCGTACGACCTGCTCCATGTACGGCTCGCCCCAGGACGGCCTGAAGGGGTTGAGGAGGTGCTTCCAGTTCTCGGGCCGGCGCAGCGCACCGTCGCCGACGCCGAAGGTCTTGCCCTGGAAGACGTTGCCGGCCTCGATCAGCCGGCGGTCGGTCGCGAGGTCCAGGCCGTGTCTCTCGGCGACCGGGGCGGCCGTCTCCCGCGCCCGCTCCAGCGGCGACGAGACGACGTGCGTGATGTCCCTGGCGGCGAGGTGCTCGGCGACCCGCTCGGCCATCCGCAGCCCCAGCTCGGACAGGTGGTAGCCGGGCAGACGCCCGTACAGAATCCCGTCCGGGTTGGCGACCTCGCCGTGCCGCACCACGTGTACGACGGTGATGTCACTCATGCTGCCGTGGCCTCCGCTGCTGCCCGTGCCGCCGCCGGAAGGGCGTCGGCGATCCGCTGGACCGCCCGCTCGTCGTGAGCCGTCGAGACGAACCAGGACTCGAAGGACGACGGGGGCAGATAGACGCCCTGCGCCAGCATCGAGTGGAAGAACGCGGTGAAGCGGTACGACTCCTGCGCCTTCGCGTCCTCGTAGTTCTTGACGGGGCGGTCGGTGAAGAACACGGAGAACATACTCGAGGCGTTCTGCACCCGGTGCGCCACACCCTCTTTGGTGAGCGCGTCCGACACCAGCGTGCGGAGCTGCTCGGACACCGCGTCGACCTTCTCGTACGCCGCGTCGTCGAGCAGCCGCAGCTGGGCGAGCCCGGCGGCGGTGGCGACCGGGTTACCGGAGAGGGTGCCCGCCTGGTAGACGGGGCCGGCGGGCGCGAGGTGCGCCATGACATCCGGCCGTCCACCGAAGGCGGCGGCCGGGAAGCCGCCGCCCATGACCTTGCCGAAGGTCATGAGATCAGGACGTACGCCATCGATCCCGAACCATCCGGCCTTGCTGGTCCGGAACCCGGTCATGACCTCGTCGGAGATGTACAGCGCGCCGTTTTCCGCACAGGCATCCTTGAGCCCTTGGTTGAAGCCGGGCTCCGGCGGCACGACGCCCATGTTCCCGGGCGACGCCTCGGTGATCACGCAGGCGATCTGGCCGGGGTGGGCGCGGAAGGCCTCGTGCACGGCGTCGAGATCGTTGTACGGGAGGACGATGGTGTCCCCGGCCTGGGCACCGGTGACGCCGGGGGTGTCGGGCAGCGCGAACGTGGCGAGTCCGCTTCCCGCGGCGGCCAGCAGGGCGTCCACATGCCCGTGATAGCAGCCGGCGAACTTGATCACCTTGGCCCGCCCCGTGTAGCCGCGGGCGAGACGGATCGCGGACATGGTCGCCTCGGTGCCGCTGGAGACGAGCCGGACCTGTGCGACGGGCTCGATGCGGGCGACGATCTCCTCGGCGAGCGCGACCTCGCCCTCACCGGGCGTACCGAAGGACGTGCCGCGGGCCACGGCCGCCTGGACCGCCGCGATCACATCCGGGTGGGAGTGGCCGAGGATCATCGGCCCCCAGGAGCAGACAAGGTCCACGTACTCCCTTCCGTCGGCGTCGGTCAGGTACGGACCGGTGCCGGACACCATGAACCGGGGCGTACCACCCACGGCACGGAACGCTCGCACGGGAGAGTTCACGCCGCCGGGTGTGACGGCCGCCGCACGGTTGAAAAGAGCATGAGAAACTGGGGCGTCGTATTCGTACGGATAGTTCACACAGCCATGGTGTCAGAGGCCCAGAAGATCCTGCGGACAGGTGTTTCAACGCACGTTTCGGCGGGCGGTCGTGGGGGAGGTCACTGACATGATGATCGGGTTGCGTGGCGGGGGTTACGCACCTTAAAAAAGCAGTCGGGTGGAGATATGCATCGCGGTGGCGGACTGGGCGAGGGGACCGATGACCTCGGTCCTCGTCGTGCCCGGCGGGGAAGGCACCGGCGCGAGGCGGAAGCGGCGGCCGAAACACGCGAAACCCGCGAGGTACGGCAGACGGAGAGTGAGCCCGAGCCGGGCGAGCGGATCGACGGACTCAACGGGATCCGTCGGATCGATGCCCCTCGGGCAGAGAGCAGGAATGGTGGCCGGGTGGGGGTGACGTACAAATACTTCGGGGCCCCGGACGGCGCGACAGCCGCCCGTGTCCCCATCTCCATGCGCCCTGAGGAACTCGGCGGCGACGAGCTCGGCATGAACGGCATGTTCACGAAGATCAAGCCGGAGACGATGGCCGCGATGGTCCTCACCGGCATAGAGGGCGTCCCGCTGAACAAGGTCCCTCCGCTCGAACTCGTAGTCCTTCACCCGGACTACGCCGTAGTCAAGCTCCCCATGACGGTCGTAGACCCCCTACGCGGAATCGGCGAGGAGGCGGTCGGCGCGGCGGCCTTCATCTGGTCGACGGTCCCGGACCGGGGCGGGCCGCGCGACGCGTTCAACGTGTACCAGCTGCTGCACGAGTGGCAGGACTTCAGCCATCGGTTGCACGAGGCGGGGCATCAGCCGTATTGCCTGGTGTGGCCCTGAGCTGGGATTTCACTCGTGGCGGGCGGGGCCTTCGGGCCTCGCCTTTTTCAGTGCCGGAGAGGGGCCGTCAGGCGGCCAGGGCGCGTTGAGGGCACATTGGTTTCGCCGGAAGCCGGCGGTGAACCGGCGAGGCGACGCGGTGTGCCGCGCGCGACCTCCGGCTGCTGTGAACGCGCGTCGGTGAGAGGGTTCGGCGCCGGCGCTCCCCGCCGGCCGGACATCACAGGAGTGCTGCCCTTCCCCCGTCGCGGGTGAGGCACGAGGCGCGTACTTCGGATGCGATGGGCAGGAGCGGCGGGGCGTGTGCCGGCCACTGCCCGGCCGACTCCGCCTGCGTACCGGCCGACTCGGCGAGGTGGACAGCGTGAAGCACTGGCGGGCTCTGATCGTCCTGGGTACGGCCCAGTTCCTCATGGTCCTGGACACCTCCGTCATGAACGTGTCCATCAGTCAGCTGGTCGAGGACTTCGACACGGAGGTCACCGCCATCCAGGCCGTCATCACTCTGTACGCGCTGGTCATGGCGGCGTTCATGATCATCGGCGGCAGGTTCGGGGACATCCTGGGGCGTCGTCGCATGTTCCTTCTGGGGCTGGCCGTCTACGGCGTGGGGTCGGCCCTGACCGCCGTGGCACCCACTCTGTGGGTGCTCACGCTGGGCTGGTCCGTCATCGAGGGACTGGGAGCCGCCATGGTGCTGCCGGCCATGGCCGCCCTCGTCGCGGAGTCGTATCGCGGGAAGGACCGGGCCGTCGCCTACGCGGTCATCGGCGGGCTCGCCGGCGCCGGGATCGCGGTCGGCCCGCTGCTGGGCGGCTGGGTGACGACGTACCTCACCTGGCGGCTGGTCTTCGCCGGCGAGGTCGTGGTCGTCGCGGCCGTCCTGCTGTGCCGCCGGATGATCGCGGAGTCCCCCCGGACCGGCCCGCGCCCCCGGCTGGACGGGGTCGGTGCGGTGCTCTCGGCGGCCGGACTGGGGCTGGGCGTGCTCGGGGTGCTGCAGAGCAGCACCTGGGGATGGGTGCAGCCCCGCAATCCTCCCTTCACCGTCTTCGGCTTCGCCCCGACGCTGTTCGTCGTCGGCGCCGGGGCGGCCGTTCTGGCCCTCTTCCGGCACTGGGAGCGGCGGCGGGAACACCAGGGCGCCGACCCTCTCGTGCACCTGTCCCTGCTGGGCAGACCCGTGCTTCGGTCCGGCCTGATGACGCTGCTGAGCCAGAACCTCATCCTGCTGGGGCTGTTCTTCACCATCCCGCTGTACTTGCAGGTGGTTCAGGGGTTCGACGCCTTCGAGACGGGGCTGCGCCTGCTGCCCGTGTCCGCCACCATGCTGGTGACCTCTCTTTCCGCGTCCTCGCTGGGACGGGTGTGGGGGCCGCGCAGGGTGGTCCGGCTGGCCCTGGCGACCCTGGTGGCGGCCATCGTGTGGCTGCTGGCCACCATCGACCCGGTGATCGACGACGCGCAGTTCGCCGGAGCCATGGCCCTGCTGGGCGTGGGCGTCGGCCTGCTCGCCTCGCAGCTGGGCAACGTCGTCCAGTCCGGCGTCGGCGAGGAGGAACGCAGTGAGGCCGGAGGACTCCAGTTCACGGCACAGAATCTGGGCTCCGCGCTGGGCACCGCACTCATCGGGTCGATCCTCATCGGTGCGCTGGCCCACGCCTTCACCACGCAGGTGGCGGACAACCCGCGGCTGTCCGAAGAGACCCAAGAGCAGGTCGGTGTCACTCTCCAGGCGGGGATCACCTTCGTCTCCACCGATCAGGTGCGCTCGGCGGCCGAGCGTGCCGGGTTGCCGTCGTCCGAGGTCGACGCCGTCGCGGACTCCTACGCCTCCGCGCAGCTGGACGGTCTGAAGGCGGCGATCCTTGCCACCGGCGGCATCGCTCTCGCCAGTTTCCTGGTCACTCCGCACCTGCCGACGGCTCAAGGAAGCCGTCCGCGGCAGCCGGACACCGACGCTCCGGCCGGAGCGACCGGACCGACGCGCTGAGTCCGGAGGGAGTCACCGGTGTCCAGAACCAGGACCGGCCCGGCCACGGCCCGCGGGGAGCGCCGTGCCGAGCGCCGGGCCCGCGCGGACTACACGGGCGGCGTCTACGGATCCATGCTCGCGGCCTCCGTGGTGATCGGCGCCGGATCGCTGGGCGAGTTCCCGCGCACCGAGCTGGTGCTGCTGCTGTTGCTCACCGGCGTGGTGTTCTGGATCGCGCATGTGCATGCCCAGTTGTTCGGGGCGCGCTTGTCGCAACAGGCTCCGGACCGCCGTGTCGTGCTGCACGTGTGCCGTGACGAGTGGCCGATCGTCAAGGCCGCCGTCCCGCCGGCCGCCGCGGTCGCCGTCAGCCCGCTCCTGGGCCTGGACGTGCGAGGTGCCCTCTGGCTGGCGCTCTCCGTCGCCGTGGCCGGTCAGGTGGGCTGGTCCGTGGCCGCGGCACGCCGCGCCGGTGCTTCGCGGCGGCTTGTGGCCGCCACCGCATCGGTCAACCTGTTGCTCGGTCTGCTGATCATCTCCTTCAAGATCGTTCTGACGCATTGATCTGTGGCGTCCTTCGCCGGGCGACGGTCACCTGTACCGGGTGAGGCCCGAAGGAGGGCGGAAGCGGACGATCGCAGGGAAGGGCGCCGTCCGCCTGTCCCAGGCAGTCGAGGGGAGGACAGCTCATGCGCTACGAGATCCGAGTCGAAGGACACCTGTCGGAAACGCTGACCAAAGCCTTCCCGGAGCTGGGCCACGTGGTGATGTCCGGTCAGACCGTCCTGTTCGGCCCTGTCGTGGACGAGGCGCACCTGTACGGGCTGCTGGCGCGCTGCCAGTCACTGGGACTGCGCGTCGTGGAGATGCGGCAGGTGCCGGAGTGACGGGACCGGACATGGACAGATGCGATGCCGGATCGCTCGGAGGGCCATGAGCAAGCACCGGCCCGCCCGCTGGACGGCAAGCCGTGCACATGTCCTGATGACGGTGTCCGTGCCCGGAAGACCCCTGGAACGGCGGTGCTGCCGCCCAGCCGCCGTGGGGCACACGCTCCCCTTGCCCTTGCCTCCTCATTGACGCCGGGCGACCTCGCATGGTGACCGGGCAAGGGTCCTCAGAGCCGCTCGGCCCTGATCCTGCCGGAGCGGCAGGCGGCTTCCAGCTCCTCCAAGTCCCGCTCGTTCTGGTCGGCGTAGGACTGGGCGAACGCAGTGAGCGCGCGGTCGAAGCGGTCGCTGCCGCCCAGGTAGGCGGCGAGGGCGAGGGGATCGCCCGAGCGGGCGTGGGCCCGTGCCAGGGATGCCCCGCACAGCCGGCCGAAGAGGGAGAGCAGGCGCGGCCCCATGGTCTCCGGCCGTGCGATGCCCTTCCAGTCCCACAGTTGGCGCACGTAGAAATCCCGGCCCTGCCCGTCGAGGCCCACGACGTGCGTCCAGCCCAGGAAGATGTCGCTGGTGGTCTGCATCAGGCGCTGTCCGACCACCACCCGGCGGCCCTGGTTGTCGTAGCGTTCGCCACCCGTGTGGGCTGCCAGCACCGACTCCTGGGCCTCCTTGGCCTGCAGCAGCAGGGGGTCGTCGTCGTCCCTGCCGAGCAGGAGCAGCACCCAGCAGCGCGTGCCGACACTGCCGACGCCCACCACCTTCCGGGCCATGTCCACCAGACGGTAGTGATGCAACAGGTGCCGGCGTTCGGACGACAGGGTCCGTGCGTACTCGCCCAGGAGGGTCTGGAGTTCCTTCTCCGTCCCGGCTTCGGACGAGTCGGCGGGCAGCAGTTGGCCGAGCGGAGTGATCAGCGGTGGGTCCGGCGCGATGCGCCGGCCCTCGGCCGTGACGCGGGTGAGCTTCTCGAAGGCCCTCAGGTGCGTACGCGTGCGGGCCCGCGCCGTGGCCTCGGCGGTGCGGCGCCTGGCCTCCCTGTCCAGCGACTTGTCGTTCGACGAAGCCAGCAGTTCCCGCAGCCGGTCGGCGTCGTCCTGGGCGTACCAGATGTCCAGGGTGCGCATACCGGCGAATTCGCGCATCCGCTCCCGGTACGCCCTCACGCTGGCCAGCACGGTGCTGTTCTGTTCCTTGAGCGAGAAGCCGTTCGCGCGGGCTGCCGTCACGAAGCCGGCCGCCAGCCGCTTGACGTCCCATTCGAACGGCCCGGGCAGCGTCTCGTCGAAGTCGTTGATGTCGAAGACCAGACGGCGCTCCGGCGAGGCGAGCAGCCGGAAGTTCAGCGGGTGGGCGTCCCCGCAGAGCTGCACCTGGAGCCCGGTGTTGGGGAGGGGCGCCAGGTCCGCTGCCATGATCGCGGCCGCGCCGCGGTAGAAGCGGAACGGCGACTCGAGCATGCGGCCGTAGCGGATCGGCACCAACTCCGGTACTCGCTCGACCGACTGATGCTCTATCAGCTCGACCGGGTCGGGTCGCCGCTGCGCCGTCTCGTACCAGCCATGGCACGAACGCGACGCCCGCCTGCGCGCGTTCCTGCCGTACTCCGCTCGCTCGGCCGGTGACAGGGAGGCGGTGAAAGCGCTGGGTACGGTCATGGTCCGGCCTCCCGGTCCGGCGTCCCGGCGTCTGTGCCGGTTCGCGGCTCCGCCGACGGCCCGCGGCCCTGCCGGCGCAGCCCCGCCTGGACCGCGCTCGCCAGCACCCGTGCGGCGACACCCACGAGCAACAGGCCTCCCGCCATCTGCACCATCGTCAGCACGCGCCCGGTCTGGGAGCGTGCCGTGATGTCCCCGTAGCCGACGGTGCTGAAGGTGGTGAGAGTGAAGTACAAGGCGTCCGTCCTGGTCATCGGCTCGCTGAAGGAGCCCGGGGTGGAGTGGTCCAGCAGGTAGTAGGCACCGGCGAAGAGGACCAGGTACAGCACCAGCGTGGCGGCCAGGGCCTCGATGGCCTTCAGGCGTGGGTGGGGTGAGCGCGCGATGGCCCGCACTTCCCACCCGAACACCAGCAGCACCGCCACCAGGCCGCACACGAGCAGCGCCGACGCACCGGCCGTACGGCGCTCGTCCAGGGGCAGCAGGTAGTAGGCGGTGACGAGGCCGGCAGCGATGAGCACGGCGCGGGCCACGGCGACGATCGCCGCCCACCGGCGGGGGCGGAGCCGAAGGCGCCGCCGGTGGGCGTCCGGCCCGGACCGGGTGCCGTCCGTCAAGGCAGCGCTCGGATCGCTCATCTCGTGCCTCTTCGTTCCGTCCGGCCGGAAGGCCGATGGGCGGGGCGCCGGAAGATTCCCACCTCACCGCCCCGGCGGCGTCACCGGATCACCCGTGGTGGGTGATCCCGGCACCGGGTGACAGGCGTGACCCTGGAGCGGTCAGGTCCTCGCTACACCGCCCCTCGGCCACCGCCCCCTCGGACACCGCCCCGTCGGGCGAAGCGGTGGTCGCCCTCGCGTGGCGTGCCGCGCTCCGAAAGACGCATCCCACGGGGCCGCACTCCCCCGCCGAGACGGCCTGACACCGCACCCGCCGCTCCGGCGCGCGCGACAAACGCACCGGGCCCGTGCGATCGCCCACCACGGTCGTCCCGACCGGCGGCCTTCGGGGCCGGGGCAGCGCACACACGGAAAGGCGCACACATGAAACCGGCCGCGACCCCGGATTCGCCGGACTCCGGCGGAGCCTCGCACCGGAAACACGTCATGACCGCCGAGGAGCGAGCGGAATACGAGCGACTGCGCCGTCAGGCGGCGGTGCGCCACCGGCGGGTACGCCGGGCCGGCTCCTCGGTCCTCCTCCTGCTGGCCCTGCTGCTCGCGCCCCTGGCCGTCGTCGCGGCCTGGGTCCAGGACACGGTCTCCGACACCGACAGGTACGTGGAGACCGTCGCGCCGCTGGCGTCCGAGCCACCCGTGCAGGACGTCGTGATCAACCGGCTCACGGACCGTGTGGTGGCCAACGTGGACGTCGCGGCGGTGACGGACTCGCTCACCAGGGTCCTCCAGGACGCCGGGGCGCCACCCCGCGTGGTGGAGGGGGCCGAGTCCCTGGAGGGGCCGCTGCGCGAAGCGGTCAGGACCGTCGTGGACCGCACCGTCACCCGCGTGATCACCGGCGACGTCTTCCAGCAGGTGTGGGAGGGCGCCAACCGGCGGTCGCACGCCGCGGTGGTGAACATGCTCACCGGTGAAAGGGAGGGTGCGCTGCGCGCCGAGGGAGACACGGTCCAGCTGGACGTGGGAGCGGTCGTCGACGAGGTACGGGAGCGGCTCGTCGACGCGGGCTTCGACAAGGCCGCCGCCATCCCGGACACCGACCGGACCATCACGCTGTTCCATACCGAGGAACTGGGCAAGGCGCAGGACACGATGCGGCTGCTGGACATCCTCGGCACCTGGCTGCCCGTCCTGACCGTCGTACTCGCCGCGCTCGCCGTGTGGAGCAATCCGGCACACCGGGTGACGCTGATGATCACCGCGACGGGTGTCGGCGTGATGATGGTGGTGCTGCTCGTCGCGCTGGCCGTGGTCCGACGGGTCTATCTGGACTCGGTCCCGCCCACGGCGCTGCCCACCGACGCGGCCGCGGCGATCTACGACACGTTCGTCCGGTTCCTGCGCGACAGCACGCGCACCCTGCTGGTCGTCGCGGTGATCACGGCACTGGTGGCGTACCTGTACGGTCCCGGACGTCCCGCACGTGCCGTCCGCACGGTGACGGACAGGGGCACGACGGCCGCCGGCCGGGGGCTGCACCGCGCCGGAGTGCGCACCGGGTCCACCGGACGCTGGCTGACGGACCACCGGGCATGGACCACGGGTGCCGTCATCGCGGCGGGAGCGCTGGCGCTGGTGCTCTGGAACCACCCCACGGTCGGAGCGGTGGCGCTCGTTCTGGGCATCGCCCTGGCCGTCCTGATCGTGGTGGCGGTCCTCGCGGCCGCCGCGGGCCCGACCGCCGGGCATGAGGACCGGGCGGCGGCCCCGTGAGCCATGGCAAGCAAACCCGGCCCCGCCCCGGCGTCCCGCAGGCGCACTGCCATGGAGCGAATCCTGGCGAGCCTGCGATCCGGTCCGGTGGCCCGGCTGCTTCCCCGCCTGTCGGCGCTCAACGTCGTGGAGGGCTCCGTGCGGCTGGCCGCGCAAGCCTTCATCACCGCGCTGCCGCTGCTGATGACCGTCGCGGCGTTCGCCCCCCGAGGGGTGCAGGACCTGCTGACCGACTCCCTCCGTGCGGTTCTGGGGGTGCGCGGTGACACGCTCGACGAGGTACGCCGTGCCTTCACCGCCACCGGCACACCACGGGACGCCGCCGGAGCTGTGGGCGTGGTGGTGACTCTCGTGTCCGCCACGGCCTTCAGCCGGGCGCTTCAGGCGGTATGCGAGCGGTGCTGGCACATGCCCCGGACACCGGTGCGAGCCGCGGTCTGGCGCTGGCTGCTCTGGCTGCTCGTCTGGCTGGGCGTCCTCCTGGTCCAGGCACCGCTGCGCAGCGGGTTCGGCGGCGGCCCGGTGATCGGAGGGGTGCTGTCCGTGCTGTCGGCGACTCTGCTGTGGTGGTGGTCCCAGCACCTCCTGCTGGGCGGCAGGATCGGCTGGCGGAACCTGCTGCCGGGAGCGCTGCTCGCGGGCACGGGCACGGTCGTGCTGAGCTGGGCCGCCGGCCTGTTCCTGCCCGCGGTCATGGAACGCAGCCTGCAGGAGTTCGGCCCGCTGGGGCCCGTCTTCACGTTCCTCTCCTGGTTGATCGCCGTGTTCCTGGTGGCCGTCTCGGGCCTCGCCCTCGGCCAGTACGTCGCCTCCTCCGACTGGTATCGGACAGCCGCCGTCCCTCGCCGTACACGGACAGAACCCTGATTTGCCGCAGGAACGCATCCATCGAGTGCCGGGCCGCCCGCAGGCTCACCCGCGTCGGGTGAGGCCACCCGGCCCTGACCGTGCCCACGCTGAAGACAGCACGCAACGGCGGGCGGGCGAGCGCCCGGGACGGAGAAGAGACATGAGCGCGCAGACGTACCTGGCGTACGACTACCCCTTGCTGAGCGTCTTCTGGAGCATGCTCCTGTTCTTCCTGTGGATCATGTGGTTCGTCCTGCTCTTCCGCGTCGTCGTCGACATCTTCCGCGACGACGAGATGAGCGGGTGGGCGAAAGCCGGCTGGCTGGTGCTCACCATCCTGCTGCCCTTCCTGGGCGTCTTCGTCTACGTGATCGCCCGCGGCAAGAACATGGGCCGCCGGGAAATAGCGCAGGCCCGAGCACAGCAGGAAGCCTTCGACGCCCGCATCAGGGAGGCCGCAGGCGGCATGGGCCGGCCCAGCAGCATCGACGAACTCGCCAAGCTGTCCGAGATCCGTGCCCGTGGCGACATCACGGACGAGGAGTTCCGCAGGGCCAAGGATCTGGTCCTGACCGGCCACGGCCCGGCGGAGGACGCCGGCTCCACCGCCCGCACCCCCGGTCGCTGAGCATCCGCACACCACGAATCGAGGCACAAGATGACCGCAACACGCACCCGGCCGGAACCTACGGCGAAGCAGGAATGGGCAACCGGGCTGACGGCCTTCGCCGCCGTGATTCTCTTCCTCGTCGGCCTGCTCGACATCTTCCGCGGCATCATGGCCATCGCCGAGGACGACATCTTCGTCACGACGCGCGATTACGTGTTCGAGTTCGACCTGACCGGCTGGGGCTGGGTCCACCTCGCTCTGGGCGCGGTCGCCGTGATCGTCAGCATCGGGCTGCTCAAGGTCTCGGTGTGGGCGCGTGTCGCCGGCGTGGCCATCGCCGGACTCGTCATCATCGCCAACTTCCTCTCCCTGCCGTACTACCCGGTGTGGTCGGTCGTGATGATCGCGCTCTCGGGCTTCATCATCTGGGCCCTGTGCGTGGTCCGGCGCGACAACCTCTTCGACCTCTCCGAGGAGCGCCCACTGTCCGAGGAGCGCCCGCCGCACAAGGTGTGAGGCAAGAGAGAAGGGCCGACCGGTGGGACGACACGGCGGGAACACGAGTGGGTCGGGAGAGGAGGCAGAGGCCGCAGCCGTACGCGAGGACAGCGCCGGACGGGCTCGCCTCGCCGTGCTCGCCCTGCTGGGCAGCATCCTGGTGCCGCTCGTCGCCGCCGGTCTGCGGAGCGTGCTGTGGGCCCTGGTCGGCATCGCCGGACTGGCGCTCGCCGCCGTCGGGGTGTGGTGGACCCTGGCGCACACCGGAGTGGTCCGTGCCCTCGGCGTGGCCCTGTCGGTGACCGCGCCGGTCGCTGCCCTGGCCCTGTATGCCACGTTCGGCATGCTCGGGCCGGCCTTGCTGTCCCTGGGCCTGTGGCTGCTGGCCGTCACGGCGGCACGTACGGCCCTGACACCTGGTCACACCGCCTCCGAACAGGCTGTCGTCGAGGCGCCCCGCGCTCCCTGGGTCCTCATGAATCCGCGCTCCGGCGGCGGCAAGGTGGGTCGTTTCGACCTGGTGGAGAAGGCCCGGGCCGCAGACTGCCGGGTGGTCCTGCTCGACGCGGGCCAGGATGTCGCCGAGCTGGCCCGACAGGCCGCAACCGAGGGGGCCGATCTGCTGGCGGTGGCGGGCGGCGACGGCACCCAGGCGCTGGTGGCCGAGGTCGCGGCGCTCCACGACCTTCCCTTCGTGGTGATTCCCGCCGGTACGCGCAACCACTTCGCCCTCGATCTCGGCCTCGACCGTGACGATCCGGCGGCCGCCCTGGAAGCCCTGACCCACGGCGTCGAACTCCGCATCGACCTCGGGTACGCCGCGGACCGCGTCTTCGTCAACAACGCCTCGTTCGGCACGTACGCGTCCGTCGTCACCGACCCCGCGTACCGGGACGCCAAAGCCCGCACGACCCTGCGAACCCTCCCCGGCCTCCTCACCGGCGAGGACGCGCCAAGGCTGCGGGCGCGGGCCGACCGGACATACGTCGACGGACTTCAGGCGCTGCTCGTCAGCAACAATCCCTACGGACGTGCCGTCGACGCGGCCCATCCGGGGCGCAGGGAGCGGCTGGACTCGGGACTCCTCGGTGTGGTGTGCGTGCGGGTCGGCAACACCGCTCAGGCGGCGCGCCTGGTGCGCGGTCCGCGCCCCGGGGGACTCATCCGGCTGAGCGCCGGGGAAGTCGTCGTAGAAGCCGACACGGACGCCCTCCCGGTCGGCATCGACGGGGAACACGTCGTTCTGCCGTCACCCGTCGTGTGCCGCAGCGCGCCCGGGGCACTCCGGGTCCGCGTGCCACGCCATCGCCCAGGCACGCCACGGGCGAGCGGTGCAGCGGCCGACTGGCCGCGCGTGGCACGGCTGGCGCTGGGCCGTCTGTTCCCGGGCCGGGAACAGCACGTCACGGCGTCTGAGACTTCCGGTCCGGCCTCCTCCTCGTGATCCGGCTCCATCCTCGCTGATGCCGCCAGGGTGCTGGTGCAGCGCGCGGTTCACCGGTACACCTTCTTCGCCAGGGCCCGACGCTTGGACGAGGTCCGCCTCGGCATGGTCAGGCCATGGTCACGTAGGCGAAGGCGGCCACGGCCGCCAGCGGGAGTGCGGGCACTCGTCGTCGCAGCAAGGATGGAGCGCGCGGTTCCCACCACCGCGGCGAACGTGAGCGGATCAGCCCGTAGACCGCGGACCGAGCGAGCTTCAAGCCGCTCCCTCACGTCGGGCATGCAATGCGGTACTCAGCCACGCGCCGGCTGATCCCGCGCTGACCGGGCACGCCGATTCATGGAACAGGTTTGTCATGTCCCTTACTTGTGGGCAGGGTGGGTGTCCCGCGGCGGTCAGGACATCGCCAAGGCGCCGGACCGTCAGATAGGCGGTTCGCCACAGGGAGGGGATTCCGTGCAGGTCCTTCATGGCCATCCGCGCACGCCCACGCGCACCCCGGCCGACAGCCGGGCACGCAGACGTCTGTCAACCGCCGTACTCGCCCTGCTCCTGGGCCTGTTGGGTGCACTCGTGGCACCCGCCACCGCATCCGCCGACCCCGGCGATCCGAATCCGCACATGATCGACTGGACCGTCGTCGACACCTTCCAGGGTGTGGCGGGCAACGACATCCCGTTGCGTGAAGGGCAGATCGACTGCACGCCAAGCACCACGCCTGAGTGCGACCCTCCAGTGGACGGCTTCGGCAGGCGCCACATCCAGGAACACGGTGTGGTGCCCGACCACGAGGACATCCAGGAGACCGTCGGCACGGAAGGCTACTGCGTCCCCGCCCCGGACGACCGGGTGATCTGCACCAACACCGAATTCAGCCTCGTCGTGGTGTACGCCACCCACAACGATCCACGCTCGGGCGACGGCAGGCCGTTCGGGATCATCACCGCCTACTTCTTCCTCCCGTGTTTCCAGGCCGCCGACTGCCCCGGGCCCGAGCAGCCCCACAAAGTGGACACCACCCTCGCATACACCGGTGCCGCCACCGCGGTGAACGGATCCCCGGCCAGTCTCTCGGCAAAGCTGACCAACAATTTCGGGACGCCGGTCAACGGCCGCTCCGTACGGTTCGCCCTCGGAACCGGGGCCACGCAGCAGACGTGCACCGGCACCACCACGACATCGGGCACGGCGACCTGCACCGTCGACTCGGTCGACCAGCCGCAGGGGTCGAACCCGGTGCCCGTGGCCGTCACCTTCGCCGGTGACGACGACTACAACCCATCCAACACGTCCGCCGAACTGGGCCTGACCTCACCGACGAAGCTCGACTACACCGGCGTACGGAATCTCGCCAACGGCACTCCAGCCCAACTGTCGGCCAAACTCACCGACTTCCACGGTGACGCGGTGCCGGGGCGCAGCGTACGGTTCGCCCTCGGCACGGGGGACGACGCGCAGACGTGCACCGGCACGACCAGCGACACGGGAGCCGCGACCTGCACCGTCGACTCGGTCGACCAGCCGCTCAACGACTCCGCCACCGTGCCGCTGCGCGCGTCCTTCTCCGGGGACGCCGGATACCTGGCCTCCGACGCCTCCGCGCAGCTGAAGCTCCAGTACGCGACAGGCCGCGCCTACGGCGTGTCGGCGCACGTCGACCTCCTCGGCGTACCGCTCCTGGACGTCGAGCCGCAGCCCGACAGCGGAACCGTCCGCACGGCGGACGCGACCACGACCGACACCCCGTGCTCGGCCGAGCACAGCTCCCCCCTGCTGTCGGTGCAGAAGCTCTGCCCCAAGGTCACTACGACACTCGCCCCCGGCAAGGTCACGGCATCGTCGACTGTGGCGCAGGCACGCATCGGACTGACCGGTGTGCCGCTCATCGAGGTCTCCGGACTCACCGCCACCTCCACCAGTGAATGCGCCAAGACCACGGGCAGCACCACGCTCACCCTGAAGATCGCGGGAGTTCCGGTTACCGTGTCGGGCGAACCGAATACCCAGATCCCGCTCACCGGAGGGGGCCGGCTCATCGTGAACGAACAACTCCCCGCGACTGGCGCCGATGCCGGCCTCACGGTCAACGGCGTCCACCTCGTCCTGCCCGCCGACGGCGGTGAAGTCGTCCTCGGCTCCACGGGCACCGCTATGCACAACTGCGGTGACTGACGACCACGCCACCTGGGGCGGACCGCAGGCATACACCGACGCGTTCCTGCGGTCCGCCCGTCGGGCTGTCCAGGATCTGTGTGAGCGACGGGGCGGCGAGTTCGAGTCCCTCACACACGACGCCGTACCCGACGCCGCGGGCAACGTGGTCGTCGCCGCCACGGCAGTGGTTGTTTTCCGCGGCCACCGCTGCGTTTTCCGGCGCGGGATCTGGCCCCCGAGCCATCCCCCGGGCACCCGCGCAGCCATCTACGCAAGCGTCTTGGAGGAGCGACTGCTCACGCGGGTGCACCCCCTCCCCGGCGACGACATGTCGCCGCTCGACCTCTGAAGGTGCGTACCCCTGCACGCCGGCTTGTGTGGCCCTGAGCTGGGGTTTCGCGGGTAGGGGCGGGGTTTTCGGACCCCGCCCTCTTAAGTGTCAGCAAGGTTGCGCGACGAAAAAAACGCGTTGCCGTTGAAGCTCGTGATGCGGATGCTTCCACCGTGAAGATGCACGCCAACCAGCTGACGGTGTCACCTGAGACGGTGCGCACGCTGGTAGATCACCAGTTTCCTGCGTGGCGGAGCCTGCCCGTCAGGAGCATCGCTGCGCAGGGTACGGTCAACGCCGTCTTCCGCATTGGCGATCGGTTCGCAGCCCGATTCCCTCTTGAGTCCGCAGACGTCGAGTCGACGCGGCGCTGGCTGGAGTCCGAAGCGGAAGCGGCTCGCGAGCTGGCAGGTCGCACGCGTTTCCCCACGCCCGAACCGGTCGCGCTTGGTGAACCCGGGGCAGGCTACCCGCTTCCGTGGTCGGTGCAGACGTGGCTGCCCGGGATCGTGGCCGACGATGAGGACCCCGGCGAATTGGATGCGTTTGCCCGCGACTTGGCCGATCTCATCGGCGACCTCCGCGCGATCGACACGCATGGCCGCACGTTTGCCGGCACAGGTCGAGGAGGCGACCTGCAGTCCCATGACGCGTGGATGGAGACCTGTTTCAGACACAGTGAGCAACTCCTGGATGTCCCTCGGCTTCGCCGCATCTGGGCAACTTTGCGTGATCTGCCGCGAGGTGCGGCTGAGGACGCCATGGCCCATTGCGATCTGATTCCTGGCAACGTGCTCGTGTCCGCTGGTCGGCTTGCGGGGATTCTCGACGTTGGCGGCTTCGGGCCGGCTGACCCTTCTCTGGATCTCGTGAGCGCGTGGCATTTGCTCGAGGCTGGGCCGCGGCAGGTGCTCCGCGATCACTTGGGCAGCGACGACCTTGAATGGGAACGAGGCAAGGCGTGGGCTTTCGTTCAAGCGATGGGATTGGTCTGGTACTACGTCGAAAGCAACCCGGCCATGAGCCGGATGGGTCAACGATCCTTGGAACGTGTCCTGGCGGACAAATCGCTCGCGTGACGGGTCCGGGCAAGTCACCCGAGAGGGGACTGATGCGTTGCGTAGGTGTCGTTGTACGTAGATGGGCCAGGGCCTGCCCGGTCAGCGGGGAGTGAACACCGGACAGGCCCTGGGATTTGGGCGCCGCAGGGCGCTCGGGAGGTCGGCTGGGGTGGGTGCGGTTGCGGCGGGGCGGCTCAGCCGCTCGTCCGGACGACGAGCCGTGGCGGCAGCAGGACAGGGGCGGGCGGGTTGGGCGGTGGTTCGGGAGCCGCCAGCAGTTCCTGGAGCATCCGCAGGCAGGCGGCGGCGGCCTCGTCGTACGGCTGTGCCACGCTGCTCAAGCCGACGACCACTGCGGTCGGGGAGTCGTCGAAACCGACCACTGCGACATCGATCCCGGGGCGCAGTCCACGCGCGGTGATCTCGGTCCAGGCCCCAAGCGCCAGCGAGTCGCTCGCGCAGACGATCGCGGTCGGCGGACTGGGCAGGTCGAGCATCGTCGCGGCGGCCTCGCGGCCGGTGTCGAGCCCGTCGGGGACACCCACGTCATAGCCGGCGGGAGTGTCGATTCCAGACACGGCGAGGAGAGCGGACCAGCCGCTGCGCCGGTCGGCACCGACCTCTCCGCCTTCCGGCCAGCCGAGGAAGGCGATCCGCTGGTGGCCGCTCTCGATGAGGTGCCGGGTGGCGGCAAGGGTCCCTTGCGCACCGTCGACATCGACCCAGCCGTGCCGCTCGGGGGCCTCGGGGTCAGCTCCCCAGGGCCGGCCGAAGGTCACGAACGGCACCCGGCGCTCGGTGAGCCATTCCGTCCGGCGGTCGCCGACGTGTGTGGCATGCAGGACGAAGGCGTCAAGGTCGTGGTCGCCGAGAAGCTGTTCGTACAGGGAACATTCGTGGTCGTCGTCTGTAGCCGTGAACACCACGATCCGGTAGCCGGCCTCCTGGGTACGGGCGGTCAGCGACTGGAGGAACTGGGCGAGGACGGCGCCGTTCACGCCGTCGCGCGGCGGCTCGATGCGGGCGCCGATCAGTCGTGAACGCCGGGTCCGCAGCGTTCGGGAAGCCTGGTTCGGGCGGTAGTTGAGTTCCTTGATGGCGGCCTGCACGCGGGCCAGGGTCTCCGGGCGCACCCGATGCGGCGCGTTGATGACGTTGGACACGGTCTGCGGCGACACGGAGGCATGCCGCGCCACGCTGTCGAGTGTTACTCGCGCCATCGCGAAGCGACCTCCGTAAGTTCACTGCGTCGCAGCGTATCGCCGTCGCGGCGCCGCACTGTATCGCCGTCGCATTGCATTTTAACGTTAATTTTAGCGTTCTAATCAGTTACTGTGGCGATCGGCGCTCGGACTGTCAAGAGTCGGCGCAGTAGACAAACCGCCCACGAGACACGAGGGCACCGGACGGAGCTTTCATGACCTCACCCCAGCGGCAGCCGCTCCTGCACGACCTCGCGGTCACCCTCGTCGCCCCGACGGTCGTACTGTCCCTGCCGGACGGCAACCTCGACGCCGCCGCTCCCGGAGCCGGTGTGCAGGGGCTCTTCCATGCCGACGTGCGCGCGGTGAGTCTGCTGCGCGTGACGCTGCGCCCCGTCTGCGAACCGTCTCGCGAGCATGCCGGGACGGTGCGGCCAGGCGCCGGAGCGGCGGACGGTGACGAGGGCTGGCTGCCGGTCGTTTCGGTCATGAACGCTGCGGACGGGCCCGGCCGCAGCCGTTTCGTCGGCCTGGCCCAGGCGCTCGGCGACGCCGTTCCCGACCCGACCGTTCGAATCGACCGGCAGCGCACCGTCACTCCCGGCCTGCTCACCGAGCAGCTGACCGTCCGCTCCACCGCGACGACGCCGGTGCATCTCGCCGTCCGAGTCGAAGTTGCCGGGGATCTCGTGACGCTGGAGCACGCGAAAGCGGGACTGGCGCCCCGCTCGCCCGCTGGGCGGACGGGCGAACTGTCGTCCGGCACCGGCATGTTGAGCTGGGGCGACGGCACGATCGCCGTCACCGTCAGCGCCCCGGGCGCGACCCCCGACGCCGAGCACTCCACGCTGACCTGGACCCTCACGGTCGAGCCCGGTGAGAGCGTCGACCGGCACCTGGCCGTCGAGATCACGGAACCCGACGCGGTCGTCACGGCCGCCGCCCCCCGCCCCACCTGGCGGCGTCCGGACGTCACCGCCGACGACCGCCGGCTGCCCGCCCTCGTCGCGCAGAGCCTGGACGACCTCCACTCGCTGCGCATGGCCATGGCCGCAGCGCCCGGTGACACCTTCCTCGCCGCGGGCGTCCCCTGGTTCTTCACGCTCTTCGGCAGAGACAGCCTGTGGGCCGCACGGATGCTCCTGCCGCTGGGCACGGACCTCGCACTGGGCACCCTGCGCACCCTGGCCGCCCAACAGGGCACCCGCACCGATCCGGCTGCTGAGGAAGAGCCGGGCAAGATCCTCCACGAGGTGCGGCGCGGAGTCTTCGACGACGGCCAGGGCCTTCACCTGCCACCCGTCTACTACGGCACGGTCGACGCGACCCCCCTGTGGATCTGCCTCCTCCACGACGCATGGCGCTGGGGCCTGCCCGCCGACGACATCAAACCGCTGTTGCCCGCGCTCGTGGCCGCGCTCGACTGGATCGACGCCGCCGCCCAGGCCGGAGGCGGGTTCCTCTCCTACGTTGACCACCGCGGCACCGGCCTGGCGAACCAGGGCTGGAAAGACTCCGCCGACGCTGTCCGCTTCGCCGACGGCCGACTCGCCGAAGCGCCCCTGGCTCTCGCCGAAGTACAGGGCTACGCCTACGAGGCGGCCCTCGCCGGAGCGGCACTCCTCGACGCCTTCGCCCTGCCGGACGGCGCACGATGGCGGACCTTCGCGGCCGGCCTCGCCGACCGCTTCCGCGCACGGTTCTGGGTCTCCGACCAGCGAGGTCCCTACCCGGCCATGGCACTCGACCGGTCGGGTCGCCCCGTCGACGCCGTCGCGAGCAACATGGGCCACCTGCTGGCCACCGGCCTGCTCGACGCCGACGAGACCGCCGCCGTCGCGGCCCGGCTCGCCGCCCCCGACATGTCCGACGCCTACGGACTGCGGACGATGTCGTCCCAGTCCGGTGGCTTCGGCCCACTGCGCTACCACTGCGGAGCCGTCTGGCCACACGACACCGCGATCGCCGTCACCGGCCTCGCCCGCAGCGGCCACCCCGACGCCGCCGCCGGGCTCATCGAGGGCATCCTCGCCGCAGCACCGGCCTTCGACTACCGGCTGCCGGAACTGTGGGGCGGCGACGCACGCACGGACACCCCCGCACCGGTGCCCTACCCGGCCGCCTGCCGGCCACAAGCCTGGTCGGCGGCATCAGCCATCGCCCTCATGACGGCGCTGGCCGGGCTGGAGCCCGACGTACCCGCAGGCCGTCTCCACCTCCGGCCGACAGGCTCGCTTCCCGTCGGTGCGCTCACCATCGCAGGGCTCACCCTCGCAGGAGAGCGGCTCGACGTCACCATCGGCTCCGACGGCCGGACCGAATCGGTTTCGGCACCTGCGGGACTGATCGTCGAGGAACACGCGGCGTTGTGGTCCTGAGGATCACCCCGGGCGACCGGTGCCACGACCGGATCAACGAAGCCGGCGGCGACTCGGCGGCGCCTCAGCCCCCCTCGCCGAGGTCACCGCCGTCACCGACTACCGACGACCGCACGGTCGTCTACCGGGTCACAGGTGAGCTGTTCTTCGCTTCTCCAACGACCTGGCCGGGCAGTTCATTACGCCACCGACCCCGAAAGGGTCGTCATCGACCTGTCCGCCGCCCACATCTGGGACGCCTCGTCCGTCGCCGCCCTGGACGCCATCGAGACCAAGTACGCCCAGCGCGGCAAGACCGTCGAGATCATCGGCCTGAACGAACCCAGCGCGCGGATCCACGGCACGCTCAGCGGGGAGCTCGCCGGGAGCCACTGACCGGCGGCAGGCCCTCTCGCATACGCTGAAGGCAAGCGGAGCCTGAGGCGGGGGTGGGCATGACCAGTCGGTTGCTGATGCCGTGGCGGGGTGCTGAGGTGCGGCCGGGAGCGGCGGGCGGCGGCGGTTCGACTCGGGCCACCGCCATTCTGGACTGGGAGCAGCCCCTCGTGGCGGCGCTCGTGGAGCGCGTACGGCGCGAGGCGGGGCCGGGGGCCGAGGCTCGTGCGGCGCTTCGGGTGGCGCACGGGATCATCGCGCGTGAAGTGCGGCCGGTGTACTCCGTGGAGGACCGGCACCCGGCCTCGCGGACACTGCGGCAGGGGCGTGGTTCCTGTAGTCAGCGGATGGCCCTGCTGGAGTCTGTCGCTCGGGCGATGGGCGTACGTACGCGGGTGCGAGGGCTGCTGGTCGACGGGGCCTTCTGGTATCCGCGGTTTCCCCGGTTCAAGGCCCTTGTCCCGGAACATGTGCTGCTCGCCTGGCCCGAGTTTCTGCTGGAACCGGAGCAGGAGCGGGAGTGGGTGCCGGTCGGGGAGCTGTTCGAGGGGGTGGCCGCGGCCGGAGCCTTCACCAACAAGGGTGGCGAGACCCTCTTCGACGCCGTGGCGCGGGTCGGCGTGGACTGGAGCGGATCGGTGAGCTGCGGTGCGCAGGGCGGCACGGCGTGCGATCTGTCCGCCCAAGTACTCGTCGATCTCGGGTACTTCGACTCTCGTGACGAGTTGTTCGAAACGCACGGGCAGACGCTGTGCCGCCCGGCTCGCACCCTCGCGGAACCTGTACTCGGCCGCTGGAGCGCAGGCGCCCGCGCCACAGGCACAAGGGCCTGAGCGGGGCCGACGCCGAACCGACCGCCGGCGCAGGCCAGGCCAGGCAGGCCAGTGCAGTGCAGTGCAGTGCAGGCTTAAGAGCCTTACGGGTTACCCCCAATAACCGTCCGGCCTCTTTGGCGATCCCCTCTCCTGCGTCCGCGAACCCGGGCTCGTTAGCGTCTCGCCATGACGCGATCTACGCGACGTAAACGGACCGGGACACGGCGGATCAGGGCCTTACAGCAGGCGCGGGACCGGGCGCTGCGGCGGCGGGAGGGCAGGCCGTCCGGCGGATGGCTCCGGCGGCTGGGAGGGCGAGCCGAGCGGGCCCGTCCCTGGCTTCAGATCGTGACCGACCTCGCCACCCTCCTCGCACGACTGGTGAGGTGACCGGCAGTCCGATGGTTCGCCAGTGCTCAAGCCAGCGCCCGCGCCATCCGCCGCACCGCCTCCGTGAGCAGTTCCTCGGACGTCGCCAGGTTCAGGCGTACGTGTCCTGCGCCGCCCGTGCCGAAGGGGATGCCGGAGTTCAGGGCTACTCGGCCCCGGTCCAGGAAGACGGACGCCGGGTCGTCGCCGAGGGGCAGGGCCCGGCAGTCCAGCCAGGCGAGGTAGGTGGACTCGGAGGGTTCGTAGCGCACGGAAGGGAGATGATCGGCCAAGAGGTCGGACAGGAGCCGGCGGTTTTCGTCGAGGCCCGTCAGCAGTGCGTCCAGCCAGGAGCCCGCGTCCCGGAGGGCTGCCGTGTGGGCCAGGATGCCCAGGTGGCTGGGGCCGTGGCTGACCTCCTCGGGGAGTTCGGCCAACTCCCTTGCCGCGTCGGGGCCCGCGATGGCCAGGGCCGCCTTCAGACCCGCCAGGTTCCAGGCCTTGGAGGCGGACATCAGGGAGAAGGCGTTCTCGCCGCCGGGGACCGTCAGGTACGGAACGAAGCGGGCGCCCGGGGACACGAGGGGGGCGTGGATCTCGTCGGCCACCACGCGTATGCCGTACGTGTGGGAAAGCCTTGCCACGGTGGTCAGTTCGACGGTGGTGTGGAGCGTGCCGGTGGGATTGTGCGGGTTGCAGAGCAGATACGCGGCCCGGCGGCGCCCGCCCTCGGTGACCCGGTCGAACGCCGACTCCAGCTCCGCGAAGTCCAGACGGCCGTCCTCGCCCAGCGGGGCCTCGACCACGGTGCGGTCCATGTTCCGTACGAACTGGTAGAAGGGCGGGTAGACAGGGGAGTTGACGATCACCGGGTCTCCCGGCCCTGTCACCAGCTTCAGCATCTCGACGATGCCCAGCATCACATCCGGCACGATCGCCGTACGCTCCACGGCGAAGTCGTCCCACCCCCACCGCTTCCCGGCGAACTCCCCCAGCGCCTCGGCGTACGCAGTGCCGGCCGGATAGCCCGTGTCGCCGAGCGCGATCGCGTTCGTGAGGGCACGCGCGACCGGCTCGGCGAGGGGAACGTCCATCTCGGCCACCCACAGGGGCAGTACGTCCTCCGGGTAGGTGCGCCATTTCATGCTCGTACGGCGGCGGAGTTCGTCGAGGGAGAGTTGGCCGAGCGGGTTGGGGTGGGCGGGAGTGGCGTCAGGGGTGGTTTCAGGCAGCATGCGGAGGATTCTTCCCCTCTGCGACTCTTTCCTACGCCCGTTCACGCGACCGGTGTCACTGCCCCCACCGCCGGTGTCCGCAGCGTACGGCGGGCCGTGGCGAGGCTGGTCACGAAGGTCGCGGCCGTGGCGATCGCGACAATGGCCAGCCAGGTGCCCGGGCCCTCGTCCGGCAGGAGTGAGTCCGTACGGACCGCGGTGAAGGGGATGATCCCGGCGAACCCGGCCGCCGTACCGAAGAACACGCCCGTCGCCGTGAGGACGAGGGACTCCACGCCGACCATGCCGAGGACCTGGCCCGGCGTCGCGCCCGCAAGGCGCTGCCGGAGCGTGAGCTCGATCTCACGCTCCCCGCGCCAGACGCGCCGGGCCGGCGGGTCGATGCGCAGCCCTGCCACCGCGAGTGGAGCGCCGGGCATGGGTTGTTGTTCTTCGGGTACGCCGACGGGAAGGTCCGTACGTCGCAGCAGTGCCCGGAGTCTGGCGAACACCTCGTCGACGTCGAAGGGTTTGACGACGTAGTCGTCGGCTCCGGCGTCCAGGCCGGCGACGCGGTCGGCGGTCGCCACGCGCGCGGTGAGCATCAGGATCGGCGTACGGTCGCCCTCGGCACGCAGCACGCGACAGACTTGGAGGCCGTCGATGCCCGGCATCATCACGTCGAGCACGAGTACGTCCGGCGGCCTGCGATGGGCCTGCGCGAGTGCCTCCAGGCCATCGGCGACGGCCGTCACCTCGTACCCTTCAAGGGTCAGGGCGCGTTCCAGGGCGTGGCGGATGGCGCGGTCGTCCTCGGCGAGCAGCACAGTGTGGGGCACGCGACCAGTCTGCCAAGGCCTGGGATACGTAGTACCTGATGAGCAGGGGTACGCCGGGTCTCTTACCCGGTTCTCACCCCGCTGGGACCGGTGGCTTACCTCGCCCGGCCACTGTCTCCCGTGGACCAAGGGCGGTGAGCCGCGACGGGGAAGGCACGCACCGTATGAAGCGTAGGAAGGCCGCGAAACGCATGAGGATCGTGTTCCTGCTGCACAACGCTTACGCCATCGGGGGCACCGTCCGCACCACACTCAACCTCGCTTCAGCGCTCGCCGACCGGCACAAGGTCACGATCGTGTCGATGTCACGCCACCGGGACGTGCCGCGTTTCGACGTCGACCCCCGCATCACGCTCGTACCGCTCGTGGACACACGGGAGGGCAGCGCGGACCTCGCGGACCCCCTGCACGCGGAGCCGGCGACCGACTTCCCTTCCTCCGACAAGCGGCACAAGCAGTACAACCGCCTGACGGACCTCCGCGTACGCGACTACCTGGCGAAGAGCGACGCGGACGTCGTCATCGGCACCCGCCCCGGAGTCAACGTCTACGTCTCCCGCTTCGCCCCGCCCCGCGCCCTGCGCATCGCCCAGGAACACCTGAGTCACGATGCGCACAGCAAGCGGCTGCGGGCCGTACTGGCCGAGGAATACGGCGAGTTGGACGCTCTCGTGACGACGACGAAGGCGGACGCGAAGGTGTACCGGAGGCGGATGCCGCTGCCGGGCGTACGGGTCACGTCCGTGCCGAACATCGTGCCGGCGCCGAAGGGCGTTGCCCCCTCCACCGGGGACGCGAAAGTGATCGCTGCGGCGGGACGGCTCGTGCCCGGCAAGCGGTTCGACCTGCTGATCGAGGCGTTCTCGGCGGTCGCCGCGAAGGAGCCGGAGTGGCGGCTGCGGATCTACGGCGGCGGGGCTCAGAAGGAAAAGCTCCAGTCGCTGATCGACGGCCTCGGCCTGACCGGCCGCGCCCAGCTCATGGGCCCGCACACCCCCATCGAGGCGGAGTTCGCGCAGTCCTCACTCGTGGTCAGCGCCTCGGACGCGGAGTCGTTCGGGATGACGCTCGTCGAGGCGATGCGCTGCGGCGTGCCCGTCATCAGCACGGACTGCCCCCTCGGGCCCGCCGAGATCATCACCCAGGGCGTCAACGGTCGCCTCGTCCCCATGGGCGACGCCCGCGCCCTCTCGGAGGCGATGCTCGACCTGATCGCGGACGATTCCGCCCGACGGGAGATGGGACGGGCGGCGCTGGAGAGCACGCATCGATACGACGCTGAGCCCATCGTGGCGCGCTATGAGGGGCTGTTCAGGGAGCTGAGGGCTGTGCGGCGCAAGGCGCGCATCGAGGAGTGGAAGCGGAGGGTGCGGCGGGTGTTCCTTCCCCAAGCTCACCCCGTCGCGAAGCCGGAGGACTCCGCTCCCTGAACCCCGCTGAAAGCTCAAGCAGCCGGCCGAATCCAGTGTGGATCACGTCCCGTCTGCGCGATCAAGCGGTCGAGCGGTGACGCGGTGTCCGGCACCACCACCGGAGTCGCGAACATCCCCATCGCGCGGGCTGTTGGTGCCATCTCCCCCACCGTTGCGGTGACTTGGTCCAGTACCGGGTCTGTGGCGTCGTTCAGTCGGTACTCCTGGTCCGTGGCGCGGGCCAGGTCCCAGGCGTGGACGGTGAGGTCGAGCAGGGCCAGCGAGGCGACGGTCCGTGCGGGCATCTTCATGACGCCGGTCGTGCCCTCCTCGGCGCCCGGTGCGGACCAGGCTGCCGCGAGGCGGCTCGTCTCGGTTGCGAAACGGTCCCTCCAGGCGGGATCCGCGGCGATGTAGTCCGGGGTCTCGGTGAAGTCCGCGTCCTTCTTGGCGGCCAGGTTCTGGAATTGCACGGTCACGTGAAGAAGGTGGTTGACCAGGGACTTTACGTCGTAGTCGGCGCATGGTGTGGGGTCCGCCAGCCGCTCGTCGGGCAGTGCCTGTATCACCGGCAGGGCCCGTTCGGCCGCCGTCGCCAGCAGATTTCCGAGGGCGTACGTCCGCGGGTTCACAGCCTGGTTCGTGTCCATACGACGACCGTACGGGTGTCCCGCAGCCCCCTCTTGAAGAAACGCGACGGCATACGATCCCGACATGGCCGAACCCCGCCGCGACAACCGCGGGATCCGCGACACCCGGGGCATCGTCGACCCCTCCGGGCTCCTGACCCGCGTGCGGTTCCGTCGTCACGAGCCCGCCGAGCCGCTGCGGCGCCACATCGAGACGTACTGGTTCATCGACTGGGACCTGCCCGAGCCGTACGTCTCCCAAATCGTCCCGCACCCGTCCGTCAACGTCTCCTTCCAGTGGGACGGGGACGAGAACGAGGGCGCCCCGCCCTACGGTGAGGTGCACGGTGTCGCGCTCGGGCTGTTCGCCAGGAAACTGTCGGGGCGGGGGCGGGTGTGCGGGGCGAAGTTCTGGCCCGGCGGCTTCCGGCCGTTCGTGCCGGACGTGCCCGTGTCGCGGTGGACGGGCCGCGTACTGCCCGCCCAGGACGTGTTCGCGCAGGCCACCTGCGACACCGCCCGCCAGGTCGTGAGCCCCGCCGATGACGCCGCCCGGATCGCCGCGCTCGACACCTTCCTGCTCTCCCTGGCCCCGGCCCCGGACCCGCAGGCCGACCTCGCCATCGACCTCGTCACCCGCATCCGCGCGAACCGCACCGTACTCCGCGTCGACGACTTCGCCCGAGCGGAGGGCGTCTCGGTGCGGGCGCTGCAACGCCTCTTCGCGGCGTACGTCGGCGTCAGCCCGAAGTGGATCATCCTCCGCTACCGGATCCACGAGTCGCTGGAGCTGGCCGGGACCCGGCGTGACATCGACTGGGCCGCCCTCGCAGCCGACCTCGGCTATGCCGACCAGGCCCACCTCATACGCGACTTCACGGCGACGGTGGGGGTGCCCCCGGCGGCGTACGCACAGGGGCACAGCCCTTAAGGAACTCAAGGGACGAGCACGATACGTCCCCGCACGCCGCCCTCCGCCAGCCGGGCGTGCGCCTTGACGGCGTCGTCCAGGGCGTACGTCTCGGCCACCCGTGCCGTCAGCACGCCCTCGTCCAGGAGCGCCACCAGCTCCGCGAGGCGCGCCCCGTCGGGGGCCACCGACACCGCGCCGGTCCGCACGCCGCGTACGGAGGCGGGGGCGGCCTGCGGAATGACACCGAGGTACGCACCACCGTCCCGCACCCACTCGAGCGCCGCCTCGCCGAGGACCGCGGCGTCGAGCACCGCGTCCGCGCTGCCCGCCTTGACGGCGTCCGACGACGCGAAGTGGGCCGCCCCCAGGGAACGTACAAGCTCCTCGTCGCTCTCGCGGGCCAGGGCCGTCACCGATATCCCGCGGTGGCTGGCGAGTTGGACGGCGTAACCGCCGACGGCGCCCGCCGCGCCCGTCACCAGGAGTTCCTGGCCCTTCTGGAGGTCCAGCTGATCCAGGGCCTGGGCGGCCGTGAGGGCGTTCAGCGGAAGTGTGGCGGCGTGCACGGCGTCGGCCGTGGTGGGCGCCTTGGCCACCGCGTCGGCGTCCACGATCACGTAATCGGCGTGGGTGCCAAGGGACGCCCCCATGGCGAACAGGAGCGCGACCACCTCGTCGCCGACGCTCCAGCCGGCCGTTGCCCCAGCCGTCGCGTCGACCCCGTCGACCGTTCCGGCCACGTCCCAGCCCAGGCCGTGCCGCTCGCCCGCACCGCCGAAGATGCCCGCGAACGCGCCCGCCCGCACCTCCGCGTCGACCGGGTTGAGGGTGGCGGCCGCGACCTTGATCCGCACCTGCCCTGCGGCCGGCTCCGGAACGTCCGTCTCGATGATCTCCACGGCTTCCGGATCGCCGAAGGCCGTAACAACTGCTGCACGCATGACAACTCTCCCCATTTACAGGCGATTTGTGCGGGTATCCGTCCCGTTGCGACAACCCTAGGGAGAGTTGCTATCTTTCCGTAAGCAGGCACCTGAAGGTGCGTACATCACCCAGAGGTATGCGGAGGCGCGAGCCATGGCGACCAAGACGGCGGCCCAGCGGCGTGAGCAGGCGCGGATGGAGTACGACGCCTTCCTCCAGGCCTGCCCGACCAACCAACTCCTCGCCCGCCTCAGCGACAAGTGGGTCAGCCTGGTCGTCGCCGCACTCGGCTCCGGGCCCATGCGTTACAGCGATCTCGGCCGCAAGATCGCGGGCGTCAGCCCCAAGATGCTGACGCAGACGCTGCGTTCACTGGAACGGGACGGGATCGTGGCGCGGACCGTCACGCCGTCCGTGCCGGTACGCGTCGACTACGAACTCACTCCGCTCGGCAGGAACCTCTGCAACCTCCTCGTGGCGGTGAAGGACTGGGCGGAGCTGCACATCGAGGAGGTCATCGAGGCACGGGAGCGGTACGACTCGGAGGCTTCCCAGGCCGAGGCCCAGACCTAGGTTTCGGTTTCGGTTTCGGGGGAGTCGGGCGCACCGCCTCGCAACCGGGCGGTCTGTGTCGCCGTGAACTCCGCCGTCCGTTTCATGTGGCCGATGAGCAGGGCCAGTTCGTCGTCCCCGAGTTCCTCGAACAGGGCGTACCAGTCGCCGCTCAGCCGCCGCCACATCCGGCCGAACTCCTCGGCCTTCTCGGGCACGGTCGCCACGAGTACGCGCCGCCGGTCGCCGGCATCCCGCTGCCGTGCGACATACCCGGCCCGCTCCAGCCGGTCCACGAGCCGCGTCGCCGATCCGGTCGTCAGCCCTGTCAGCTCGGCGACGCGTCCGGTCGTGACCGGCCCCCTCTCCAGGCTGAGCAGGTTGAGGCACTGGAGGTCCGTGGGATGCAGGTTCAGCTGGTCGGCGACGGCCTGGTTGAAGAGGGCGTACAGGGCCATGCAACGGCGCGACTCGGTGGCCAGCTCGGAGAGCAGACGGCTGCGCCGCGCACCGGTGGTGTTGCCGGGCCTGGACATGGACATGGACATGGGCAGGGTCATACGGGCATGTATCCCACCCGGTACCCCCGGCAAGCCCCGCGAACAGGTGACGGAACCGGCCCGTCGGCATACGCCCCGCCCCATGCGAAGCTGCACCCATGCTCGTCGCCCGCTCCGCCGCCCTGTTCGCCCTCGCCGCGTTCTTCGAGATCGGCGGCGCATGGCTGGTCTGGCAGGGCGTACGCGAGGACCGCGGCTGGCTGTGGATCGGCGCCGGGGTCATGGCCCTCGGCGCGTACGGCTTCGTCGCCACCCTCCAGCCCGATGCGAACTTCGGCCGCATTCTCGCGGCGTACGGCGGAGTCTTCGTCGCAGGGTCGCTCGCCTGGGGCATGGTCGCGGACGGCTTCCGGCCCGACCGCTGGGACGTGACGGGCGCGCTGATCTGCCTCGCGGGCATGGCGGTGATCATGTACGCGCCGCGAGGCTGACCCGCTGAAGCAACAAGGACCTCGGGCCGGCAGGCCCTCAGGCCGGCAGATCCTCAGGCCGGGAGGTCTTCCGGCAGCAGCCCCAGCTGTCCGAGGAAGTCCAACTGGTCGAAGTAGAGCCGGTAGTCGGCGATCCGGCCGTCCTCGTCGATGGTGGCCAGGTCGACCCCGCGGAACCTGACCTCCTTCTGGGTCGCGGGCAGCGACTCCCCGGAGGGCAGGTGGATCGGCCCGGTGTTCCTGCCGCTGAAGAAGCCCTCGTCGACGGCGGTGTTGCCGATCTCGTACGAGTGCACCGACTCGAACGCACCCTCCGGGATCGCGTCCGTCATCTGCCGCCAGTACTCGACGATGTTGTCCCGCCCGTGGATCTCTCCGCCGTCGGGCGTCACTGCGACCGCGTCCGCCGCGAACAGTTCGTTGAGGGCCTTGATGTCCGGGGGCGCGGTGACCGCCTCGGTGAGCCGGTCCATGACCTCACGTGCCTGTCCCATAGATCCACCTCCTGTTACAGGGGATCACCCACCTCGATTTTCCCACCGTCCCCGGACCCGTGCATCAGGTCACCGGCCGGCCAGCCGTACGCCCCGATCGCCGGAACACGATCGGCACCCTGATCTGCCCGGCCGGAAGGGCCGTGATCATGTACACGCCCCGGGGAGGCAGCTGAGCTCGAAGAGGACCAAGCTGGAAGGACGAGTTCCTGAAGAAGGGCGAGGAACCATGAAGGCAACGACACAGAACGAGACGCCCGTCGCGTTCGAAGGCGGCGGCACGGAACTGCGCACGCAGGAGATCGGCGGCGACATGTCCGTCGCGTTCGTGCGGTTTCCACAGGGCACGGACATGGCACCGGTCCTCAAAGGGCAACCGGACGACCTGTGCCAATGCCCCCATTGGGGATACCTGCTCAAGGGCCGGCTGAAGATGCGTACGAAATCCGGGGACGAGATCTACGAAGCCGGACAGGCCTTCTACTGGGCCCCAGGGCACGCCCCGGAAGCCCTCGAGGACTGCGAGTACATCGACTTCTCGCCGACGAAGGAGTTCAACGAGGTCATCGACCACGTGAAGGCACAGATGGGATGACGGGGCCGGGCGGCTCCAGGGGACGTTGGCTGTTGCCAGACCATTCGACGTCCGCACCCGCCACCGGCCTATCCTGGCGGGGATTCGAACGCCGACTCGCGCGAGCGAGCGCGGACCCGCACCCCGCCCGAGGAGCAGCCCATGACCGCCCCCGCCGCCAAGTCCCGTATCGCTGTCGTCACCGGCGCGAGCAGCGGCATCGGGGCCGCGACGGCGCGGCAGCTGGCGGCGGCCGGTTACCGGGTGGTCCTCACGGCCCGTCGCAAGGACCGTATCGAGGCGCTGGCGGAGGAGCTCGAGGCGGCGGGCCACCAGGCGACGGCGTACGCGCTCGACGTCACCGACCGCGCGGCGGTCGACGAGTTCGCCACTGCCTTCAAGACCATCGGCGTGCTGGTCAACAACGCGGGCGGCGCGCTCGGCGCCGACCCGGTCGCCACGGGCGACCCGGCGGACTGGCGCCAGATGTACGAGACGAACGTCCTCGGCACGCTCAACGTCACTCAGGCCCTGCTCCCCGCCCTGACCGCGAGCGGCGACGGCACGGTGGTCGTCGTCTCCTCCACCGCGGGCCACGGCACGTACGAGGGCGGTGCCGGCTACGTCGCCGCCAAGCACGGCGCCCACGTGCTCGCCGAGACCCTCCGCCTGGAGATCGTCGGCACCCCGGTGCGCGTCATCGAGATCGCCCCCGGCATGGTCAGGACGGACGAGTTCGCCCTCACCCGCTTCGGCGGCGACGAGGAGAAGGCGGCGAACGTCTACGCGGGCGTGGCCGAGCCCCTGACCGCCGACGACGTGGCCGACACGATCACCTGGGCGGTCACCCGCCCCTCCCACGTCAACATCGACCTCATGGTCATCCGCCCCCGGGCCCAGGCCTCCAACACGAAGGTCCACAGGGAGCTGTGATGCCGGACGCCGAACGCGCACGCGAACAGGAGCAACGCCGCCTGGCCCAGGAGAAGAAGAACGAACGCTACGTCTGGTGGTACCTGGCGTACTTCCTCTTCGGCATCCACATCGTGGCGTTCGTCATGATCTACGCGGTCATGCACGCCAAGTAACTGCCGCCGCACCCGCTTCGAGTCAGGGGCCGACCCGCACACTCACCGGCTCCCTGACCACCGCTCCTGAACACCCCGATAGTCGATCACGAAGATCCTCTCCTCCCGCAGGAGTTCACGCGCCGCGGCCGACATCAGAAACTCATGGTCGGTCTGCCGCACCCGCCATCCCCCGGGCTCCACCACCCGCGATTCCTCATCGGCCAACCCGGGATGCACCGCCCACTCACTGAGCCCAACCGGCAACTCGCGCAACAACTGGGCATACCGAGCCGCCTTGCCATCGAGCCCGAGCGAGAAACTGTCGAGGAATTCGTTGTCGGTGACCGGTAACCCGGGCACCTTCTGCCGCCCGGCCTCACCCCAGACCCGCACCGCCAGCCCGTACTCGCCGGCCAAGGCCAAGGTCAGCTCAAAGATGTCGTCACGCCCGCCATCGGCCAGGCAATGCCAATCGAGGTGAGTGGGCGCCAACCCGGCCCCCACCACGGCGTCGACCTGCGCCCGAAACTCGACCTCGACATCCTCGATCCGAGCCCGCTCCAGCAATTCATCGCATCTGTCAGGCGAGAACAACTCCCCGGCCTCATCGAGCAACGACCCCACCCGCTCCTTCGAGGCAACGGGCCCCCACGCCCCCTCCCGCTCCGCCTCGCACACCAACGTGAGATGAATCCCGAACGGAATCCCCGGCCGCTCCCGCAACAACCGCATGGCCTCTCCGGCCCCGGGACACGGCACCATCAGGCTGCACGAACTCGCGATCCCACTTTCGATCGCCTCAACGACGGCGGAATTGATCCCGCGACGCATCCCGAAGTCATCACAGTTGACGACGAGGACACGGGCGTCGGCGGGAAATCCCAACAACTCACTGGACAGCACGACGGGTTCGGTCACCCTCGCAGTGTGAACTCCACGGACGGGAAGACGCTCGCGATTTACGCGGCCACGCGTGCGTGCAGAGGTGGTGTCACCAGATGTGATGTTACGGAGACGGGCGTGGCGGTGGGTCAGTGGGCCCGCGGTGCGGCCCGCCGGCGGTACATCACTTCCGCGGACGCCCGCGCGGTGACGAGAAGCGTTCGACCCCACCGCCGTCGTTCCCGTCTGGCGCACGACGGTGCACAAGGACATTGCCGCGTAGCCGCACCGCACAGGGAATGAGGGGCCTGGCCAAGATGGCCAGGCCCCTCTATTCAAGCCCGCGGATCAGCCCTTGACACAGACGACCTGCTTCAGCTTGGCCACGACCTCCACGAGGTCGCGCTGCTGGTCGATGACCTGCTCGATCGGCTTGTACGCGCCCGGAATCTCATCCACGACACCCGAGTCCTTGCGGCACTCCACGCCCCGCGTCTGCTCCTCCAGGTCCTTGGTCGAGAAACGCCGCTTCGCCGCGTTACGGCTCATGCGCCGACCCGCGCCGTGCGAGGCCGAGTTGAAGGACTTCTCATTGCCGAGACCCTTCACGATGTACGAGCCGGTGCCCATCGAGCCCGGGATGATGCCGTACTCGCCGGCCCTGGCGCTGATCGCCCCCTTGCGAGTGACGAGCAGGTCCATGCCCTCGTAACGCTCGCGGCTCACGTAGTTGTGATGGCAGCTCACCTCGGGTTCGAAGGTGACCCGGGCCTTCTTGAACTCCCTGCGGATCACGTCCTTGAAGAGAGCCATCATGATCGACCGGTTGTACTTCGCGTACTCCTGCGCCCAGTAAAGATCGTTCTGGTACGCCGCCATCTGCGGAGTGTCCGCGACGAAGACCGCGAGATCCCGGTCGATCAAACCTTGGTTGTGCGGAAGCTTCTGGGCAATGCCGATGTGATGCTCAGCAAGCTCCTTGCCGATGTTCCTGGATCCGGAGTGGAGCATGAGCCAGACCGAGCCCGTTTCACTTATGCAAATTTCCGCAAAGTGGTTTCCGGACCCGAGCGTTCCCATCTGCTTTGTGGCACGTTCCTGACGGAATTTGACCGCTTCCGCGATCCCGTCGAACCGCCCCCAGAAGTCATCCCACCCACCGATGGCGAACCCGTGCAGCCGCCCCGGCTCCACAGGACTGTCATGCATCCCGCGCCCCACCGGAATGGCCTGCTCAACCTTCGACCGCAGCCGAGACAGATCCCCCGGCAGATCATTCGCCGTCAGAGACGTCTTCACCGCCGACATCCCGCACCCGATGTCGACACCAACAGCAGCCGGGCAGACAGCCCCCCGCATCGCGATGACCGACCCGACCGTCGCGCCCTTGCCGTAGTGGACGTCCGGCATGACAGCCAGCCCCTTGATCCACGGCAGCGTGGCGACGTTCTGGAGCTGCTGGAGGGCGCCGGTCTCGACCGAGGCCGGGTCCGTCCACATGCGGATGGGGACCTTCGCTCCCGGTACCTCTACATACGACATAGCGTCTTCAATCCCCCGTAAGACAAACAAAGTTCGGGCATCGCAAATACCGGTGCCAAAGCCTACGAAAGGGAAGGCGAACCGGCGTTCACGGCCGTGCGTGCGATAGACATTGTGGTCACCGGCCGCCTTCGGGCGGCAAGCGAATAAGCAGAGCGAGAGGAGCCCCCGTGCAGCGGAAGGCGTTCGTATTCGGCGTCGCCGCGCTCCTCGCGGCGACGGCGACGCTGGCCGGCTGCACCGGTTCGGACGGCGGTGACGAGCCGACGGACTCGAAGCAGGGCGGCTCGGGTACGACGGCTGCCACGGCGGAGCCCGGCCGGTACCGCACGCTCCCGGAGCCGTGCGGTGCCGTCGAGCGGGGCACGCTCGACGCTCTGCTGCCGGGGCTCAAGCAGGTCACTGACAGGGAGCAGCGGGAGAAGGCGTATGCGGGGGCGCCGACGCTGACGTACGACACGGACCGGAAGGTCGGCTGCCGTTGGAAGGCTGAGGCGACGAGTGCGACGGATCACCTGTGGGTGGACTTCGAGCGCGTGGTCTCGTACGAGAACGCCGTGAGCGACGACAGCCGCGCCTCGGAGATCTACGCGACGAAGGAGGAGGCGGCGGATCTGCCCGTGCCCGCTCCGTCGTCCCCGAGTGCCACCTCCACGTCGACCCCGACTACGGATGAATCAGGCGCATCGGACGAAGTGACAGGCGGGGCGACGGGTGGCGCAGGCGGCGGCGCCGGCTCCCCCATCCCCACCCCGACCCCCACCGACGATCCGAGCTCCACGTCGGACGGCACCCCTTCCCCCAGCGCCACCCCCGCCTCCCTCCAGCCCCGCACTCTCGACGATCTCGGCGACGAGGCCTTCCTGGACGATGCGCTGAGCGCCTCGCGGCAGCGCACGGTGACTGTGGTGTTCCGCACGTCCAATGTGCTCGTGACGATCCGGTACGACGAGCAGCCGACGAGTACGACGGACGTCCCGAGCAGCGAGGAAATGCAGGACAGGGTGCGGGAACTGGCCGATCGGCTCGACGGCACGTTGAACGAGTAGCGGTCGCCGGAGGGCCGTGAGGCTGGGCGGAATGGAAGTCACATCCGTCCCGTACGGCGTACCGTGGCCCCTCGGACCCGACCGCACGCACACAAAACGCGTCTTGAGTGAAGGAACCATGCACCGACCCGCACAGCGACTCCCCCGCATCCTCATCAGCGCAGCCGTTGTTCCGGTGATGCTCGTCGCCGCAGGCTGCTCCTCGGACTCCGGCTCCGACTCCGGTGACGCCGCGAAGAAGGACTCCGACGCGAAGCCGTCCGCCTCCGCCACGAAGGCGGCGGTGGTGAAGGAGGCCGCGTACGCGAAGCTGCCGGAGCCGTGCAAGGTGTTCTCGTCGAAGACTCTGGGCGAGCTGGTGCCGAAGGCCTCCAAGTCCGGCAAGGAGGGCAGGTCGGACGACACGGCGACGCGCGGCAGCTGCTCCTGGGACAGCCTGGAGGACAAGGGTGTGAAGGGCTCCCAGTTCCGCTGGCTGAGCGTGTCCCTGCTGCGCTTCGAGTCGGACCAGACCCGGGGTACGGGCGAGAAGCTGGCGTCGGCGTACTACGCCGAACAGGTCCAGGACGTGCGCGCGGAGACCGGCGCGACGAACGCCAAGTCCGAGCCGGTGTCCGGTACGGGCAACGAGGCGACGGCGGTGAGTTACGACCTGAAGAAGAAGGAAGGCACCTTCAAGCAGCAGGTGGTCGTGGCCCGGGCCGAGAACATCGTTGTGTCGGTGGACTACAACGGCGCGGGTCTCGCGGGTGACAAGGCCCCGAGCGCGGAGGATCTGTCGAAGGCGGCGCTGAAGGCGGCGAAGGAGGCCGTGGAGGCTGTGGTGACCGCCAATCAGTCCGGCGGATCTGGATCGGGCTCCGGTTCCGGCGAGAGCGCGAGCCCGAGCAAGGGCGAGCCCTCCGCCTCGGCCAGCAAGCCCCCGGCGAAGAACTGACCGAGGACAACAAGAACTGACGCAGGGCTGCGGAAGGACTGGCGGGCCGGCTTCGGCCGGCCCCAACTCCGGGCCCGCCTCAGCTCTTTGACGGAGCCCGGCCCGCACGGGGCCGGGCTCCCGCCGTATACCGAAGCCGTACCGAAGCGGTGGTGGCACCCTTTCGGACACCCGCGAGCCGCACACATGTGCCACCCTGTTCCGCGCAACACGTCGCAAAAGGAGGGGAGTACGGGTGGCCGCGCCAATGGAGCTCACCAGGACGCACCGGATCCTCATCGGGGTCGTCGTCTTCGGGGCGGTCGTCATCGCCGGTATCGGCTTCGCCGGTTCGTACGCGGCGGTGCGGGAACTCGCCGTCGAGAAGGGCTTCGGGAACTTCAGTTACGTCTTCCCGATCGGCATCGACGCGGGCATCTGCGTCCTGCTGGCCCTGGACCTTCTGCTGACCTGGATCCGCATCCCGTTTCCGCTGCTGCGTCAGACGGCGTGGCTGCTGACGGCGGCGACGATCGCGTTCAACGGGGCCGCCGCCTGGCCGGACCCGCTGGGCGTCGGTATGCACGGCGTCATCCCGATCCTGTTCGTGGTCTCCGTGGAGGCGGCCCGGCATGCGATCGGCCGGATCGCGGACATCACGGCCGACAAGCACATGGAGGGCGTACGTCTCACCCGCTGGCTGCTCTCTCCCGTCCCGACCTTCCTCCTGTGGCGCCGTATGAAGCTGTGGGAGCTGCGTTCGTACGATGCGGTGATCAAGCTGGAGCAGGAGCGTCTGGTCTACCGGGCCCGCCTCCGCTCCCGTTACGGCCGCGCCTGGCGTCGTAAGGCTCCGGTGGAGTCCCTGATGCCGCTGCGCCTGGCCCGCTATGGCGTCCCGCTCGCCGAGACCGCCCCTTCGGGCCTCGCGGCGGCGGGCATCGAGCCGGTGCTGCTGCCTCCGGCTCCGCGGCAGCAGGAACGGGAGCTGGAGTCTTCGCAGCGGGCCGGGACGCCCGGGACGCCTGCCAGGGAGCAACGTGTCCCCGAGGACGACTCCGTTCCGGAGCAGCAGGTCCAGGAACAGGCCCAGGCCCAGCAACCCGAGTCCAGCCCGTGGTTCGCACCCCCGCACCAGGTCGTCTACGAGGGCGGCTACGACCCGTCGTACGAGCCCGTGGAGCAGTATGACGGCCAGCAGTACGACCAGCAGTGGTACGAGGAACAGCGCCAGGCTCAGGACCAGGACCAGGACCAGGACCAGGCCCAGGCCCAGGCCCAGGCCCAGGCTCAGGAGTACGAGCCCGGCCCCGAGGACACGGGCAGCTGGCGCATCCCGACCGGCCCGGGCGGTCGCACCCGCCAGCTGGGCGAGGGCGGTGGGACGCCGGAGCCGGCGGCGGCACCGCCGCGGCAACTCCCCATCCCCGCTCAGCGGGAGGGGCACGCGGAGCCGTCCGAGGAGGGCTACTACCAGGTGTTCCGCCAGTCGATCAACGGCAGCTTCCCCACTCCGCGTGAGTTCGGCGACAACATCGCGGCCCAGTACGGCGAGAAGCTCACCGACAGCGAACTGAAGCGCCTTTCGGACCGCTTCCAGAACCGCTTCAACGCGGAACTGGAGGAGGACCACATCGCATAGCCGTCCTGCGTACGTGGATGGGGGCGCCCGACCTTGCCGATTATGCGGCTACCGCCGCGTGGCTCCGGGCGCCCCCATCCACGTATCACCAACTCCTACGCGCCGAGCAGCTTCCGTACCCGGTCCGCCCCCACCGCGAGCAGCAGCGTGGGCAGCCGGGGCCCGGTGTCGCGGCCGACGAGGAGGTGGTAGAGCAGCGCGAAGAACGAACGCTGGGCGGACTTGATCTCCGGCGGCAGTTCCTTGGGCGTGGCATCGGAGGAGAACCCGGCCTGGACCTTGGGCACGCCGTACACGAGGTGAGTCAGCCCGTCGAGGGACCAGTTCGAGTCGAGCCCCTCCATCAGCAGCCGGAGCGATTCGCGGGCCTGGTCGTCGAGGGACTTCAGCAGTTCGACGTCCGGCTCGTGGCGGACGACGGTCCGCTGCTCGGCCGGTACCTGGGTGTTGATCCACGCCTCGGCCTTGTCGTACCGCGGCCGTACTTCTTCGAGCGAGGCGAGCGGGTTGGTGGGGTCGAGGTCGCTGAGGATGCGCAGGGCCTGGTCCTCGTGGCCGGCGGTGATGTCGGCGACTGAGGCGAGCGTGCGGTACGGCATGGGCCGCGGGGTCTTCGGGAGCTCGCCCGCGGCGGTCCCTACGGCGCGGGAGTGGGCTGCGATGTCGGCGGGCAGGGCGGTGCTGTCGGCGACCTTGGCGTTCAGCTTGTCCCACTCGTCGTAGAGCCGCTGGATCTCCTGGTCGAAGGCGATCTTGAAGGACTGGTTGGGCCGGCGGCGGGCGTACAGCCAGCGCAGGAGCTGGGGCTCCATGATCTTCAGGGCGTCGCCGGGTGTGGGCACGCCGCCGCGGGAGGACGACATCTTCGCCATGCCGCTGATCCCCACGAAGGCGTACATGGGGCCGATCGGCTGCTTGCCGCCGAAGATGCTGCCGACGATCTGTCCGCCGACCTGGAAGCTGGAACCCGGGGACGAGTGATCGACGCCGGAGGGCTCGAAAACAACGCCCTCGTAGGCCCAGCGCATCGGCCAGTCGACCTTCCACACCAGCTTGCCGCGGTTGAACTCGCTCAGCCGGACGGTCTCCGAGTAGCCGCACTCGGTGCAGGTGTACGTCAGCTCGGTGGTGTCGTCGTCGTACGCCGTGACCGTGGTGAGGTCCTTGTTGCAGCCGCCGCAGTAGGGCTTGTACGGGAAGTACCCGGCGGACCCGGTCCCGTCGTCCTCGGCAGCGGCCCCCGACCCCTCGGCGGCCTCGAGCTCGGCTTCGTCGACGGGCTTCTGCTGCTGCTTGTTCTTGTTCTTCTGCTGACCGTCCGGGGTCTTCTTGGTGCGGTACTGGTCGAGGATCGCGTCGATGTCCGCGCGGTGCCGCATGGCGTGCAGGACCTGTTCGCGGTAGACGCCGCTCGTGTACTGCTCGGTCTGGCTGATCCCGTCGAACTCGACGCCCAGCTCGGCCAGGGCCTCGGTCATGGCGGACTTGAAGTGCTCGGCCCAGTTGGGGTGGGGGGAGCCCTTGGGTGCGGGCACGGAGGTGAGCGGGCGGCCGATGTGCTCGGCCCACGACTCATCGATCCCGGCGACGCCGTTCGGCACCTTGCGGTATCGGTCGTAGTCGTCCCAGGAGATGAGATGGCGGACCTCGTGCCCGCGCCGCCTGATCTCGTCCGCGACGAGGTGGGGCGTCATGACCTCGCGGAGGTTGCCCAGGTGGATGGGGCCGGAGGGCGAGAGCCCGGACGCGACGACGACCGGTTTCCCAGGCGCCCGACGCTCCGACTCCTCGATGACCTCGTCCGCGTAACGGGAGACCCAGTCGGTGGTCTCGGTGCTCTGAGCCACGATCGGCACGTCCTTCTTTCCTCAGGGGTTCGCCATCGCCCGGCGCTACGTAGTTCCGCCCGGCTGACCACACCATTCTCCCAGCTCCGCCACCATCCACGAAAACGCCTTTTCATCGCCCCCGCCGCCCCTGCCCGTCCCATCCCCGGGCTTCGCCGCGAATGCCCACCAGGGGCTCCGCCCCTGGACCCCGGCTGCGTGAAGACAACCCGCCCGACCCCCACCCACGCGCAGAAAAAACCGCTTTACCCCCCATGGGATACTGGCGACATCCACCCGCACCCAAGACGAGAACGGCACCCACCCCATGGCCTCGGTCACGTCCCTCACCGCCCACGTCCACCAGCGCCTGGCGGACGCGCTCAGCGCCGCCCTCCCGGCGGCCGACGCCGACGTCGACCCCCTGCTGCGACGGAGCGACCGAGCGGACTTCCAGGCCAACGGGATTCTGGCGCTGGCGAAGAAGGCGAAGGCCAACCCGCGGGAGCTGGCGAGCGGCGTCGTCGAGCGGGTCGTGACCGGTGATGTGATCAAGGACATCGAGGTGTCGGGCCCGGGCTTCCTCAACATCACGATCACGGACAAGGCGATCGTGGAGAACCTCGCGCAGCGCGCGACGGACCCGGTGGCCCGCCTCGGCGTGCCGTTTGCCGAGAACCCCGGCACCACGGTCATCGACTACGCCCAGCCGAACGTGGCGAAGGAGATGCACGTAGGGCACCTCCGTTCCGCGGTCATCGGCGACTCGGTGGTCAAGATCCTGGAGTTCGTCGGCGAGACAGTGGTGCGCAGGCACCACATCGGCGACTGGGGCACCCAGTTCGGCATGCTCATCCAGTACCTGATCGAGCACCCGCACGAGCTCGATCACGAGGAGAGCGAGGTCTCCGGCGAGGAGGCCATGTCGAACCTGAACCGGCTCTACAAGGCGTCCCGCACGCTCTTCGACGCCGACGAGGCGTTCAAGACCCGGGCCCGCCGCAGGGTGGTCGATCTTCAGGCAGGCGATCCGGAGACTCTGGCGCTGTGGCAGAAGTTCGTGGACGAGTCGAAGATCTACTTCTTCTCGGTCTTCGACAAGCTGGACATGGAGATCCAGGACCCGGACATCGTCGGCGAGTCGGGTTACAACGACATGCTGGACGAGACCTGCCGCCTGCTGGAGGAGTCGGGCGTCGCGGTCCGCTCGGAGGGCGCGCTGTGCGTGTTCTTCGACGACATCAAGGGCCCGGAGGGCAACCCGGTCCCGCTGATCGTGAAGAAGTCGGACGGCGGCTACGGCTATGCGGCGACCGACCTCTCCGCGATCAGGGACCGCGTCTTCAACCTGAAGGCGAACACCCTCCTGTACGTGGTGGACGCCCGCCAGTCCCTGCACTTCAGGATGGTCTTCGAGACGGCACGCAGGGCGGGCTGGCTGAACGGCGACACGAAGGCCGTACAGCTGGCGTTCGGGACGGTCCTCGGCAAGGACGGCAAGCCCTTCAAGACCCGTGAGGGCGAGACGGTCCGCCTCGTCGACCTCCTGGACGAGGCGATCGAGCGCGCCTCGGCCGTCGTGCGGGAGAAGGCGCAGGACCTGTCCGAGCAGGAGATCGCCGAGCGCGGTGCGCAGGTCGGCATCGGCGCGGTGAAGTACGCGGACCTGTCGACGTCCGCGAGCCGCGACTACAAGTTCGACCTGGACCAGATGGTGTCGCTGAACGGCGACACGAGCGTGTATCTGCAGTACGCGTACGCGCGTATCCAGTCCATTCTGCGCAAGGCGGGCAGCACCGAACCGGCCGCCCACCCGGAACTCGAACTGACCGACGCCGAGCGGGCCCTGGGCCTGCACATCGACCGGTTCGCGGAGACGCTCGCGGAGGCCGCCGCCGAGTACGCGCCGCACAAGCTGACGGCGTACCTGTACCAACTGGCGTCCCTGTACACGTCGTTCTACGACAAGTGCCCGGTCCTGAAGGCGGACACCCCGGCCCAGGTCGAGAACCGTCTGTTCCTGTGCGACATCACGGCCAAGACCCTCCACCAGGGCATGGCCCTGCTGGGCATCAGGACGCCGGAGCGCCTGTGATCGCTGCCTCGGCCTGAGGCAGCACCACCTGCCCGGTGACGAACTCGCTCAACAGACCGAGCCGCAGTTCGTCACCGGGCTTCGCCTTCCCAGGACCCGGAACAGGCCCTGCTCGTCCATACCGCCGCTCCCGGCTCATCGGAGGAAAAGACACTGCAAGCCATGGCCAAAGGTTGAAGTGTCTGATCTTGTCCCGAAGGATGCGATGCTGCGGGGCGGCGCAGGCCCTCTAACCGTCGAGGGAGCCCCAACTCGAGGGAATTCAGAGCCCTGTTGATCGCTTTGGACCGCTTTGGATCGCTAGCTGGGAGAGCAGGGAGAGCACCCATGCTGCCACTCGTGGAGACCGGCGAGGAACTGGACGGAGTCGTCGGAGACGAGGCGCTGTTGCGCCCCGCCGTCGCGGACCTGTGTGAACGACTCGGCCTGGCCGGGCAGCGGATCGTCCGCTTCGAGGAGGGTTCGCTGCCGGTGTACGCCATCGGTGAGGCGCACGTGGTCAAGCTGTTTCCGGCCTTCGAGCAGGCCGAGTGCGTACGCGAGGAGCAGGTGCTGAGCCATCTGTACGGCAGACTCCCGCTGGCCACACCGCAGTTGCACTCGGCGGGCGCGTACAAGAACGGCTGGCACTACCTCCTGATGTCCCGGCTGCCCGGTGTGGACCTCGCTCAGGCGTGGCCGCGAATCCCCTCCGCGGACCAGGACCGGATCATCACGGAGTCCGCCGAGACCCTGGCCGCGCTGCATGCCCTGAACCCGGCGCCGATCGCGACCGCGGTGGGCCCGGCGGACTGGCGGGCGCTGATCGCCGCGCAGCGGGCGCAGGTGGTCGAGCAGCAGCGGGCCGTCGGTCTCACGCCATCGTGGCTCGAGCAGATCCCCTGGTTCCTGGACTCGGTCCCGCTGCCGCCTCCGCCGCGACGCGTGCTGCTGCACACCGAGTTCATGCGCCAGCACCTGACGGTGGACCCCCAAGGCTGGCGCCTGACCGGACTGTTCGACTTCGAACCTGCCATGATCGGCGACCCGGCGTACGACTTCGTGGGCGTGGGCCTGTTCGTGACGTGCGGCGACCCGCGCCTGCTCAAGCGGTTCTACGAGGCGTACGGCCGCCCCCCGTTCGCCCCCCGCACCCTCATGGCGTACGCCCTTCTGCACATCTACAGCAATCTGCCCTGGTACCTCCGCGAACTCCCCGCCCCGCCGAAGCCGACGCTGGACGCGCTGGCGGAGACGTGGTTCGGCACGGGGTGATGCCCCTGCCTCATGCCTTGCGGCCGGCCGCTCCGTAGACGTTGATGTCGGCGTCCGTGACGTCGTTGATGTCCAGATAGGGGAGCTTGTCGATGTCGTCGAGGGTTTCCAAGTCAGTCGGGTGCGCGGCTTCGGGGGCGGGCGCCGGGCTGGGGTGCCAGTGGTGGACGGGGACGACACCGGGCTCGTCGAGCTGGACGCCGGGCGTCTCGGTGAAGAAGCGCTCGACCTCCTCCTTGGTGCGGAGCACGAACGTGAACCCGCGCTCCGTGTACGTCCGCTGCACCGCGCGAATCTTCTCCGCGTTGAGGTCCTCGGTGATGTGGCTGAGCAGGAGACGGCTCCCGGACGGCAGCGCGTCCATCAGCTCGCGTACGACCTGGTATGCCTCCTCGTCGTCGACGAAGTGCAGGATCGCCACCAGCGCGAGCGCGATCGGCTCGTCGAAGTCCAGGGTCTTCGCGGCCTGTTCGAGGATCTGCGCGGGGTACTTGAAGTCCGCGTCGATGTAGTCGGTCCTGCCCTCGGGTCCGCTGGTCAGCAGGGCGCGTGCGTGCGCGAGTACCACCGGGTCGTTGTCGACGTACACGATCCGTGACTCGGGGTTGATCCGCTGGGCGATCTGGTGGACGTTCTCGGCGGTCGGCAGCCCCGTGCCGATGTCGAGGAACTGCCGGATCCCGTCCTCCTGGGCCAGCCGGGTCACGGCCCGCCGCATGAAGTCCCGGTTGTGCCGCACATCGAGGTAACCGCGCGGGTTGGCCGCAAGCGCCGCTGCCGCCGCGGCGCGGTCGGTGGGGTAGTTGTCCTTGCCCCCGAGGAAGACGTCATAGACGCGTGCCGGGTGTGCCTTGGTGGTGTCGATCCTTTTCCTCAGTTCGGCGGGGTCCTGGCTGAGAGCATCACCGCTCATGGAGACCTTCCCTCTTCAGTTCATCAAACGTCAGCTCATCAAATCGGCAACAACCTAACTCCTGGGGCGACTTGATGGTGCCCGGCCGCTGCGCTGGGCCAGGGCGGGGTTCCAGTGGCTCGCGTGGAGCGGCCCGAAAAGTCGAGGCGTCTACCGAGGAGGCGCCGCGCTTCGTCGGCACCAGTGGTCACCCTTCAAGGACACTCATCCGCGAGGCGACTCGGCGCACGCCTGCGGCGAGCGCTTTGAACGCCTGCTGGTGCTCGCGGCGCTCCTTCCCGCTGAACACGCTCGTCACCTCGACTTCGGCCGCGAACACGGCCATGGTCAGCTCTTCCACCGGGATCGCTGCCGGATCACGGCCGCCGAGTACGGCGTTGCGAACCCTCTCCTGCAAGGCGAGCACCTGTTGCGGATCGTTGACGGTGACCCGGTCGACGGCGAGCATCCCCATCCACTTACCGCGCTGGATCGCGACCGCACCCGTCGCGGCAAGCTGCTCGCGGACGGGCTTCTCAGCCGTGTGCGCCTTGTTGTGCACGAACTGGAGCCAGCGCTTCGGCTTCTCCGCCGGTACGTCACGCCACACGTCGGCGAGGAAGGAATCGTCCGGCGGCTCGGCGGGCAGCGAAGCACTTCGGGTCAGGGCGGTGCGCGGTTACGCGGAGCGGCCCGCGACTCCCGCGCTACATGAGTTGGTCAGCCTGCTGAGCGGGCGACCTGACCTGGCGTGCGGCAACCACCATGACGATGACGGAGGTCAGGGCGATCCCGGCGCCGACATAGAGCGGTGCGGTGTAGCCGAAGCCCGCGGTGATGGCCAGGCCCCCGAGCCAGGCGCCAAGGGCGTTGCCGACGTTGGACGCCGATACGTTGGCGCTGGCGGCCAGCGCCGCCCCGTGGGCGAAGTCGGTGACGCGGGTGATCATGCCGGGCACGCTGGCGAATCCGGTCACCCCCATCAGAAACACGAGGATCACCGACGCCGTGGCGCTGCCGGCCAACAGCCCGAACACGGCCAGGGTGACGGTGAGTCCGAGCAGAGCGAGGACCAGGGCGCGGTCACGATCGAGGTCGGCGGCCCGCCCGCCGATCACGTTCCCGACGACCAGGCCGACTCCGTACACCATCAGCAGCCAGGCGACGTCCGAGGAGCGAAAGCCTCCGACCTCGGTGAACGTGTAGGCGATGTAGCTGAAAGCCCCGAACATCCCGCCATAACTGAGCGCTGTGGCCGTCAGCGTCAGCCACACCTGCCAGGACCGGAACGCCCGGAACTGGTCCCGCAAGCCGTCGGCCGATATCGAGCCCGAGCCGCCCTTCACTGCCGACGACCGTGTCTCTCCCGCCCAGCCGGGGACAAGGGTGACGATTCCCGCCAGCGCGAACACGCCGATCGCGGTGACCGCCCAGAACGCCGCTCTCCAACCCCAGCGCTCACCGACCAGCGCACCGAACGGCACGCCCAGCACGTTCGCGACTGTCAGCCCGGCGAACATGACCGCCACAGCGCGGGACTTCTTCTCCGGCGCGACCAGACTGCGAGCAACCAGCGAGCCGATGCCGAAGAACGATCCATGACATAACGCCGCAACGATCCGCCCGACCAGCATCACCGAATAGCTGGGCGCGACCGCGGACAACAGATTGCCGACGACGAACAAGGCGACCAGCCCGACCAGCACCTGCTTGCGAGGCAACCGCGTAGTCGCCGCGGTCAGCACGATCGCACCGACCGCAACACTCAGCGCATACCCGGAGATCAACCACCCCGCCGCCGCCTCGGACACCGCGAAACTATCCGCCACCTGCGGCAACAGCCCGGCAATCAAGAACTCGGTAAGCCCGATCCCAAACCCGCCGAGCGCCAACGCAATGAGCCCACGCGGCATACGACGCTCCCCCGCTCGACGGCACAACGAGTCGCGAGAGTACGGGACTTCCCACGGCGAAGGTAGCGCCTTTTCAGGGGCGCGAGGCGGCGCGGGGCTGTGACGCCGGCGCGGAGCGTCAGCGCAACTTCTGTGCAACCTCCGTGGCCCAGTAAGTCAGAACGTTCTGGGCCCCCGCCCGCTTGATCCCCGTAAGCGTCTCCAGGATCGCCCGATCCCGGTCAACCCACCCCTTCTCCGCCGCGGCCTCGACCATCGAGTACTCCCCGGAGATCTGGTACGCAGCCACCGGCACATCCACCGACTCCGCAACCCGCGCAAGAACGTCCAGGTAAGGCCCCGCCGGCTTGACCATCACCATGTCGGCGCCCTCCTCCAGGTCGAGAGCCAACTCCCGCAAGGACTCCCGTACGTTGGCGGGATCCTGCTGATACGTCTTCCGGTCACCCTTCAACGACGAGGCGACAGCCTCCCTGAACGGACCGTAAAAGGCGGACGAGTACTTGGCGGTGTACGCGAGGATCGCGACGTCCTCACGCCCGATCTGGTCCAACGCATCGCGGACGACACCGATCTGACCGTCCATCATGCCGCTCGGCCCCACCACATGCGCACCCGCATCGGCCTGTACCTGGGCCATCTCGGCGTACCGCTCAAGCGTGGCGTCGTTGTCGACGCGCCCCTGCGCGTCGAGGACCCCGCAGTGTCCGTGATCGGTGGTCTCGTCGAGGCAGAGGTCGGACATGACGAGCAGTTCGTCGCCGACCTCGGCCCGTACGTCACGAAGGGCGACCTGCAGAATCCCGTCCGGGTCGGTCCCCGGCGTCCCGAGGGCGTCCTTCTTGGACTCCTCCGGCACACCGAACAGCATGATCCCGGAGATCCCGGCCTCCACCGCCTCCAGCGCCGCCTTCTTCAGGCTGTCCCGCGTGTGCTGCACGACCCCGGGCATCGCGGCGATGGGCACCGGCTCGGTGACGCCTTCGCGGATGAACGCGGGGAGGATGAAGTCGGCCGGATGCAGCCGGGTTTCGGCGACCATGCGGCGCATGGCAGGAGTGGTACGCAGCCGCCGCGGCCGCGTACCGGGGAAGGATCCGTACTTCGTCATGCCCTCTACGCTACGCCCGCCCCAGGACCACCTTTGCCGACGCGGAGTCGGGGATCACCGGGCGCTTCCCGGCCCCCCTCGCCCACCATCCGGCTCCGCATGCGAACCCCAAACCACAGGTCCATGCTGGTGAAACAGGGCCCTCTACGGCTGCCCGCGCTCCCCCGGAGGACGCGATGACCACCGCCGACCACCTCCCCGACCTCTTCGCCCTCTCCGACATCCACGGCCCGGTGCTACGGCCCGACGACCCCGGCTACGCCGACGAGGTCACCGGCTTCAACCTGGCCGCGCGGCACACCCCCGACCTCGTCGTGGGGGCGACCGGCGCCGACGACGTGGTGGCCGCGATGCGGTGGGCGCACACCACCGGCACCCCCGTCGCCGTCCAGGCCACCGGGCACGGAGCGAACTTCCCCATCGACAACGGCCTGTTGATCAACACCGCCCGCATGACCGACGTACGGATCGATCCCCGCGAACACACCGCGACGATCGCCGCCGGAGCCAAGTGGCGGCACATCATGGAGGCGGGCGCGCCACACGGCCTTGCCGGGCTCAGCGGCTCGTCCACGGACTCGGGCGCCGTCGGCTACACGCTGGGCGGCGGGCTGCCGGTGCTCGGCCGTGCCTACGGTTACGCCGCCGACTACGTACGCTCCTTCGAGGTCGTCACGGCCGACGGAACTCCGCGCGAGACCGACGCAGAGCACGAGCCCGACCTGTTCTGGGCCCTGCGCGGCGGCAAGGGCAACGTGGGCGTGGTGACCTCGATGGTCTGCGAGCTGCTGCCACTGTCCCGCATCCTCGGCGGCGGGATCTACTGCCCGGGCGAGCACGCCGAGCCCCTGCTGCGCGCCTGGACCGACTGGACCCGCACCGTCCCGAACGAGATGTGCTCGGCGTTCACACTGCTGCGCCTGCCGCCCTTGCCGGAGATCCCCGAGCCGCTGCGCGGCGGCTTCTGGGCCCGCGTCGCGATCGCCTGGACCGGCGACACGGCCGAGGGCGAGCGGCTGGTGGCCCCGATGCGCCAGGCCGCGCCCGTGACGGTCGACACGGTGGCGGAGATGGACTACACGTCCATGGACGACATCTACGCGGATCCGCACGACCCGCTCCCCGCGCGGGAGAGCTGCACCCTGCTGCGCGACCTGACCCCCGACGCCATCCGCACGTTGCTGGAGCAGGCCGGTCCCGCGGCGGCCCCCGACTACCCGCTCCTGCTCGTCGAACTCCGCCACATGGGCGGCGCGCTGTCCCGCCCCGCCGCCGTCGAGGACGCGATCTGTGCCCGCGACGCCGAGTACATCCTGGAAACGGTCGCCGTCGTACCCGATCCCCAGATCGCCACCGCGGCCGAAACGGCCACAGCCGCCCTGTACTCCGCGATGGCTCCCCACGGCACAGGCCTGACCATGGTCAACATCCACGGCCGCCCGGGCGACACCCTGGACCGAGCCCGAGCCTGGACTCCCGAGGTCTACGACCACCTACGCCACACCAAGCAGACCTACGACCCCGAAAACCTCCTCCGCTTCGGGCATACGGTGCCTCCGGCGGCGGCTTGAGGGAGCGGTGCCGTCGCCCCTGAGAGAGGCCGCAGGCCTCTCTCAGGGGCGCAGGGCTGATCAATGTGCGGCGCCGCCGCGATGGGGGTCCCCCCGCTCATGGGGTCCCCCGCTCGAGCGCAGCCGAGAGTGGGGGAGCGACCAGCCACAACGAACCCGCAGCTTCGAACGCACCCCCGCGGAGCGGTTACGTGGTCGTACGCCGCCGCCGCGACCCCGGCCTCCGCTCGCTGGGCCGCGTAACCGGCCCCCCGGCCTCCACCGCGGCAGCCCTCCGGCGCAAGCCGAAGTCGGCGAGCGCCTCCGCCAGCTTGTGAACGGACGGCTCCGGAGCCATCACATCGACCCGCAGCCCGTGCTCCTCGGCCGTCTTGGCCGTGGCCGGGCCGATACACGCGATCACCGTCACGTTGTGCGGCTTGCCCGCGATACCGACCAGGTTCCGGACCGTCGACGACGACGTGAACAGCACCGCGTCGAACCCGCCCCCCTTGATCGCCTCCCGCGTCTCGGCCGGCGGCGGCGAAGCCCGCACCGTCCGGTACGCCGTGACGTCGTCGACCTCCCAGCCCAGCTCGATCAGCCCGGCCACCAGCGTCTCCGTGGCGATGTCGGCCCGCGGCAGGAACACCCGGTCGATCGGGTCGAAGACAGGGTCGTACGGAGGCCAGTCCTCAAGGAGCCCCGCAGCCGACTGCTCCCCGGAAGGCACCAGGTCCGGCTTCACACCGAAGGCGACCAGCGCCTTCGCCGTCTGCTCCCCCACGGCAGCGACCTTGATGCCCGCGAAGGCGCGCGCATCAAGCCCGTACTCCTCGAACTTCTCCCGTACGGCCTTGACCGCGTTCACCGAGGTGAAGGCGATCCACTCGTACCGCCCGGTCACAAGCCCCTTGACCGCGCGTTCCATCTGCTGAGGCGTCCGCGGCGGCTCGACGGCGATGGTCGGCACCTCGTGCGGCACAGCCCCGTAGGACCGCAACTGGTCGGAGAGCGACGCCGCCTGCTCCTTCGTACGCGGCACGAGAACCTTCCAGCCGAACAGCGGCTTGGACTCGAACCACGACAACTGGTCACGCTGGGCAGCGGCGGAATGCTCACCGACCACGGCTATCACCGGCCGCCCGCCCTCCGGGGAGGGCAGCACCTTCGCCTGCTTCAGCGTCTGCGCGATCGTGCCGAGCGTCGCGCACCAGGTCCGCTGCCGGGTGGTCGTACCGGCGATGGTGACGGTCAGCGGCGTATCGGGCTTGCGTCCGGCCGCAACCAGCTCGCTCGCGGCGGCGCCGACGGAGTCGAGGGTCGAGGAGACGACGACGGTCCCGTCGGACGCGCCGACCTCGGTCCACAGCCGCTCGGAGGCCGTGGCCGCGTCCACGAACCGCACGTCCGCGCCCTGTGCGTCGCGCAGCGGAACACCCGCGTACGCGGGCACTCCGACGGCCGCGGCGATACCGGGGACGACCTCGAAGGGCACGCCCGCGGCGGCGCAGGCCAGCATCTCCTCGGCGGCGTGGGTGTCGAGCCCGGGGTCACCGGTGACGGCACGTACCACCCGCCTGCCGCTGCGTGCGGCCTCCATGACAATATGGGCCGCGTCCCTCGACGCGGGGGCACCAGCGGTTGTTGACGTGCCGTCAACAACCGTCAGCTGAGGCGTGTCCGGGCCCGATTCCGTGTCCAGCACGGTCACGCCCTGTCTGGCGTGCGCACGGACGACGTCGAGCACTTCGGGCTCGGCGATCAGGACATCCGCGTTCGCCAACGCCTGAACGGCGCGCAGTGTGAGCAGTCCCGGATCTCCGGGTCCGGCACCGAGGAAGGTGACGGAGCCGTGTTCCAGACCGGCGGGAAGGGTGGTGGGGCTCAATGTACTCGCTCCCCCATCAGACCGGCCGCGCCCTTGGCAAGCATCTCGGCGGCGAGTTCACGGCCGAGCGCCATTGCTTGGTCGTACGTCTCGGGCACGGGACCGGTGGTGGACAACTGCACCAGCGTCGAGCCGTCGGTCGTGCCGACGACGCCGCGCAGGCGCATTTCCTTGACAATCTGCCCGTCGGCCAGAAGGTCGGCGAGCGCGCCCACAGGTGCGCTGCAGCCGGCCTCCAGGGAGGCGAGCAGGGACCGCTCGGCGGTCACGGCGGCCCGGGTGACCGGGTCGTCGAGTGCGGCGAGCGCCGCGACGAGCGCAGTGTCTTGGGCGGTGTGCCCCGCCCTGCATTCGATCGCGAGCGCCCCCTGGCCGGGGGCGGGCAAAACCATGTCGACCGAGAGGAACTCGGTCACTTCGTCGGTCCGGCCGATCCGGTTGAGCCCGGCGGCGGCCAGTACGACGGCATCCAGTTCGCCGCCGCGCACGTACCCGATCCGGGTGTCGACGTTCCCCCGGATCGCGACCGTCTCGATCGTCATCCCGTGGCAGCGCGCGTACGCGTTCAGCTGGGCCATGCGCCGCGGCGAACCGGTGCCCACCCGAGCGCCGTCCGGCAGCTCGGCGAACTTCAGTCCGTCACGGGCGACCAGCACGTCCCGCGCGTCCTCACGCACCGGCACCGCGGCCAGTGCGAGGTTGTCGGGCTGCGCGGTCGGCAGGTCCTTGAGGGAGTGCACGGCGAAGTCGATCTCGCCGCGCAGCAGCGCCTCGCGCAGCGCTGTCACAAAGACGCCCGTGCCGCCGATCTGCGCGAGATTCTCGCGCGAGACATCGCCGTACGTGGTGATCTCGACGAGCTCCACGGACCGCCCGGTCACCCGGCTCACGGCGTTAGCCACCTGCCCGGACTGGGCCATGGCGAGCTTGCTGCGCCGTGTCCCCAGCCTCAGGGGGCCGCTTTCCGGCCCCGTTCGCCGCTCAGTCATGCTCGCCCTCGGTTCTTGGCGTTCTCGGTGCTGATGTCATCGGTGGCCCGCGAGACGGAGGCGACCGTCTCCGGGTCCAGGTCGAACAGGGTCCGCAGTGCGTCCGCGTACCCGGCGCCGCCGGGCTCGGCCGCGAGCTGCTTGACCCGCACGGTCGGCGCGTGCAGCAACTTGTCCACCACGCGCCGCACGGTCTGGGTGATCTCGCCCCGCTCCTTCTCGTCGAGCCCGGGCAGCCGCCCGTCGAGCCGCGCGATCTCGCTCGCGACGACATCGGCGGCCATGGTGCGCAGCGCAACGACGGTGGGTGTGATGTGCGCGGCCCGCTGGGCGGCCCCGAAGGCGGCGACCTCGTCGGACACGATCCGCCGCACCATGTCCACGTCCGCCGCCATCGGCACGTCCGCGGAGGCCTCGGCCAGCGACTCGATGTCCACGAGGCGCACACCGAGCAGCCGGTGCACGGCAGCGTCGATGTCGCGCGGCATGGCGAGGTCGAGCAGCGAGAGCACCGGCGCCGGGCGCGGGGCCTCGACGACGGGCTCGGGCTTACGACGCTCGGGCACCCGCCCGATGGCGGCCGCGGTCGCGGCCAGCGCGGCGATGACCTCGGCGTCGGACTCGGGCGTACGAGCGCCGGAGCGAGCATCGTGCGTACGGCGCCGATCTACCGTCGCGTTGTCCACCCAGGCCGCGTGCTGCTCCAGGGCCGCCGCGTCCAGGCCCGCCACCGCGGCCTCCCCCATGACGGAGAAGCCGGTGGCCCCCTGCACGGCCGACACGTCCAGCGGGCAGCCGTCGTCGGTGCCGACGCTGGTGGGCGGCAGGTCCCCGCGTACGACACGGGGGGTGGCCGTGCGCTCCTCGGCGGGCGCCCCCGTACGGCCCTCGACCGCCGCGGCGACCGCCTCGGCCGTCAGGACAAGACCCGTCGCACCCGTACAGGACACCGCGACATCGGCACGTGTCAGCTCGGCCGGCACCTCTTCCATCGGTACCGCGCGGGCCGCCACGTCCGTATCGCCGCCCTCCATCAGGATCTCCGCGAGGCGCTCGGCCCGGTCCAGCGTGCGGTTGGCGATGACCACTTCGGCCACCCCGGCACGCGCGAGCGTCGCCGCGGCCAGCGAGGACATGGAGCCCGCGCCGATCACGAGGGCCCGCTTGCCGTCGGCCCAGCCCTGGACGTCCGCCCCCGAGGTCAGCTGCTCCAGGCCGAACGTCACCAGGGACTGCCCCGCCCGGTCTATGCCGGTCTCGGAGTGGGCGCGCTTGCCGACCCTGAGCGCCTGCTGGAACAGGTCGTTCATCAGCCGCCCCGCCGTGTGCAGCTCCTGCGAGGTGGCGAGCGCGTCCTTGATCTGGCCGAGGATCTGGCCCTCGCCGATCACCATCGAGTCCAGGCCACAGGCCACGGAGAACAGGTGGTGAACCGCCCGGTCCTCGTAGTGCACGTACAGATAGGGCGTGAGCTCCTCGAGCCCGACGCCGCTGTGCTGCGCGAGCAGCGTGGAGAGCTCGGCGACACCGGCGTGGAACTTGTCCACGTCGGCGTACAGCTCGATCCGGTTGCAGGTGGCGAGCACCGCGGCCTCGGTGGCCGGCTCGGCGGCGATGGTGTCCTGGAGGAGCTTGATCTGCGTGTCCACAGACAGCGCGGCCCGCTCCAGCACGCTGACCGGAGCGCTGCGGTGACTCAGCCCGACGACGAGAAGACTCATGCCGGCATCACGGCGGGGACATCCCCGTCCGGCCCTTTCCTTGTCTCCTTCGCCGCCGCGGCCTCGGCTTCGGCCTCGATCAGGGCCTCGGCCTCCTCGCCGGCCTTGCGCTGCTCGTGGAAGGCGAGGATCTGCAGCTCGATGGAGAGATCGACCTTGCGTACGTCGACGCCGTCCGGCACGGCGAGCACGGTCGGCGCGAAGTTCAGGATGGACGTCACCCCTGCGGCGACCAGCCGGTCGCAGACCTGCTGGGCGGCGCCGGCGGGAGTGGCGATCACACCGATCGACACACCGTTGTCCTTGATGATCTTCTCGAGGTCGTCGGTGTGCTGCACGGGGATTCCGGCGACGGGCTTCCCGGCCATCGCCGGATCGGCGTCGATGAGAGCGGCGACCCTGAAGCCGCGCGAGGCGAACCCACCGTAATTGGCCAGCGCCGCGCCGAGGTTACCGATACCGACGATCACGACCGGCCAGTCCTGGGTCAGGCCCAGCTCGCGGGAGATCTGGTAGACGAGGTACTCGACGTCGTAACCCACACCGCGCGTCCCGTACGACCCGAGGTACGAGAAGTCCTTGCGCAGCTTCGCGGAGTTGACCCCCGCGGCGGCCGCGAGCTCCTCGGAGGAGACCGTGGGTACCGAGCGCTCCGACAGTGCGGTCAGGGCACGGAGGTACAGCGGAAGCCTGGCGACGGTGGCCTCGGGAATCCCTCGGCTGCGGGTCGCCGGTCGGTGAGTTCGGCCAGTTGCCACGGTGCTCCTGCGGGTAGAGCGGGGCTGCAGGCGGTCACACGTCCGACCGCCCCGTCGACAGCAGGCTATGTCTTTGTGAATGCATGCACAAAGATGGTGTCCGATTTGCCCGCCCAACGTGACCGGGGTCACGCGACTCCGCCACATGCGTATGGAACCGGCGCAAAGGCACCTTCGTTCCCTGCTTGATGGGGGCAAAGCCGTACACGCTCCTCTACGCTCCCCGCCCCCGAGGCCAAACCGCCCCCGATCCTAAGTGACTTTGCGAACCACATGGAGTGCCCGGACGGGCCACGGTTCGGTTACGTACGCCTCCGCAGCCCCTTTGCGCACGTCCCGCGGCTCGGTTGCGCCCGCCAACGTGCCCGGTTGCGCACGCCGTCACTCCGCGAGGGCCCTCCGCAGCCGCTCCTCGTTGACCCGCCAGAACGTGTGCTGCGCACCGTCCACAAGCACCACCGGGATCTGCTCCCAGTACGCGCGATACAGCTCCTCGTCCCGCGTGATGTCCTTCTTCTCCCAGGGCACACCGAGTTCCCCGCACACCTTCTCGACGACGACCTCCGCGTCCTCGCACAGATGACAGTCGGGCTTCCCGATCAGCGTGACCAGCCGCTCACGCGGCGCCTTCTTCTCCGCACGGCGGTCAGTACGCCGAAAGATGGGACTCATACGAGCCATTCTCCCCCCACAGCCACACCCTGTCGGGTACGGGTTTTTCGCGCATCCGGCGCCACCACCTGGGCACGACCAGTCAGATGCGGCCCGCAGCCGTAACGACACGGTCGCGGAGAGTTCACACCCTTCAAACCTCCCGACTCCGGAATCAACGCACTGACTGGCTATGCTCACGCCATGGCCGCTCTCGGATGGCTCACTCCCCGTAGGCGCTCCGCCACGGCGCGGAGCGTGTTGGCAGGCGAGGCCTCGGCGGAGGCAGCGCGCAAGTCCTCCCAGGAACTGGAGGAACTCGCGCACGAAGCCACGCCCGAAACCGCCACAGAGGAACCGGAGTTCCCGGTCCTCGGCGACGACAAGGCCGCCGCCTTCTTCGACCTCGACAACACCGTGATGCAGGGCGCCGCGCTGTTCCACTTCGGCCGCGGCCTCTACAAGCGGAAGTTCTTCGAGACCCGCGACCTCTACCGATTCGCCTGGCAGCAGGCCTGGTTCCGGCTGGCCGGTGTCGAGGACCCCGAGCACATGCAGGACGCGCGCGATTCCGCGCTGTCCATCGTGAAAGGCCACCGCGTCTCCGAACTGATGTCGATCGGCGAGGAGATCTACGACGAGTACATGGCCGAGCGCATCTGGCCCGGCACCCGCGCCCTCGCCGAGGCCCACCTCGACGCGGGCCAGAAGGTGTGGCTCGTCACGGCCGCCCCGGTCGAGATCGCCACGGTGATCGCCCGTCGCCTCGGCCTGACCGGAGCCCTCGGCACGGTCGCCGAGTCGGTCGACGGCGTCTACACCGGCAAGCTCGTCGGCGAACCCCTGCACGGCCCCGCGAAGGCGGAGGCGGTACGGGCCCTGGCGGCGGCGGAGGGCCTGGATCTGGGCCGCTGCGCCGCGTACAGCGACTCGCACAACGACATCCCGATGCTCTCGCTCGTCGGGCATCCGTACGCGATCAACCCCGATACCAAGCTCCGCAAGCACGCCCGCACCCTCGACTGGCGCCTGCGCGACTACCGCACGGGCCGCAAGGCGGCGAAGGTCGGCATCCCCGCGGCAGCCGGCGTCGGCGCGGTGGCGGGCGGCACGGCAGCCGCGATCGCCCTGCACCGCCGCCGCCGCTGACGCCGCCCCACCGTCCATGAGTGCCCGCGTGTACGAACACGCGGGCAATTCTGCTGTCCTACCCGCACACCGCCCCCGCCAGTCCCGTTGGCGACAGACGGCCACAACACGCCCCGGGCTCGGCCGGAATGTGAAGCGATTCGATCAACCACCGGTCACTGTGTGGCACTTGATCAGCCGTCGATGCGTAACAGAAGCGACGTATTCGATGATTTGAGCAACTGGGCGTAGTGCTGCCTGTACGAAGCGTTATTCTCCTCAGACGCATGACGGACCTCACACGTCGCTACGACGAGTGAATGTTCCGGTACTGCACGTGATGGAAGCTCTGCCTCTGGGAGTCCCGTGTACCCACACGTCGGGGTTGACGCCTCGGGCCTGGCTACGCTCCGCGCGGCGGTCCTCGACCACCTGCGCGGTTTCGTCCCCACCGCGTACGCCGTCCCCGCCCTCGCTGTCTCCGCCGCGCCCGTCGGCCCGTGCTATGCACTGGCCGACGGCATCGAGCGAGGGCCGGCGCGAAGCGCCGTCGTTGAAGGGCGGGGGCCGGTTGACGGGCGGGCTGTGGGCAGACGGGGCCGCTCGAGCGCGTCGGCCACCACCGCCCGCCGCCCGGCCGCGGACAGCGACAGCGCCCGGATGCTGGACCTCGTGGAGCGCGCCCAGGACGGCGAGGCCGAGGCCTTCGGGCGCCTCTACGACCAGTACAGCGACACCGTGTACCGCTACATCTACTACCGCGTGGGGAGCAAGGCGACAGCGGAGGACCTCACGAGCGAGACCTTTCTGCGGGCCCTGCGCCGCATCGGCACCTTCACCTGGCAGGGCCGCGACTTCGGCGCCTGGCTGGTCACGATCGCCCGCAACCTCGTCGCCGACCACTTCAAGTCGAGCCGCTTCCGCCTGGAAGTGACCACCGGCGAGATGCTCGACGCCAACGAGGTCGCACGCTCCCCCGAGGACTCCGTCCTGGAGTCCCTGTCGAACGCGGCACTCCTGGACGCCGTACGCCGTCTCAACCCACAGCAGCAGGAGTGCGTGACCCTGCGCTTCCTCCAGGGCCTCTCGGTCGCCGAGACCGCCCGCGTGATGGGCAAGAACGAGGGCGCGATCAAGACACTCCAGTACCGGGCCGTGCGCACGCTGGCCCGGCTCCTGCCCGACGACGCCCGCTGAGAACCCGTATCGCACTCTCACCCACCCCGTACACCCCCTCACCCTCAGCGACGCTCAACTCACCCTTCGATGCCACTCGTTGGCTCGGCGGTCCGATCATCCGTCGTCCGTAACCCAAGCGCCGAGCGGCTCGTTGTGCGGGATACAGGCTCCCTGTGGTCACCTCTGGCCGTCCCCGATCACCCGATCGTGTGGAACTGATCAGAGAGTGCAACCCTCAGGACCCCCTGGGGAGTCGACCGTCATGACGAGAGGAGGTGCCGCCAGTGATCGCGAACGTATCGGCACACCGGCGGGCGAACGCCTTCGCCCAGGACTTGGAGGAGCAGTCCGACCGGGGCTCGGCGGCCGAGCAGTCCGAAGGTCCGGCGCCGGAACCCACGGACCAGTCCGGCCAGTCCGGTCAGTCCGAGCGGAGCCGGATGCTGTCCCTGGCGACCGGACTCGGCGAGCTGCCCAAGCCGGCGTTGGACCCTGAGGTCAAGGTCGTTCAGCGGGCCCAGCTGGTGGCCGCGATGGAGGCCATGCTGCAGGAGGGCACGGCCGCGGCGGGCGACGCGGTGGAACCCTCGGTGCCCGGGCAGAGGTCGCGCCGAGGGCGGGGTGCTCATCGGGCGACCGGCCTTGGGAAGCTCCGACAGCGTTTCCCGAGGTCCCGGCTTTCCAAGGGGCTCGCCGCGGGCGGGCTCACCGTGGGTGTGGCGGCGGGAGCATTCAGCGGCGTCGCCGCCGCCAGTTCCGACGCCCTGCCCGGTGACTCGCTCTACGGGCTCAAGCGCAGCATGGAGGACCTCAAGCGAGGCATGGCCGACGGCGACAGCGACCGCGGCCGGCTCTACCTCGACCAGGCCTCCACGCGGCTGAGCGAGGCGCGCCGGCTGATCGAGCGCGACCGCTCCGGGCCCCTCGACCACGAGTCCATGGGCGAGATCCGCCGTGCGCTGTCCGGCATGCGGCACGACGCCTCGGAAGGCCACCGGCTGCTGCACGAGGCGTACGAGCGCGACCCCGACTCCCTGGGCCCCATCCAGACTCTCTCGGCCTTCTCCCAGTCGCACCGCGGGGCGTGGGGCGCGCTGAGCGACCGTCTGCCCGCGCAGCTCGGCGATGTCAGCCGGCAGGTCAGCTCGGTCTTCGACGCCATAGACCAAGAGGTCGATCCGCTGCGCTCGCTGCTGCCGGAGCCCCCCTCGCGGGACGACACAAGCCGCCGGCCGGACTCCGGCCAGTCCTCCACCGGCTCCTCCGGCACGGACCGCCCGACCACCCCCAGCGCCACCGGCGACTCCCCCGACGGCAACCACTCCAGCAGCGGCAACCCCAAGCCGTCCACCTCCGGCACTCAGGACGAGGGCCTGCTCGGCGGCAACACGGGTGGTCTCCTGGAACCACCCAAGGACGACACCAGCACGACCCCGTCCAGTGAGCCCACCACGCCGACAGATCCCGACGTCACCGTCCCACCCCTGCTCCCGGGCCTCCTCCCGGAAGTGCGCGTCGACAACGAGGACACGAACTAGGTTTCTGCTGCATACGTCGGTGGGGGCGCCCTCTTTGAAGAGGGCGCCCCCACCGACGTATGCAGGCTTCTTCGGCAGCGCTCAGAAGAAAACCGACCTCCGCTGCACCAACAACTTGGCCCCTCCTGTCTGCTGTCCTCGCACTGCTTCGCAGGCTTCGGACAGCTGCGCCGGACTCCGCCCGGCGGCTCCGGACGACCGGAGTCCGGCCCATCTGGGCCACCCGTCAGAAGAAGATCGACCTGCGCTGCACCAACAACTTGTACAACGTGTGCTGAATCTGCTCCCTGACCTGGTCCGTCAGATTGAACATCAGCATCGGATCCTCGGCCGCCTCCGGCGGATAACCATCCGTCGGGATCGGCTCACCGAACTGAATCGTCCACTTCGTCGGAAGCGGCACCGCACCCAACGGGCCCAGCCACGGAAACGTCGGCGTGATCGGGAAGTACGGGAAACCCAGCAGGCGAGCCAGCGACCCATCCACATTGCCGCCCTCGCACCGCTTCGCGGGCTTCGGACGCCTGCGCCGGACTCCGTCCGCCGACCTCGCCCCGGCCACCCCTCAGAAGAAAACCGACCTCCGCTGCACCAACAACTTGTACAACGTGTGCTGAATCTGCTCCCTGACCTGGTCCGTCAGATTGAACATCAGCATCGGATCCTCGGCCGCCTCCGGCGGATAACCATCCGTCGGGATCGGCTCACCGAACTGAATCGTCCACTTCGTCGGAAGCGGCACCGCACCCAACGGGCCCAGCCACGGAAACGTCGGCGTGATCGGGAAGTACGGGAAACCCAGCAGGCGAGCCAGCGTCTTCGCGTTGCCGATCATCGGGTAAATCTCCTCCGCTCCGACGATCGAGCAGGGGATGATCGGCGCGCCCTGGCGCAGGGCCGTCGACACGAAGCCGCCGCGGCCGAAGCGCTGGAGTTTGTATCGGTCGCCGAACGGTTTGCCGATGCCCTTGAAGCCCTCCGGCATCACGCCGACCAGCTCGCCGCGCTGCAGCAGCCGCTCCGCGTCCTCCGCGCACGCGAGCGTGTGACCTGCCTTGCGGGCCAGCTCGTTGACCACCGGCAGCATGAACACCAGGTCCGCGGCCAGCAGGCGGAGATGGCGGCCGTCGGGGTGGTTGTCGTGCACCGCGACCTGCATCATCAGGCCGTCCAGCGGCAGCGTCCCGGAATGGTTGGAGACGATCAGCGCCCCGCCCTCGGACGGGATGTTCTCGATGCCCTTCACCTCGACGCGGAAGTACTTCTCGTAGACCGGCCGCAGCATCGACATCAGGACCTGGTCGGTGAGCTCCTGGTCGTAACCGAAGTCGTCGACCTCGTAGTCGCCCGTCAGCCGCCGCCGCAGGAAGGCCAGACCACCCGCGACGCGCTGATCCCACCCGCCGCCCTGCCGCTCCGGCGGGGACGTCGGTTCCTCACGCGTCACCGGCACATCTGTCACAGGAACATCATCCTGCAGAATCGTTCGGCCAGGCAGGGGCTGGACCTCACGCACCCCCGCGGGCTCGCCCTTGAGCCGGCTCGCCGCACCACGGCGCCGCTGCGGCCGGTGCGCGGCGCTCCCACGGGAGCGGTCGTCGTCGAACGGAATGACCTTGGCGTCCGCCATCGTTGATGCGCTCCTCAGTTGGCGCTCTGCGTCGGGGGGTGGCCACCGCCCAGGAGGGACAGCCCGGCGATCCGGTCGACGGCCCCCGCAAGGGCCTCCGGCGGCAGGAGTCCGGGTCCGCGGCTGCGCGCGAAGTCCGCGAAGGTCTCCGCCGTCGTGTACTTCGGCCGGAAGCCCAGCGTCTCGCGCATCTGTTTGGTCGCCACGACCCGGCCATGGGTGAGCAGCCGCAGCTGCTCGGGCGAGAAATCCGTCATACCCAGCGTACGCACTGCCGTGCCCACCCAGCTGACCGCGGGCAGCAGCAGCGGCACCGTGGGTCGGCCGAGCCTGCGCGCGCACTGCGCAAGCAGCAGGACCCCGTCGCCGGCAATGTTGAACGTCCCGCTGTTGAGCGTCCCGCGCTCCGGCTCGTGCGAGGCGATCCGCAGCACGTCGATCACATCGTCCTCGTGGACGAACTGCAGCCGGGGGTCGTAGCCGAACACGGTCGGCAGCACGGGCAGCGAGAAGTACGCGGCGAGCGGCGAGTCCGCGCTCGGCCCGAGGATGTTCGCGAACCTCAGCACGCACACGGCCACATCGGGCCGGCGCCGCGCGAAACCGCGTACGTACCCCTCGACCTCCACCGTGTCCTTCGCGAAGCCACCACTGGGCAGCGACTTGGGTGGCGTCGTCTCGGTGAACACGGCCGGATCGCGGGGCGCCGACCCGTACACGTTCGTACTGGACTTCACGACCAGCCGCTTGACCGCCGGGGACTTCTGGCAGGCGCCAAGGAGCTGCATGGTGCCGATGACGTTGGTCTCCTTGACCGAGGTCCGGCTGCCGCTGCCCAGCGGAGTGCCCGTGACGTCCATGTGCACGACGGTGTCGACGGAGTACTCGGCGAGCAGGCGCGCGATCGTGGGCTGCCTTATGTCGGCCTGTACGAAATCGGCTCCGCCCAGGTGGTGTTCGGGCCGGACCGCGTCCACGGCGACCACCCGGTCCACCTCGGGGTCACGCTGGATCCGCCGTACGAAACGGCCCCCGAGCTGCCGGGCCACTCCGGTCACGAGCACGACCTTCCCCAAGATCAGCGCCTTCCTTCCAGCCCTAGGTGGCTTCCTGCTCGTACTCTGCCGCGTTCCCCGTGGCGGCCCACGTTAGCGGGTCGATGTTGCGCTGTGGTGACCACTCGATGCACGAAGTCACGACGGACGCGGACGTACGACCAGACCAAGCCAACGTCGTACGACCAGACCGCGCCGACCGGGTATGGCTGTGGCCTCCCACCAACGGGTGGGAGGCCACAGAGCGCCTGCTTGTCGCAGCGGCGCGCAACACCGTGGGCACGGCCGTGAGGGCGGATCCGCCGGGGCGGGTTCATGGCCCTACGACCTGCTGCCTACTTCTTGTTGCGACGCTGAACGCGCGTGCGCTTGAGCAGCTTGCGGTGCTTCTTCTTCGCCATCCGCTTGCGCCGCTTTTTGATAACAGAGCCCACGACTACCCTCGCTCACTTCTCGGACAACCCCCGCAGCAGCGGGGACAATCACTCGGTGCGGGGCTGCATTGGGGCCCACACGACCTACGGGGGGCCAGCCTACCCCGACAGAGCTCCGAGCTTGTAATCGAGGTGATCCGGGGGGAAACCGGGGACGACCGCGAGGGCCGTCACCGGCTTCCACCGGAGTCGCCGTCAGGCGGTTTCCACCCCCACGTAGGACTCGCGAAGGTACTCGTGAACCGCTTGCTCCGGGACTCGGAATGACCTCCCTACCCGGATCGCGGGCAGATGACCGCTGTGCACCAGCCGGTACACGGTCATCTTCGACACTCGCATCACCGAGGCGACTTCCGCCACGGTTAGGAACTGAACCTCGTTCAGAGGCCTCTCGCCAGCAGCCATGACACACCTGAACCTTCCGCACTCGACGGTCGCCGGCTTCCCCTTCCGGTGACACTTCGTCGTTGCGTGCTCACTCCCCAATGTAGGGGCGGGTGATGCGAGTGGGGAAGAGGGGATGCCATCAGGCGCCTACTGTGACAGACACGCTCGATTGAGTACATAGCGAGTAAGCGGTCGGTAGTAAGCAGACCGCACAGCGTCATCAAGCGGAACGGCGACGGACACCCGCCCCTCCGCCTCCCCGACGAACAGCGCCGGATCGTCCGTATCCCCAAGACCCATGGCCTCGAACCCCAGCTGACCTGCACCGCAGACCCAGCCATGGTCTCCGATCACCAGTTCCGGGAGAGGGCCGCCGGCCTCCGCAGCGGCGGCCAGCGCGAGTCGAACCGGGAGCGGGGAATGCGAGTGTGCGCCGGGCTCACAATCCGTGGCCCGGGCCCCTGGTTCGCGCACCAGCGCGACACCTTGTACGTAGTCAAGGTTGTGCGTGCGTAGACCGAACCGGGTCGTTATGTCGACACAGCTACCCTGCGCGGGGGTGAGCACGGCACATCCCGCCGCCGACAGGGCGTCCGCGAGAGCGGCGTAGAAACCGAGCAGTCGGTGCGGATGACCGGTGCCCAGGAGCACCGGGGAACGGTTACGGGCCGCCACCTGGAGCCGCTCCGCGAAGGCATCAAGAGCAGCCAACGTCCGCTCGGGATCGATCACATCGTGGCCCGATGTATGCCGTGGATCGGCTGAGACTCCACACTTGTCCGCCATCAAAGCGACCAAATCCGGTTGTTTCCACGTCCATTCAGGATCAAGCCCGATCATCACGCGGGGATCGCGGGCCGCGAAGAGCCGATAACTCCGCAGACTCTGCTCCCGTGAGGTCGCCACAGGCCCGGCCAACCGCGCGGCCAGCAGATGCGCACGCAACGCTCCAGCACTCAACACATAGCGATGCTGGCGCATGTGCCACTGGCGCACGCCCAGAACAGGGAAAAGCCCGCACGGTCGGAGTACAAAGCGGTACACGGCCGTCCGCACCGCCGGAGGCAAGCGGCTACGCCAGCAACCCCCGCAGCGGGAACACGGCCCGCCGAGCCGCGACGATCGCCTGGTCAAGCCGGTCGGCCGGATCGTACCCGTCCTCCCACGGCTTCCAGGCCACCGGCCACCGCCCATCCGTCATCCGCGCCGGCGCCAACTGCCGCGTACGAGCGAAGACTTCCTGCCGCCATTCCTCAGGGATCACCGCCTCCGGCGCGATCTCCCGCCCCGCGGCGATGGCGACAAGGTGCGTCCAGGACCGGGGCACCACGTCCACCACCGCGTACCCGCCGCCACCGAGAGCGATCCACCGCCCCTCGGCGTACTCATGCGCCAGCTCATGGCAGGCGACCTGCACCGCCCGCTGCGCATCCAGCGAGACGGCCAGATGAGCCAGCGGATCCTCGAAGTGCGTATCGGCGCCGTGCTGGGTCACCAGCACCTGAGGCCGGAAGTCCGCGATCAGCTCCGGCACCACGGAGTGAAAGGCCCGCAGCCACCCCGCGTCCCCGGTCCCGGCCGGCAACGCCACGTTCACCGCGGAGCCCTCCGCGGAGTCCGCTCCCGTCTCCTCCGGCCACCCGGTCTGCGGAAACAACGTCCGAGGGTGCTCGTGCAGGGAGATCGTGAGCACCCGCGAGTCCTCCCAGAACGCGGCCTGCACCCCGTCGCCGTGATGCACGTCCACATCGATGTACGCGACCCGCTCCGCCCCCAGCTCCAACAGCCGCGCGATCGCCAGCGACGCGTCGTTGTAGATGCAGAACCCCGACGCCCCGCCGGGCATCGCATGATGCAGCCCGCCCGCGAAGTTCACCGCGTGCGAGACGTCCCCGCGCCACACGGCCTCGGCCGCGCCCACCGACTGCCCGGCGATCAGCGCGGACACCTCGTGCATCCCGGCGAAGGCAGGATCGTCCATGGTTCCCAGCCCGTACGACATGTCCGCCGCCCGAGGTTCCACGGAAGCGGCCTTGACCGCCTCGACGTAGTCCCCACGATGCACAAGCCGCAACGTCGACTCCCCGGCCGCCTTCGCCGCGACCACGTCCATCTCACGATCGAGCCCGAAGGCATCGACCAGTCGACGGGTCAACGCCAGCCGGACCGGATCCATCGGGTGATCCGGACCGAAGTCATAGCCCGTTACTGCCTCGTCCCACATCAGCTGTGCGCGGCCGCTCATGCCCGTCACCGTATCGGTCCGGTTGAGGAGCGAACGAACGGGCGTACAGAAGTGTCACCAGCACCAACACCATCGGCACAAGCATCGCCCCCCGGTACGTCCACGCATCGCCCAAGGCCCCCACGAGGGGCGAACCGATCAAGAACCCCACATAGTTGAAGATATTCAGCCGCGCGATGGCAGCGTCCGCCGCACCCGGAAAGAGCCGACCTGCCGCCGCGAAAGTCTGCGGTACGAGCACACACAACCCGAGCCCCAGCAACGTAAAGCCGAGCATCCCGACCCACGCCCCCGGCGCCACCGCCACCACCGCGAACCCCACGGCCGCAATGATCGACCCCAGCCGTACGACCGCCACGGCCCCGAACCGCCGCACCCCGAAGTCCCCGAGGGCCCGCCCGAGCAGCGTCGTGACCATGTAGACGTTGTACGGCACGGTCGCCAACTGCTCCGAACTGCCCAGCACGTCCTGCAGATACTTGGCACTCCAGTTGGAGACCGTCGAGTCCCCGATGTACGCGAAGGTCATCACCAGACACAGCGGCAACAGCAGCTTGAAGGCAACGGGTTGTCCGCCCGCGTCCTTCGGCTTCTCCTCGCTCTCCTCGCCGGGCCTGCCCCCGTCGACGTACCACCGACTCCCCACCAACGCGGCGGGCAGCAGCACCGCGACGACCGGCAGATACGACACGAACAGGTGCAGATCCCAGTGCGCCCCCACCCACGCGAGCGAGGCCCCCACGATCCCGCCCAGGCTGTACACCGCGTGAAAGCCGAGCATGATGCTGCGCCCGTACGCGTGCTGGAGGCTGACCCCGAGCATGTTCATGGACGCGTCGAGCGCACCGACGGCCAGCCCGAACGCCGCCAGCGAAAGACCGATCTCCCACAGCCCGTCGCCGGCCCCGACACCGAGCAGCGCGAGCAGCACGACGGGCTGCGACCAGCGCAGTACGTGACTGGGCCTCAGCCGCTTGACCAGCAGCTCCGTGCAGACACTCCCGACGCCGGCGAGGACCGGCACCGCGGCGAGAAAGGCGGGCAGCAGGGCGTCGGATATCCCGTACTGGTCCTGGATCGCGGGAATCCGCGTCACCAGCAGCGCAAAGGCCACACCCTGAGCGAAGAAGCTGAACGCCAACGAGGCCCGGCCGCGCCGCAGCACATCTGTCATGGCCGATCAGCGTACGGGCGCGGCTTACTCGTGGGTAGACGGATTGGAAGATGAATTTTGTTCATCTTCCCATGAGGGCTTCAGGTGAGGAGCGTGGGCAACTCCTGCATCGCGCCGAAGAGTCCCGTGGCTCCCGTGAGCCGCTCGGCGGGCGTCATCGCCGTGAACCCGTACACATCCATGCCCGCCGCGACGGCGGCCCGAACCCCGAGCGGACTGTCCTCGACGACCACACACCGCTCCGGCCGGACCCCCATCCGCTCGGCCGCGTACAGAAACAGATCCGGCGCCGGCTTCCCTCGCCCCACATCCTGCGAACTGAAGATCCGTGCGTCCTCGAACCACTGCTTCAGCCCGGTAGCCCGGTGCCCCACCCGAATCCGCTCATGACTCCCGGAGGACGCCACGCAGTACGCAACCCCGTCCGCTGCCAGCTTCTCCAGCACCTCCACAGCCCCGGCCACGGGCCCCAACTCCCGCTCGAATGCGGCGAATACGCGCCCATGGAAGACCTCGTCGAAGTCCTCGGGCAACCGCTGACCGGTCCGTTCCAGCACAAGATCGTGTACTCCATGCATGGCGGCGCCCATGTAGTCGCGAAGCGAGTCCTCGTACGAGGTCGGGTGCCCGAGCTCGGTGAGATAGGCGGCGAGCAACTTGTTGGAAATCGGCTCGCTGTCCACGAGCACGCCGTCGTTGTCGAAGATGACGAGGTCATAGCGCATGGGTACGAGCCTAGACGGCTCGGAAAGGGTCCTGAAATGCAGAAAACCCCCGAGCCGGTATCCCCGGCCGGGGGTTTTCTCAATATTTGTTCGGCGGTGTCCTACTCTCCCACAGGGTCCCCCCTGCAGTACCATCGGCGCTGTAAGGCTTAGCTTCCGGGTTCGGAATGTAACCGGGCGTTT